>CAVQPC010000041.1:0-140517 GCA_963714585.1 uncultured Methylomirabilota bacterium
TGCTTTCAATTTTCCGCCAAAATGCCGAGGCGCTTGAGCTTCAGAAGAAGATCGTTGAACTTAATAAAAGCCATCCCGGCCCGCACGAAAGCCTCGGCGTGCTTTACATCAGAGTTGGGCAGTATCGGGAAGCCATCGCCGAGTATCAGGAGGCGATCAGGTTGGGTAAGGAGAGTGCCGGCACGCAAATACTTATGGCTGCGGCATACGCGCATATGGGTGAGCGCGATAAGGTGCAAAAGATCCTCGAGCCATACGAGTCGGGAAAGGAATACATCTCACCGGTAACGTTGGCAACGGTTTATGTCGCGCTGGGCGAGCGTGATAAGGCATTTGCGGCGCTCGAAAAAGGTTACGCCATGCACGATCAGACTCTGATATGGCTGCGCGGTGAGTGGGAGTTTGACGTTCTCCATAACGAACCGCGCTTCCAGGATCTCGTTCCGCGCGTCGGTACTTTGATTCCTAACTGAGAGCATGATCGTCCTTCTGCGAAAGCAGTTTCTCTTTTGCGTAGCGCGGTGACGACTATCGCAAAAGCAGGGATCCGTTCAGGAACATGGCGGAGGAGCTGTCCAGGTCCACCAGGGGGCCGGTGACGTTGAGGCCCGTGGCGCTGCCGGCGGCCACGTCGAAGACGCTGCCGCTGGCCGGACCGTTCACCGTGCTGGCCACGTGGAGGACGTCGCCGGCAATGGTCACCGTCGGCGTCCCACCCGAGAGACTCAGCAGTGGCCCGCCCAGATTCAGGGTGCCCCCGGCCAGGCTCACCAGGTGCCCGCCGTTTGTGGTGGTGAGCGTACCGTCGGTAAGATCGAACACGGGTGCGGTCCCGCTGGTAAGCGTGTGGCTCCCCACCGCCAAGGCATCGGCCCCGGTGGTGACCTCGCCCCCGCTCTGGGCGAGGAAGGCCCCGTGCAGGGTGAGATCCGCCCCGAGGGTGGCGAGGGACCCGCTCGGGCTGAGGCTGCCGCCGGTCACGGCCAGCAGGGACTGGCCGCTGGGGGTGGTGAGGGCCGCTCCCATGGTCAGCATGTTGGCCGCCGAGACTCCGCCTCCGCTTACCGTGAGCAGCGGCCGTCCCAGGGTCGCTCGGGCTTGACACGGTCACCAAGTCCGCCGTGTCACTGAGGGTGCCGCTCGGCACCTGGAGGAGTGCCGTGCTCCCGGTCCCGGTGTCGCCCCCCGCCAACTCCAATACCGGACTCTCCAGGCTGACGGTGCCGCCGCTGTTCAGGTAGGCGCCGCCCGCCGTCAGGGTCCCCCCCGGGCCCACGAGGAGCACCGGCCCTGCCGTCGCGCTGTTGGACACCGTTGCCGTCTCGGCCACGTGCAGCACGTCCCCGGTCACGCCCACGCTCCCCGTGCCGCTGACGGCCACCAGCGAGGATCCCGTCAGGTTTAGCGCCGCCCCAGGCGTGACGTTCGCCAGGTCCCCCGTCCCGTTCAGGTTCCCCGCGGTCACGGCGACGAGACTGCCGCTGGGCGGGCCGGTCACCGTGCTGGCCACGTGGAGCACATCGCCACTGATGCTGACGGTGGGCGTCTGCTCGGCGGGACCCATGGCGAGGCTGAGGAGCGAGCCCACCGAGGGTGAGCGTCCCGCCACTGAGGCTGACGAGGTGGCCACCGTTCGTGGTGGTCAGGCTGCCGCCGGTGAGGTCGAAGACGGGGGTCGTTCCGCTGGTGAGGGTGTGACTGCCCACCGCCAGGGCGTCGGCCCCGGTGGTGACGTCCCCCCCGCTCTGGGCGAGGAAGGCGCCGCCCAACGTGAGATTGGCCCCGAGGGTGGCGAGCGAACCCGTTGTGCTCAGGCTGCCCTCGGTCATCTGTATTACGGGCTGCCCGCTGGGGGTTGTGAGGGGGCCGCCCAGGCTCAACACGCTCGCCGCAGAGACCGCCCCACCACTCACGGTGAGCACCGGGCCACTGAGGTTCAGGGTCGAGCCGGCGCCCAGGTTCACCAGGTCGCCAGTGGCCTCGAGGCTCCCCGCTCCTACGCTGACCAGGGGTCCGCTGGAAGGACCGGTCACGGTGCTGGCGATGTGGAGGAGGTCGCCACTGATGTTGACCGTCGGCGTCTGCTCGGATGGGCCCATGGCGAGGCTGAGGAGCGGGCCGCCGAGGGTAAGCGTACCGCCACTAAGGCTGACAAGGTGGCTGTCGTTCGTGGTGGTGAGGCTGCCGCCCGTGAGATCAAAGACGGGGGTCGCCCCGCTGGTAAGCGTGTGGCTCCCCACCGCCAGGGCGTCGGCACCTGTGGTCACATCGCCCCCGCTCTGAGCAAGAAAAACGCCGCCCAGGGTGAGGTCGGCCCCGAGGGTGGCGAGGGAAGCGGTCGTGCCCAGGGTGCCGCCGGTGATCTGAATCACGGGCTGTCCAGCGGGAGTCGTGAGGGGGGCCTGGAGGTTCAGCACGTTGGCGACTGCTACCTCCCCCCCACTCACGGTGAGCACCGGGCCGCTGAGGGTCAGGGTCGAGTCTGCCCCCAGATTCACTAGGTCGCCGCCAGCCGTGAGGCTCCCCGCGCTCACCTCCACGAGGCTCCCGCTGGAGGGCCCCGTCACCGTGCTGGCGATGTGGAGGACATCTCCCGCAATGTTCACCGTCGGCGTGCTCTCTCCGGGTCCCATCGCCAGGCTGAGGAGGGGGGCCCCGAGATTCGCGGTGCCGCCACTCAGGCTCACCAGGTTGCTGCCATTGGTAGTCGAGAGCGTCCCGCCGGTGAGATCAAAGACCGGGGCAGTTCCGCTGCTGAGGGTGCTCGCGCCCACCGCCAGGGCATCGCCGCCTGCGGTCACCTCCCCCCCGCTCTGGGCGAGGAAGGCGCCACCTAGGGTGAGGTCGGCGCTAAGCGTAGCCAAGGAACCGGTGGTGGCCAAACTGCCGCCGGAGACTGCGAGCAGCGGTTGCCCGCTCGGGGTGGTGAGTGGCGCGCCCAGATTCACCACGTTGGCCGCTGTCACGCCCCCCGTACCGCTCACACTCAGCACTGGTCCACTGAGGGTCAGCGTCGTGTCGGCCTCCATGTTCACCAGAGCCCCGGTGGCGCTCAGGCTGCCGGCGCTGACATCGATGAGACTCCCGCTCGGGGGGCCGATCACCGTGCTCCCCACCTGGAGCACATTGCCGCCGATGAACACCGTGGGTGTGGTCTCGCCGGGACCCGTGGCCAGGCGGAGGAGCGGGCCACCTAGATTCGCGGTGCCGCCAGCTAGGCTCACCAGGCGGCTCCCGGTGGCACTTTCGCTACTGATGCTCGTGAGGCTGCCGCCAGTAAGGTCGAAGACCGGGGCGGTCCCGCTGGTCAGGGTGTGGCTGCCCACCACGAGGGCGGCGCCAGTGGTGACCTCCCCGCCGCTCTGCGCGAGGAGGGGACCACCCAGGGTGAGATTGGCCGCCAGGGTGGCCAGGGACCTTTCGAGGGTGTTCAGCGTGCCGCCGGTGACGTGGATCACGGGTTGCCCGCTGGAGGTGGTGAGGGAGGCACCCAGATTCAAGACGTTCCCCACTTCCACGTCTCCCCCACCCACGGTCAGGACCGGGCCGCCAAGATTGAGGGTGGAGCCCGGCCCGAGGTCCACCAGATCGTAAACATGAAGGATAATCCCCCCCTCCGCGGGCTCAACGCTTGTGGTCCGGAGGATCCCGCCGGTAATGTCGAAGACTGGGAATGGCCCGCTGGTGAGCGTGGCGGCCCCTACCGCCAGGGCATCGGCACCGGTGGTGACCTCGCCCCCGCTCTGGGCGAGGAAGGCGCCGCCCAACGTGAGGTTGGCCCCGAGAGTGGCGAGCGAGCCGGTTGTGCTCAGGCTACCATCGGCGACCTGGATCACGGGCTGGCCACTGGGGGTGGTGAGGGGGGCGCCTACGTTCAGCACATTGGTCGCCGAGACCGCTCCGCCGCTCACGGTGAGGAGGGAACGACCCAGCGTCGTCGTACTCGATACCGCCGCCAGATCCGCCGAGTCACTCAGGGTGCCGGTTGGCACCTGGAGGAGGGCCGTGTTGCCGGTCCCGGTGTTGCCTCCGGCAAGCTCGAGCATGGGACTGTGCAGCGTCACGCTGCCGCTGCTGTTCAGGAAGGCGCCCCCCGCTGTCAGGGTCCCCCCCGGGCCCACGAGGAGCACCGGCCCTGCCGTCGCGCTGTTGGACACCGTTGCCGTCTCGGCCACGTGCAGCACGTCCCCGGTCACGCCCACGCTCCCCGTGCCGCTCACAGCCACCAGCGAGGATCCCGTCAGGTTTAGCGCCGCCCCAGACGTGACGTTCGCAAGGTCCCCCATCACGTTCAGATTCCCCGCTGTCACGGAGACGAGACTGCCACTGGGCGGGCCGGTCACCATGCTGGCGAGGTGGAGGACATCGCCACTGATGTTGACCGTCGGCGTCTGCTCGGATGGGCCCATGGCGAGGCGGAGAAGCGGCCCACCGAGATTCGCCGTGCCACCATTCAGGCTCACCAGGTTGCTGCCATTGGTGGTCGAGAGCGTCCCGCCCGTGAGGTCAAAGACGGGGGTCGCCCCACTGGTGAGGGTGTGGCTGCCCACCGCCAGGGCGTCAGCCCCGGTGGTGACGGCGCCCCCACTCTGGGCGAGGAAGGCGCCGCCCAAGGTGAGGTTGGCCCCGAGGGTGGCGAGGGAGCCGGTGGTGGTGAGGCTGCCCTCAGTGACCTGGAGCAGGGGCTGGCCACTGGGGGTGGTGAGGGGGGCGCCTACGTTCAGCACATTGGTCGCCGAGACCGCTCCCGCCGCTCACGCTGAGGAGGGAACGCCCCAGTGTCGTCGTACTCGATACCGCCACCAGATCCGCCGAGTCACTCAGGGTGCCGGCTGGCACTTGGAGGAGGGCCGTGTTGCCGGTCCCGGTGTTGCCCCCCGCCAGCTCGAGGATGGGACTGTGCAGCGTCACGCTGCCGCTGCTGTTCAGGAAGGCGCCTCCCGCTGTCAGGGTCCCCCCGGGGCCCACGAGCGAGCACCGGCCCCGCCGTCGCACTGTTGGACACCGTCCCCGTGCTGGCGACATTCAGCACGTCCCCGCTCACGCCCACGCTCCCCGTGCCGCTGACGGCCACCAGCGAGGATCCATTCAGGTTCAGCGCCGCCCCAGGCGTGACGTTCGCAAGGTCACCCGTCACGTTCAGATTCCCCGCTGTCACGGAGACGAGACTGCCGCTGGGCGGGCCGGTCACGGTGCTGGCGACGTGGAGCACATCGCCGGCGATGGTGACGGTGGGCACCTGCTCGGCGGGACCCATGGCGAGGCTGAGGAGCGGCCCACCGAGATTCGCCGTGCCGCCGGCCAGGCTCACCAGGTGGCCACCGTTCGTGGTGGTGAGGGTGCCGCCCGTGAGGTCGAAGACCGGGGTGCTGCCGCTGGTGAGGGTGTGGCTGCCCACCGCCAGGGCATCGGCCCCGGTGGTGACGTCGCCCCCGCTCTGGGCGAGGAAGGCGCCGCCCAGGGTGAGGTTGGCCCCGAGGGTGGCCAGGGAGCCGGTGGTGGTGAGGCTGCCCTCGGTGACCTGGAGCAGGGGCTGGCCACTGGGGGTGGTGAGGGGGGCGCCCACGTTCAGCCCGTTGGCCGCGGAGACCTCCCCGCCGCTCACGCTGAGGAGGGAACGCCCCAGCGTCGTGGGCTCGACACCGTCACCAGAGCCGCCGAGTCACGTCAGGGTGCCGGCTGGCACCTGGAGGAGCGCCGTGTTGCCGGACCCGGTGTTGCCCCCGGCAAGCTCGAGGAAGGGACTGTGCAGCGTCACGCTGCCGCTGCTGTTCAGGAAGGCGCCCCCCGCTGTCAGGGTCCCCCCGGAGCCCACGACGAGCACCGGACTCGCTGTCGCGCTGTTGGACACCGTCCCCGTGCTCGGCGACATTCAGCACGTCCCCGCTCACGCCCACGCTCCCCGTGCCGCTGACGGCCACCAGGGAGGATCCCGTCAGGTTCAGTGCCGCCCCAGGCGTGACGGTCGCCAGGTCCCCCGTCACGTTCAGGTTCCCCGCGGTCACGGAGACGAGACTCCCGCTGGGCGGGCCGGTCACGGTGCTGGCGAGGTGGAGCACATCGCCAGCTGATGTTGACCGTCGGCGTCTGCTCGGATGGGCCCATCGCAAGACGGAGGAGCGGCCCACCGAGATTCGCCGTGCCGCCGGCCAGGCTCACCAGGTTGCTGCCATTGGTAGTCGAGAGCGTCCCGCCGGTGAGATCAAAGACCGGGGTCGCCCCGCTGGTGAGGGTGTGGCTGCCCACCGCCAGGGCATCGGCACCGGTGGTGACGTCGCCCCCGCTCTGGGCGAGGAAGGCGCCGCCCAGGGTGAGGTTGGCCCCGAGGGTGGCCAGGGAGCCGGTGGTGGTGAGGCTGCCATCCGTGACCTGGAGCAGGGGCTGGCCACTCGGGGTGGTGAGGGGAGCCTGGAGATCCAGCTCCGGTGCCCACCGCCACCTCCCCCCCGCTCACGGTCAGTACCGGGCCACTGAGGGTGAGGGTGGAGTCAGCGCCGAGGTTCACGAGGTCCCCGGTGGCCGTGAGGCTGCCTGCCGCCACGTTGACTAGGCTCCCGCTCGACGGCCCCGTGACCGTGCTGGCCACGTGGAGCACGTCACCGGCGATGCTGACAGTGGGCGTCCCGCCCGAGAGGCTGAGCAATGGCCCGCCCAGCGTCGCCGTGCCACCATTCAGGCTCACCAAGTTGCTGCCATTGGTAGTAGAGAGCGTCCCGCCGGTGAGATCAAAGACCGGGGTCGGTCCCGCTGGTGAGGGTGCTGGCGCCCACCGCCAGGGCATCGGCACCGGTGGTGACGGCGCCGCCACTCTGGGCGAGGAATGCGCCGCCCAGGGTGAGGTTGGCGCCCGAGGGTGGCCAGGGAGCCGGTGGTGGTCAGGGTGCCATCAGTGACCTGGAGCAGGGGCTGCCCATTCGGGGTGGTGAGGGGAGCCCCCAGGTTCAGCCCGTTCCCCACCGCCACCTCACCCCCGCTCACGGTCAGTACCGGGCCACTGAGGGTCAGGGTCGTGTCCGGCCCCAGGTTCAGCAGGTCGCCGCTGGCCGTGAGGCTCCCCGCACTGACGTCCACCAGGGACCCGCTCGGTGGGCCAATCACGGTGCTGGCGACGTGGAGGACATCGCCAGCGATGTTGACCGTCGGCGTCTGCTCGGCGGGACCCATCGCAAGGCTGAGAAGCGGGCCGCCGAGATTCGCGTGCCCCCGGCCATGCTCACCAGGTGGCCACCGTTTTGGGTGGTGAGGGTGCCGCCCGTGAGGTCAAAGACGGGGGCAGCCCCGCTGGTCAGGGTATGGCTGCCCACCGCCAGGGCATCGGCCCCGGTGGTCACGTCCCCGCCGCTCTCGGCGAGGAAGGCACCGCCGAGGGTAAGATCCGCCCCCAGGGTGGCGAGGGAATCTGCCGTGTCCAGCTTGCCGTCGGTGACTTGCACCACAGGCTGTCCACTCGGGGACGTGAGGGGCGCGCCCAGGCTCAGCACGTCGGCCGCGGAGACCTCCCCCCCACTCACGCTCAGCACCGGCCCGCTGAGGTTAAGGGTCGAATCCGCCGCCAAGTTCACCAGGTCGCCTCCGGCACTCAGGCTGCCTGCGCTGACCTCCACCAGACTCCCGGTGGGCGGGCCGGTCAGCGTGCTCGTTCCGGCGAGGTTCAACACGTCTCCGCCGACGGTGAGGCTGGAGGTCCCGCTCGAGAGGCTCAGGAATGGACCCTTGAAGGTAAGGGAACTATTCGTTGCCTGGAACAGGGCCCCGTCGAAGCTGGCACTGCTGTTCACCGCAATGGCAGGTCCTCCCCCTTCGATGGTCAACGCGCCGCCGGTCAGGTCGAACGCAGGCGAGGGAGTCTGGCTGACCAGGCTCCCGCCCCCCACGTGCAACAGGCCCATGGCCGTGATGGCGCTTGTGTCGGAGGAGACGAGCGACCCATGGACCGTAACCGGCGGGCCAGAGACTTCGATGAGGCTGTCAGATCCGGTTTGGGTGACTGTCATGTTGCTCAGTTGGATCTGGGAGTTCGGGTCTGCCAGCGTGACCCCACCCAACTCAAGCAACGGACCCGCCAGGCTGATGGTCTTCTGCGCCTTGCTCGTATTGGAGGCGATCAGCGCCACGCCACCTTGGGAAATGGGCGGCCCGGTGTCTACCCCGAAGCTGACCAACGATTCGCCGGAACCGGTCAGGGTGAGGTTGCTGTTGACCATCTGGATGGCAGGTTTCCCGGTCGCCAGCGTGAGCGTGAAGGTGTCCGTGCTCCCCGGCGGCTCGGCCCCCAGGACCTTCAGGGTCACCGTCGTGTTGCTGAGATCGAGCAAGCTCCCCGTCAGGTTAAACGCGTTACCCCCACCATCCGTGATGGCCAGCGCATCGGCCGTCAGCGAGCCGCCGGTGATCTGGATCATCGGCCCCGCGGTATTCGTCACGGTGCTCCCGCCGCTCAGGCTCATCAGCGGCTGGCTGCCGAGGTCGAGCGGTGAGTTGGTCAGCTCCAGCAGGTGGCCGGCCGTCAGGGAGGCGCCGTTGCTGAGCGTCCCGAGAGGGGTGTTCTTGCTCACCGCCAGAACACTATCAGTGGCCTTCAGCACGGACCCGCCGAGGGTCACGCTCCCCCCGCTCATGCCCAGTACCGGGCCACTGAGGGTCAGGGTCGAGCCGGCCCCCAGGTTCACCAAGTCACCGGTAGCCGTGAGGCTCCCCGCCTCCACGCTCACCAGGCTCCCGCTGGGCGGGCCGGTCACGGTGCTGGCCACGTGGAGCACGTCCCCGGCGATGGTCACTGTGGGCACCTGCTCGGCGGGGCCCATGGCGAGGTGGAGGAGCGGGCCACCGAGGGTGAGCGTCCCGCCACTCACGCTGACGAGATGACTGCCGTTCGTGGTGGTCAGGCTGCCGCCCGTGAGGTCAAACACCGGGGTCGCCCCACTGGTGAGGGTGTGACTTCCCACCGCCAGGGCATCGGCACCGGTGGTGACCTCGCCCGCGCTCTGGGCGAGGAAGGCGCCGCCCAACGTGAGGTTGGCCCCGAGGGTGGCGAGGGAGCCGGTGGTGCTCAGGGTGCCATTCGTGACCTGGAGCAGGGGTTGCCCACTCGGGGTCGTGAGGGGAGCGCCTACGTTCAGCACATTGGTCGCCGAGACCTCTCCGCCGCTCACGCTGAGGAGGGAACGTCCCAGTGTCGTCGTGCTCGATACCGCCACCAGAGCCGCCGAGTCAGTCAGGGTGCCGGCTGGCACCTGGAGGAGGGCCGTGCTCCCGGTTCCGGTGTTGCCCCCGGCAAGCTCGAGGAAGGGACTGTGCAGGGTCACGCTGCCGCTGCTGTTCAGGAAGGCGTCTTCCGCTGTCAGGGTCCCGCCGGGGCCCACGACGAGCACCGGCCCCGCCGTCGCACTATTGGACACCGTTGCCGTCCCGGCCACGTGCAGCACGTCCCCGCTCACGCCCACGCTCCCCGTGCCGCTGACGGCCACCAGCGAGGATCCATTCAGGTTTAGCGCCGCCCCAGGCGTGACGTTCGCAAGCTCACCCGTCACGTTCAGATTCCCCGCGGTCACGGAGACGAGACTGCCGCTGGGCGGGCCGGTCACGGTGCTGGCGAGGTGCAGCACATCCCCGGCGATGCTGACGGTGGGCGTCTGCTCGGAGGCACCCATGGCGAGGCTCAGGAGGGGCCCGCCGAGATTCGCGGTGCCCCCGGTCACACTCACCAGGTGGCCACCGTTTTGGGTGGTGAAGGTGCCGCCGGTGAGATCGAAGACGGGGGTGATTCCACTGGTGAGGGTGTGACTGCCCACCGCCAGGGCATCGGCCCCGGTGGTGACGGCGCCGCCGCTCTCGGCGAGGAAGGCGCCTTGCAAGGTGAGATTGGCCCCAAGGGTGGCCAGGGAGCCGGTGGTGGTCAGGCTGCCATCCGTGACCTGGAGCAGGGGCTGGCCACTGGGGGTGGTGAGGGGCGCGCCCAGGCTCAGCCCGTTGGCCGCAGAGACCTGTCCCCCACTCACGGTCAGCACCGGCCCACTGAGGGTGAGGGTCGAGCCCGCCCCCAGGTTCAGCAGGTCGCCGGTGGCCGTGAGGCTCCCCGCCTCCACGGAGACCAGGGACCCGCCCGGCGGGCCGGTCAGCGTGCTGGTGCCGGCCAGGGTCAGCACGTCTCCGCCGACGGTGAGGCTGGAGGTCTCGCTCGAGAGGCTCAGGAATGGACCCTCGAAGGTCAGGGAACTATTCGTTGCCTGGAAGAGGGACCCGCCGAAGCTGGCACTGCTGTTCACCGCAATGGCAGGCCCTCCCCCTTCGATGGTCAACGCGCCGCCGGTCAGGTCGAACGCAGGCGAGAGGGTCTGACTGAGCAGGCTCCCGCCCCCCACGTGCAACAGGCCCGGGGCCGTGATCGTGCTGGCCTCGGCGGCGACGAGCGGCCCATGCACGGTCGCCGGGCGGGCCAGAGACTTCGATGAGGCTATCCGACCCGGTTTGCGTGACTGTCATGTGGCTCAGTTGGATCTGGGCGTTCGGGTCGGTCAGCGTGACCCCGCCCAGCTCAAGCAGCGGACCGGCCAGGCTGATGGTCTTCGTGCGTCCCGCTCGTATTCGTGGCGATCAGCGCCACGCCACCTTGGGAAATGGGCGGCCCGGTGTCTTCTCCAAAGCTGACCAACGATTCGCCGGAACCGGTCAGGGTCAGGTTGCTGTTGGCCATCTGGATGGCCGGCTCCCCGGCAGCCAGCGTGTGGGTGAAGGTGTCCGTGCTCTCCGCCGGGGTATCCCCCAGGACTCGGAGCGTCACCGAGGTGTCCGTGAGGTCGAGGAAGCTCCCCGTCAAGTGGAAGGTGTTGCCCGCGCCATCCGACCGGGCCAGCGCATCGGCCGTGAGGGAGCCGCCGGTGATCTGGATCACCGGCCCGGCGGTATTGGTGAGCGTGCTCCCGCCGCTCACGCTCACCAGCGGCTGGCTGCCGAGGGTGAGCGGTGAGTTGGTCAGCTCCAGCAGGTGGCCGGCCGTCAGGGAGGCGCCGTTGCTGGAGCGAACCAGGAGCGGGGTACTAGTGCTCAGGTTCAACGTGCTCGTGGTGGCCGTCAGCACCGACCCGCCGAGGTTCACGCTCCCCCCGCTCACGGTCAGCACCGGGCCACTGAGGGTCAGGGTCGAGTCGGCACCAAGGTTCACGAGGTCGCCAGCTGGCCGTGAGGCTCCCCGCCTCCACGTTCACCAAGGACCCGCTGGGCGGGCCGGTCACGGTGCTGGCCACGTGGAGGACGTCGCCACCGATGTTGACGGTCGGCGTCTGCTCGGCGGGGCCCATGGCGAGGTGGAGGAGCGGGCCGCCGAGATTCGCCGTGCCGCCACTCAGGCTGACGAGGTGGCTGTCGTTCGTGGTGGTGAGGGTCCCGCCCGTGAGATCAAAGACCGGGGTCGTCCCGCTGGTGAGGGTGCTCGCGCCCACCGCCAGGGCATCGGCACCGGTGGTGACGGCGCCCCCGCTCTGGGCGAGGAAGGCGCCGCCCAACGTGAGGTTGGCCCCGAGGGTGGCGAGGGAGCCGGTGGTGCTCAGGCTGCCATCGGTGACCTGGATCACGGGCTGGCCGCTGGGGGTCGTGAGGGGAGCGCCCAGGCTCAGCACGTTGGCCGCGGCGACCTCCCCGCCGCTCACGGTCAGCACCGGGCCACTGAGGGTGAGGGTCGAGCCGGCGCCTAAGTTCACCAGATCGCCAGTGACGGTGAGGCTGCCCGCACTGACGTCCACCAGGCTCCCACTCGATGGCCCCGTGACCGTGCTGGCCACGTGGAGCACGTCCCCGGCGATGCTGGCAGTGGGCGTTCCGCTGGGCAGGCTGAGCAGCGGGCTGTCTAGGGTCAGGGTCCCGTCGCTCACGCTGACGAGGTGACCGCTCCCCTCCTCACCGGCAAAGGTCTGGAGCTGGCTGTCTCCCGTCAGGCTGAAGCCGGGAGCCGTCAGCTCAAGGCTGGTGCCGGATGGGATCACGATCGCACTTGCCGGGCCCATGGCCACTGCGGACTGATCCCCGAGCGCCATGATTCCCGCCAGTTCCACCTTCGCTGCGGCGTCGAGGCTCAGGAGCGGACCGAAGATGGTCAGCACGGACGTGTGACCGGGGCACCATTCAGCGTGAACACCGGCCCACCGGTGTTCGTCAACTCCGTGGCCTTCATGCTCACCAGAGGAGTCGTCGTGTCGGTATTCTGCCCCGACAATCTCGGCACCGCTCTCCAGGGTGACGATGGGCCCCTCATGGGTAATGGTGTCCCCAGTCACCGGCAGGAGCGGGGCCGTGACAACGGCCGTGCCGCCGCCGCTGATCTCGATCGGGGTGATGACGTTTGCCGTGCCCGCATTGAAGGTCGCGAGAGAGGTCCCTTTAGCTACGCCGAGCGTCGCATTGCTCAGACGAAGGAGAGAGCCGGCCGGCAGCGTATTCTCCGTGCTCGTCGGTGGCGGGTTCTCAGGCTGGACGGGTGCAACGGTGTTGTCCGTCGGCGGGGGCGTGGCTGGGTTGTCATTTGGGTCGGGGTGGTTGAACCGACAATGGCGTTCGCCAATGCCGCAGCCACCTGCATCTGCACCTGAGCCGTGCTGCTGGCGTCGGCTTCGCCCAAGTGGGGCTTGCCCGTCTGAAGGCCCTGGGAGGCATCGTTGATCTGGCTCGGTGTGACGTTCTGGACGGCCCCGGCCTGAACACCCGCGGGGGTGGCAGTCACGCTCACCGCCTGCATGGCGCCGACCGTCACGGGCGATTGGCCCTGCGGCGTGACGGTCACCTCGCCGGAGATCACGTAGAAATTGCTCTGGCCCCCGGCCGCGCCTGACTGCTGGGCCAAGAGCGGCCCGGGCGCACTGGACGCCAGGAGGACGGGCTTGGCACGCGCGGCGCTCCCCGGGGGCGGCACATACTCGGCGATGAGGACGGTCCCTCGGACCGCGGCCACGGCGTTCGGGGTCTGGATCTCGATCACCTCCCCGGGCCGCATCAGGCTGCGCGCAATGGCCGCCCCGATCTTCCCGACCAGCAGTCCGACGACGGAGCGCTGGGCTCCCTCGGGGGTCACCGACTCATCCAGGGTCACCTGGGACTGCTCCCGGATCGTGAGGGTGCCCTTCCCTCCAAGGAGGAGGCGGACCGTAGAGCGTTCCTGGGTCGTGATCCGATCCCGGAAGAACACGTCGTCATTGAAATGCAGAGGCAGCGGCTGGGGAAGCGGCTGGCGGCCCACCGTGGCCTGGCCCTGAAGGGTGGTGACCACCCCGATGTTCTGCCCGGTCGGCGCTTGCTGCGCGTACGCCCCGACGGGTTGAAGCAAGAACACCGCCAGGACAGTGAGGCACACTCCAGGCTGGCGGAGCTTCAACATCGCACACCTCCAGGTTGCCGGTTCATGCTGTGCGACACGTGGGCGGCGGCTTCCGTCTCGGTTCCCGTGTTGCCCACCCGCGTGTGGACCGCTCCGGCCCCCGACTCAGTAGCGCCAGGATGCGTTCAGCGAAATCACATGACGGCTGTAATCGTACAGCGCCAGGTTCGACATGTTCCGGTCGAAGAGGTATTCCAGCGACAGCGTGATGTTGTACGGCAGATCCTTCGAGACGCTGAGCAGATTGTTCAGCTCCTTGTCGCTTCGATGAATGCAGGGTGCGCACCCCACCGGCAGGTAGCTATGGAGGTGGCGGTAATCCCTGAGGTGCGCGTCAAAGTCGTCCCGGATGCGGAGGCCCCACCACGGCAGGGTATATTGAAACCCCGCGAGGAACCGGTTCCCGAGGTAGGTCCAGTTGTCCCCTCGGGTTTTGTCCCAGTCGAACTGATAGCCAAGCTTGACGAAATGCTGATCCCCCTGGAACCGGAAGAAGTGGAGAACGCCGGCCATGTAGTCGAGACCGTTCCGGTTGTCGGCAGGGGCCGTCAACGTCTGGTTGATGAAATCCTGGCCCTGAAATTTGAACTGCACCTGGGAGAGGTTCATCGCATCCCACACCAGGCTCGTGAACGGGAGCAGGGCGTACTGGTTGAGGTAACTGTGGCCGCTCAGGGCGAAGTAATCGTACACAACGTTGAGCCCGGCGACTGTCGGGGTATTTCGGATGCTCGTCTTGTATGCCAGGGCCGCCGCGCCGCTCACATCCGTGGTGTTGAAGCCGGACACGTCGTTATTCACCGTCTGCAGCACTGAGGCGGCAAGCGACGCCTCCCAGTCCGGCGTCCGCAGCGGAAGATACTCGAAGCGAAGGTACCCGAGCTCGCCGGGACTCGTGTGGGAAGCCTGCCGCGCCGCTTGGGCGACGATGTCCCCGCTCGGACCCGGCACCACGGCAACGTTGCTGTCGTAATACACCCCGACCTTGGCGTCGATGTGGAAATTCCGCTCCGCCCTGACCGCCGGCCCCAGCACTTCCCGGAACCGCTCGGCCGGAGCGGTCAGCGGGGACGCCGGCTGCAGGCGCAACGCCTCCTCGATCTCGCTCCGGGCCTGCCCGGCGAACCCGAGGGCCGACAGCGAGAGGCCCGCATAGAAGCGGGTGAGCTGCGCGAAGTTCTCGTCGCTGGGGACGGTGGCCCGCAAGAAGCCCAGGGCCTCCCGGTAGGCTTGCTTCCGGTACTCGAGGAAACCCAGGTAGTACCCGAGATTCGGTCGCTGAGGCTGGCCGGCGTACACCTGGCGGAAGAGCGGCTCGGCCTTGTCGTATTGCTGCTGGAGGAAGTACGCCACCCCGAGCTGGAAGGCGACATCCGGGTCCCGGGGGGCCAGCTTCTGCGCTTGCTCCAAGACCGCCTGGGCTGCGTCGTACTGTTGCAGGACCGTGTAGGTGAGGCCGGTATAGTAGAGCGCGTTGATGTTGTCCGGACTCAGTCGGAGCGCTTCCTGGAAGGCCTGGAGGGCGTCACGGGTACTGTTTGGCCTCATAGGCGACAATCCCCCGGTCCACGTACACGTCCGCCTCGGTGGGGACTTGCGCCCAAGAGGGCAGACGACATCGCGACCCAGACGCAACCAGCAGGAGCAGCCAGGCAACGCCCATTCCGTCGCCCTGCCCGCTTCATGCGCTCCTCCGCGGGAGTGTCCGAGTGCGTCTTGGCAATCACTCTCCTCTGTATCTATCTACACGCTCTCCCGCCGGTCGCCTCCGCCACTGACTCGTGGCTGCCATTGAGTGGAAGCCTGTTGCGTGAGGATCGCCGCTGCGCCCCTGCGGGAACGGGAATGCCAAGCCGCCGATTGCATATCAACGACTCGGATCAATGTCAAGCCCATTCCCTCCCCCTCAACTCAGTGCCATGGCTCCGTCTCCTTCCGCGCGTGCACCTCGCGGGCTCGCCTCGACCGCGAAGACGCGGACGGCCTCGACCCGTCCCTTCACCTGCACCTCGCTCAGCTCTCGGAGGCGAAACTGTTCGCCCAGGGCCTCCTTCGGTGTACTGGCTGATCACGATGGGGGTCTTGAATTCCTTGGTCACTCCCTCCAGCCTCGAGGCCAGGTTCACCGTGTCGCCGATGGCGCTGTACTCCCGGCGGTGATCCGCGCCCATGACCCCGACCACCGCGTCGCCGGTGTTGATGCCAACGCCGATGCGCAAGGCATGGCCGCTCCTTGCCTCCCACTTGGGCGACAGCACGGGAAGCTGCGCCACCATTTCCAGCGCGGCGCGGACCGCCCGCGCGGCGTGATCCTCCTGCGCCAACGGCGCGCCGAACAGGGCCATGATGGCATCCCCGACGTACTTGTCCAGCGTGCCGCCGTGCTTGAGCACGATGGGCACCATGGTGTTGAAGTATTCTCGCAACAGCTCCACGACCTCTTCCGGGCTCAAGCCCTCGGAGATGGAGGTAAAGCCCCGGATGTCGGAGAAGAGGACGGTGATCCGCCGCCGCTTGCCCAAGACGGCCTGCCCGGACCGGTCCTCGGCGATCTGGCGGGCCACGACCGGCGAGAAAAACCGGGCGTACTCGTTTCGCACCCGCTCCTCCCGGATGTAGTTCGCACTGATGACGGCCCCGGCGCTCACCATCAGGGGCAGCAGGACCGGCACCACCTCGAGCCAGAGATTCATCCAGGCAAATACGCCCTGAGCGATGACGAGATACGCGCCGGCCAGCCCCAGGGTGCAGGCGATTGCTCGAAAGGGCCGCAGGCGCCCGGCCAGGACGGCGGTTGCGACGCCCACCAGCAGGATCAGGACGAGGTAAAAGATCACGGGCAGTCGGATGATCGCGTCGTCTTTCAACAACGTGTGCAGGGCATTGGCCTGAATCTCTATCCCGGGCATCAGGTTGGCTTCCGGATCGCCCGTTCGCCTCAGCCCCGCCTGCGCCGCGGTCGGCAGCCAACTGGCCCCCGCGAACGGGGCCGGATGGCGATCGTGCAGGCTGAGGGCGCTCACGCCGATCAAGACCACCTTGCCCTCGAAGGTCTTCGGGTCCAGCTCACCGCGGTACACCTGGTAGTAGGGGTAGGTCGGAAAGGTCCCGCTCGGCCCCAAGAAATCGATCCACGCCCGCCGCAGGCGTGCTGCGCTGCTCCCCTCTCTCCCCAAGCTCTTGGCGACGATATCAAAGAGGCGCTTGGTGAAGGCCACCTGAGTCTGCCCGGCAAACGCCCGGACCAACACCACGGAATGCACCACCGACGCCTTGTCGCGCTCGAGATCCACGAAGCCCACTGCCGCCGCACCCTCGCGGATGATCGGAATGGGCGGCTCCACGATATCCCGCACCTGGGTGATCCCACCGCTCATCGGCGTCGCGATGGTACGGAGCGTCGAACCCAAGACTACGTGCCCTGCCTCACGGATGGCCTGCGCCAGGTCCCGATCCTCCGAGGCCTGGCTCGCTTCAGGGAACAGGATATCCACGCCGATGGCGAGAGGGTTCCCTTTGGCGATCTGCCGGATCAGACGGGCGTGATACGAGCGGGGCCACGGCCACTGGCGGTCCATTTCGGCCAGGGAATCATCGTCTGCCGTCACGAGAACGATGGGGAATTCCGGCCGGCGTGGTCCCCGAAGATCAAAGCGGAGGTCCAGGGTCCGGACCTCGGGGAGTTCCAAGAGCCCTGAAAGATACACCAGCATGAAGCAGATCCCCACGCCGATCCCGAACAGCCACGGTCGCTTCATCTACCCTCCTCGGGGGAAGTCCCTCAGGATCTTGGCGACCTCAGCGGCGAAGGATGCGAGCAGCCGCCGGCCGAGTTCCACCGAGGCCCCGCGTGGGTCGCCCATGACCCCTGCGGGAAAGAACCGCTCGGGCTGTCGCAGGACTTGGCCGGGGGGAAAGCACGGCCGGGAGGCGGGCGCGACGCGCTCCGTCCGGACGAGGGCCGCGTCAATGGCCAGCATCACCGACGTCTCCATGGCGCCGGCATGCCCGTCGGCAGCAGGCATCGTGGAGAATTCTGGAAGGGAAAGCCGGATGTCGTAGGGGCCGATCACCAGGATCGTCACCCGGTCGTCCTGCTCCACCACGTGCTGGGCGGCTTGGCGCACTGCCTCCAGATGCGCCCCGCCGGCGTGGCCGGAGAGCATGAGGATCTTCCGCGCACCGTGGCGGATATACTCCGCGAGGATCTCCCGGACCAATGCCTCCACCGTCTCGAAGCTGAGGGAGATCGTGCCGGGGAAATTTCTGGTGCTCCGGCAGAGGCCGTACGGGATCCCGGGGGCCACGAGCCCACCGATCTCTTGGGCGACGACCCGCGCCACGTGCTCAGCCTGAATCATGTCCGAGCCCAAGGGGAGGTGGGGCCCGTGCTCTTCCGCGGTCCCCAGCGGGATGATGAGCCAGCGCTCCCCAGCCACGGCCTCGGCGAACTCCTCCCGGGTCATGTGGCAGAGGTCGAACATCATGCGTAGCTTTCGGGGAGAGGCAGGTTGAGGGGGTTGGCCAGGTAATGGTCCCGGCACGCCGGGCAGAGCAGGTGCTGCTCGGTGTGGCACACGTCGCGCATGAGGTCCGCAGGGTCGGCCTCCGACAGACTTGCCGCCAGGGCGCGCAGGCGTTCCGCCGGATCCTCCGTCGCCTGCCACTCCAGCAGCACGCCGTCAAAATCTGCGCAGATCTGGATCCGGACCTCGTAGGCGAGGCTCCCGTCCGCCATCACCTTCCCGCACTTCTCGCAGGTCTTGCTCATGCCAGGCAAACGCCTTCTACCTTCTGCTCACCGCGCTTCGCCTGCCGTGTCACAGATCAGGGCCACTTCATCGCAGCAGGCAAACTTGGCGCACTTCACACAATCCTTCCAGATCTTCTGGGGCAGTTCCCGCTTGTCGATCACGCGAAAGCCGAGCTTCTCGAAGAAGCCCGGGCGGTACGTGAGCGCAAATACGCGGCGCACACCGAGGCGGGCCGCCTCCCCCAGGCAGGCTCTCACGAGGGCGGCGCCGAGCCCCCGGCCTCCCGCCTCTTCTTTCACCGCGAGGGACCGCACCTCCGCCAGATCCTCCCAATACACGGAGAGGGCGACGATCCCTACGACCTCCCCGCCCAACTCGCACACGAAGAAGTCCCGCAGGTGCTGGTACAGTTCGTTGAGGGTGCGGGGCAACAAATCCCCGCGCACGGCGAAATGGGCCACAAGCCGCTGGACGGCCGGCACATCGCTGGCCCGCGCCTTGCGGACGACCGGCTCCCCGCGACTTTCGCTTCGCGGCTCGCGGCTCGCGGCTCGTTCCTTTCGGCGTTCGGCTTTCGGCTCTTGCCTCTCGCCCCCGAGCCCTCCTCCCTCCAGCGTCACCGTTCCAGGAGTGCCCTCCTCGCCGCCCATCTGCGCGGGGCAGCCGAGGAGATCTTGGATCAGCCGCAGGGTGGTGAGGAGGTGCGAGGTCACCCGGGACGTCGTCAGCCGGGATGTCCCTGACGCCAAGGCCATGGGCAGAACGAGCTGATCCGCGAGGTGCCGATCGCACCCCACATCGGCCCGGGCGAACTCCAGGAACTCATCCACCGCCTCATCCGCGACTTGCTCCGCCGGCTTGCCCCGCGCGCCCAGCGCAGAGAATCCCGCGGACAGGCCGCCTGTCTCTGCCAGCAGCATCAGAAAGCTTCCCGGGCCGGGTGCCCGCCCCCCCACAAGATCAATCACGGCGTGGTACCCCGCCGCCTCGAGCCGGGCCACGGCCCGGTCTCGCTGCCGCTCTGCGATCCGGCGAGGAAGGTTGGCCACCGCCGAGACTCCCCGCAGCGTCAGCGTACCCTCACGGCGGATCGCCGCCATGGGGCGCAGACTCGTCCCGCCTTCGACCTGCGCCACGAGCTGCCCGCCCCCCCGCGGGTAGAAGCCCCACCCGCACACATCCAGCCGCGCTGCCACCCCCATCCGGAGCAGCCCGGGAAGGAGCACGGCCTGCACGTAGTCCGCCGGGGGACTCCAGGGGACGTGGGTGCCACCGGTCAGCGTGATTAAGGACGGCTCAGGGGCCAGCGCTAAGGGGAGAAGGATGGCCTGGAGAACGAGGGCCGTTGAGCCCGCCGTGCCAACATCGAATGCATACTCCCCCGCCCGCACGGGGCCGGGACCGAACGTCAGTTCCTGCGACCCCAGCGCAGCGCCCTCCAGTCGGGCACCGCAGATCTCTGCCAGCGCCGCCACCGCCGTAAGATGCTGGGCCAGGAGGCCGGGCTTCTGCCGCCCCGCGCGTATCCGACTGATCTGTACCGGATGCCCGCAGATGGCCGAGAGGGCCAGCGCGGTCCGGAGGATCTGGCCACCGCCCTCACCCTGGGAGCCATCCACGCGCCACAGCACGCCTTCTTGCGCCGCGATCCCTTCCATCATGCAGACACCTGTGGGCTTCCTCACCACCGCGCCACCAGCGCGCAGTCTCGCGCGCTTCTTGTATCACCCACATGACGAAAGTGTCAAGGCAAGTCACCTGCCGCCTGCAACAAGTATTTTCAAGCACTTGTCCGCTCCTCGACCGGTTTTCCCCTCCGACTTACAGGCTCATTTCCGTGGTCAAGTGCCAGAGGCATCGCTCCAGGTAGCGGAGATCGACCGGCTTCGCGAGGAAGTCGCAGGCGCCGAGCTCGAGGGCGGCTCGGCCCGTTTCCCTCTCCTGGACCCCCGTGACCATGATGACCCTGACCTCCTGGTCTATCGCCCGAATCTGCCGTAAGACCTCCAGCCCGTTCATTTTCGGCATGCGAATGTCCAAGAGGACTACATGGGGGCGCTCCTCCTTCACAACCTGGAGGGCCTCGGGGCCGTCAGCGGCCGTGAGCACGTCATAGCGCTTGAGCGTGAGGAATTCCCGGAGGATGCTCCTGAACTCCAGCTCGTCATCGACGACCAGGATCCTGGGCATGGCACCTCCAAAATCTTGATCAGATGAGGCAGATTTTGTGCCGAGATGTATGAAGCACTCCGAGTACCCTAACCCCCCGCGATGATTCCCCATTTCGCCCGCGCTGCCTGCGATCTAGATGGGCGGGCCGTGTGCCGGGTTTGGTTGAAAAGGATACAGCCCGTATCCGGAAGGTCACAGGGAACGTTGCGGATCACGGTGCAGGATGGAGTCAGGAGGGTCTGACGGTCGGAGCCTTGCCGATGAAGAAGCCGCTGCGCTTTGCAGTGGGGAGCGGTCGATAGGCGATAGCCGATTGCTGAGGGCGCTGGGAGGGGCTAAGGCTGGGGAAATTCCAATTGCGCGCGGTTTGCGTTCCCAGGCATCGAAATACTAATGGGTGCGCCAGAAGCCCCGTATTTTCCTGTTATTCCTGGCCTTCCGGCCCAGAAATAGCTTGACAGCGTGTGGCCGCCTCAATACATTCAGGCTCGTTCATTGCCACTCCGCCGAGAAGCGTTCCGACCCTCCCCGTCCCTGAAAGGAGGCCACGGTGAGACCGAAGGTCTTGGTAACGCGTAAGGTATTTGAAGAGGCTTTGAACCTGCTCGGCAAGTACTTCGACGTGGAGTCGAACCAGCGCGACGTCCCCTTCAGTCCCACCCAGTTGGTGAAGAAACTCCAAGGCAAGGCTGGCGTCGTGACGGTCCTCACGGACATCATCGACGAGCGACTTCTGGCCCAGTGTCCCGACCTGAAGATCGTCTCCAACATCGCCGTCGGCTACAACAACATCGACGCCAAGGCCTGCACGCGCCGCGGTGTGATGGCGACCAACACCCCAGGGGTCCTGGAAGACACTACCGCGGATTTCGCCTGGACACTGCTCATGGCAGCGGCCCGCCGAGTCGTGGAGGCCGACAGGTTCTTCCGCTCGGGCAAGTGGCAGGGGTGGGGCCTGATGCAGTTCACGGGCTACGACATCCACCATAAGACCTTGGGGATCGTGGGCTTCGGCCGGATCGGCAAGGGCGTGGCCAAGCGTGCCGAGGGCTTCGACATGCGCGTGATCTACACCGATATCCAGCGCGCGGACGAGGCCACCGAGCGGGAGTATGGCGTGATGTACGTGGACAAGCGAACGCTGCTCCGCGAGTCCGACTTCGTGAGCGTGCACCTCCCCCTATCCCCCGAGACCACCCGCTACATGTCCGACGCCGAGTTCGCGCTCATGAAGCGAACGGCCATCCTGATCAACGCTGCCCGGGGCCCCATCGTGGACGAAAAGGCGCTCATCCGAGCCCTCAGGGAGGGCAAGATCGCCGGCGCCGGCCTCGACGTGTATGAAAGGGAGCCCAAGTGCGACCGGGCTCTCATGGCCATGAAGTACGTGGTCCTGACTCCGCACATTGCCAGTGCCTCCATCGAGACCCGGACGAAGATGGCCATGATGGCGGCGGACAACTGCGTGAAGGGCCTGACCGCGCAGCGGCCGCCCAACCTGATCAACCCGGAAGTCCTGGGCCGCTAGATCAGCGGGCCGGCTCCCGAATGCCGAAGGCGGAGCGCATGCTCCGCCTTTTCTTTTGGCGCACCGGACTCGACTGCCCCCAACAAAAACCCCGGCTGTTCGCTGGGCAGCCGGGTTCTCCCTCCGCAAGGCGTGGGCCCTACATGCGATACTTCCCGAAGTCCTCAGGCTTCAGGTTCTCGAGCCACTCGCGCCACTTGTCGGTCTCTTCCTTCTCTTCCGAGATCTCCACGTTCTTGGCCTGGGACACCACCTTCTCGGTGACGAAGATAGGCGCGTTGACGCGCAGGGCGAGGGCGATGGCGTCGCTGGGCCTGGCGTCGATGTTGATCACGGTCCCGTCGCGATTCAACTCGATGACTGCGAAGAACGTGTTGTCCTTCAGGTCGTTGACGATCACCTGGCGCACGGTGACCCCCAGTCCGTCCAGGATACTCTTGAGCAGGTCGTGGGTCATCGGCCGGGGCGTCGAGACCTTCTCCAACTCCAAGGCGATCGCATTCGCCTCGAAGATGCCCACCCAGATGGGGAGAGCCTTGTGCTCGTCCACATCCTTCAGAATGATGATCGGCATGTTGGTGATGGGGTCCAGGGCGATCCCCCGCACGGTCATTTTGATGAGCATGTGGCCCTCCTCACCTCCCTTGCTCCTGGAAGAGAGGGACCAGCTTGTCGTACGTGGCCTCCAGGTAGTCCGGCATCACTTTCGTATCGGCCAGCACAGCCATGAAATTCGTATCCCCCACCCAGCGCGGGACGACGTGGAGGTGGACATGATCCACGATGCCCGCTCCCGCGGCGCGTCCCAGGTTGAAGCCGACATTGAATCCCTCGGCGTGCAACGCACCCTGCAGCACCTGGATGCACCGCTGGGCCGTCAGCATCAGTTCCAGGGATTCCGCAGGGGAAAGCTCACTGAGGTCCGCACAGTGGCGGAAGGGCACAAGCATGAGGTGGCCATTGTTGTACGGGTACCGGTTCAGGACCACATACGTGAGCGGCCAGCGATGGAGGATGAGTGTCTTCCGGTCGTCCAACTCGCCGGGAAGCGCACACAGCAGGCAGCCGTCGCGCTGCGCCCCTCCGATATAGGCCATTCGCCATGGGGCCCAGAGTGTGGACGGCATTACGCCCCTCCGGGACGCCCGACTGATGGAACCGGACCTTCACCCTCCACGCCTAGCCGGAAAATCGCGAGTGAGCGATCCACTCCTCTGAATTTAACATCGCCCACATACTCTAGCAATACCTTTTTTCGCTGCCCCTCGTCGTAGAAGCGGTACCCGCCGCCGCCGGCGCCAGCCAACGGCTCCACCTCGATGAGGCGCAGCAGCTCCTCCACCGTGTCCTGGCTCACCGCGATCCCGCTGTTGTACAACGTGCCCTCCGCGTCCACCCAGACGTCCCGCACGGCCTCCGGACCCGTGGGCGACGCGAGGGGACGCGCCGTATCCTCCCCCTCGTCGAAGGGGGAGACCTGGGATTTCCCCGAACCGGAGAGGCGGCCGGCGATGTTCACGTTGCGCCCGATGACCGTGCGATCCATGGTGTGATCGTCCAGGATAAAGTGGGCGAGTTGGGCCCGCCCCGTGTGGACGCTGATGCCCATGACGAACTGCGTCCGACCCACCTCCCGCATGCTGGCCATCATCTCCTGCACCGCGATGGCCGTCCGCAGCGCGTTCAGCTCGTCCTCCCGGGTGACCCGGGTGGAGCCGAAGGTAATCATCACCCCGTCCCCGGTGAACTTGTCGATCCGGCCGTGAAACCGCTCCACGATGGCGGCCAGCGGGTCGAAGACCTCGTAGAGGCGATCGGTCAGCTCCATCTCCGAGACCCCGCCCTCCGAGGCTCGAGTGAATCCCCGGAGATCCGCGAAGATCACCGTCACCTTGCGGGCAAGCTTGAGGACCTCCTCGCGCGGGTAGAATCGGAAGAGCCGCCCCTCGGCGAAGCGCGTCCGTAGCTCCCCCTCGCTGTGCTCCGGTCCCGCCAGGCTAATCGACTGCCGGAGGAGGTCCACGGCCTCGCTGCGCTTCACGCTCTGCACGAGGTCCTGGTAGTCCAGCAGCAGCTCGCTCCAGCCGCGGCGCGCGCTCACCTCGCTCTGCAGCGTCGGATTCTCCGTGAGGCGCATGCCCAACCCGCCCAGATCCGCCAGCAGGTAGGCCAAAACCCGGCTGCTGAAAAGGAGTCGCAGCACCTGCCGTTCCTCCTCGTATTGCTCGGGCCGGACGGTCGGCAGCGCACGGCGCAGCAGCTCCAGGAGGCGGAGCTCCTTCCGCTGCAGCCCCTCGCGCAGCCGCTCGCGGCAGCCCGCCACGATCTCCTTAAACTCCCGGAAGCCGAGGCGGAAGCGTTTGTTGTTCTCCACCAGCAGTTGGGCGAAGTTGAGTCTGTCCAACTGGATCTCGGTCAGGGGGAGCTGGTCGTCGATGATGCAGTCCACGAGGCTGGAGTTGAAGTCCGCCCCCAGGGCGTGGCGGAGGGCATGACCGCCTCGGCTCTTGAATCGCGTCCAGACGCGGGCGACGGTATTCCGGTAGGCGCCCTGCAGGAGAGGGTGGATCTGGTACTTGACATCGGCCCTGACGCCTGGGCGGCTGAAGAATTCCTGGACCAGCTCCGCAGCGCTCTTGGAGTGGGCCAGCCAGAACAGGTTCAGGAGACCCAGCCGACGCTCTCGCTCGATGATGGTGGTGAGGACCGCCTCCAGCACCTCCTCGAACCGGGTGAAGGGCGTCTCGCCGCCGCCCCGTTCGAAGCCCCTCCCGCCTGCGGCTCGGTCTCTGGTCGTGAGGACCTTGTAAATGAACTCGACCAAATCGCGGAGCGCCTTGGCCAGCGTGGGGTGGAGGTCCACAAGGAGCAACTCCGCCTCCCCGGGCATGGGTTGGACTTCCGGGAGCTCCGGCAGCGGGCTCCCGAAGAGCTCTTCCAGCTCCCGGACTGTCCCTGCGATGAAGCGCGGCTCCCGGTCCGCCACGCGTTCGAAGATGGATCGCATGACCCCTCCGGCCGCCTCGCCCAGCCGTCATTCCTGGAATGAAAAAGCAGGGCGCGATGCCCTGCTCTTTCGTCCTGGGCTCCGGCACCCCCCTACGAATCCACCAGGGCTTTCAGCTCCTTGCCCGGCTTGAAGTAAGGCACACGCTTGGCCGGCACCTCCACAGGTTTCCCGGTCTGAGGATTCCGTCCCTGGCGCGCCCGCCGCTTGCGCACCCGGAAGCTGCCAAATCCCCGCAGCTCGACCTTGGCATCGTTCTCGGAGGCAAGAGCCTGCGAAATGCTGTTAAAAATGGTATCGATGACAACTTCCGTATCTTTCTTCGTCAGGTTCACGTGTACGGCGACCTTCTCCACGAGATCGGCTTTGGTCATGAACCCACCTCCTTCACATCGCGGTTTGACCCCCGCAGGATCCGTCGCCACCGGCCGGGGCGGCAGGCGCTTACTCCTCGCCTTCCTCCCGATGCCGCCGCTTCCGTCCGTGGCCCGCCTCCTCCGTGACGCCCTCCCGCTGGGCGTCCAGGAAGGCACGGAGGCTGAGACCAATCTTCCGCTCATCGGCGTCCAGCTTGATCACCTTGAGCGTCAGCTCCTGCCCAATCTGGACCACGTCCTCGGGCTTGTTCACCCGCTCATGGGACAGCTCGGAGACATGCAGGAGCCCTTCCACCCCGTCCTCCAACTCCACGAAGGCGCCGAAGTCGGTCGTGCGAATCACCTTGCCCTGCACGTCCATCCCGACCCGGTACCTCTCGGGCACACTGGTCTGCCAGGGGTCTTGCTGGATCTGCTTCAGTCCGAGGGAGATCCGGTGGTTGGCCTTGTCCACATGCAGCACGATGGCTTCCACCTTCTCGCCCTTCTTCAGGATCTCGGAGGGGTGGCGCACCCGCTTGGTCCACGACATGTCGGAGATATGGATGAGGCCGTCGATCCCCTCCTCCAGCTCCACGAAGGCGCCGAAGTCCGCCAGGTTCCGGACCTTGCCATCCACCCGGGTGCCCACGGGGTATCGCTCCTCGATGAAGTTCCACGGGTTGGGCTCGGCCTGGCGCATGCCCAGGGAGATGCGCTTGTTGGCCCGGTCCACGTCCAAGACCACGACCTCCACGGCGTCGCCGATGGCCACGACCTTGGAGGGGTGCTTTACCCGCTGGGTCCAGGACATCTCGGAGATGTGTACCAGCCCCTCGACACCCTCTTCCAGCTCCACGAACGCGCCGTAGTCGGTCAGGCTCACCACCTTGCCCTTGAGCTTGGAGCCTACCGGGTACTTTTGCTCCACCGCCTCCCACGGATCCGGCAGCCGCTGCTTGTAGCCGAGTGAGACCCGCTCATTGGTCCGGTCGAACTTCAGGACCACAACCTCGATCTCGTCGCCCACCTGGAACAGCTCTGAGGGGTGCCCCACGCGCCCCCAGGACATGTCGGTGATGTGCAGCAGCCCGTCCAGTCCGCCCAGGTCCACGAAGGCGCCGTACTCGGTGATGTTCTTGATCTTCCCCTTGATGACCTTTCCCTCCGTGAGGGTGGCCAGCGTCTGCTCCTTGAGCGTCTTCCGCTCCTCCTCCAGCAGCTCCCGCCGGGAGAGGACGATGTTGCCGCGCTTCTGGTTCAGCTTGATGATCTTCATCGGGAAGGCCTTCCCGATGAGCTTGTCCAGGTCGCGCACCGGCCGCAGGTCCACTTGAGAGCCGGGGAGGAAGGCCCGCACCCCGATGTCGACGATCAGGCCGCCCTTCGTCCGCCCCAGGATGGTGCCGGTCACCGCGCCGCTCTTCTCGTAGATCTTGGAGAGCTCGTCCCAGATCTTGATCTTTTCCGCCTTCTCCCGCGACAGGACGATGAGGCCGTCGCTGTCCTCCTTCTGTTCGAGATACACGTCCACCACGTCGCCGGGCTTGGCCGTGATCTCGCCGGAGGGCGTCCGGAACTCGCGCAGCGGGATCAGCCCCTCGGACTTGTACCCGATGTCCACCAGTACCGCGTCGTCCCGGACTTCCAGGATAGTCCCCTTGACGATGTCTCCCTCGACGATGTCGCGCAGACTCTGCTCATAAATCTCCCGCATTTCCGCTGAGGGGGACGAGCCTCCCGCATCCTCGGGATCCGTGGAAAATGGCGCCTCCGACTCAACCGACTGTGATGTCATGCAACCCACTCCTCCTGCGCGCAGCCGTGATGGGCAATCTTCCGCTCCGATCCCCCAAGGAGGTTGGAGCGACCCGAATCGAGACGATCCTGCCGCCTCGTTGGGTGCTCATTCGATCGGCAGCGACGCGTTTACCCGGAGGGCCGCGATGGCCTCTCCGATTTCTCGTGCGATTCTCGTCATGGCCGCGTGGTCGGCCGCCCCGTGCCCCGCGAATCGCAGCGGCGGGCCGAACCGCACCCGCAGGGCAGCCCGCCGGATCCAGCGCGCCCCCCGCGGCAAGGCGCGCTCCGTCCCGGAGTGGCACACGGGAATGACCGGCGCCCCCGACCGGGCGGCGATGAGGCCGATGCCGGGCCGGATGGGCCGCATCGTCCGTCCGTCTCCGCGCCCCCCTTCCGGAAAGATCACCACCACCTCCCCCGAATGGAGGAGCGCAAGCGTGTGGCGCAACGTGGAGGGTGCGATTTGCTCCCGGCTCACCGGGAAGGTGTGCAGGCTGTTCAAGAACCACCTGGCAAGCGGATTCCCGAACAGCTCCTTCTTGGCCATGAAATAGACCGGGCGGGTTGCCGAGACACCCACCACGACGGGATCCAAGAAGCTCACGTGGTTGGGCGCCAGGATCGCAGCCCCCTCCTTCGGAATATGCTCCTCACCTTCCACCCGAAGGGAGAAGAGGGTCCGCGCGATCCACCGGCACAGGCTACACCCGATAGCGTAAAGCATTACTCCCGGCTCTCCCTCGCGGAGAGCCGCGAGAGACGCTGGATCATACACAGCCACTCACGGAGAGGCAAGGGAAAAATTCCGCATCTTCCCGAAAAATCACTACTTATCCGGCTTATGTAACTTTCGTACTTCGGCCAGCATGCGCTGGAGCACCTGTTCCGCGGACAGAGCGGTCGTGTCAACCCGGATCGCGTCGGGCGCGGGCCGGAGCGGCGAGACCTCGCGGGTCGCGTCCCGGGTGTCTCGCCGCGCCACATCGTCCTGAACTGTCCGCATGTCCGCCGAGCTTCCCGCACGGGAGAGATCCCCCAGCCGACGTGAGGCCCGCACGCTGAGGTCGGCATCCAGGTAGAGCTTGAGGTCGGCATCGGGAAACACCACGGTCCCGATGTCGCGGCCGTCCATGACCACGCCACCCTCGCGCGCCATGGCACGCTGGAGCGCCACCATCCGCTCCCGGACCGCTGGACAGGTGGAGACCAGGGAGGAGGCCTCGTCCATGGCCGGCGTGCGGAGGAAGGCCGTCACGTCCTCGCCGTCCACCAGGACCCGCGGGCCGCTGGGGCCCGCCACCAGGCGAATCTCGGTGGCCTCGGCAAGGCGCGCCAGGCCTGCCTGGTCGTGGAGGTCCACGCCCGCTTGGGTCGCCTCCCAGCCCATGGCACGGTACATGGCGCCGCTGTCGATGTGCAGGTAGCCCAGCGCCTCGGCCAGGCGGCGAGCCGTCGTCGTCTTGCCCGCGCCCACTGGACCATCGATGGCGATCACGAGTCGCCGCTTTCCCTCACGCATCGCCCGAAGCTCCCGAGATGTGACCACTGTGGTTAAGAGTCGATCGGGATTTCCTGAATCCCGCAGGTCGGGGCCACCGCCCGCAGGAGCTGCACGAAGCCGGGGAAGGAGGTCCCCACGCACGCCACGTCCTCCACCGTGGTCGTCCCCTCGGCAGAGAGGGCGGCAATGGCCAGGCTCAAGGCCATCCGATGGTCCCCTCGGCTGGAGACGGCGGTACCTCGGAGCGGGCGTTTGCCCTGAATCCGCAGGCTGTCCCCCTCGGCGCAAATGGTCACGCCCAGCTTTCCCAGTTCTTCGGCCAGCGCGGTGAGCCGGTCCACCTCCTTCACGCGGAGTTCGGCCGCACCGGTGATGATCGTCTCCCCCTCGGCAACGGCGGCTGCCACCGCCAGGGCCGGGATCTCATCGATCAACCGCGGGATCATCGCCGCCTCGATCCGGATGCCGCGGAGGTGGTGCGGCCCGCGCATGACGAGGTCCGCCACCGGCTCCCCGCCCGCGTCCCGCTCGTGCACCCGCAGGACGGCTGCGCCCATGCGATCCAGCGCGTCCAGGAGCCCCGTGCGGGTGGGATTGACTCCCACCTCCTGTATCTCGAGCACGGCCTCCGGCTGCGCGGCAGCGGCCACCAGGAAGTAGGCGGCCGACGAGAGGTCCCCGGGCACCACGATCCGGGTCGCGGTGAGCCTGGCGCGGCCGGGCACTGTCACCGTCGTGCCGCGCCGCACAGGCCGCACGCCGAAGGCCGTGAGCATCCGCTCGCTGTGGTCGCGGGAGACGAGCGGCTCCGTCACGGTCGTCTCCCCATCCGCCTGAAGGCCGGCCAAGAGGATAGCCGACTTCACCTGGGCGCTGGCCACCGGCGACTGCCAGGCGATCCCCCGGAGGTCGCCCCCCCGCACGGCCAGGGGGGGATAGGCGCCCTCGGCCCGCCCCAGGAGGGTCGCGCCCATGGCCCGGAGAGGATCCACGATCCGGCGCATGGGGCGACAGACGAGTGAGGCATCGCCGGTCAGGACGCTGAAAAATGGTCGCCCCGCCAGGAGGCCTGCCAGCAAGCGGAGGCTCGTTCCCGAGTTGCGTGCGTCGAGGACCGCCGCCGGCTCCGTGAGCGCCTCGGGGCCCGCCCCCACAATGCGCACTCGGCTGTCCGGCGCAACCTCGATCGGCACGCCTAGCGTGCGCAGTGCCTGCAGCGTCGCCAGACAGTCCTCCCCGGCGAGGAAGCCCTCCACCTCCGTCGTCCCCCGGGCCATGGCGCCGAGGAGGAGACTCCGGTGCGAGATGGACTTGTCCCCGGGGACGCGGAGTGTCCCCTCGATGCGGTCGGCGTGCTGCAGCCTCCACGCGAATGAGCGGGGCTCCACTCTCTTACGCGCCTCCTCCAGGAACCTGAACTCCTGGCGCCCGCGCCGCGTCCGTGAGTCGCCGGGCGATCGCCTCCGCGAGCGGCTCGACCCAGTCCCAGCCACGGATGCTGATCCACTCCGCCGCCGGTTCGCGACGGAACCAGGTGAGCTGTCGCTTCGCGTAGTTGCGCGTAGCCCGCTGCATGTCTGCCAGGGCCTCCTCAGCGGTGAGCCCCCCCTGCAGGTAGGCGAGGGCCTGACGATAGCCCAGCGACTGCAGGCTTCGCGCCTCGGGTGACAGGCCCGCGCTCAGCAACCGCCGCACCTCTCCCACCAAGCCCTCCTCCCACATCCGTCGCGCCCGCGCCTCGATGAGCGCGTACAGCTCCTCCCGCTCCCGGCTGAGGACCAGCAGGGCCGAGACGGCTACCCGGGGCGCCTCCCACAGCGCAGCCCGGATCTCCGACGGCGGGCGCCCGGTCAGTTCGAATAGCTCCAGCGCGCGGATGATCCGGAGGAGATCTCCAGGCCGGACCCGTGCCGCCGTCACCGGGTCCAGGCGCTGCAGGCGCCTGTACAGGGCCTGCGGCCCTCCCTGGTCGGCCTCCGCTCGAAGTCGCGATCGGAGCCCGAGATCGCCGCCCGGTCCAGCCAGCCTGCCCTTGAAAAAGGCCCGGAGATACAGGCCGCTCCCTCCGACCAGGATCGGGACGGCGCCGCGTCCCCGAATCTCGTCCGCCACGGCGTGCGCCCGAGCGGCGAACTGCGCGGCCGAGAACACCTCGGTGGCGTCGCAGATGTCCAGAAGGTGATGCGGAACGGCGGCCCGCTCGGCCGCGCCGGGCTTCCCGGTTCCGATATCCAGCCCCCGGTACACCTGCATGGAGTCGGCCACGATGATCTCGCCCCGGACGCGCCGGGCCACGGCCAGCCCCAGGGCGGATTTCCCCACGCCGGTGGGACCCGCAATGACGAGGAGCGGTCCCGGGGATGCCGGCAGGAGCGCCGGCCGGGTCGTCTCATGGGTGGTGAGCGGTCTGCTCAATGGAGAAGTGGATGTCGTAGCGGTACCGGGGAAACTCCACGGGAGCCACCCAGGAGACCCGCAGGGTCAGCCCCGAGGCCTCCTGGATGAATTCGATATCGTCCTCGGCGATGTCCACACCCTGCGCGCGTGCCGCCGTCAGGAGTTGCGCGCGCGCCCTGGCTTCGCCCCCTTGGGTTGCGGCGGCCAGCATGGCCGCTTCCTTCACCGGGTCCATCAGGCTGAGATAGGCCCAGTATGGCGGGATGAGTTTGTTCGCCACGTACAGCAACGCCACCGCGACCAGAAGGAAGACAACGACCCCGAGCCGGGCCCGCCCCCCTCCCCGGCGTTTTGCCTCTCTCATCCTGTCTCCTGCAATGGGGCTGTCTCGGCTGCTCTATCCGGCTCCCCCCGATCAGCGGCGGCCCTTGAGCCAGCTCATCATGCTGCGGAGCTCCTTCCCGACGGTCTCGACGGGATGCACCGCCTCCTTCTGCCGCATGGCCAGGAAGCTGGGCCGTCCCGCCTGGTTCTCCAGGATCCACTCCCGGGCGAACTGGCCGTTCTGGATCTCCGCCAGGATCTTCTTCATCTCGGCCTTCACCGACTCGTTGATGATCCGCGACCCCCGGCTGTAGTCCCCGTACTCCGCAGTATCGCTCACCGAGTAGCGCATGTACGCCAGGCCGCCCTGGTAGATGAGATCCACGATCAATTTCATTTCGTGCATGCATTCGAAGTAGGCCGACTCCGGCTGGTATCCCGCCTCCACCAGCGTCTCGAAGCCCGCCTTCATGAGGGCCGATATGCCGCCGCACAGCACCGTCTGCTCGCCGAAGAGGTCGGTCTCTGTCTCCTCCTTGAAGGTCGTCTCCAAGACGCCGGCGCGCGTACTGCCGACACCCTTGGCGTAGGCCAGGGCGATCTCCCTCGCCTTGCCCGAGGGGTTCTGGTGCACCGCCACGAGGGCGGGCACGCCCGAGCCCTCGGTGAAAACCTGGCGCATCATGTGGCCGGGCGCCTTGGGCGCGATCATGGAAACGTCCACCTCGGGCGGCGGCACGATCTGATTGAAGTGGATGTTGAAGCCGTGGGCAAACATCAAGGTCTTCCCCGGGGTCAGCGCCTTCCGGATGGACTCTTCGTACACCTGCTTGTGGGTCTGGTCGGGGAGCAGGATCATGATCACCTGGGAGGCCTCGGCCGTCTCCTGGACGGTCCCCACCCGGAGGCCGTCGGCCTTGGCCTTGTCCCACGACCTGCTGCCCTTGTAGAGACCCACCATGACCTCCAGCCCGCTGTCCCGGTGGTTCAGGGCGTGGGCGTGGCCCTGGCTGCCGTACCCGATGATCCCGATGGTCTTGCCCTTCAAGAGTCCGAGGTCCGCATCCTTGTCGTAGTAGAGTTTCGCCATGGGTCTCCTCGATTCACTCGGCCACCGCCAGTTTCCGGGCGGCCACCCGCAACCTGCCTTCTTCCCGCCTGGACACGCTCTTGCTGCCCCGCGCAATGGCGAGGACGCCGCTCCGCACGATCTCCTGGATGCCAAAGGGCTGCAAGAGCTCCAGGATGGCCTTGATCTTGCCCTCCTCGCCCGTGATCTCCAGGGTGTAGCTCAACGGGGTGACATCCACGATCCGGCCGCGGAAGATCTCGACGATGCGCAAGATCTCGGCGCGGTTCACCGGCTCGGCGTTCACCCGAATGAAGACCATCTCGCGGCCCACGTGCTCCTCATCCGTCAGATCCATGACCTTGATCACATCGATCAGGCGGTGGAGCTGCTTCACCGCCTGCTCGATGACCCACTCGTCCCCGTGGACCGACATGGTGACCCGGGAGACGGTGGGGTCCAGGGTCTCCGCGACGGAGAGGCTGTCGATATTGTACCCTTTGGCGGCAAAGAGCGAGGCGATCTTCGCCAGGACCCCTTGGTGGTTCTCCACCAGGATGGAGAGGGTGTGCTTGCGGTAGTGCTTTGGATCCGTCATGAGTGATCCCCCCTCCTCAGCGCCAACCCTGGAAGAGCTTCTCGGGAATCGGCTGCCCCGCCTCGATGATGTCCTTGATCGCCGCGCCGGCCGGGATGATGGGGTAGCAATTCTCGGTCCGGTCGCACACGATGTCCACGACCACGGGCCCGGGCGTGCTGATCGCCTTCTCGACTACTGGCTTGACCTCGCTGGGGCGCTCGGCCCGCAAGCCCACGACCCCAAACGCCTCGGCCAGCCTCACGAGATCCGGCTGGGCCTCCAGGTCTACCTGGGAGTAGTTCTTGCCGTAGAAGAGCTCCTGCCACTGGCGGACCATCCCCAGGTATCGGTTGTTGATGATGAACACCTTTACCGGCAGGTTGTACTGCACGCACGTGATCAGATCCTGCATGGTCATCTGGAAGCTGCCGTCGCCGTCGATGTCGATCACCAGCGTGTCCGGAAATGCCGCCTGGGCCCCCATGGCCGCCGGCAGCCCGAACCCCATGGTCCCCAGCCCGCCCGAGGTGATCCAGCGCCGCGGCCCGCGGCCGCGGTAGTACTGGGCGGCCCACATCTGATGCTGGCCGACGCCGGTCGCGACGATGGGATCCTGCGCCTCGCTGACCCGATAGATCTCCTCGATGGCAAACTGGGGCTTGATGGCACCCGCCGCCTCCTGCTGATAGCGGAGCGGGTGGCCCTGCTGCCAGGCCGCGATCTGCGCGTACCACTCCGCCTGCTCCTTCCGCCAGTCGCGCGTGACCTTCTGCAGCTCGGCGTTGAGCTGCTGGAGCACCCGCTTCACGTCGCCGACGATGGGCACGTCCACGTGGACGTTCTTCCGGATCGAGGTGGGATCGATGTCGATGTGGATGATCTTGCAGTTCTTGGCAAACTCCGAGAGCTTCCCGGTTACCCGATCATCGAACCGGGCGCCGACGGCGATCATGAGGTCGGTGTGGACCATGGCCATGTTGGCCGCGTAGGTTCCGTGCATCCCCAGCATCCCGAGCCAGAGCGGATGGGACGTATCCAGGCCTCCCAGCCCCATCAGGGTGAGCGTGGTGGGGATCTGCGTGGCGTTCACCAGCTCGGTGAACTCCGCGGAGGCGTCCGAGTGGATGATGCCGCCGCCGCCGTAGATCACGGGCCGCCTGGCGGTGGCGATCAGTTCCGCCGCCTTCTTGATCTGGCCTGCATGGCCGTTCACGGAGGGGTTGTAGCCCCGGATGTACACCTCGTCAGGGTAACCCTTGAATTCGGCGCGCCCCATGATGATGTCCTTGGGTAGATCCACCAGGACAGGGCCCGGCCGCCCGCTCCGGGCGATGTAGTACGCCTCCTTGATGATGCGGGGAAGGTCTTCCGTCTTGGAGGCCAGGAAGTTGTGCTTCGTGCACGTGTGGGTCGTCCCCACCACATCGGCTTCCTGGAAGGCGTCGCAGCCCATGACCGCCGTGGGCACCTGGCCCGTGAAGACCACGATGGCCATGGAGTCCATGAGGGCGTCGGTGAGGCCGGTGATGGTATTGGTCGCCCCCGGGCCTGAGGTCACAAAGGCCGTCCCGGTCCTCCCGCTGGCCTTGTAGAATCCCTCCACCGCATGCACCGCGACCTGCTCGTGGCGGCACAGGATGTGGCGGATCGGATACTCCGTCAGGACGTCGTACGTGTGCAGGACGACGCCCCCCGGGTGGCCGAAGATGGTCTGGACCCCCTCGGCCTGGAGACATTTGAGAAAGATTTCCGAGCCTGTGAGCCGCATGCGATTCCCCCCTCGCTGGCCCGTCCGAGGATCACTCGGTGGGCCGTCCTGTGGAATTGCCCGCCCGGCCGTCCGCCGGTAGGACCTAGGGGCGGGCATGCAACCGCTTTTTCTAGCAGAAAGAGCCGGAAGCGTCAACCGAAAAGTCCGGGAGAGGCGGCCCGTCTTCCCCGTCGTCGGACCAGATCCACGGCCCACCCGAACTCCTCGCAGCCGAGGGCAGCCGCGGCGGCGGCGAAGATCCCCAGGGCCACCGCCATCTGCAGAAAGAGCAGCCCGGCTCCCACCACGGTCCGGTGCACCGCCAGGATATCCCACCAGTGCTGGGCCAGGAGGCCCCAGGCTGCCATGGGCAGACAGGCGAGGCCCACCTTGGCGCCGGCCCGGAGCAGGCGCCGGCCACCCAGCAGGCCCACCCGCCGGCGCAGCCGGACGAAGAGCAGGGCAAAGTTTCCGCACGAAGCCACGGCCGTCGCCAGGGCGAGCCCGGTGGCGCCGAGCGGGCCCATCAGCGCAATGCTGACCACGATGTTCATCCCCACGGCCACCATCCCCGAGGACACGGGCGTCCAGGTGTCATGCATGGCGTAGAAGGCAGGGGCCAGGATCCGGTTGCCGACGTAGAAGCCCAGCCCGACCGTGTAGCCCACCAGGATCTCGGCCGTGAGCAGCGTCACCGGCCGGGTGAAGGCCCCCCGCTCGAAGAGAACATGGAGGATGGGCAGGCGAAAGACGATGAGACCCACCATCGCGGGCAGCGTGAGGAACCACGCCAGCCTCAGGCTGCTCTGCAGCGCCCCCTTCAGGTCCCCCAGCGCCTCTCGGGCCATGGAGGCGGCCATGACCGGCAGGGCCCCGGTCGCGATGGCCACCCCGACAACGCCGATGGGGAACTGGACCAGGCGGAAGGCGTACGTGAGAGCAGACACGCTCCCCTGCGCCAGGAAGGAGGCCAGGAGCGTCCCTACGAACACATTGATCTGGGTGATGGCCAGGCCCGCCACTCCCGGCGCCATGAGCCGGGCGATGTGCTGCACGCGAGGGTCGGCCGGAGTCACGCGTGGGCGGATCCGCCAGCCGAAGGCCAGGGCCGCCGGCACCTGGACGAGGAGCTGGCCCGCCCCGCCGATGATGACGGCCAGGCTCACGATGAGCGCCGGGTTCTTCGAGTGTGGCGCCAGCAGCAGCAGGGCGACGATCATACAGACGTTCAGGACGATGGGGGACAGGGCCGGCGTCATGAAGTGGCCCAGGGAATTCAGGATCGCCATGAAGAGGGCCGCCAGGCCCACCAGGAAGATATATGGGAACATGACTCGCAGGAGGTGGATCGTGAGGGCGAGCTTTCCCGGCACCTGAACAAATCCCGGCGCCAGGACTCGCACGATCCAAGGGGCCAGGACGACCCCCAGGATGCTCACCACCGCCAGGACCACCATGAGGGTGCCCAGGACGGCCGAGGCCAGGTCCCAGGCTGCCTCCCGTCCCTCCTTGGTCGCCGTGCGGGTGAAAGTGGGGATGAAGGCGGCCGACAGCGCACCTTCTCCGAGGAGTTCGCGCAGGGTGCTGGGAATCCGGAAGGCCACGAAGAAGGCGTCCGCCGTCAGGCCGGCGCCGAACAGCCAAGCGAGGGCCATGTCGCGCACGAACCCGAGCAGTCGGCTCGCCAGCGTGGCGGCGCTGACGATGCTGGCGGCAGAAGCAATCTGGCCGATGTGGCTCGGGCGCTTGGTCACCGGTACCCCAGAATAAAGCCGAGTATGTGGTACGCCTCTGCCTTCCGGAAAATCCTTGACATCCCGCGCCCCCTCCTCTACAAGTAATAGGCCGTGCGGCCCGCTGCGGGCCCCGCGCCGCTGGTCTTTTCTCGGAGAGGAGTCACGGGTATGCCCATCATCAAGTCATCCATGAAGGACCTTCGCCGGACGGCGCGCCGGACCCAGGTGAACCGGGCCGCGAAAGGCAAGCTCCGATCCAGCTTGAAGGGCGTCCGAGTCGCCCTGGCCGGAAATCAGGCCGACGCGGCCAAGGAGGCCCTGGCGCAGGCCATCCCGGTCATCGATCGCGCCCTCACCAAGGGCGTCCTCAGCAAGAACGCGGCCGCCCGGCACAAGTCCCGCCTGATGCGCCGGCTGAACCAGTTGACCCGCCCCGCCACGCCCTGAGTTCCAGGACTCTCTCACAAATCTTCCAGGAGCCGGTCCACGGCTCTGGCGGCGAGGTCTTGCACCGCCCGCTGGGCTGCCTCCTCTTCCGCCGCCCGCGTGGCCGCGGCGCCCGTCCCGGCCGTGTAGTAGGCCTCGCCCACCACGTCCTCTTTCAGGAGGACGTTTCCCTTTTGCCGGTCTGTCAGCGTCATCTGCAAGGTCAGGCGCACCAGGAAGCGTTGGCCGATGTCGGTCTGCTGGAAGGCGATGGGGAGGTTCTGGTAGGTGGCGATCCTCCCCCCCAGGACGGCCTCGGCGGATGGCTCGGGAACCACCTGGACCTGGGTTGCGAACTGAAGCCGGCGGAGGATGGCGGCCCCCAGCTGGCCCTCGATCCCGGGCCGATAGGTGCCGTTGGCGATGGAGGCCAGGTGTAGTCTGCGGATTCCGTCGGGGAGCCTCTCGGCGCCCAGCGGCCGATAGCCGCACCCCACGAGGATGAGGGCGCAAGCAGCGCACAGGCCCAGCAGGCCCATGGTCAGCGCGGAGGAGACGGATCGACGGAGGGAGGGAATCACCACTGGCGATCTTTCAGGAAGCCACGACGACGCTGACGAGCTTGTCCGGCACCACGACCACCTTGCGGACGGCTTTGCCGTGAATCCAGGGCAGCGCACCCGGCTCCTCCAGTGCCAGGAGCCGCAACCGCTCCTCCGGCGTGCCGCGCGGCACATGCAGGCGGGCGCGCACCTTGCCGTTCACCTGCACGACCACCTCCACCTGCTCCGCCTGGGCGAGGAGCGGGTCGGCCGCGGGCCAGGGCTCGCGGAAAATGCTCTCCCCATGGCCCAGCATCTGCCAGAGTTCCTCCGCCAGGTGCGGGGCGAAGGGGGCGAGCATGACGAGGAGGCTCTGCACGCCCTCGGCGAAGGCCAGGAGGTGTGCCGTTGGACTGGGGGCCGCGCCTCCGCCGCCGGCGCCGAACGCCTGGTCCGCGAAGCGCGCCAGCGCGGTCGTGAGCTCCATGAGGGCCGCCAGGGCCGTATTGAAGTGGAAGGCGTCTTCCAGATCGTGCGTCACCCTGGCGATGGTCTGGTGCGTCTGGCGTCGCAGGGTCCGGATGGTCTCCGCCTGCGCCCCATCCCAGGACAGCGCCCGCGCCTCGGCCACGTACCGCGCGTGCTCCTCCACCAGGCGCCAGATGCGCATGAGGAAGCGGAAGCTCCCCTGGACCCCCTCGTCGGACCACTCCAGGTCCTTCTCCGGAGGCGCGGCGAAGAGCGAGAACAGGCGGATGGTGTCGGCGCCGTAGCGCTCCAGCAAATCGTCTGGGTCCACCACGTTCCGCTTGGACTTGGACATCTTCTCGGTCCGCCCCACCTCGACCGGCCGCTGGCACACGAGGCAGCGGCCCTGCTTGTCCACCTCGCCGGGGAGCCGGTAGCCGTGCTCGGGGCACCGGTAGCTCTCCTTGCACACCATGCCCTGGGTGAGGAGGTTCACGAAGGGCTCGTCGGCCCGGGTGAGGCCCAGGTCCCGGCAGACCTTGGTGAAGAAGCGCGCGTAGAGGAGGTGCAGCACCGCGTGCTCGATGCCCCCGATGTACTGGTCCACGGGCATCCAGTAGGCCACCTCATCCGGATCCAGGGGCCGCGAGCCCTCCTGCGGGCTGGTGAAGCGGAGGAAGTACCAGGACGAGTCCACGAAGGTGTCCATGGTATCGGTCTCGCGCCGCGCCGGGCACCCGCAGGTGGGGCACCGCGTCCGCACAAAGCCTTCCACCCTGGCGAGGGGCGAACCCCCGCTCATGGTGATCGTCACGTCCTCGGGGAGGATCACGGGCAGTTCGGCGTCGGGGACGGGCACGATGCCGCAGGCGTCGCAGTAAATCACCGGGATGGGCGTCCCCCAGTACCGCTGCCGGGAGATGAGCCAGTCCCGGATGCGGTAATTCACGGCCGACGTGCCGATCCCCCGCTCTTCCAGGTGCCGGCAGATGGCCGCCTTCCCCTCCTCGCTGGAGAGCCCGTCGAAGGCCCCCGACCGCTCCATGCTGCCCTCGCCCTCGTAGGCCTTGTCGAGGGGGAAATCCGCCGTCTCCCCCGCCGGCCGGATGACCACCCGAATGGGGAGGGCGTATTTGGTGGCGAAATCGAAGTCCCGCTGGTCGTGCGCCGGCACCGCCATGATCGCCCCGGTCCCGTACTCCATCAGGACGAAGTTGGCGACCCAGATGGGGATCGGCTCCTGCGTCATGGGGTTCACCGCGCACGCCCCTGTGAACACCCCCTCCTTCTCCGTGGTGGCATCGGTCCGGAGAGCCTTGTCGGCGCCCCGCATCCGGTCGCAGAAGGCCGTCACGGTCTCCGCCTGTGGCGTTCCCCGCGAGAGCGAACGGGCCAGCGGGTGCTCCGGTGCCAGGACCATGAAGGTCGCGCCGAAGAGCGTGTCCGGCCGCGTGGTGAAGATGCGGATGCGCCCACCCGAGACCAGGGGAAAGTCCACCTCCGCTCCGACGCTCTTCCCGATCCAGTTGCGCTGCATCACGCACACGCGCTCGGGCCAGCCGCTGAGCCGGTCAAGCGCGGACAGGAGCTCCTCCGCGTAGGCTGTGATCTTCAGAAACCACTGCTCCAGCTCCTTCTGCACGACCGGCGTGTCGCTGTGGCGCCAGCAGACGCCCCCTTCCGCCTGCTCGTTGCTCAGGACCGACTGGCATTTCTCGCACCAGTTCACGGGGGCTCGGCGTCGGTAGGCCAGGCCGCGCTCCAGGAGGCGCAAGAAGAACCACTGGTTCCAGCGGTAGTAGTCGGGCTCGCAGCAGGTCACCTCACGCGCCCAGTCGTAGGAGAACCCCATGCGCATGAGCTGCGCCTTCATGTAGGCGATGTTGTCTTTGGTCCACTTGGCCGGGTGCACCCCGTGCTCGAAGGCGGCGTTCTCCGCCGGGAAGCCGAAGGCGTCCCATCCCATGGGGTGCAAGACGTTGTAGCCGCGCATGGAGAGGAAGCGGGCCACCACGTCGCCGATGGAGTAGTTGCGCACGTGCCCCATGTGGATCTTGCCGGATGGGTACGGGTACATCTCCAGGCAGTAGTATTTCGGCCGCGCGGGATCCGTGGTGACGGCGAAGGCTCGGCGCCCCTCCCAGATCCCCTGCCATTTGGCTTCGATGCGTCCGAAATCATACCCCCGTGGCATGCCGATCCTCCGTGCGGAATTTGTCTTGTCTAACACGAGTACCCGGTCTTCGCGAGACCGGGGATGACATCACATCGAATGGCCAATGACCTAGGCGCGGCCGCAGGCCTCCGGCGGCCGCTCAGCCGTCCGCGCCGTCCCGCGACGCGCCAGCGCCCGGTGGATCGCTGCCACCGCCCACTCCGGGGGCAGCCCCTTGACGATGCAGTCGCAGGCCCCGAGGCGCACGGCCTGGCTGGCAGCCGGGGCCAGCGGCGTCCTCGCCAGAGCCACCACGGGAACGCTCGGGAGCTGTGCCATGAAGGCCTCCAGCGTCGGGAGGGCGGCGGCGCCGGGGAGATCGAGATCGAGGAGGACTGTCCCCAGGGAGCACGTGGCCATCTCCAGCCCCTCGCGGGCACCCGCCGCGGTCAGCAGGGGAAGGCCATGTTCCGCGCAGAGGGCGGCATAATGCTCCCGGACGGCCTCCTCGGTGGAGATCAGCAGGAGGGGCTCCCCGTGAGGGTGGGAGTCTCCCGGCACAGCAGAGACGGTGAGGAGCGTGGCCAGCGCCCGCTGCCGGTGGGCCTGTCGGCGGATCTCCAGCGCGAACAACTCCGCCAGTATCCGGTCCATTTCCTGCTGGAGCTGCGCCGCGCGCAGTGCCTCCTCCACCCGGCTCACGACCTCGTCGGAGACGATAGGCTTCGTGATCAGGTCGGCGGCGAGCCGGATCACCGCCCGCTCCTCCGGCTTCAAGAGCCCCGCCGCGGTCACGAGGATGATGGGGATGCGTGCCGTCTCCTCCTGCATGCGCAGCCGCTCGCAGACCTCGAACCCGGTCATCCCCGGCATCATGAGGTCCAGGAGGATCAGGTCCGGTGGGTCCTCCCGCACCGCCTGGAGCGCGGGGATTGCCCCCGACGCCGCCCGGACGGTATGGCCCGCAGGGGACAGGATCGCCTCCAGCAGGTCAAGGTTCGCCGGTTCGTCGTCCACAGCCAGGATGGAAGCCATGCCTCCTCCTACCTCCGCCAGGTGCGCCGGGCGATTCGATCCAAGCGTGCCCCGTCAATACGTCACGCTCACCAGGCAGAGCCCGTGGGGCGGAGCCGTCTTGCCCGCCCGCCGCCGATCCCGCGAGGCCAGAATCTCCGCCATGGCCGCGGGAAGCCGCCTCCCCCGTCCGATTTCGAGGCAGGTGCCGGCCAGGATCCGTACCATGTGCTGCAGGAACGCGTTCCCCGTGACCTCGAAGTGCCAGAAGTCCCCCTCGCGCCGCCATTCGGCCGCCAGGATCGTCCGCACCGACGTCTTCGCCGTGCAGGTCCCCGCCCGAAAGGCGGAGAAGTCGTGGGTCCCCACCACCCTGCGTGCGGCCTCCGCCATGGCGTCCGCGTCCAGCGGGACCGGAACGTAGAGGCTGTGCCACCCGTGCCAGGCCGACGGGTAGTCCCGCCGCAGGATGGTGTAGCGGTACTGCTTGGCGCGGGCTGACCGCCGCGCGTCGAAGTCTGGCGCCGCGGGCTCCGCGCTCCGCACCGTGATGTCCCGGGGCAGAAGGGCATTCAGAGCCCGCCGCAGGGCGGCCCCCTCGAGTCGCAGCTCGGCCGCAAAGCTCGCGACCTGGCCGCAGGCGTGCACGCCGGCATCCGTGCGTCCCGCCCCCATCACCTCCACCGGGGCGTCAGCGATCCGGCTGAGCGCCTCCTGCAGATGGCCCTGGACGGTCGGGAAAGCGGGCTGGACCTGCCACCCGTGGTACGCCGTCCCCGCGTACTCCAGGACGAGCTTGTGGCGAGACGCCCCGCCCTCGGCGGACACTGGAGGATCGGCCACCCTGCTCCCCACCTGACGCAGGGGCCTTCGCCGCCGCGGCGAAGGCCCCTGCGCGCGCCGCCTACAGGTATCGCTCGATCAGCACCTCGGCGATCTGCACCGCGTTCAGCGCGGCCCCCTTGCGGAGCTGGTCTCCCACCACCCAGAAATTCAGCCCGTTGGGGATGGCCAGATCCTCGCGGATCCGCCCCACGAAGCAGTCATCCTGGCCCGCCGCGAAGAGCGGCATGGGGTACTGCTTCTGGGCGGGATCATCCAGTACCCGAAGTCCCGGGAAGCCGGCAAACAGCTCCCGCGCCTTGGCTGCCGGGATTTTCACCTCGGTCTCCACGTGCACCGACACCGAGTGGGCCGTGAAGACGGGCACCCGCACGGTGGTCGGCGAGACGAGGATCCGCTCGTCCTCCAGGATCTTCCGCGTCTCGTTGACCAGCTTCATCTCCTCCTTGGTGTAGCCGTTCTCCAAGAAGGCGTCGATGTGCGGCAGCACATTGAACGCGATCTGGTACGGGAAGACCTGCACAGGCAGCGGCTCCCCCTTCGCCCAGGCGCGCACCTGCTGCCGGAACTCCTCCAGCGCCTTGGCCCCCGCGCCCGAGACCGCCTGGTAGCTCGAGGCCACGACGCGCTTGATCCGGCTGTAGCGGTGGAGGGGGGCCAGTGCCATCAGGGTCACGATGGTCGTACAGTTGGGATTGGCGATGATCCCGCGGCTCGTGTACTGGGCGATGGCGTGCGGGTTGATCTCGGGCACCACCAGGGGAATGTCGGGCTCCATCCGGAAGGCGGAGCTGTTGTCCACCACCACGGTCCCGGCCTTCCACGCCGCGGGCGCGAACTCTTTGCTCCGGCTGGCCCCCGCAGAGAACAGGGCGATGTCCACGTCTCGGAACGCGTCGGCCGCGAGCTGATCGACGGCGATCTCCTCACCCTGGAACTTCAGGCGCTTGCCCACCGACCGCTCCGACGCCAGGAGCTTGATCCGGCGCACCGGAAACTTCCGCTCCTCCAACACCTGGAGCATCACTTCGCCCACCGCGCCTGTCGCCCCCGCTACCGCTACCGTGTACCCGCTCGCTCGCATGGCTCCGCCTTTCTCCACAGTCGCCGATTCACCATCCTGTTACCACCGCCTACCGAACCACGGCCCCTTCACCCCCGCCCTCTCCATCTTGTCCCCCCGACGCACCTCGGTCCGCGCGTCTGTCCGGAACAGCACACGGGGCCCGGGGAGAGACGGCCGCTTCGCGCCGCCCCTCTCCCGAGCCCCGTCCGGTTGCCGCGCTGTCTCGCGTCCTTGCCTACTTCACACCTTCTCGACGATCGTCTTCTTGGATGCCGTCGGCCGCGCTGCCACCTTGTTGATGGCATTCAGGTAGGCCCGGACGCTGGCCTCGATGACGTCCGTGGAGTTCCCCCGGCCCACTACCCGCTGGCCGTCCATCTCCACCGTCACGGTCACCTCGCCCATGGCATCCTGGCCGCCGGTGATGGCGCGGAGCTGGTACTCCAGAAGCTTCCCTGGAATCTTGGTGATCAGGTCGATCGCCTTGTAGGCGGCGTCCACCGGCCCATCCCCCCAGCCCGACTCCTGGTGCAGCTCGTCGCGAACCCGGAGGCGCACGGTGGCCGTGGGCACGATGTTCGTCCCGCTGGTGAACTGGAGGTGGTCCAGGGCGTAGGTCTCCGCCGGGGCCATCAACTCCTCCTCCACCAGCGCCAGCAGGTCCTCGTCGAAGACCTCCTTCTTGCGGTCGCAGAGCGCCTTGAAGCGGACGAAGGCCTTGTTGAGGTCGTCCTCGCTCAGGGCGATCCCCAGGTCCTCCAGCCGCTTCTTGAAGGCGTGCCGCCCGGAGTGCTTGCCCAGGACGAGCTGGCTCCGAGGGACGCCTACCGATTCCGGCGTCATGATCTCGTAGGTCAGAGGCTTCTGCAGGACGCCGTGCTGGTGGATCCCCGCCTCGTGGGCAAAAGCGTTCGCCCCGACGATGGCCTTGTTGGGCTGGACGCTCACCGCCGTGATGGACTGGAGGAGCTTGGAGGTGCGGTAGATCTCCTCCGTCCGGATGCCCGTCTCGAAGCCCAGCAGGTCCTTCCGGGTCCGGAGGGCCATGACCAGCTCTTCCAGGGCGGCGTTGCCGGCGCGCTCGCCGATCCCGTTGATGGTGCACTCGACCTGGCGGGCCCCTGCGCGGATCGCCTCCAGGGAGTTCGCCACGCCCAGCCCCAGGTCGTTGTGGCAGTGGGCGCTCATCACGACCCGCTCGATGCCGGCCACCCGGTTCATGAGGTCGCGGATCCGCTCCCCGAACTCCCACGGGACGCCGTACCCCACCGTGTCGGGGATGTTGATGGTCGTCGCCCCCGCCTTGATGGCCGCCTCCACCACGCGGCAGAGGAACTCCTGGTCGGTCCGATGGGCGTCCTCGGCCGAGAACTCCACGTCCTCGGTGTAGCGCTTGGCGCGCTTCACGGAGGCCACGCTGGCCTCCAGGACCTCCGCCTGGGTGGACTTCAGCTTGTACTTGATGTGGATCTCGGAGGTCGCGATGAAGGTGTGGATGCGCGGCCGCTCGGCATGCTGGAGGGCCTCCCAGGCGCGGTCGATGTCGAGATCCTTGGCACGGCACAGGCCGGCGATGATCGGCCCGCCCTTGAGGGTCTGGGCGATGGTCTTCACGGCTTCGAAATCGTCCTCGGAGGCAATGGGGAATCCCGCCTCGATGATATCCACGCCCAGGCGGGCGAGCTGCCGGGCCAGTTCCAGTTTCTCCTTGGTATTCATGCTGTAGCCGGGAGACTGTTCGCCATCCCGGAGGGTCGTGTCGAAGATCAGGATCCGCTCAGCCATGATGGATTCCTCCAATCCTTCTCCCGCGCCTCAGTGCTTCCCGGGCGCAGGCTGATCGGCAATCTCAACGGGATGCCGCTTCTGCCAGGCGGGCAGGAGCCGCACCAGGCCAGACATCGCATACAGGAAGAAAAAGGCGAAGAGGAACAGGCTGGGATGCGACGCCACGACCAGGAGCACCAGGAGGAGCGTCGTCAAGATGGTGAACGGCTTGCGCCGCCGCATCTCCAGCCCCTTCAGGCTGCGGTAGCGGAGGCGGCTGACCATCAGGAATCCCAGCCCGTACATCCCGAGCAAGACGCCGGCGGAGGTGGCTTGGGGCGGGATCAGTTCCCGGCCGAAGGCCACAACCGCCGAGGACTCCTTCATGAACAGCACGAACGTGGCCACCACGGCGGCCGCCGCCGGGATGGGCAGTCCGACGAAATAGCGCTTGTCCAGGCTGTGCGACTGCACGTTGAAACGGGCCAGGCGCAAGGCGCCGCAGGCGGCGAAGGCGAAGGCCGCCAGGCCGCCGATCCAGCCGAAGGGCTTCAGGGCGAACACGTAGGCGAGCAACCCCGGGGCCACCCCGAAGGACACCAGGTCCGCCAGGGAGTCCAGCTCGATCCCGATGTCGCTGGTGGCACCCGTCATCCGCGCCACGCCGCCGTCCAGGTAGTCGAACACCTCCGCCAGGAGGATGGCGATGGCCGCCGCCATGTACTCGTCATTGTAAACGGCGATCAGGGCGTAGAATCCGCAGGACAGGTTGCCCAGGGTCAAGATGCTGGGCAGCAGATACACCCCGCGGCGCATGCGGCGCCGCATTCCCCCTCGGGGTCCCTTCATGGCAACCTCCCCAACACGCTGGTTCCCCCTTTGACGACCTGGCCCCGTCGCACCTTCAACTCCGCCGTAGACGGGACGATGCAGTCCACGCGCGAGCCGAAGCGGATCAGTCCGATCCGCTCCCCTGCGCTGACCTTCTGGCCTGACTGGAGCCGGCAGACGACCCGGCGGGCGATCAGCCCAGCGATCTGCTTCACCCACACGTCTCCGTCGGGAGAGGCGAAGTGAATCAGCGTCTGCTCGTTCTCGGTCGAGGCGGCCTCACCCCAGGCCGCCAGAAAACGCCCGGACGAGTGGGTCACCGTGTTCACCACCGCCTTGATGGGCGCCCGGTTCACGTGGACATCCAGCACCGACAGAAAGATGCTCACGCGCGTGAGCGGCTCCCCGAACGGCCCCTTCCAGTCCGGGAAGGGCTTGACGGCCACGATCCGCCCATCGGCCGGGGCCAGGATCAGCCGCTCCCCCTGGGGGATCTCCCGCTCCGGGTCCCGGAAGAAGTAGACCACGAAGGCGGCCAGGAGCAGGACGACGGTCCCCAGCGCGGGGAACCGGAGCGCGAAGAGCAACGTGGTCACCCCCAAGGTGGGGAGGATAAACACGAAGCCGTCGCGCTCGATGGGCACCCGGAGCCGGTTCGAAGTTTCCAAATGCATTGATGATACTCGTTCTCTCTATTGGATTTCAACAAAAACGACACCGGTCGCGTTTTTTTCGGCGGCGCATGGCGGCGACTTACCCCTTGCCTTGCACTTGAGCCCGCACCAGATCGGGGACCTTGATCAGCGCCTCGGCTATGCGCGAGGGGTCCTTTCCCCCCGCCTCGGCCATGTCCGGCCGGCCGCCCCCGCCCCCGCCTGTGAGCTTCGCCAGGGCCTGGGCGAGCTTCCCCGCATGCAGCCGGGCCGTGAGATCCTTGGTCACCATGGTGAGCCAGGTCACGCGGCCGTCCCCGGAACTGACCAGGACCACCACGCCGCTCCCGAGCGCCCCCCGCAGCCGATCGCCCAGCTCCCGCATCCCTTTGCCATCCAGGGAGTCCACCTGGGAGGCCACCACCCGGATGCCCTCCACCTCCTGCGCCCCGCGCAGGAGGCCCTCCGCCTGCCCCGCCGCCAGCTTGGTCTGCAAGCGCTGGACCTCCCGCTCCAGCTCGCGCGCGGCCAGGGCCAGCTTCTCTGCTTTCTCCGCCAGCTCCAGCGGTCGCGCCTTGAGGTGCTCGGCCGCCGCGTCCAGGACCGCCTCCTCCCGCCGCACGTGGTGGAAGGCGCCCGGCCCGGTGAACGCCTCCACGCGCCGGACACCCGAGGCCACTCCACCCTGGCCCACGATCTTGAAAAGGCCGATCTCCCCCGTGGCCGCCACGTGGGTCCCCCCGCACAGCTCCTTGCTAAAGTCGGGGACGGTCACGACCCGGACCCGCTCCCCGTACTTTTCGCCGAAGAGGGCCATGGCACCCAGGCCGAGGGCGCGATCCAGCTCCATGACCTCGGTCTCGACCGGCGCGTTCCGCCAGATCTGCTCGTTGACGATCTCCTCGATCCGCTCCACGTCCCGTTCGGAGAGGGGGGTGAAATGGCTGAAGTCGAAGCGCAGGCGGTCCGGCGCCACCAGGGAGCCCGCCTGCTTCACATGATCCCCCAGGACCGATCGCAGGGCGGCGTGCAAGAGGTGGGTCGCCGTGTGATTCTTGGCCGTGACGCGCCGGCGCCCCCCGTCCACCGCCGCCTCCACCGTCTGTCCGGCGCAGAGCGTGCCGCGCCTCACCCGAACGCTGTGGAGCACCAAGTTCGGCACCGGGCGCTTCGTGTCCCGAACCTCGGCCAGCATCCCGTCCCCCTGGAGCGTGCCCACGTCCCCCACCTGGCCGCCCGCCTCGGGATAGAAGGGTGTCCGGTTGAGCAAGACCGCGCCGCTCTCCCCCTCCTGCAGGGCGGGCACGCAGCGGTGATCGTCCCCCACCAGGATGGCCTCCACCACCGCCTCGGCCCCGAGCCGCTCATGCCAGAGGGCCTCGACCCGCACCCGGGCCGTGAGCTCCCGCAGGCTGGCCGCAACCTCCACCTCACCGGAGCCGACCCAGGACTCGCGGGCACGGACTCGCTGGTCAGCCATCTCCCGCTCGAACCCTGCCTCGTCCAGGCTGAGCGCCTGTTCCGTCGCCAGGTCCCGCAACAGATCCACGGGGAAGCCGTACGTATCGTAGAGGCGGAAGATCTCCGCGCCCGGGATCACCGACGCGCCCTTGGCCTTCACCTCCTCCAGGAGCGACTCCACCAGCTTGAGGCCGACCTTGAGCGTGTGGCCGAACCGCTCCTCCTCGCGGAGAGTGACCTGTGCCACGTGCGCCCGCGTCTCCGCGAGCTCGGGGTACGCCTCCTGCATGAGCTCGACGACGCGGCCCGTCACCGCGGCCATAAAGGGCTCCTCCAGGCCGAGGAGCCGCCCGTGGCGCAGGCCCCGGCGCAGGATGCGACGCAGGACATAGCCGCGTCCTTCGTTGCTGGGCAGGACGCCGTCCGAGATCAGGAAGGTGGTGGCCCGCGCGTGATCCGCGATCACCCGCATCGAGACGTCGGCGGCCCCATCCTCCCCATACCGTTTGCCCGTCATCTCCTCCACGGCACCGATGACGGGGCGCACGAGATCGGTGTCGAAGTTCGAGGGCACACCCTGGAGGATGGCCGCCACCCGCTCCAGCCCCGCGCCGGTGTCGATGCTCGGGCGGGGCAGCGGGGTCATCTTCCCCGCCGCATCCCGCTCGAACTGCATGAACACCAGATTCCACAGCTCCAGGTAGCGGTCGCAGTCGCACCCCACGGCGCAGGTGGGCTTCCCGCAGCCCATGCCAGGCCCCTGGTCGAAGACGATCTCGGAGCAGGGACCGCAGGGCCCGGTGTCGCCCATGGACCAGAAGTTGTCCTTCGTCGAGCAGGCCACGATTCGCTCCTCGGGGACGGTGCGCCGCCACAGGGCGTGAGCCTCCTCGTCGGGCCCGATGCCCAGCTTGGCGTCGCCCTCGTGGATCGTCACCCAGAGCCGCTCTGGCGGGATCCCGAGGTCGGCCGTGAGGAAATCCCACCCGTACTCGATGGCCTGTTCTTTGAAATAGTCCCCGAACGAGAAGTTCCCCAGCATCTCGAAGAAGGTGTGGTGGCGGGCCGTCCGGCCCACGTTCTCCAGGTCGTTGTGCTTGCCGCCCGCGCGGACGCACTTCTGAACGGTGACCGCGCGGCGGTAGGGACGCCTCTCTCGCCCCGTGAAGACGTCCTTGAACTGCACCATGCCGGCGTTGGTGAACAGGAGCGTGGGGTCCGCCTTCGGCACCAGCGACGCGCTCGGCACGTGCGTGTGCCCCCGGCCCCTGAAGAACTCCACGAACCGGCGGCGAATCTCATTCCCGGATCGGGGTGTCAACCGCATCCTGCGATCCCTATCCTAAGGGGAGCCCCGACTGTCCCGCCGGCGGTCAGAACAACTCGGACGACTCCTCCATGTTGGGGAAGTACTTCTGGCAGAGCCGCAGGATGATCTCGGTGGAAAAGCCTCGCCGGGCGAGGTAGGCACCCAGCCGTCGCCGTCCCACCGGGGGCGGCACGCCCTGGAGCGCCGTCAATTTTCGTCGGGCCGCCTCCTCGGCGAGCGCCAACGGGCTCTGCGCTGCCAGCAACTCACCCAGGGCCGCGCGGATGTCCTGGTCAGCAATCCCCTTCGCCCGAAGTTCCCGGGCCAGCCGGGCCGGGCCAAAGCCACACCGCTCGGCCCGCGCGCGTACCCAGTCCCGCGCCAAGTCCAGATCGTTCAGGTAACGGGCCGCCGCGAGGCGAGCCAGCACGGCCGCGACCTCGTCCGGCGGATAGCCCCGCCGGCTGAGGGACAGCCGGATCTCCTCGCGGCTCCGGGCCCGCACGGCCAGGAGCTTGAGGGCCACCTCCCCCGGATCGGCCCGCTCCCCCTCTGCCCTCCGCCTTCTGCCTCCTGCCTTCTGCCCCTCTCGTCTTGGCTCTCGGCTCGCGGCGACTCGACTGAGCTCGCCGAAGTCTCGCGACTCGTCTGCGCTCACAACCGCGTCATCCCCGGGACCCCCTGGGAGGAAGACCCCGGCTCCTCCACCTGCCGCCAGCGCGAATCCGCCGTGGACTCGATGCCCCGCACCCGCAGGGCAAAGTCCTCGGGGTTGCTGCACCAGTGCAGCGCCTCCTCGTAGGTGATGAGGCCACGCGTGTAGAGCGCCATGAGGGACTGGTCGAAAGTCTGCATCCCGTACTGGCTGACGCCCGCGGCGATCACGTCGCGCAGCGTCCGGGTCTTGTCGGCGTCCACGATGGACTCGCGGACGGTGGCGGTGGTGACCAGGACCTCCACCGCCGGCACCCGGCCCTTCCCGTCGGCGCGGGGGATCAGGCGCTGGGAGATGACCCCGCGCAGGACCGCGGCGAGCTGCAGGCGGATCTGCTTCTGCTGGTAAGGCGGGAAGACGGAAATGATGCGGTTGACTGTCTCCGTGGCATCCAGGGTGTGGAGCGTGCTCATCACCAGATGGCCCGTCTCCGCCGCCAGGATGGCCGTGGAGATGGTCTCGTAATCCCGCATCTCCCCCACCAGGATGATGTCCGGGTCCTGGCGCAGCGCACTCCGCAGGGCCTCGCTGAAGGAGAGGGCATCCACCCCCACCTCGCGCTGGTTGACGAGGCACTTCTTGTCCCGGTGCAGGAACTCGATCGGGTCCTCGATGGTGAGGATGTGGCCCGAGCGCAGGCAATTGATGTGGTCGATCATGGCCGCCAGGGTCGAGGACTTGCCCGACCCGGTAGTCCCCGTCACCAGGATCATCCCGCGAGGCTCCAGGGCCAACTTCTCCAGGACCGGCGGCAGGTTCAGCTCGGTGATGGTCTGGATCTTGAGGGGGATCACGCGCAACACGATCCCCACCATGCCGCGCTGCTGGAACACATTCACGCGGAACCGGCCCAGCGCCGGCACGGAGTACGCCAGGTCCGCCCCGTTCTGGTCCTTGAACCGCTCGCGCTGCTTGGCGTTCATCACGCCGGCGGCCATGGTGACCACGATGTCCTGGGTGAGGCGCGGCATCTCGTTCAGGGGGACGAGCCGGTTGTCGATCCGGAGGACCGGCGGGCTGCCCACCTTGAGGTGGAGGTCGGAGGCCCTCCGGGCGACGGCGATCTTGAGCAGATCGGCTAGCTCCATCTACGCCTCCGCTTCCGCCGCGGCCGGCGCCACGAGACCCAGGGCCGCTCGCAGCTTCGCCTCGATCTCGTCGGCAGTGGCCGGATGCTCCTGCAGGAAGCGCTTGGCGTTCTCCCGGCCCTGGCCGATGCGCTCCCCGTTGAAGGTGTACCAGGCCCCGCTCTTCTCCACCACCTTGTGGGTCGCCCCGAGATCCAGGAGGCTCCCCAGCGCGGGAGATCCCCTCGCCGTAGACGATATCAAACTCGGCCTCCTTGAAGGGTGGCGCCACCTTGTTCTTGACGACCTTGACCTTCACCCGGCTGCCGATGACCTCTTCCCCGTCCTTGAGCGCCGAGATCCGCCGGATGTCCAGCCGCACGGAGGCGTAGAACTTCAACGCGCGGCCGCCCGTGGTGGTCTCGGGGTTGCCGAACATGACCCCGATCTTCTCGCGAATCTGGTTGATGAAGACGACGCTGGTGCGGGACTTGCTGATGGCCGCCGTCAGCTTGCGGAGCGCCTGGGACATGAGGCGGGCCTGGAGTCCGGGGAGGGAGTCCCCCATCTCCCCGTCGATCTCCGCGCGGGGTACCAGGGCCGCCACCGAGTCGATCACCACCACGTCGATGGCGCCGCTCCGGACCAGGACCTCGGTGATCTCCAGCGCCTGCTCGCCCGTGTCGGGCTGCGAGATGAGGAGGTCGTCCGTGTTCACCCCGAGCGTCTTGGCGTAGTTGGCGTCGAGGGCGTGCTCCGCGTCCACGAAGGCCGCCGACCCGCCCCGCTTCTGCGCCTCGGCGATGATGTGCAGGGCAAGGGTCGTCTTCCCGCTCGACTCGGGGCCGAAGATCTCGATGACGCGGCCGCGCGGCACGCCGCCCACCCCGAGGGCGTAATCCAGCTCGAGCGAGCCGGTGGGGATGATCGCCACGGGCAGCAGGGCCCCCGAGATGCCCATGCGCATGATGGCGCCCTTGCCGTACTGCTTCTCGATCTGGGCGAGCGCCAATTCCAGCGCCTTGTCCTTCTCCTTGCGATCGTCTTTCCCGGGCGCCTTGCGTGCGACGATTTCTGCCATAACAATGCCCTCCCACCCTTTGGGCCCACACACTTATGAAAGCGAACGTCGGGCAAGACTACGTGATCCCATGGGCGATGTCAACTCCGATCCAAGTCGCGGCTTGATTCATGTTGCGCCGGCAGTGCGCAGGGATGGGACCGCCGGACAGCCGCTATTTTATTTGCGCGTTGACAGGTCGAGGCAACTCTCGTTATCCTTCCACCCGATCGTGCCGACAATCCGGGGCTTGCCGGAACGAACCCTCCAAAGACTACGGCGTCCGGGAAGCGCCCGTAACCGATATCCACCGCGCGACCATGCTCGACTGCGCGTGACCACGTGCCACCATCCCAGCGGAGGTGGTTCCCGTGTCACGATCGTCGGCTGGCACCGGCACCAGCGTCTCCCCTGGCGTGTTCGCCTCAGGCTACACGCCTCGCAATCGTGCGCCCTTGTCGGTCGATCAGACCGGCGAGGACGTCTGTGTTTTGCCGGACCTCCCCTGTGGCATGACCGCCCTTTCATACACCACTCATCCCCCAAGAGAGATGCCGCATCAGGAAAGCAAAACTGACAATGGCCGCGGGGACACAGCCCCAGTCAAGAGAGGAGGTGAACCAGTTCGGCTGGCCAAGCAGCCAGGCAAAGGAGCTCTTGCCGGAGAAAAGAGGACGAAGGAATCCGCGCTGGACTGGGGGCGACCAAAGATGCCCTCCCCTGTGGGCCCTTGTACCACATGAGGTGCTGTCATGCTGATCTTTGATCAAGGGTTCCCCCAACAATACCAACAGAATGTGCAGCGGGCCGTCGAAGCGATCCTTCACAAGCTGGATAACCCACCGGGGGGAGTGAAGTTCCCACAGGATCTGAAGGGCGGGCTGGAAACGGTCTTGGACGGAACCAAGCCGTTCCCACACACGATCTCATCTCGCGGTGTGATGCTGGCGTTCGACGATAAGGGCAGCACTGGGCCATTCGCATACACAGGAGGCTCCTGCATCTGGCTGTGCCAACGTACTTTTGATGCAGGACAGGCGCGGCTCAACGCCGTCCTTTTGCACGAGTTAGTCCACGTCATGTGTGGCTGGGAATTGGATGGAGAGGTGTTCGAGAACCTCCTGTTCCCTTACAGGGACAAGACCGGAGAAGGGGCCACGCTCCCCGATGCGGGAGACAAGGAGGCCTTCGCTCGAAAGAATTGGAAAGGCCGCTGGGTCCGCGTGGTCAGGCGCCGCCGCGAAGTGGTCGTTGAGTATCTATGGGGAGAAGAGATTCTCAGCCTTGGAAGTGGGCTCGCCGACGCCTTCATGGCAGAGCTTGCTCGTTCACAGGGCATTCCGGACGCCTGAGCCTTATCGTGAAATCAGAGAGGAGGAAGCCATGTCGGAGGGTCGCGGCAAGGAGGGTGTGAAAGAATTCGACCACACACCCACGACTTTTGACAAGGTGAAAAGAACCGCGAGAAAGCACCCGGACAACGTGTGGCGCCTGGACAAGGACCCGTCCGATCGGCTGAACGTGCGCATGACCATCGAGATCTCGGGTAAGCTCCGCCGGGCGGATCTGGATCGGTTCGCACAGGCGATGAGCAAGACGATTTCCTTTGAATTCGAAGACGGCGGTAACGGAACCTAGGTGATGTCAGCATGCCAGAGAATTTCAGAAATCTAGACCTCGCGGCTTGACCCGCTCGCGTGCCGGTCAGCGGTGACGGCCAGGGGCGAGGGCGGGTCCGATGCCTCCCTCGCTTGCTGGGCATGGGGCATTGCGTTCTTCCTCTTGAGAACGATGGGGAGGCATCCTTCCTCCAGAAGACAGACAGCCTAGGCAATTCGGGGCGAACATTATCGGCCGGAACCGCGGAGGGGATTTCCATGTCGTGGCAATCAGCCTGTCCTGAACAGCGGGCGAGGGGGTGTGCGGTGCGTGTTCTGATTGCCGCTGTGCTCGTCGGACTCTCGGCAACGTCTTCCATTGCCGCAGAGCGCATCTTCAGTGAACTCATCGGCAGCCCGCCCGTCTCCCTCGATCCGGCCAAGAGCAATCACATTCAAGACGATCAAGTGATGTGGCCGCTGTATGATGCCCTCACCCAGCTCTCGGCCGACGGGACCCACATGCTTCCCGCACTGGCCGAACGGTGGGAGGCAAGTGCGGATGGCCTCACCTACACCTTCGTATTGCGGCGGAACGTCCAGTTTCATGATGGCAGCCTGCTGGACGCAGAGGCAGTGAAAGCAAGCTACGAGCGGCAATACCTCCCGAGTTCCCCCTACCATTCCTCAACCCCATCGAACGCGTACGAAAAGGTACTCTCCGGGCTGATCAAGGAGGTGCGGATCGTAGATTCTCACACCGTTGCCATTACCACCAATTATTCCCGTCCTCACCAATTCGCCCTGGTGAAGATCGTGAGCCCCAAGGCGCTCAGAGAGCACAAGGGCGACCTTTCCCGGGCGCCGGTTGGAACGGGCCCCTTCCGTCTCGAGCGCTGGGAAGGGAGCCAAATCGCCCTGGCCCCTTTTGCGCAGTCCTGGCATGGGCGGCCCAAGCTCGACGGAGTTCGGTTCGTCGCGCAAGCCGTCGATGAGAAGGCCATTGGGCGGCTCATCGCTGGAGAGTTCGACCTGCTCGTCAATGTCCCCCCGGATTTTTTCGAACTGGTCCGCGCCGACCCGAGGACGGACTTGGTGAAGTTCGGCGGCCTCAACACCATGTTCCTCGGTATGCGTCTGGACCGGCCCGCCCTAAAGGATCGCCGCATCCGCGAGGCGGTGGTGCGTGCGGTCAACCGGGAGCGGCTGGCCACGGTGCTTGGCCGCGGCGCCATGATCGCCGCCAGGGGTCCGCTGCCCCCCGGCTGCGCGGCCTTCGATCCCGAGCTCTCCCAGCCCGCCTTCGATCCCGATCTGGCCCGGACACTCTTGAAGGATGCGGGGAAGGCGTCGGGTCTCCGCCTGCGCCTGCTCTACTTCAATCCCATTGAGCTGTGGTCCGAGGTTGCCCTGGCCATTAAGGGGGACCTGGAGAAGGTCGGGATCACGCTGGACCTGCTGCGGGTTCCGAGCTGGAAGGACTTTCACCAGGAACGCGCGAAGGGCGACCACGACCTTTACCTCTACAGTTGTTCCATCAGCACCCCTGATCCCGAGCGACTTCTCTTCCCCCTGTTCCAGTCGCAGTCCCAGGACAACTTCGGCCACCTCATGAATCCGCGAATTGACAAGCTGCTGGCGGAAGCCCGTCAGCCCATGGAGGAGGCACGCCGCCTCCGGCTGTATGGTGAGGTGGCTCGCCTGGTCGTGGAAGATCTGCCGGCGCTGTTTCTCGTCCATCGGATCGGCCTGGCAGCCGTGAGCAGCCGGGTGAAAGGGCTGACGCTGAACCTGTATGGCGAGCCGCAGGACAAGCTGGCGAAGGTGGAGATCCCCTGAGACTCCAGGTGATGGACGGCATCAATCGCATCCGCGGCTGGTACGGGCGCTTGCGCCTTCACGCCCGCCTCACCCTGCAGTTCATCGTCCTGAGCTCAGCCCTCTTCGCGCTCCTGCTGCCCGTCGTCCTCATGGTCCAGGAGGCCGCGCTTCGCAAGACAGCGCAGGAGAAGGGCTTCAGCCTGGTTCGGGTCTTCGCCTTCAGCAGTGTGCAGGGGGTGGTGGCAGGGGATTTCCTTTCCCTGCGGGCGCTGGTTCGAAGTCTGGTGCGCCAGCCAGGCATGCGCTACGCCATGATCCTGGACCTGGACGGGCGCGTGCTCATGCACAGCCTGGTGGATCACACCGGCGAGATCTTCCGAGATCCCCTGTCCCTGCGCGCCTTGCGGGCGACCGAGCCGATCGTCCAGGAGACGCGCTCGGACGCGGGTGGCCCCCTGTTCGACTTCGCCGCCCCCGTCCTGCTCCTGGACGAGCGCCGGGCGGTGGCGCGCATCGGGATCTCCTTCGAGAACGAGCTGCGCATTCTGCGGCAGACGCGAAACACCATCCTGGGGCTGGGGGTCTTCACGTTGATCGGAGGACTCCTCTGGGTCGAGATGTACGTCCGCCGGCTCGTCCGTCCGATCCGGGCCCTGTCCCAGGGCGCAGAGGCCGTGGCTCGCGGAGATCTCGAGCGACGCATCCCGGTTGAACGCCAGGACGAGGTGGGAGATCTCGCCGTGGCCTTCAACAGCATGGCCGACTCGCTCCGCCTCCGTTTCGCACTGGACCGCGAGCTCTCCTCGACGCTGAACGTCCAGACCGTCCTCACCGCCCTGGTGCGACACGCGCGGGAGATCTGCAGGGCCGACCTCGCCATCCTCGCCTACCGTGGGCAGGACGGCATGGCGGCCACCGTGGCGGCGTCCGCGGGCGCCACCGCGACGGGGCTGCAGAGTTGGGGCATCCTTCCCGGCCGAGGGCGCGCGGGCCAGGTACTCCAGGAAGGGCGGGCGTGGGTCTCGCCCGCCCCCTATGTCGTCGATCCCGACGAGGAGAGAATCCTCGCCGAGGAAAAGGTGCAGGCTCTGGTGCTGGTGCCCATCTCCGTGCAGCAGACCTGTGTGGGCGTCCTCGCGGTCGGTCGCTGGACGGACACCCCCTTCGGGTCCGATACGGTGGATGTGCTTCAACACCTGGCGGATCAGGCCGCGGTGGCCCTTGCCAATGCCCTTGCCTATCGCGAGATCGCCCTCCTCAACGTGAGCCTGGAGGCCAAGGTCTCCGCGCGCACGCGGGAGCTGGAGGCCTCGCACGCCAAGCTCCAGGAGCTGGATCGCCTGAAGTCGGATTTCGTCTCCAACGTCTCCCACGAGCTGCGGACCCCCCTGACCGCCATCCGCATGTCCGTGGACAACCTCCTGGACGGCGTGACGGGGGAGATCAGCCCGGCGCTCCACCGGTACCTGACCAGGGTGAAGAGCAACACGGACCGACTCGTGCGTCTCATCAGCGACCTCCTGGACCTCTCCCGGATCGAGGCGGGCCGGACCGAACTGCAGCGGACACGCATCGCGGTGGACGAGGTCATGCAGGAGGTGATGGAGGCCCTCCGGCCGATGGCCGCTGAGAAAGGCCTAACGCTCGCCGCTTTGCCGCCTCCCGAGCCTGCCCTGGCCTTCGCCGATGGGGACAAGCTCCATCAGATTTTCCTGAACCTGGCCGGAAACGCCGTGAAGTTCACCCCGGCGGGCGGGCGGGTGACGCTCTCCGCCCGATTGGTGGACTCGTGGGATCGTGAATCGGTGGATTCGTCCCTGCCAATGCACCACTCCGCCAATCCACCAGTGGACCAGTCCATCAGATGGGTGGAGACCACCATCGAGGACACAGGTCCGGGAATCCCCCCCGAGGAGCTCGACGCCATCTTCGACAAATTCCACCAGGTCCGTCGAGACGGGCAGCACAAAACGCACGGGACTGGCTTGGGCCTCACGATCGCCAAGAGCCTGATCGAGCTCCACGGAGGCCGGATCTGGGTGGAAAGTGAGATGGGGAAGGGGAGCCGCTTCATCTTCACCCTGCCCACAACCGCCCATGCGCCCCGCCTGACGCCTCCGGATACCGGGAGGAAATAATGACCAGACCCCGCGGCCGAATTCTCGTGGTGGATGACGATCCTGACATCCTCGAACTGCTCAGCGACAGGCTAGAGCTGATGCAGTTCGAGGTCCGCACGGCCACCGACGGCGAGGAGGCCCTGAGCCTCCTGCGCACGGAGGCGCCGCCGCTCACGCTGCTGGACCTCCAGCTCCCCAAGCTGAGCGGGCTGGAGGTCCTGCAGGCCGTCCGCCGTGAAGGGATCGACACCACGGTGATCGTCATCACCGCGTGGGGGACACCGCAGCGGGCCGTCGAAGCCATGCGCGCCGGCGCCTACGACTTCATCCCCAAGCCCCTGGACCCCTCCCACCTGGAGGTGGTCATCAACAAAGCCCTGGAGCGGGATACCCTCCGCCAGGAGAACCGCCTGCTGCAGGGAGAGCTGGAGGCGCAGGACCGGCCCCTCCTCGGACAGAGCGCCGTCATGCAGGAGCTCGTCCGCACCGCCCAGCAGGCGGCCGCGAGCAACGCCACCATTCTCCTGCGGGGCGAGAGCGGAACAGGGAAGGAAATCCTGGCCCGGGCCATTCACCGCTGGAGTCCGAGGAAGGGCCGCCCCCTCGTCGTGGTCAACTGCGTGGCCCTCTCGTCGGAACTCCTGGAGAGCGAGCTCTTCGGGCACGAAAAGGGGGCCTTCACGGGCGCGCACCAGCTCAAGCGGGGCAAGGTGGAGATGGCGGATAGCGGGACCCTCTTCCTGGACGAGGTGGGGGACATCCAGCCGGCACTCCAGGCCAAGCTCCTCCGCCTCCTGCAGGAGCAGGAGTTCGAGCGGGTGGGCGGAACCCGGCCCATCCGCGTGGACGTCCGCTTCATCGCCGCCACCAACACGGATCTGGAGCAAGCCATGCGGCGGGGGAGCTTCCGGCAGGATCTCTACTACCGGCTGAACGTCGTGAGCCTGACCCTTCCCCCACTTCGCGAGCGGAAAGAAGATGTAGAACTCCTCAGTCGGCACTTCGTGGGCAAATACAGCGCAGAGCTGAAGCGGCCGCCCAAGGTTATCTCCTCCGCGGCGCTGGCCCTCCTCATCCAGTACGATTGGCCGGGAAACGTGCGGGAGCTGGAGAACGCCATCGAGCGCGCGGTGGTCCTCTGCACCGGACCCGAAATCGCGCCCAACGACCTGCCCATCCTCGAGCCGGACGGCGGGACATCGGAAGAGAAGGCGATGAACGGCTCCTTTCACGAAGCCGTGCTGGACTTCAAGCGCCAGATCCTGCGGGAGGCCTTGGCGAAGGCCGGCGGCAACCAGACCCGGGCCGCCGAGGCCTTGGGGCTCCAGCGGACCTACCTCTCCCGACTCTTGAAGGATCTCGGAATTCGCCCCGCCTGAGCGCGCACGTCCGCGCCAGGCTACCGCCAGCCGTTCAGGTGGATCCGGGCTGGGTCGAAGCGCTGGACCCGCGGGATGCGCTCGCCGGGATGGCCGAGAGGGACCAGCGCGAGCGGGATGACGTGCGCCGGCAGGCCGAAGAGCTTCTGCATCCGCTGGACGCGCTCCCCTGCGGGATACACCCCCACCCAAACGGCTCCCAGTCCGCTGGCGTGGGCGGCAAGCAACAGGTTTTGCGTGGCCGCCGAGCAGTCCTGGACCCAGTGGCCCTTGTAGCGCTCCCGCTCCGTGTCACCGCACACCAGGATCGCCACCTGCGCCTCTCGCAGCATGTCGGCGTACGGATGGAATCGGGGGATCGCATCCAGGAGGCGGCGATCGGTGATGACGATGAAGTGCCAGGGCTGCTCGTTTCCGGCCGAGGGGGCGCTCATCGCCGCCTCGAGCAGCGCCTTGAGCGTCTCGTCCGACACGGGGTCCTGCGTGTACCGCCGGATGCTTCGCCGCGAGAGAATCGCCTCGAGTGCGTCCACAGGCTCCTCCGTCGTCCAGCTTGACTGCGGCCCCGCTTCCCATCCCGCTCCCGCACCCAGAGGGTCCCGGGGAAGAGGAAGGTTGAGGCGGGATCCGGAATGAGAACACGAACGGCGGTCGTTGAATTTCGGATACCGAGCGCTCAGGCGGCTAAAGGATAGCGGCCGTATTTCCGGACCGCCCGGGACAGGGCCAGGACGTTCTCGGGAATTAGGTAGGCCGCCAGGCTGTTCCCGCTTGTCACGATGTACCCCCCGCCCGGCCCCACGTCGCGGATCAATCCCCGCACCTCCTCGTCCACCGCCTCCGGCGGTCCCATCCCCAGGAGATTCAGGTCCACGTTTCCCAGCAGGCAGAGCCGATCAGCGTAGTGCCGCTTCATCCAGCGGATGTCCATGGCCCCCTTCTCGTTCGGATGAAGGCCGGCGATCCCCACGCTGAGGAGATCATCCACGAAGGGAAGCAGGTTCCCATCGCTATGAATGATCCAGGGCAGCGTGATCTTTTTGGCCACGCGCTCATAGCGGGGAAGGACAAGGTCTTGGAACACCTTGGGCGAGAAAAACGGCGCGGTGTTGAACGCCATGTCGTCGGTGGAGGCGAAGACGTCGAATCCGAGCTGGCACACCCGCTCCGCCACGACCTCCAGCCAGTTGCAGTAACGGTCCAGCACCGTCTCCACGAAGGGACGTCGCTCGTAGAGGGCGACGCAGAACTCCTCCAGCCCGAGGCTCAACATCGTGGGGAAAATGCCAACCCTTGTCACGAACCAGAGGGCGTAGTCATCCTTCTCGCGGGCAAAGGTCGCGGCCTCCTCGTACAGGGTATCATCGTACGGGTCCGGCAACTGCAGGCGGGGCAGATCCGCTTCGGACTTGATCAGGCCCTCCCCGTAGAAGAGGCGGCCGTCCTGCCCGGCACGCCTGTCCGCGTAGACCGGGGCGCGCAATACAAAGCTGATGTTGTCCAGGTGCAGGAAGGCGGCCAGGGCCTTCGCCTCCTCCACCGTGTACACGTTCCTCTCCAAGGTCCCGGATGGGGTCGGCGGGCCCTCCCAGCCCATCAGCCGCTGGGCCAAGGCACGGTCCACGCTGAGCTCGCAGTACGGGACCCGGTCCGGTTCCTTCCGCGCGAGGGCCGTGAGCACGCGCTCACGCGACGTCATCGTCATGGCGGTCCCTCCACTTTGAACGGCAGGGTGTGTTTGCCTCGGATCATGCAAGGCGGCGCACCCGCCCCGCCACCGAGCCAAGAATGCAGACTCCTCAGCGGACTCCGTACGCCTCTCCCAGGTCGCGGAGCAACTCCTCCTGCATCTCCGTGATCCCCCGTCCCGCCGACACGCGCCCCTTCAAGTGTATCAGCATGTCGGCTTTCTTCGCCGGGAGCTGCCCCGCGTCCGCCTTCTTGAGTAGTTCCTCCAGCAGCATTTCGATGGCGATCTCGGTCATGGCCCAGCCGCCATTCAAGGCGTCGCGGCGAATTTGAAAGCGAGGCGCAGCTTTTGCCGCAGGACGGCCTGTACCTTACCTATCCTCCCTCACGAAAGCAAGGGTTCAGCGACTGATTGCACGCGGATGGTCACCATCCCGCGCCTGCCCGGCGGCGTCTGCTCTCGGATACAGCCTGTATCCATTTCTCTGCCGAGCGGGCAACCGTCTCCACATGCGATCCTCTCGAGGCGCATGCAACTCCCCGATTTTTTGCCGACTTGGCACCCGCCTCGGCGGAAAGCGGCGCTCGGCACGGAATGTGCCTCTTGTCAGGGCATCCAGACAACGAAAGGCGATCTCCATGAAAAGCACACTCCTTATCCCATGGGCGAAGATGCTCGGACAGTCGTTAGGGGTCTTTTCCCTCTTCGCCACGCTCGGCTTCGGCATGATGGCGGCCTGGAAGCTTGGCTCGCGGATCGCCCGACGGCTCAGGGGGCTCGACGAGCTGAACTGACCGGACAAGCTGGGCGACCCCTCAGGGCAGCGGGTTCGCGACGAGCAGCCAGGCCGCTGGCAGATTCAGGCAGAGGGGAGGAGGCGGCGGGCGCGGTCAGTGGTAACTCTCCCAGGGCCCCTAGGGGGCATCTTATGGGGAGGTGAAGCCATGACTACCGTAAGAGTTGCAGTCCCCGTCTTCGTGTTCGCGGTCATCGTCGGTTCCATAGTGTCGCAGAAGCTCGCGAGCACACCTGGAGGCGTTCCATCCCCAGCCGCAGACGCTCCCGTGGTGGCTATATCGGCCCCGAGCGGCTTTTCGGGGCCGTGGAAGGCAGCGGAGCCAGGCACTCTCCCGACCCGCTTGATCATCATGAACGCCGACCGGTATTCGGCGAGCATCTTCTACACCTGGGGCGAAGGCACCCGAGATAGCTCCTGGCTGCACGCACGGGCCAAGGTCCTCCCGGACGGCAAGCTCCGCTGGGGCTCCCCCGGCTCATTCACCGTTGAGCTTTCGCCCGATGGACAGACCCTGATCGGCGAGCGCGAGCAGGCGGGACAGAAGGCGTCGGTGCACTTCCAGAGGGTGAGCAAGATCTAATGGAACACCTCAACCGGTGTGGCAGCCGCTCGTCCAGCACCTTGGGCCGCCCTCCGCCAGGGTGCTGGGCCCGCAGGCAGGGGCCTCCGTCAACCGAAGACCCCTGCCTCTTCTTTCTCAGAACTTCAGGCCGAAGAACTGGCTCAGGATGAACACCACGAAGAAAAACCCGAAGAACAGGACGTTCAGGCTGAGCACCACTACCCGGAACATGCTTCCCCGGTATTCCTCGGGCAGGAACTTGCGCTGAACCCGGATCGTCAGGATCGCCGAGAGGGCCATGGTGAAGTTGGCGATGTTGGCGCTCACGGCGAAGATGATGATCGGGAGCGTGATGTTGACGAAGGCGATGCCCCACACGAAGAACACAACCAGCAGGGTGTAATAGACCTTGCGGATGTCGGCCTTGGCCCACCGCCGAATGCCTTCCACGCCGAACCACAGCATGTCGGTGGACTGCCGCACAACCAGGTCCACGTTGCTGATGGCCGTGCTATACAAGATCCAGAAGCCAAAGAACAGCGCCAGGAACCAGCCGAAGTTCCCCATTTGCTGGACCAGCCCGCTCGCGGCGGATGCCGCGATGCCCCACGCGGGAAGCTTCTGGCCCCGGGGCAGGGTCCCGACGTACAAAATCCCAGGCAGAAACATCCCCATCATCGCGCCGCCGTAGAACACGAACCACTGGTCGATATTCAAGAGCTTCCACCAGCCCTTGAAGCGGGCGAAGTTTTCCGGGGTCTGGGGCGCGATCTTCCCCACATGGGAGACGCGGACTTCCTTTCCGCCGATGGCCGCAGGGATGTAGCCGACGTTGCCCCCCATCCCGTAGCCCTTGTCGCGATACCAGTTGCTGATAGCGTTGTTCCCAAAGCCGCCGTAGGCCGAGTAGCCCACCAGCGCGCCGAGGAGCAACATGTCCACGCCCTTCGGGATATAGCCGAAGTGGAAGAACCCGGTGATGCCCTCCCACCACACCGACGCCGGTACGATGTAGAGGTCGAGCAGGAACAGGCCGCCCAGGACCACGATCATCATGATCCAGTTGGCCCATTCCAGCGTGCGCTCGATCGTCTTTCCCATGCAGATGATCAGGCAGCACGATGCGAATACCACGTACCCCCAGAAGATGACCGTCCCTTTGTCCGGTGCGCCGGGAATGCGGCTGAGCTGAAATGCCGCCAGGGCCGTCGCGGCCCCCAGCGCCCAGCCAGGCAGCGCCCGCTCCAGGAAGCCAACAATGGTGAAGAGCCAGCCCCAAAAGGCCTTCCCCGGAGCCAATCGCATGAACCCGACGGTGATCGGCTCACCCGTATAGAGGGTGTACCGACACATCTCCAGATTCAGATACACTTGAAGGAGCGACGAAACGGTAGTGACCCACAGGAGCGCCAGCCCCCACTGCACGAAGAGCGAGGGGCCCACCAGCCACTCGCCTCCGCCGATCGTCCCGCCGAGCGCAATGACCGCAGGCCCCAGCACCGCCATCAACTTTCGGAAGTTGAGGTCTCGCGGTGGCGCGGGGAAATCTGCCACCTCGTACTGGGGTCCGCGCCCCGGATCCACGTTCGCCAATTTCGGCTCTGGACTCATTCGGCTCCTCCTTTCATCGCCAAGTGCAAGGGTTCAGCCGCGTGGATGGGGCGGCGCCCGCCCCTTGCCCTCCCACACCCTTTCCACGCGAAGGGTCATGCCACGCGCCCTCCTTCGTTCCATTCCGCTGAGATACTGCTGGCCGAGGAGAAACAATCGTGGACCGAGGAGGTAGTGTCCGCTGGCTGGATCTTGCTGAACGGAGCCTTCCAGCCTTAAGGTGGAGAGCAAACGGTGAGTCGTGCTGATGTGCAGGCCAACCTTCCGACTGAGCTGGCTGATCGGGACAGCGGCCTTCTCGCTGGCGAGGTGCTCGATCAGCCGCAGGGCGCGGCGCACAGACTGAATCGAATGGTCTGGCTCTCTCGTGGACCTGGGAGACATCTTGCCAGCCTCCAGGAGTCGAGCCCAGATGCAGTACCGTTCCGACCAGGCCTGGCCGAAGACTATTCCCCTGTCATCTATATTTTCAACAAGTGCTCGGCGAGCGCCTCAACAGCTCCCTGAGCCACTCAGAGCCGGCTACACCTGCAGCCGCCGCAGGGGCGGGGCCAAACTCGGTCGTCTGGCGTTGGAAAGAATGGAGTATGGGGATGCGGGGGTGGAGCCGTGTCATTCCCATCAGCGAGGAACCCATCCAGCCACCAGCGAGGCAGGGTCATGGATTCGCTGCCTTATGAAGGATCGGCACCAGAGAAAGGATCTCGATAATAGAATACGCCTCCCAGCGATTGACGCAATGGCTAATTTCGAAAAATCTTTCCCACCCTACAAAAGGAGCGCAGAGAATTCGGTTTAGAGGATGACGAGGTCGCGGGGAGTAAAGGTCAGGCATTCCGGGCCGGTGGGCGTGATGAGGAGCGTGTCTTCGACTCCCACCACTCCTCGCCCGGGGAAGCCGATCTTGGCCTCGACCGCGATCGTCATGCCGACCTCGATCGGCTGCTTGGCCCCATCGGCCAGATGGGGAACCTCATCCAGCTCGATCCCCACACCGTGCCCGACGAAGCTTACCTGGGCAGGGCCCACGTTCATGAATCCCTCGCCGTAGCCCAGCCGCTCCGCCAGCCCCGCCGCGTGCGTAAAGATCTCGCCGGTCTTCATCCCAGGCCGGAGGTGGGCGAGCACCTCCTCCCGGATGGCCAGACAGGCCTCGTATCCCGCTACGAGATCGGCGGGTAAACCCCCCAGGGCGAACAGGCGCGTCTGGTCGGAGTGGTAGCCGTCGAGGACGCCCACGTAGTCCAGCAGGATGGGTTCGTTGGGATTGATCCGCCGCAGGCTCGCGCTCCCGCCCCCGAAAGCGGGCGAGAGGCCGGCCCCCCCGTTGGGGGAATCCATCGGAATCGGAACGGTCCCGCCGTCGCCACTCATCAGGTGGCCGTAATGACACTCCTGATTGAACCGCCGCATCCGGACGAGGCCCTGGTGGCCGCGGCGCCGCGCCTCCGCCTCGATTTCCGCCGCCAGTTCCACCTCCGTCATCCCGGCCTTCACCACCTCCCGGAGCCTTCGCGCCATGTGATCCTGGATGACGGCGGCACGCCGCATGATCTCCACCTCGTACGACGACTTGCGCATGCGGACTTCACGGATGAGCATGGAGGCGTCCACGAACTGCATGCTGGGAAACACCCGCCCGATTCGCGTGTACTGCTGCACGGGGAGCACGTCGAACTCCAGGCCCACGCGCCGCAGTCCGCCTAGGCCATGCCCCGCCAGGAGCCCGGGTATCTCGCGGGGATTCTCGATGGGCAGGATGCGCTCTAGCGGCGACTCGGCCCGTGCACGCTCCACGCTTTTCCGCACCAGCATGAGGGGCGGGCCCTCCCGCGGGATTACCAGCCACGCATCCTGCACGGTGCCCGTGAAGTAGAACAGGTCCGCGTTCTGCAGGACAAACACGGCCTGGGCGTCATCGGCTGCGACCAGTCGCTGCTGCAGCCGGGCGATGCGATCCTCGATCTCCGAGCGTGGCGTCAATTCCATCAACTCCCCCACGGGATTAGCACTGCATGGTGCCCCATCAGGATCAGAGCCGCAAGCAGAAACGGGGATGCCGGAATGCGTCGGGGTCCCGACCTGCGTGGCACTCCTGAGGTGCAAGCCGGCAAGGATTGACGTGCTTCAGGTGCCCCTCCATAATGAGCCCGGGGCGGGGCGACGAGTGGACATCACCGCCCGAGGAGCGTGAGATGATGGACCTCAAGAAAGTGAACGAAGAGTTGACCACCTACATCCGCCCCCAAACCTTCCCCGTGGCCATCCGCATGTTCGCCAAGGATGAGCCGCTCCCCGAGAAGGCCAAACGGCCTGGCCGCGATTTCCAGAAGGGATTCGCGAACTGCCAGACCATCAACCTGGTGCGCCGCACCGGCTGGACCCTGGCGCTCACGCGCGAGGACAGCCTCTGCTCCCTGGGCATTATCGCCATGGGGTTCGATCGGGAGTTGGCGCCGTACCGGGAGGGGAAGCTCTGCGAGGGGATGTACACCGAGAGCGCCGAAGCCGGCATCCGTTCAGAGGCCGCGGTGGACAAGTTCCAGCACAGGCAGTACTACGCCCTGGTCGCGGCTCCAGTGGAGCGGTGCACGTTCGAGCCACATCTGATCTGCGTGTACGGCACACCGGCCCAGGTCATGCGTCTGGTTCAGGCGGCGCTGTGGAAGCGGGGAGGCAAGCTGACCTCCTCGTTCGGCGGCCGCATCGACTGCTCGGAAATCGTTGTCACCACTCTAAAGACCAACGAATGCCAGGTCATCCTTCCCTGCGGCGGTGATCGCATCTTCGGCCAGACGCAGGATCACGAGATGGCCTTCACCATCCCTTTCGGCCGCATTGAGGAGGTTCTGGAGGGATTGCGCGGGACACACAGAGGAGGCATCCGCTATCCCATCACGCAGTTCATGGAATACGAGGCGAAGTTCCCGGCGAAGTACCTGGAGCTGAACAGGATCTGGGACGCCGAGCGCGGCGCGTAGCGTCTTCAGTACCCCCCGCCTCCCCCACCTGCATTCGAATGCTCTTGAGCGGGCGGTGGCGTCCCGTCTTCTAGAGTCCGATCTTCTTCAGTACCTCCTCCACCGCCGAGTACGGGTCGGTCTCCCGCGCGGCGATCCGGGCGATCAGTCGCTCGAGCGTGCCGTTGGTCGCGACGCGCTCGACGACCTGGGCCGTCATCCGCTCCCGCAGCAGCTCCCAGAAGACCCAGCGGCTTCGCTCCTGCCCCCTCTCGCGGCGCGTTTGGGTGCTTTCGAGAAACGTCCGGTGCTCCAGAATCCCCTGCAAGAGCCCGGACACCCCTTCGCCTTTCACCGCCACGGTCTTGAACACCTTGGGCCTCCAGGCCTCAGTTGACTTCCCGAGGCCCAGCATCATCTCGATCTCCAGGACCGTCCGGTCCGCCGCCTCCCGGTCGGCCTTGTTCACCACGAAGAGGTCTCCGATCTCCATGATGCCGGCCTTGATGACCTGGACTTCATCCCCCATCCCGGGCACCACGACCACCAAGCTACTGTGGGCGGTCTTCACCACCTCCACCTCGTCCTGGCCGACGCCCACCGTCTCGATGAGAACGTAGTCCTTCCCCATCGCGTCCAGGACATCCACCACGTCGTGGGTCGCGCGTGCCAGGCCGCCCATGTGGCCGCGCGTGGCCATGCTGCGGATGAACACTCCCTCGTCCACGCTGTGGCGCTGCATGCGGATCCGATCGGCCAGGATGGCGCCGCCCGTGAAGGGACTGGTGGGATCAACGGCGACGACGCCGACCGTCTTCCCCTGCTGACGCAATGTCTCCGTGAGGCGATCCGTGAGGGTGCTCTTGCCGGAGCCGGGGGCACCGGTTACGCCGATGATGTAGCTCCGCCCCGTGTGGGGGTAGAGAGCCTTCAGGGCCCCCACCGCCTCGGGCGCGCCGTTCTCGATCAGGGTCATGAGGCGCGCCGCCGCCCGAATCTCTCCCCGCAGAACCCCTTCGACGAGATCCATTCGGTGATCGCTCCTAACGGCACAGAATGCGTGTCGTTTCGGAACCTAGCACACGATCCCGGAGGGGTCCACCAAAAACCAGGGTAGTGCCGCGGCTGAACGGCAGGGAAAAACCCGGCGGCGGATAGGATGAGCAGCGGAGGGCCGGCCGCGCCAGCCCCCCGCGGTGACGCGGACTTCTAAACGAACTTGGGCATGATCAGCTTGGGAAGGAACAGGATAGCCTTCGGGAACAGGATGATGAAGAGGAGCACGCCGAGCATGGGCACCAGGATGATTGCAATATCCTTGATACAGTCCCGGACATCGATTTCCCCGATGGCGCAGGCGATCAGCAGACATAACCCGTAGGGGGGCGTCACGAGGCCGAAGGCCAGGGAGACCACGCCGATGATCGCGAAGTGCACCGGATGCATGTGGACGTGCTCGGCCAGCGGCATCATCAAGCCGCCGAAGATGATCATCGCCGGAATGGCGTCGATGAAGCAGCCAACGACCAGGAAGACCCCCGCGACGATCAGGCCCACGTGCGTCACGCTGGTGGCATACGGGGCCAGGAACACCATGATGAGCTTCGGGATCCGGTAGAAAGCCAGGATGAAGCCGAAGGCCGAGGCCGTGCCGATGCAGAAGAGGGAGATGGAAGCCAGGCGCGCCGACTCGTAAAAGACCTTCGGCAGCCCCGTCAGGCCGATGGACCGGTACACCAGGAGACCGACCACCAGCGTGTAGATGACGGCCAGCACCGAGGCCTCCGTCGGCGTGGCAATGCCACCGACGACGCCTCCGACGACGATCACGGGGGCCAAGAGCGCGAAGGAGGCTCGGCCGAGCGTCACCAGGAACCTCTTCAGGGAGGCCCGCTCATAGACCGGGTAGCCCCGTCGCGTCGCGTAGATCCAGACGCAGACCATCTGGGAGAGGCCGATCATGACGCCGGGGAGAAACCCCGACAGGAACAGCGCGCCGATCGAGGTGGACATGATGCCGCCCCAGACCACCATGAGGATGCTCGGGGGGATGATCACGCCCATGACCGCCGAGCAGGAGATCAAGGCGACGGTGAAGCTGGAATCGTACCCCTGCTTCTTCATGGCCGGGATCAGGAGCGAGCCGATGCCCGCGGCCTCGGCCGTGGACGAGCCGGAGATGCCGGCGAAGATCATGCTGACGACGACGCTGATGTGACCCAACCCGCCGCGGAAATGCCCCACCATGTCCCGGGAGAGCTCGACAAGGCGCTGGGTAATCCCCGAGGAATTCATGAGATTCGCCGCCAAAATAAAGAACGGTACGGCGAGGAGGACGAATCCGCCGAAGGCCTTGTTCATCTCGGTCAGCAGGATGATGGGCGACAGGCGTTCGTCCAGGAAGAGAATGGGGATGCACGCCACGCCGAGCGAAAACGAGACGGGCACCCGCAGCGCAATCAGGACACCGAAGATGCCGAACATGATCGCCGCAACTTCACCGGCCCCCATTCTTGCCTCCAAAGATCGCTGGCAGGTTTTCCACGGTCCGTTCGGCAATGGAGAGCGTCCAGCCGAGCCCTGCGAGCAGGAACGCCGAGAAGATCACCGCCATATTGATGCCGGTCAGCTCCGAGGTCTGCGTCCAGCCGAACTTCAGGAACTCCCAGCCATACACGACGAAGATCGTGGCCATCGCCAGCATCGCGCAATCGACGATCAGGACGGCCAAGGCCTTCCCGCGCGCGGTCTTCGGCTTCGGCAGGACGTCCACGTTGAAGTGCGTCTGTTCCCGCACGGCGATTACCGAGCCGATGGTGATCATCCAGATGAAGAGGGAGCGGGCGGCCTCCTCCGTCCAGATGTATCGCGGGATCAACTCGGTATACCGAGAGACGATTTGTAAGGAGACGGGAATCACGAGGAGGAACATCAGAATCGTGATGGCCAGCTTGAGGAACCGCTCATATAACTCGAGAAACTTCTTCATGAATAGCCACCCTCAGAGCGCAACGGTCGGGCCCCGAGTGCGGAGCCCGACCGTCCGTTCGTCACGCGACCGGTGGAGCTACTTCACCGCGTTGATGTTGGCGAGCACCTTCTCGGCCCCGACCTCCTTCGCAAAGGCCTCCTTCACCGGGGCCGCCAGCTCCAGCAGCTTGGCGCGGTCGGCGAAGGGGTAAACCTTGATCTTCCCCTCGGCTTTGAGCTGTTCCAGGATCTGGTCATCCGCCTTCCGCTCCCACGTGCGCGCAAATGCGCTCGCAATGGGGGCGGCCTTCACGATGCAATCCTGAAGGTCCTTGGGGAGCTTGCGGAAGGTCTTGCCGCTGAAGAAGAGCGGCCGGATGGTGATGGCGTGCTGGGTCAAGGAGATATCCTGCGCCACCTCGTGCCACTTCATCTGGTACCATCCCGGGGCTTCGTTCTCGCCGGCCTGGATGACGTTCGTCTGGATCGCGTTGTACACCTCGTCGTAGGCAACGACTGTCGGGGCTGCCCTGATCGCCTGGAACATCTGGATCTGGATCGGGGCTCCCATGACCCGGATGTTGAGATTCTTCAGTTCGGCCATGTTCCGCACGGGTTTGTTCGCCACGATGTTCCGGATGCCGCCACCGCCCAGCCCGATCATCATCACGTCGGCGGTCTTCAGGATATCGTCATAGATCGGCTTCAGGGCCTCCCCCGTGGACAGCACCTTGTTCCAGTGGTCCACGTCTCGGAAGAGGAAGGGCATGTCCATGAGCGTGGACATCTTGGAGAAGGTGGCTGCGTGGGAGGGCGCGACCACCGCATAGTCCACCGAGATCCCCTGGCTCATGTAGCTGAAGTAGTCCTTCTCCAGCCCCAGCTCACGCGTCCGGTGCAGCGTGAAATTCACTGGCTTGCCGTAGCATTTCTTGGCCTCTTCCTCGAACTTCAGCATGTTCTGGTTGTACGAGTGCGTGTCGTCGAACTGGCTGGCCCCCCGGAGGGTGATGGTCTGGGCGAGGGCGGGGGGGCCGATGGCGGTGACCAGTCAGTGCAGTGAGGGCGAGGGTGAAGAGAAATGTTCCGCGGATTCTTCGCATGGTGCGTCCCTCCTTGATCGAGTTCCCGACTCCGACAGTGTTTTCCAGGCTGCCGTTCTGGCCTCGGTGATCTTGCGAGCGCGCCAGCCGCAGTCTCTGCGACCGGGTCGTCCTCCCACCCTCAGATCAGGATGGCACGCGGTGCGCTACTTGTGTCATAAGCGGGTGGGCTCGTCAAGGAGAGAGTGCCATGCGAGATCGATTGTCGAGGACCGCAGACATCCTGGAGGGGGATCTGGTCCTCAGGCAAGGGAATACACCCGTCTGCCACGAGAAGGGAAGGCATCCTTCTCGTCGCTAAGATCGCTATCCGTCGCGTGGCTCGGCTTCTTGAAGTTGACGTACAGGGTGTCAGCCTCCTGGTCGTAGGACAGCCAGACGGTGCGCTGGGGTGATTCCTTCACCGCAGGGATTAGCTCCAGGAATTTTCCAATATCGGCTACGGCCATAGCTGCCTTCTCCTCTCCAGTGACCTCAGTCGGCGCGTCAGAAACGCGGTGATGACGAATCCATCAGCAGGCAGCTATGTTCCACGCAACAGGTAGTCAAGCTCCTTGCCGAGCATCAGTGGGTTTCGGGACACGTGGAACCCCCATTTCCCCAACTGCCCCCAATTGTTCACGGCCATCACCCATCGCTTGGCCGCCTCGTGCTTCGCCCTGGCCTGCTCGTCCTCGAACCCCTTGACCTCCAGAATGAGTGTCAGGCCATTGACCAGCCGCACCAGGAAGTCCGGCTCGTAGCTGTGATCCACACCCATGAACTCATAGGGGATGACCAAGCCCAGATGGTCATTCCGGGCGTAGCACGCGACGGTGGGGCTTTGCTCCAACTGGAATGCCGCAGCCCCCTCCCACGTCATCGTGTCGGCCACAACCTGATTCACGTGGCTCCGTGCGGTCATGTAACAAGGGCGCGTCGTCTTGAAATCCACCTCGGCCGTCGTGCCGGTGGGCTTGTACCGGTTCAGGACGGGCAGGAGCGGCGGCTCCCCCTCGGCCTCGTCCGGCACGATGGCATCCCGGAGCCGCTCCACCATCCGCGCGACGTACTTCTCCAGCCCCAGCTCGCATGAATGGCATCCCTGGAAGTCCACCTTCCGGGCGACGTAGTCCTCGACGAATCGAAACACCTGCGGAAACAACTGGTGTCGGGACTGCAGCCGAAGGACTCGGCCCTTGGCGTCCAGGCCCCCAGCCGTATTCCCGTTCAGCGCATCCAGGACCAGGCGGGCCACCTGGAACGTGATCGTCTGCAGATGGGTCCGCTGGTAGTACGCGTCCCGATTCTGCTCCACGAAACCGAAGCCGGCGGCGTACTGGGAGGGGTGGCCTTCCCTGTAACCCACCGTCGGCATCAGGAACGTGGCCGTCGGCTCCCGGCTCGGCTCCAGGACCAGCGGCTCCATTCGAGAAATGTCGCACCGGATCAGATTCCGGCGGAGCGCGAAGGCATACCCCTCCACCACGGGGAATCGCATCTCCATCGCAGCGCGCTCGTCCAGCGCTCGGACATGATTCTTGGGCTTGTCCTCGGTCTCTGTCTTTGTGGTCGGTCGCCCCTTGTACGGGATGACCGAGAACGGAATCCCGTACACATCCACGTGTTCCTCGGTCAGCAGCCCGGTCGTCGGATCGGGCGTGTAGTCCATCCGCCGAAGCCCACGCCCGACCACCTGCTCGCACAGGAGCTGGCTGCCGAACGCGCGAATGCCCAGGATGTTGGTGACGTTGTTGGCGTCCCAGCCCTCGTTCAGCATCGCCACGGAGACGACGCACCGGACATGCTCGCCCGGCTGGCCCGGCTTTCCCACGGTGGCGACGACCCGCCGCAGTTCCTCGCCAATGTCCCGCCTGGCCTTGTTCGGGTCCTCGCTCTCGGCCTCGGCCAGCAGCTTTGTATCGATACGGATCGTCCGCTTCTCCGTCGCCGTGTTGGAGAAATACTCGGGATAGACGGCTCCCTGCCCGTACACCGTCTTTGCCTTGGCCTTCTTGCCCCTTTTCCCTTTGGCGGGAACTTGGTCCTCGCCGTCCTCCTCCCCCATAGCCTCATCGACGTCTTCCTCGGTCACCACCTCGACCTCGGTCTCGCCGCTGATCTTCCGGTAAAATACCTCGGCGATGTCCGTGTTGTCGCATACGATAATCAGGACGGGGGGGACACGCTCCTGCCCCGGTGCCGCCTCTTGGATGTACCCGAACCGCTCCAGCCATTGCCCGGCGATTTGCTGCAGGGCGCCCTCGGCCTCGCGATACACCACTTCGGGCTTCGGCTTGCCAGCCTTCCCGGGCAACTTCTCGCCGGGCTGGAGTCCTTCGCGGATCGCCTCCCACAGCTTGAAGTACTTGGGATCCGGGCGGCCGGTGACATCCAGGACGGGGAGGCGGGGGATCTTCACGATACCGCTCTCGATCGCGTCCACCAGGCCGAAGTCGCTCACCAGCCAGGGGAACGGGCGTCCCTCGGGATAGCCGCTTCCTTTGATGTAGAAGGGCGTGGCCGACATGTCCACGCACAGAGAGATCCCGGGGACGCACTTGCCGTTCACCCCTGCGTTGTTCAGCCGGTCGAGCGCGTCGATCCAGACGGTGGCCTCCTGCGCCTCCTCCTCCAGGGCCTTTCGCTCCTCTGCGGTCAGCTCTGCCCCCTCCGCCACCGGCGCCGGCCGCCAGCAATGGTGCCCCTCATCGTTCAGGACCATCATGGGCATCCGCTCATACAGGTCGCCCAGCACTCGCCGGGCAAATGTCTCAGGCGTCTCCGGCCCCTTGTTCACCACGGCATAGGTCCGGTCACCCTCCTTGTGCTCGGATTCCGGCCCCAGCGCATGCCAGTTCGTGACCAGGACCTTGCCGACCTGGAGGTTGGGTCGGTACTTCACCGGCACGAGTTCGAAGGCCGCGTAGTAGTTCTCCGGGTGCTCCGGCCGCAGGACCTGGAGCCGCTCCTTGACGGTGAGGTTCGGGCAGCAGACGAGAACGGCATTCGGGAATTCCGTGCTCTGTGGATTGTGCCCCCGATTGCAGAACGCCCACGCGATCAGCATCGCCATGACGACTGTCTTGCCGGAGCCCGTGGCCATCTTGCAGCCGATCCGCCGGAGCGGCAGCCGACCGCCGTTGACGGCACCGACCGGTTTGTCCACCAGCGTCGGGAAAAAGTCTGTGAGCGCCGCTGCGAACTCGGGCCGCTCTCCTTTCAGCAGCCGGGCAAGGTCGTCCTCCGACACATTGAACGTGCGAAAGCCCGTCCTCGTCGACTTTCCTGGCATTCGCAACTCGGCCAGGTAGATGATCGTCTCCGCGGACTCGCGCTGGCAGAAGAAAAGCCGGCGAGCGCGGTCGGCCCGCGCCCAGTGGCGAAGCAGATCTTTCGTGACGGTCGAGGCGCCTTTGTAGCCCCCGTCTCGCCAGCGCTTCACGTCCTCGCGGAGCAGGTTCACCAGCGGCAGGTCGTCGCGCTCTTCCTCGGCGAAGAGTTGCTGCTGCGCAGAGCCTGTCTTCTCCGTCTTGTACCAGTACCCGGCCGGCCGCCGTTTCCCGCCGTGGCTCGCCGCTCCTGTCTGCCTGTCGTGGAGCCAGTGGTCCATCGGCTCTGCATACGGGCTACAGAGGATCGGCTTCTCCACCGGCTGGATGGGAAGCTGCTCAGCCATTGGCATACTCCAGCCGGTGCACCCGCATCACTTCATTCCCCCGCGGGTCAATCACCTTCACCGCCACTGACTTGTGCTTCCCAAGCGGGAACGGCAGAGACACCGTGCCGCTCAGCGCCTCGAAGCGGTCCGGGTCCACCACACCCGTCAGGGCCTTGCTGAGTTTGTCCCAGGCGCTTCGGTCAGGGAAGAAAGCCTGCGTGACACAGAACGTCCGCCCGTCGTAATCGCCGTCGAGGAACCAGGCCGCCACCTTGTCCGCTCCGGTCGGCGTGATGCTGTCATCCACGGGGTTGTAGATGTCCACACCTTCCATCGTAACCGTGTACTGACCCTCGGCATCCGGGCCGTCCAGGCGTGTTCGCGGTAGTCCGAACACAGAAAAGAGCTGGCTGCCCGGCTGCTCCTTCAGCAGGCCGTTCATCCCGGGATTCACGTCCGGCCGGACGTGGGCCATGTGGATGCGAAGCTTTGGGTGCTGGGCCTCCTCGATCACCGCCTGCGACGGACCGTCGAAGCTGAACCCTGCAATCACCAGGTCATCATAGCCACGGCGATTCGCCGTCCGGATCAACTCCTCCACCTGCATCGCGGTCACCGGCCCGTATTGCGGGCCGAAAGCGACGGAGACCGCCGCCCTCCCCTCGGGGTCGTCGTCTTTTTCGCCTTCCGGCGTCCATCGCCCCTCGGCATGCAGGCCGCTGGCGCCGCCAAGGATCGGCTCCAACCGCGTGAAACGCATCTGCTTGTTATTCGGGAACCGCACGCCGTCCACGCGGAGCAGTCGGATCATTTGATCCAGGTAGGCCTCGACATTCCTGGACTCAGCGTGGCTGCCCCTAACTTCGAACGTTCCATCAAGCTGCTCCGGCTCGCCGTCGAATTTTCCTTCGTCTCCCTCGCCCAGCGACACCTCGGGCGGCTGGACTGCCTCGACCGTGAACGGCCCGCTCACCCGGACGATGTTCTTTACGACCTCGGGCTGATCCACCAGCTCTTCCGACTCCGCATTCGCCGCGATGCAGCCGTTGACCTCGTCCATCTTGGCCCGCCACGCCTTGCGATAACCGGCCACGGCGTCTTGTAGCGCTTGCGGCCAATCGGGGTCCGTGTCGAACGGCACCTCCCAGTGCTGCCACGCTGCCTTCGGTAGCTCCCACCGCCGGCGGTCGGCCTCGGTGACGGCCTTTTTGCCTTCGCGCTTCTGTTTGTCCAATAACTTGCCCGCGAGCTTCTGACGGAGCGTGGCACTGACCTCCTTCAGCGCAGTATTGAGGTCCTCCAGTCGCGCCTCAAGGATCGGTTCATGCTTGGCGAAGATGGGATCAAGCAACGTGTTCCGCGCAATGCTCTTCAGCGTGATGTGCGGCACCGTCTTGCACTCGAAGGTGCATTTGCCGGACAGACGACCGGTCGGATCGGTGAGCCAAGTGCCGTTCTGGTTCCGCTCCAAGTCCTCGGCGCTCAGAGCCCGGAGTTGATAGAATGGGAAGCGCGCCGTCATCAACCGCTGCCGCGCCAGCGCGAGCGCCACGCGGCTCGTATCAATCGTGATCCACCGCCGCCCCCATTGCTCCGCCACATACGCCGTCGTCCCGCTACCGCACGTCGGGTCGAGGATAAGATCACCAGGGTCGGTCGTCATAAGGAGACATCGCTCAATGACCTTCGTGTTGGTCTGAACAACGTACACCTTGTCGTCGCCATAACCGCCGCTGGCAGTATCCGTCCACGCGTTGCTCCGCGGGAAAAACGGAAAGTCATCGACGAATCGACGATATGAGAGTGTTGAACCATACGCCTCTAGTCGGTCGACCTGGCCAAGACGCGAAAAACCGCCAGGGCTTGTCTTCCAGCCACCTCTTCCTGGTGTGTACGTAACACCTTGAAACTCGACGGGGACAAGAGTGGCTTGACTGCTCGAGGCAGACGTTGCCGGGGAGCGACGATAGACGCGAGCACCCTCAGACAGGAGTGAGTAGTTGTTAGCTTCCTCCTTGTTCATCTTTCTGTGCAATCCGTTGGAGAGAGCCGCGAAGTCGTAGTTCACCCAGCCCATCCCCTCGCGGGGTGCATAGAGCACCCTAAACTTAATACGAGGGCGGTCTCTTACATACCAAAGCAAGTAATCGTTCGTATCGGGAAGTAGATCGCCGGCTTGGCCAGTAGTCTTACGAAAAGAGATAATTCCGCAGAAGTTGTCAACACCAAACACCTCGTCCATCACGCATCGGACACGGTGAACGTTCTCATCGCTGATCTGAACGAAGATGCTGCCGGTGTCCGCAAGGAGTTCACGGGCGACGACCAAGCCGGTCCCGCAGATAGGCGAGGTACGAGTGGACGCCGAGGGTCCAGGTGTCGCGGTAGGCCTTGACCATCTCGGGCTCGCGGGTCAGGTCCTGCTCGCGGTCCTTCACGTCGCGCTTGCCGATCTCGGGCTGGAAGTTGCTGGCGAACTTGATGCCGTAGGGCGGGTCCATGTAGATCATCTGCACCTTGCCCGCCAGGTCCTCGCGGCGGGCGAGCGACGACATGACCTGCAGGCTGTCGCCCAGGATCAGGCGGTTGGTCCAGTCCATGGCGTGCTGGTAGAACTGGACGGCCTCGTGGTAGGCCATCTCGGGGTCGGCGAACAGGTCCCGCTGCACGTCCTGTCGCGCGGCGACGCGCAGGATCGCCTGCGTGCTGATTCGCTCGTGGATATCAGGGCGACGGGGTCCACCTCGAACGACTTGCGCCTCGCGTTTCCCCGCCCACTCCAGCCACGGCTCGTGCGTCCGCAGAGCCTCGGCCAGACGCTTCGCCTCCTCGTCTGTCAGCGTCCGGTGCCGCGCCTGCTCCAACAGATCGAGGAGCACATCGGGCTTTCCGTGCTGATCGAACCGAAGCGCCGGTGGCCGCCGCGGGCTATAGATGTACTCCGCCTCCGAGACCTTCGGGATCGCCCCCTCGGCGGCAATCTTCGCCGGCGGGATGTTCACCCGCGTCGCATTCTGATGGCGGTAGTCGCTGACGCTGGAAGGCGGTTTCGCTTTATCTTTGCCGATCCTCCTCTTCTCATCGTCAGTCCTCTCCGCTAGTTCTGCTTGAAGAGCGGAACTTGTTGCGAATGACTCAAGTTTGGGCCGCAAACAACCACCCAGGCCTCGTCCGTCATTCCGGCCCCGATTTTCATCGGGATAAACTCCAGCCGGAATCCAGGGCATCCCGATGCTGGACCCGGCTTCCGCCGGGGTGACGACTTGGACACGTCGACGGCTTGGATAATCAGGCACACTGCATAGCTCGTCGGTCTGAGGCGAAGCCTCCCTAGTCTCGTTCGTGCCACATCCGACAAGTGACCATTCCTCTCCCGCCATAGAGCCGCGGGTCACGGAAAGCAAAAACGCCGATCCCCTCGTGAGAATCGGCGCTGCACTCGTCGTGACCTCCGCCGAACGGCTCGTCCACGGCCCATCCCTGCGGTCCCGACGTTCAATTTCTCGTCATTCGAAGGAACCTTTACCTCGTGCGTGACGTATATCAGGAACCGTTCCGGGAAGCAAGCTACGAACGCGTATAACGGCTCGACGCTCGATGCCGCGGACCTTCGATGCGCGACAAGAGGCCGACGGTCACGGCGAGCAGGTGCCCTATATCCACTCCCGGCCCAGGATCTCGCGGGCGATGATCAGGCGCTGGATCTCGGAGGTGCCCTCGCCGATCTCGGTGAGCTTCACGTCGCGGAAGTAGCGCTCCACCGGGTAGTCGCGCAGGTAGCCGGAGCCGCCGTGAATCTGGATGGCCTGCGTGCAGGCGCGCATGCCGGCCTCGGAGGCGAAGAGCTTGGCCATGGCCGCTTCCTTGGTGTACGGCAGGCCCCGGTCCTTTCGGGAGGCGGCCCGTAGGACGAGCAGCCGCGCCGCCTCGATCTCGGTGGCCATGTCCGCCAGCTTCCACTGGATCGCCTGGAACTCGCCGATGGGCCGGCCGAACTGCCGGCGCGTCTTGGCGTAGGCGACGCTCTCCTCCAGCGCGCCGCGGGCCAGTCCCACCGCCATGGCGCCGATCCCGACCCGGCTGCCGTCCAGAATCGCCAGCGCATCCAGGAAGCCGTGATTCAGCTCCCCCAGGAGATTCTCGGCCGGAACCTCGGCATCCTCCAGGAACACCTGCGCCGTGTCGCTCGAGTGCAGGCCCAGCTTCGCCTCCGGCTTGCCCGGCCGCAATCCCGGGCGTCTCCCGCTCCAGGATGAAGGCCGAGATGCCGTGCTTCCCCAACGTCTCATCCGTGCGGGCCATGATGATGTACACGCCCGCCACCGAGCCTTGGGTAACGAAGCTCTTGCTGCCGTTCAGGATGTAGCGGTCGCCCTTTCGCACGGCGGTGGTCTGAAGAGCCGCCGCGTCACTGCCCGAGCCTGGCTCTGTCAGGGCCCACGCGCCCAGTTTCTCCCCGCAGGTCAGGGCGGGGAGGTATTTCCGGCGCTGCGCCTCGCTCCCGAAGCGATAGACGTGGCTGGTACAGAGTGAGGTGTGGGAGGCCACGCTGATCGTGAGCCCGCCGTCCTGCCGCGCCAGCTCCTCGATGGCAAGGGCATAGCTCACGGCGTCCATGCCCGTCCCGCCGTACTCCTCGGGGATGGGCATGCCCAGGAGGCCCAGCGGCGCCATTTTCCGCAGCACCTCCCAGGGGAACTCCTCCTTCTCGTCGTACTCGTGCGCGACTGGCCGGACTTCCTTCTCCGCGAAGGCGCGGACCATGGTCCGGACGGCGCGTTGCGCCCCGGTCAGTTGCAGATCCATGGCAGCGCCCTCCCCCGCCCACCACAACCGTTCGACTGTTCGGCTGTACGACTGTTCGGCTGTTCAGCCAGCAGGGGAACCGCCGAACGACCGAACTCCTTTCCCGCAAGATCGTTCGACGGTTCGACTGTTCGACCGTTCAGCCTGCGGAGGAAAGGTCGAACCGCCAAACGGCCCAACGCCCTTTCGTAACGCGTAAAACGTAATTGAATCTGTTCCGAGTTACGTTTTCACGAGTTACGTTTTACGGGCTCCGCCCCGCTTCACCTGCTCCCGCACGAAGGCGATGGCATCCTGCGTGCTGGCCCCGGGCGTGAAGATCTCGGCAAGGCCGCAGGCCTTCAGCTTGGGGATGTCCTCATCCGGAATCGTCCCGCCCCCGAAGACGAGGATGTCGTCCACGGCCCGCGCCCGCAGCAGCTCCATCACTTTCGGAAACAGGTGCATGTGGGCGCCGGAGAGACAGCTCAGGCCGATGACGTCCACGTCCTCCTGGATCGCGGTATTGACGATCATCTCCGGGGTCTGCCGCAACCCGGTGTAGATCACCTCCATCCCCGCATCGCGGAAGGCGCGGGCGATCACCTTGGCCCCCCGGTCGTGGCCGTCCAGCCCCGGCTTCGCAATCAGCACCCGGATCTTTCGCTCAGCAGCCATGGCACCTTCCTCAGATGACATTCGGCTCCACATACTCGCCCCAGACTTCGCGCAGGACGCCCACGATCTCGCCCACGGTCGCATAGGCCTTCACCGCCTCGAGAATCCTGGGCATCAGGAGATCTTCTCCCCACCAGTCCTTTCCCGCCGCGGCCTGCCGCAGGGCGTCCAAGGCGTGGTTCCACCGATCCTTGTCGCGGCGCTCCCGCAGAGCCTGGAGCCGCGCCACCTGGCGGTCTCGCAGGGTCTCGTCAATGGTGAGGATGGGAATGGACCGCCGCTCCTCCGGATCCTGGAAGCGGTTCACGCCCACCACGACCTTCTCCCCCTGCTCCACGGCGCGCTGGTACGCGTAGGCGGCGTTGGCGATCTCCTGCTGGGGGAAGCCCAGCTCGATGGCGTGCACCATGCCGCCCAGCTCGTCGATCCGCCGGAGGTACGCCAGCGCTTCCTCCTCCATCTCGTTGGTCAGCGCCTCGACGAAGTAGGAGCCGGCCAGGGGGTCCACCGTGTTGGCGACCCCCGTCTCGTGGGCGATCACCTGCTGGGTGCGCAGCGCGATCGTCACCGCCTCCTCGGTCGGGAGGGCGTAGGCCTCGTCCATGGAGTTGGTGTGGAGCGACTGGGTGCCTCCCAGGACACCGGCCAGTGCCTGCAAGGCGACCCGGGCGACGTTCACATACGGCTGCTGCGCCGTGAGCGAGACGCCCGCGGTCTGGGCATGGGCCCGGAGCATCCAGGCCCGCGGATTCTTCGCCCCGAACCGCTCCCGCATGAGCCGCGCCCAGAGGCGGCGGGCGGCGCGGAGCTTCGCGACCTCCTCGAAGAAGTCGCTGTGCAGATCCCAGAAGAACGAGAGCCGCGGCGCGAACTCGTCCACCGCGAGGCCGGCGCGGATCCCTTCCTCCACGTAGGTCAGTCCATCGGCGATGGTGAAGGCCAGCTCCTGCACCGCGGTGGCACCCGCCTCGCGCATATGGTACCCGCTGATGCTGATGGTATTCCAGCGGGGAAAGTGGCGCGTGCCGAACACGATGGTATCGGTGACGAGCCGGAGGGATGGGCGCAGGGGGAAGATGTACTCCTTCTCGGCGATGTACTCCTTCAGGATGTCGTTCTGCGCCGTCCCGCCGATCTGGCCGTACGGCACGCCCATCTCCTCGCACACCGCGATGTACATGGCCCAGGCCACCGCCGCCGTGGACGAGATGGTCATGGAGGTCGTGACCCTGTTGAGGGGCAGCCCGTCGAACAGGATCTGCATGTCCTCGAGGGAGTCGATGGCGGCGCCGCACTTGCCCACCTCGCCGGCGGACATGGGGTGGTCGGAGTCGTAGCCCAGGAGGGTGGGGAGGTGAAAGGCGACCGAGAGGCCCATCTGGCCCTGCTGGAGGAGGTACTTGTAGCGGCGATTGGTCTCCTCCGCGGAGCCGTAGCCGGAGTACTGCCGCATCGTCCAGAGGCGGCCCCGGTACATCGTCGGCTGCACGCCTCGCGTGAAAGGAAACTCGCCGGGAAAGCCGAGGTCGCGGACGTACTCCAGCCCCTGCACATCCAGCGGCGTGTACACTCGGCGGATCGGCTTTCCGGAGGTTGTCGTGAACCGCTTGGCGCGCTCCGGCGAGTGGGCCAGGTGCTTGCCCAGGTTTTCCCGCTCCCAGCGGGCCTGCTCCCCTCGGAGGGCTCCCAGATCTTTCGGGTCGTCTCCCATTGGCCCCCTCCCCCTGGCGGGCGCGAGATCGCGCCGAGTGTTATTCGGTCACAGCGCCCTCGCCACCAGCTCCGCCAGGTCCAGGACCTGCAGCCGCTCCGTGGCGTCCTTGGCCCGGATGCCGTCCTCGAACATGCTCAAGCAGAACGGGCAGGCCGTCCCTACGATGTCGGGCCCCACGCGCAGCGCCTCCTCGGTGCGCGCGATATTGACGCGCGTGCCGATCCGCTCTTCGGTCCACATCAGGCCGCCGCCCGCCCCACAGCAGAAGCCCGTTCTCCCGGGTGCGCTCGAACTCCTTCACGGCAACACCGGGGAGGCTCGCCAGGACCGTCCGCGGGGCCTCGAAGATCCCGTTGTGGCGCCCGAGGTAGCAGGCGTCGTGGTACGCCACGCGCTTGTCGAGCGGGCGCGTCGGCCGGAGCCGCCCCTGGCGGAGGAGCTCCTGGAGGAACACCGTGTGATGCCGCACCTCGTAGTGCCCCCCGAACTGGCTGTACTCGTTGCCGAGCGTGTTGAAGCAGTGGGGACAGGTGGTGAGGATCTTCCGGACGCCATAGCGCGTGAAGGTCTCGATGTTCCCCTGCGCCTGCAGTTGGAAGAGGAACTCGTGGCCCATGCGCCGGGCCGGATCGCCCGTGCAGCGTTCCTCCTCGCCCAGGATGGCGAAGTCCACGCCCGCCGCCCGGAGGACCTGCACGAAGGCCCGCGCCACCTGCTGGGCCCGCTCGTCGAAGGCTCCGGCACAGCCCACCCAGTAGAGGTACTCGGCCGCCCCTTTCTCCGCCAGCAGCGGGACCGCGAGGCCCTTCGCCCACGCCGTGCGGCTCGGCACGACACCCTGGTAGGGGTGCCCCCGGTTCTCCAGGCTCCGGAGGGCGGCCTGCATCGGCTCGGGGAAGCGCGCCTCCTCCATGACCAGGAAGCGGCGCATGTTGACGATCTTGGGGATCGGCTCGATGCAGACAGGGCACTCCTGATGACAGGCTCCGCACGTGGTGCAGGCCCAGAGCACGTCCTCGGCGATCACCTCGCCCACCATGGGCCTTCCCGTTCCGGGTCGCGAAGAGCTGATCCCTGAGATCCAGGATCAGGCCCTTGGGCGTGAGGGGCTTTCCCGTGGCCCAGGCGGGGCAGGCGTCCTGGCAGCGGCCGCACTCGGTGCAGGCGACGAGGTCCAGGAGGTCTTTCCGCGGGAAGCCGTCGATGGCGGAGATGCCGAAGTGCTCCGCCCCCTCCAGCGCCACAGGCTGGATGACCCCGGAGGGCGACGGCCGCCGCAGGGCAACGTTGACCAGGGCCGCCAGGATGTGCCGGCTGAGCGTGTGGGGGATCAGGGCGATGAAGGCGAAGGCCAGGGCCGCGTGCCCCCACCAGAGGAGCCGGTGCCAGAGAAGCTGCTGCTCATGCGGGATCCCGCGGAACGCGACGGCCGTGAGCCAGCCGCCCGGGGACCAGGCGCCCCACGGGTCGGCGGTGGCCGCGATCCGCAGGCCTTCGATGAGGTAACCCGTCACCAGGATCCCGAGGAGGAGCCAGAGGAAGAGGCGGTACCCTTCCCGGTCCCGTGGCTCCCAGAGGCGCTTCGGCCGGGCGAGGTACCGACGGGCGAGCGCCACCCCGGTGCCGACCGTCGCCGCGATCCCGAAGGCGTCCACCGTGAGCGACATGAAGTAGAGGTAGAAGGCCCCGGACAGGGTCGGAATCCCGACGTAGTCCTGGAGGGCCACTAGGCAGGTCGCGAGGAAGAGGATGCCGAACCCCCAGGAGATGGCGGCGTGCATGCCCCCGGCGAAGGGCTGGGTGAGGAGGCGCTGCTGCAGGACCGCCTGTTCCCACACCGCGCGGAGTTGGTCCTTGACCGGCGGGATCCCCTGCTCCGGCTGCCCCCGCCAGACGAGCTTGCCCAGACGATAGCATCCGTGTAGGAAGATCAGGAGGAACGGCAGGAAGAGCGCGTACAGCCAGAGATGCGACGGGATGTTCCAGTAGAGCACCCGATGCGGGATCATGCCGACGGCCCCGTGGGAAATGACCAATTACCAATGACCAATGCGCCAATGACCAAACTCCGATGCACGCGGAGCGCATTGGTCATTTGGGAATTGGTCATTGGTCATTTGATGCTATCCCTCCACCAGCTCCTGGCACTTCCGCAGGAAGGGCGGGAGGACCGCTTTGAAGTCGCCCACGATCCCGAGGTGCGCCACCTTGAAGATGGGCGCGTCGGGATCGGTGTTGATGGCGACGATGGTCTTGGCGCTGCTCATCCCCGCCAGGTGCTGGATGGCCCCCGAGATCCCCACGGCGATGTAGAGGTCGGGGCTCACGCTCTTCCCGGTCTGGCCCACCTGGCGCGACACGGGCACCCAGCCCGCGTCGGTCGCCGCCCGCGAAGCCCCCATGGCCCCCTTCAGCAGCTGGGCCAGGGCCTCGAGCTGCTGGAACGGCTCCGGCCCCTTGAGGCCCCGGCCCCCGCTCACGATGACCCGGGCGTTCTCCAGCTTCACGCCCCGGACCTCCTCCGCGACCCGCTCCAGGACCGTGGTGCGGAGCAGGGACGACTCGAGGCAGAGGGCCACCTCCTCCAGCGGGGCGCTGCGGCCCGGCTGCTCGACCGCCGCCTCCATGCTCCGGAGCTTCACCGTGGCGATCACCGGGCGGCGCTGGGGCACGAAGGTCCCGACACAGCGCCCGCCGAAGAGCTGGCGGTGAAAGGAGATGCTGCCGTCCTCCACATCCAGGCCCACCACCTCGGTTACCACCGCGCCATTGAGCCGGTGGGCCAGGCGCGGGGCCACCTCGCGGCCCGTCACGTCATCGGCCAGGAGCAGGACCGCGGCGGGCGCCTCGGCGAGGACGCGCTGGAGGGCGGCGAGGCAGGCCTCCGCTGGATGGCCGCTCAGGAGGCGATGGTGCACCACCCGGACGCCGTCCGCGCCGTAGGCACCCAGGGATTCACCCAGTCCAGAGGGGGCATCCTCCAGGACCACCGCCGTGACTTTGCCCGGCAGGGCGTCTGCCAATCGGCGGGCCGCCCCCAAGAGCTCGCGCGCGTTCCGGGACGGCCCGGTCCCGTCCCCGTCCACCAGCACCAGGATCTCCGTCATGCCGTCCTCTCCTCGATCCTGCCTGCTTGCCCATAGCTCATGGCGACCGGCCAACGGCTGATGACCACTGGCGGCCCCTAAATGACCTTGAGTTCCCGGAGGCGGAGGGCCAGCCGCTCGGCCTGCTCGGCCGGGGTGTCGCCGGGCACCAGTTCACACGTGGATTCCTGTTGGGGGATGACCACACCCGTCAGCTCCACCCGCGCCGCGCCCGTCCCCACCCGGGCCGGGTCCAGGTCGAGGTCGGCCGCCGTCCAGACGGGGACCGGCTTCTTGGCCGCCACCATGATGTCCTTGAGCTTGGAGTAACGGGGAACGTTGCTGTCGTCGCTCACGATGGTGGCCACGAGCGGGAGCGGGGCCTCCACCCGCAGGTAGCCGTCCTCTATGCGCTTGCGTAGCTGGACCTTCTCCCCGGCCGCCTCGATCCGGCTCACGAAGGTGAGGCAGGGGCAGCCGAGCTCTTCGGCCAGGAGGGGGCCCACCACCTTGTGGCCCGTGTCCCCCGAGACGCAGCCGGTCAGGATGAGGTCGGGCCGCCCGAGCTTCTGGATGGCCCGGGCCAGGATATGGGCCACGCCGAAGGCATCGGAATCCAGGAGGGACGGGGCGCTCACCAGGACGCCCGCGTCCACTCCCATGCCCATGGCGCTTTTCACCGCCCCCTGGGCTTCCGGGGGACCCAGGCAGAGGGCCGTGATCCTTCCCCCGACCTTCTCCTTGAGCTGCAGGGCCACCTCCAGGGCGTTCTGGTCGTAGGCGCTGATCACCAGGGAGAGACCGCCCCGAATCTGCCGGTTCGTCCCGGGATCCAGCTTGAACTGCTCGGGGGGGATCTCCGGGTCGATGATCTGCTTGATACAGACGACGATGTTCATCCGTCGACCTCCAGGCCTGGAGGAGAGAGATGAGGGAAGGCCCGTGGGAACTGAGCGTTGGAGACCGGGCGGCGGCAGGACCCGCCTGATGTCCACGAACCAGGGGTAAGGTCCCCGCGGACGGACGCCGGGGCTAAGACCAACTCCAGGGTCTCAGGATACCAGGGCGCGAGCGATGACCATCCGCTGCACCTCGGAGGTCCCCTCGTAGATTTCGGTTATCTTCGCATCCCGCATGAACCGCTGCACGGGGGCGTCCAGCATGTACCCGTAGCCCCCGAAGATCTGGATGCCCTTGATGCTGGCCCGCATGGCGACCTCCGACGCATAGAGCTTCGCCATGGAGGCCTCCCGGGTATACGGTTCGTGCCGGTCCTCCAGCAGGGCGGCCTGCAGTGTGAGAAGGCGCGCCGCGTCGATCTCGGTGGCCATGTCTGCCAGCATGAACTGGATGGCCTGGTGAGCAGAGATGGGCCTTCCGAATTGCACCCGCTGCTTGGCGTAGGCCAGGGACGCCTCGTAGGCCGCCCGGGCGATCCCCACCGCCTGTGCCGCGATTCCGATCCGGCCCCCGTCCAGCGCCGAGAGCGCGATCCGGAACCCCTCGCCTTCCCGCCCCAGCAGGTTCGCCGCCGGGACCCGACAGTCCTCGAAGGTGAGCTGGGCGCAACTGCTCCCGCGGATCCCCAGCTTCTTCTCCAGGCGGCTCAGCCTGAAGCCGGGCGTCCCCCGTTTCACGATGATGGCGCAGATCCCCTTGTGCCCCAGGGATCGGTCGTGCGTCGCGAAGACCAGGGCATAGCCGGCCTCGTTCCCGTTGGTGACGAAGTTCTTCGTGCCGTTCAGGACGTAGCAGTCCCCCTCGCGCCGGAGCGTGGTCCGCAGGCTCGCGGCATCGGTCCCCGAATCGGGCTCGCTCAGGCAGAAGCAGCCCGGCGTCTCTCCGCCGGCTACCGGCGGGAGGAATCGCGCCTTCTGCTCCTCGGTCCCGAAGGCCAGGATCGGGCCGCAGAAGAGTGAGTTGTTCACGGACATGATGACGGCGTGCGACGCACAGGCGCGGCTGATTTCCTCCACGCCCAAGGCGTAGCACACCGTATCCGCGCCTGCCCCGCCGTAGGCGACGGGCACCGTGACCCCCATGAAGCCCAGCTCGCCCATCTTCCGGATCGTCTCGCGGGGGAACTCGCCTTCTTCGTCGATCCGCGCCGCCAGGGGCTGGATCTCCTTCTCGGCGAACTCCCGTGCCATGTCCTGAAACAAGCGCTGCGCTTCGGTCAGCTCAAAGTCCATCTTACTGCAGCCATCAGCCTTCAGCTATCAGCCATCAGCCCGGAACGATCACCGGCCCTTGAAGGCAGGTTTGCGCTTTTCGAGAAATGCCTTGACACCCTCGATCCGATCTTCGGTCGCGAAGCAGGCCGCAAAGCACTTCGCCTCGAACTCCAGGCCGCTGCCGAGGTCCAGCCCCAACCCGGCCAGCGCGGCCTCCTTGACCATCTGGAGGGCCACTGCCCCCTTGGCCAGGAGCTTCTGACAGAGCGTCTGCACCTCGCGCATCAGCTCCGCCCCCGGCACCACCTTGGCGACCAGGCCGATCTGGAGCGCCTCTGCCGCCGTGAACGTGTCACCGGTCATGAGCAACTCCAAGGCCTTCGGCTTGCCCACGACCCGCGGCAGTCGCTGTGTCCCGCCCGCCCCCGGGATGATCCCCAGCGTGATCTCGGGTTGTCCGATCCGCGCTGTCTCCGCGGCGTAGGCAATGTCGCAGGCCAGCATCAGCTCGCAGCCGCCCCCCAGGGCGAAGCCGTTGACCGCCGCCACTGTCGGCTTGGGCATGGTCTCCAGCTTCCGGAAAACCCGCTGGATGTTCCGGCCGAACTGGAGCGCCGCCAGATGATCCATGCCCTCGAACTCGCGGATGTCGGCACCCGCGGCGAAGGCGCGTTCGCCGGCGCCGGTGAGGACCAGGATGCGAACCGCTGCGTCCGCGGACGCCTCGTCCAGCGCCTGGTCCAGTTCCCGGATCATCCGGTGATTCAGGGCATTGAGCTGCGCGGGGCGATTCAGGGTGAGGGTGACGACCCCCTCCTCGACCTTAACCTCGATCGTCTCAAAGCCCATCTTCCCCTCCCTCGACCGCACGGTCAGGAGTAATTGTAGAAGCCCCGACCCGTCTTGCGGCCCAGGTGGCTGGCGTCCACCATCTTGACCAGGAGCGGGGCCGGACGGTACTTGGGATCCCCGAGCCCCTCGTGCAGCACCCGCAGCACCGCCAGACACACATCCAGGCCGATGAGGTCCGCCAGCGCCAGGGGGCCCATGGGATGCTTCATCCCGAGGTGCATCACGGTGTCGATGGCCTCGACCGTCCCCACGCCCTCCATCAGGGCGAAGATCGCCTCGTTGATCATCGGCATGAGGATGCGGTTGGCCAGAAAGCCGGGGAAGTCCCCGGCCTCCACCGCCGTCTTCCCTAGCCGCTTGGCCAAGTCAATGGTCGCCGTGGCCGTTTCGGCCGAGGTCTCCACCCCCCGAACGACCTCCACCAACTGCAGGACCGCCACGGGATTCATAAAATGCATCCCGATGACCTTCTCGGCCCGCCGCGTCGTCGCGCCGATCTTGGTGATGGAAATAGAGGAGGTATTGGTGGCGAGAATGGTCGTCGGCCGACAGATGCGGTCCAGCTCCTGGAAGATCGTCTTCTTCACCCCGAAATCTTCGGTCGCCGCTTCGATGATGAATTCGACGTTTTTCAGGTCGGGCATGTTAGTGGTCGTGGTGAGTTGCTTCAGGTAGTCGGCCTTCTGAGTCTCGCTGAGCTTGCCGGCCTCCACGAGCCGGTCGAAGCCCCTTTCGATCCGGGCGCGAGCCTGCTGCAGGATGCGGTCTTCCACGTCGCGCAGGACGACGCGCAATCCGTTCTGGAGGGCAACCTGCGCGATCCCATGCCCCATGGTGCCAGCCCCAACCACTCCGACGGTTCTGATCTCCATGGCACCTCCTCGCGACCCAGGTAAAGACCGAGAGGGAACTTCAGGGTTCTTCGTTCAGCAGCGCTCCACTGCCAGGGCCAGCGCTTCTCCGCCGCCCAGGCAGATCGCCATGACGCCCCGCCGCGCCTGGCGGTCCAGCATGGCGTACAGGAGCGTCACCAGGATCCGCGCCCCCGTTGCCCCGACGGGGTGACCCAGCGCCACGGCCCCGCCGTTCACGTTCACGCGCTCCGGGTCCAGGCCAAGGTCCTGGATGGCCGCCATGGCCACCACGGAGAACGCCTCGTTGATCTCGTACAGGTCCACGTCCGCCGCTGACCAGCCAGTCCTCTGGAAGAGCCGCCGCGTGGCCTCGATGGGGGCCACCGTGAACCACTCCGGCGCGGTGGCGGCGGCCGCAAAGCCCGCCAGCCGCAGGAGGGGCTTGAGGCCCAAGGCATGCGCCCGGCGGGCCGAGGTCACCACCGCCGCGGCCGCGCCGTCGTTCACCGAGGGACTGTTGCCGGCGGTGAGCGTGCCGCCCTCCTTGAACGCCGGCTTGAGGCTCGGCAGCTTGGAAAGGTCCCCGCGCTTTGGCTCCTCGTCCTCGCTCACCTGCTGGTCCTGCCCCTTCTTTCCCGGTACGGCAACGGGAACGATCTCGGCGGCGAACCGCCCATCCGCCTGGGCGGCCAAGGCCCGCGTGTAGCTCCTCGTGGCGTATTCGTCCTGGGCCTGCCGGCTGAAGCCGTACTTCTCGGCGCAGAGCTCCCCGCACTGCCCCATGGAGCACTGGTTGTACGGATCCCAGAGCCCGTCCAGGAGCATGGAGTCGAGGAGTTGCGCGTGGCCCAGACGGTTGCCCGGTCGCGCGCGGTCCAGGAGGTAGGGGGCACGGCTCATGCTCTCCATGCCGCCGGCCAGCACCAGTTCTGCGTCGCCCGCCTGGATGCGGTTTGCGGCCAGCCAGACAGCCATCAGGCCGGAGCCACACACCTTATTCACGGTGAGGGCTCCCGACGTAGCCGGGACACCGGCTCCCATCGCCACCTGCCGCGCGGGCGCCTGTCCCAAGCCCGCGGAGAGAACGTTCCCGAAGATGGTCTCGTCCACCTGTGCCGGCTCCACCCCCGCTCGGCGGAGCGCCTCCGCGGCAGCAAGGCTCCCCAGTCGCGTCGCGGGCACCGCAGCCAGCGCCCCGCTCAGGCTGCCGATGGCCGTCCGGGCCGCCCCCACGATCACGATCTCTTGCATCGTCCTCCCCCTGGCCCCTTCTTTGCCTTCGGCACCCCTCCACCCGAGCGAGGGGGGCTCTCCTGCAACTCGTCCGCCCTTCGGTTTTCGGCTCTCAGTGCTCGGGAGGCCGATCTGCAGCTATTCCGTGAAACACGATGGAAGGGATGTCTTCCTTGACAACCGTGTCGATGCCCTGCTTTGGCATGGAGCTCCGGGGGCACCCACGAGAGGCGATCCTGATCGAGCGCTCGTTCCGCCCCGAAAATCGTATAGAGGCACCCGCTGGGTGTCAAGGGATTTCCCCGGAAGCTCACGGGCATGCGCGGGGTCCCCGGAATGGACGCCAACGCCTCGAGCCGCCGGTCCCTTCGGCCACCGTCCTCCAAGAACCATTTTACCTCCCGAGTTGCCGTGCTAGGATGGCCTATTCAAGATTTCCCACAGCGGAAAGGGGGACCCATGCGCAGCGCACTCCGGCGTGACCATGTCCGAGGCACACTCCTCATCCTGGCGGCAACTCTCCTGCTCTGGTCATCCTCCACAGTTGCGGCCACCAATGGCGACGTCCTTCGCGCCACGCTGAAGAACGGCCTCCGAGTCGTCATCGTGCGCAATGCACTGGCGCCCGTGGTCTCGACCATGGTGAACTACCTCGCCGGGTCCAATGAGGCCCCGCCCGGTTTCCCCGGGATGGCCCACGCCCAGGAGCACATGATGTTCCGCGGCAGCCCGGGTCTGTCGTCGGCGCAGCTCTCCACCATCATGGCGGCCATGGGCGGCCACTTCAACGCCGACACTCAGCAGACCGTGACGCAGTATTTCTTCACGGCGCCCGTCAATGATCTGGACGTGGCCTTGCGGATCGAGGCCATTCGCATGCAGGGCGCCCTGGACTCGCAGCAGCTCTGGGCACAGGAGCGGGGGGCCATCGAGCAGGAGGTGGCCCAGGATCTCTCCAGCCCCCAGTACGTGTTTTACCAGCGCCTCCTCGAGGCCATGTTCCCGGGGACCCCGTATGCCCACGACGCCCTGGGCACGCGGGAGTCGTTCGACAAGACGACGGGGGCCATGCTGCAGGACTTCCACCGCCAGTGGTACACCCCCAACAACGCCATCCTGGTCATCGCGGGGGACGTGGACCCGGATCAGACCCTGGCCCTGGTGAAGCGCACCTTCGAGTCCATCCTGGTCCGCCCGACGCCTCCGCGCCCAACCGTTACTCTGCCGCCCCAGAAGCCAGCCACGATCCAACTCGATTCGGACCTGCCGTATGGACTGGCCATTGTGACCTACCGCCTGCCGGGCTACGACAGTCCGGACTTCGCCGCAGGGTCGCTGCTGGCCGACGTCCTGGACAGCAAGCGGGGAGATCTCTACGCCCTCGTTCCCCTCGGGAAGGCCCTGTTCGCGGGATTTGACGGGAGCGCTCTCCCCAAGGCCGCCATTGGGTACGCCACGGCCGGATTTCCCCATGGCGGAGACGGCGCCGACATGGTGGCAACGGTCAAACAGGTCATTGCGGATTACGTGGCGAAGGGCGTTCCGCCCGACCTCGTCGAGGCCGCCAAGCGGCACGAGGTGGCGGATGCGCAGTTCCGGCGCAACTCGATCGCCGGGCTGGCGGCCGAATGGTCGCAGGCCCTGGCCGTCGAGGGGCGGAACTCCCCGGATGACGACATCGCGGCCATCCAGAAGGTGACGGTGGCGGATGTGAATCGCGTGGCGCGCGAGTACCTGGTCAACGACACGGCGATCGTCGGCATCCTGACGCCTCGGGCCTCCGGCAAACCCGTGGCCACCACCGGCTTCGGCCGGGGCAAGGAGTCCTTCGGCCCCACGCTGACCAAACCCGTTGCGCTCCCCGCCTGGGCGCGCAAGCTCAAGAGGGTGCCCCCGCTCCCCTCCTCGACAGTGCAGCCGACCGTCTTCAATTTCCCGAACGGCCTGCGCCTGATCGTCCAGCCCGAGACGATCAGCCGGACCGTCACCCTGCTCGGACGAGTAAAGAACAACCCCGACCTCCAGGCCCCCAAGGGACAGGAAGGGGTGAGTGAGGTGCTGAACGGTCTGTTCTCCTACGGGACCACCACCCTGGATCGCCTGGCGTTCCAGGAGGCGCTCGATGGCATCGCCGCCAACGAGTCCGCGGGGACGAGTTTCTCCCTGCAGGTGCTCTCCGATCAGTTGAATCGAGGTGTGGAACTCCTCGCGGACAACCTGCTGCGCCCCGCCCTGCCCGAGCCGGCCTTCGCGGTGGTGAAAGAGGAGACCAAGAGCGCCGTTGCCGGGCGCCTGCAGAGCCCAGGCTATCTTGCTCGGCGCGCGCTCCGCATGGACCTGTACCCCAAGGATGATCCGTCATCGCGAGAGGCGACGCCGGAGACCGTGCAGCCCCTCACCCTGGAGGACGTGAAGACGTATTACGAGAAGGTCTTTCGGCCCGACATGACGACCATCGTCGTGGTCGGCAACGTCACGCCAGAGCAGGCCAAGGCGATCGTCGAGAAATACTTCGGCGAGTGGAAGGCGACCGGCCAGAAACCGGAGACGGATCTGCCCCCCGTACCCCTGAATTCCCCGGCGGCCACGGTGGTGCCCGACCCCAGTCGGGTCCAGGTGGAGGTGACACTGGCGCAGACGATGGGCCTCACCCGCTCGAATCCCGACTACTACGCCCTGCAGCTCGGCAACCACGTCCTGGCCGGCGCCTTCTACGCCACGCGGCTCTACCGCGATCTGCGCGAGCAGACCGGCCTGGTGTACAGCGTGGACACCCTGCTCCAGGTCGGCAAGACACGGTCCGTATTCGGCGTCTTCTATGCCTGCGATCCGCCCAATGTCTCGCGGGCCCGCGCGCTGGTGGAGCGGGATCTGCAGCAGATGCGATCGGCCGCCGTCACCCCCGAGGAGCTGCGCCAGGCGAAGACCATCCTGCTGCAGCAGATTCCGCTGTCCGAAGCCAGCGTGGACGGGATCGCCGGCACGCTCCTCGCCCTCGCCGAGGAGGAACTGCCCTTGGACGAGCCGGTCCGGGCGGCGCGCCACTACCTTGAGCTCTCCGCGCAAGACGTGCAGGCGGCCTTCATCCGGTGGACTCGGCCGCAGGACTTCGTGCAGGTCACCCGCGGGCCGAATCCGCAGTAGAGCTTCTTGGTGTCTTGCTGCCTTGGTGGTGAGGGAAGTTTCGGATCAGGCGCCTGGCTTTGCGGCAAAAGATCGCGCGTACTCCCAGCCGCGATGGAACGCCCAGAGGTTCAGGTCGGCGATCTCGGCCGACGAGAACCGCCGGTGGATGGCTGCTTCCCAATGATCCGGGGAGAGCGGCAAGACGGAGGCCGCCACGCCCAGCAGGATCGTCCCCGCCAGACGAGGGCTCCCCACCTCGATCGCCATGGCCGAGGCCTCGACCGGAAACAGGAGTCCCTCGAACGATCGGAGGGCGGCCACCGGGTCGTCCGGATACGCGAAGAGGCCGAGGTTCACCACGGGCGGCAGGACGCGCAGGCAGTTGACCACCAGCGTCCCACCTGGACGCACCTCTGGGCGCCAACGGAGGGCCTCCGCCTCCTCGAAGCCCACCAGAAGGTCCGCCTCGCCGGGAGAGATGACGGGTGAAAACACCCGCTGCCCGACGCGCACGTGGCTGGTCACGACGCCGCCCCGCTGCGCCATCCCGTGGATCTCGCTCTTCTTCACGTCGTAGCCCGCCTCCAGCGCAGCCTCGCTCAACACCTCCGCGGCCGTGAGGACACCCTGGCCGCCGATGCCCGCGAGCAGGACATTCAGCGTTCGCTCCGGAAACGCCTTGGCGCTGCGACAGGGCTCCATCCCGAGATCTCCTCTCAGGCCTCCGGCGTGCCCGCCGGCGTCGAGCCCGCGGACGATCGCAGGACGATCGCGTCCTGCCCGCAGGTCTGGACGCACAGATCGCAGCCGTTACAGCCGGCGGGATCGATGGTCACGTACTTCAACACTCGCTCGCGCCCATTCGGCAGGCGCACGGCCTCCCGCCTCACGACCTGGATGGCCGGACATCCGGTCCTGAGGCAGGCGCCACACCCGTTGCACCGATCCTCCAGGACCGCATAGGGCTCCGTCCGGTGGAAGGCATCGATCAGGACGCAGGGGCGGCTGGCCACGATCACCGATGGTCCCTCGTGGGCCAACGCCTCCTTGAGCGTCCGGTACACGTCCGGCAGCCGGTAGGGATCGACGCGCTGGATGTGCTCCACCCCCAGCGCCTGGCAGAGCATCACCAAGTCCACCTCCCGGCTTGCCGTTCGCCGGAGCGTGAGGCCGGTCCCGGGGTGATCCTGACCGCCGGTCATCCCCGTCGTGCGGTTGTCCAGAATGACCACCGTGACGTTCCCGCCGTTGTACACGATGTCCAGCAGGCCCGTCATGCCCGAGTGCAGGAAGGTGGAATCGCCGATCACGGCCACCACCTTCTGCCCCGCCTGCGCCGTCCGATAGGCTTTCTCGATTCCCAGGGCATTCCCCAGGCTGGCCCCCATGCAGACACAGGTGTGCATGGCGTTCCAGGGCGAGCCGGCGCCCAGCGTGTAGCAGCCGATGTCGCCCGTGATGATGAGATCCTTCATCTTTCCCAGCGTGTAGAACACCCCCATGTGCGGGCATCCCGCGCAGAGGGTGGGCGGGCGCGGGAACGGCAGGCGCTCCACCTCGGTTGGGCCGGATGTGGCTCCGGCAGCCGCGCGCGGGTCGCCGTCCAGTGCGGCGCGCAGCCGGGCGGGCGTCAGTTCTCCGGTGCGAGGGATCTTCCCGGCGCTGTCCACCCGGATGCCGAGGGCGCGGACCTCCGACTCCACCAGGCCCTCCAATTCCTCGATCACGTACAGCCGCTCCACCTGAGCGGCGAACTCCCGGATGAGCCGCTCCGGCAGCGGGAAGGAGAAGCCGAGCTTGAGAAATGAAGCGTCGGGAAACGCCTCGCGCGCATACATGTAGGCAGGGCCGCTGGCGATGATGCCGAGCGCCCGATCCCCCCAGTCCGGGCGATTCAGAGGGCTCGCCTCACCCCGTCGCGCCAGCTCATCGAGGCGCCGAAGCACCTCGGGGTGGCGCCGCCGGGCGTTGGCCGGCAGGACGACGTGCTTGCTCGGATCTTTGGTGAACCCGAGGAACGGCGGGTCCGGCCGCTCGCCCAGCTCCACCAGGCCCTTCACGTGGCTGATGCGCGTCGTGAGGCGCAGCAGAACCGGGGTGTCCATCTCTTCGCTGAGGCGAAGAGCCTCAGCCACGAACGTCTTGGCCTCCTGGCTGTCGCTGGGCTCGAACATCGGGACCTTGGCGAATCGCGCGAAGTAACGGCTGTCCTGTGCGTTCTGCGAGCTGGCCATCCCCACGTCGTCGGAGACCACGATGAGCAGGCCAGCGTGCACCCCGATGTAGGCACTGGTCATGAGCGGGTCGGCGGCCACGTTCAGGCCCACGTGCTTCATGGAGACCAGTGTCCGCGCACCAGCGAGCGACGCGCCGATCGCCACCTCGAACGCGACCTTCTCGTTGGGCGCCCACTCGGCATAGACGTCCGGATAGCGGGCAAAAGCCTCCAGGATCTCGGTGGCCGGGGTCCCGGGATAGCTCGAGGCCACGCGCACGCCGGATTCCCAGGCGCCCCGCGCCACCGCCTCATTCCCTGACAGCAATGCGCGCCCCGAGAGTGGGGGGGCGCTCACACTCCCCTCCCTGCCCATGTCGGCATCCTTTCTGTGCTCGCCGCGGTCGACCGCCGAGTAGATTGCTTCCACATCCCGACGCGTAAAGGCGGGACAGCGTACCACGCTTCAAATAACCGCGAAAGCCTCTGGTATGGCTGGAAGGCCCTTTGTCCGTATCCGCAACACCTTCACGCCTCCCCCCACACTCCGGCAGTTCACCCGGATGAGATCGAGGGGCCCGATGTCCAGACTGACGGTGGGACGCACGTGACCAACACCAGAGAGGTAGGACAGATCTGGGTGACGAACTAGAAGAGCGAAGGAAGGATAGATAATGTAATCGATATATCCTTTAGATAATAATATGTTATAGAAATCTCTTCATGTATTTTCTTCACTGTTACGGCACGAACTCCACGCGGATTTGCAAGCCTGAAGTCCGTGCCGTTTCGTTCCCGATCAGGCAATTCCTGCCTTGCGAAGCACACCCTGTGTCGTCTTCCGCGCCTCGCGCGCCACGGCGAGCGGCTGGCGTCTCCAGTACTGCGGCCGGAAGATCTCCACGGAGAATTCCCCGTCGTAGCCGATGGACCGAAGTGCCCCGAGGATCCGCTCGAGGGGGATGATGCCGGTCCCGGGGAAAAGCCGAAGGGCATCGTGCATCTTCCGCCGGGGCACGCGCTCCACATCATTGACGTGCACCATGAATATCTTCCGGGGATCGACCTCCGTGATCGAGGAAACCGTCGATCCGCCGGCGAAGAAGTGGAAGGTATCCAGGACCAGGCCTACATTGGGCCGTGCCACCTTCTCCACGATCTTCGCGCACTGCGCCAGCGTGTTCACGCTGCAGTCGGCGAACCCCAGAAACTCGTACGCCAATCGCACGCCGAACGACTTGGCGATCCCCGACAACTCCCGGAGGATTCGGATCGACTCCTGCTCCACCGCTCCGTCCGAGACGCCTCTGGGCCGGGGGCTGGGGACGACGAGGACGGTCTCGCACTCGATGACTTCCGCTACTCGACAGAACCGGCGAAAATCCTCCAGCATCCGGACATGACCCGATGGATCATTGAACGTGACATGCTCGACCGAGTTCAGCGTGGCCGCGCGAAGGCCCGCCCGCTTCAAATCCCGGCGGAGCGCCTGCAACCCGCCGCGCTCCAAGTAGCCCAGCAGCTTCCCGGCCCAGATCTCGACAAAGTTGAACCCCGCCTGCCCCGCCACCCGGATGTCCGTCGCCAGATCCGCCGTCAGCGTCGTGGCCCCGTTCAATCCAAGCTCCATGAGCCTGCCTCCTTGTTGGTGTAAATGAAGGCAATCTGTTGCGGCTTCGCGCGCAGAAGCGCGAGCCCTGGATCAGAGCGCGCCCAAGGCGCGGTCACTCTCACGATGGTGCCGTCGCGGTACCCGTGGAGGGCTCGCGGGAGAGACTCGCGCCTCCGCGCCTGCCTGCTCCGGGCCTTCGCTCGTCGTACCGCGATTCTATCCGCTTCTTGACTATACTGTGGCATCCATACCGGAAGCAAGGACGGCAAACAATCCCCGTCGTATTGACACTCCGCCAGGGTCCTGATATACGTGCCGTCAGGAATGCCATGCGATCCTGATCCTTGAAGCCGAGGGGGCTCAACGAGCCCGATGCTCTCGTCCCCAGTACGTCGTGCGGTTCCCGGTGAGCAGAGCGCCTCACCACTGACGAAAGGAGGGTCCCATGGCCGAGACGATCAGACTGGTTGACTACTTCTACGTGGAAGCACCCGACAAGCCAGGGGAGGGTCTGAACTACCTCAATCAGCTCAAGGAGGCCGGGGTTTCCCTGCTGGCATTCTCAGGGTTCCCCAAGGCTCGCCGTGCCCAACTGGATTTCATCCCGGCGGACGCGGTGGCCTTCAAGGCCGCGGCGAAGAAGGCCCGCTGGAAGGTCGTCGGCCCCAAGAAGGGCTTTCTGGTCCAGGGGGATGACCGGACGGGCGTGGTGGCGGATCTCCTGGCCAAGTTGAGCGAGGCCAAGATCAACGTCACCTCCACGGATGCCGTCTGCGCAGGAAACGACCGATTCGGGATGCTGCTCTGGGTCAAGCCCCGCGACGTGAGAAAGGCCGCCAAGGCCCTCGGCATCGCGTAGCCGCTGACCAATCGACCAGGCTTTCACGATCACCGCGATGAGGCGGCAGGGTGCGTGACGAGCGTCCATGCCGCCTCCGCGGTGAATTCTGTCTTCGCGAGAAAGAAAATCCATGATCCGCTCTTCGCTCGCCGCGACAAAGGTCACGCCACTTGCCCCTCGGGACATGGTGGTCGCCACGCACCCCGTGGGTGCGGAGGTGGGAGCCGCCATCCTCATGCGTGGCGGAAACGCCGTCGATGCCGCCGTCGCCACGGCCTTTGCCATGACCGTCGTGGAGCCGTTCATGTCCACGATTGCGGGCGGAGGGACGATGCTGATCCACTTGGCGAAGCGCGGGGAAGCGGTCGCCCTGGACTTCAACGTGCAGGCCCCCGCCGCCTGCCACGCGGCCGTGTATCCTCTGGCCGAGGGCGTGGCCACGGATCTCTTCCCCTGGCGGAAGGTCGTGGATGACGCCAACATGGTCGGCCATCGGTCCGTGGCCGTTCCAGGCTCCGTGGCGGGACTCTTCCTCGCGCTCGAGCGCTTTGGAACCATGGAGCCTGCCGACGTGCTGGCCCCGGCCATCGCCCTGGCCAAAGATGGCTTCGTACCCGACTGGTACCAGGCGCTCACGCTGGCCGTTCACGCCGAGGAGTTGGCGGCGTTCCCGGAGACGGCACGGACCTATCTCCGGGGCGGGCACTACATCTATCGCCCGCCGACCCTTGCGGACGGGGACAAGTTCTGCAATGCGGACCTCGCGCGCAGCCTGGAGCTGATTGCCCGTGAGGGTCCGGACGCCTTCTACAAAGGGGCCATCGCCCAGGCCATTCACGAGGAGATGCAGGCAGGGGGCGGCTTTCTCATGCGGGATGACTTGGCCGGCTACCGGGTCGGGGTCCAGCCGGCCCTGACGGGGCGGTACCGTGACCTGGATCTCTGCTTTTCGGCCGGGGCCACGGGAGGCATCACGTCCCTGGAGACGCTGAACATCCTTTCGGCCTTTGCGGCGAAGGAGGTGGGGTTCGACACGGTCCGGGGCCTTCATCTGCGGGCCGAAGCCATCCGCTATGCCTTCCAGGATCGCCTGGCATACCTGGGAGATCCGGAACAGGTGGAAGCACCCTGGGCGGCCCTGGCGTCACCAGCATATGGCGCCGAGCTTGCGCGCCGCATCAGGGTCCGCGGCCCCCGCTCGGAGCGCTCGGCGCCCGACCCGTGGCAGTTCGAGGGACGAGCCGGCCAAACGAACCCTCCCGCCGCGGGAAAGGGGGGATCCGCCGACTGCACGACCCACATCGGCGTGGTGGACCGCCACCGGAACATGGTGTCGCTCACCCACACGGCGGTTTCCCTCTTCGGCTCGCGGGTGGTCGTGCCCGGCACCGGAATCCTCCTCTCGAACGGGATGCTGTGGTTCGATCCGGAGCCGGGACGGCCCAACTCGGTGGGACCGGGGAAGCGGGCGCTCGTGAACATGGTCCCGGTTCTCGCCCTCAGGAGGGGGGAGCCGTATCTGACCCTCGGCGCGCCGGGCGGGCGAAAGATCATCTCGGCCATCCCACAGGTGTTGTCGAATCTGGCGGACCTGAAGCTGGCGCCGCAGGCCGCCATCGAGGCCCCGCGACTGCACACCGAGGGCGGCGACCTATGGGTGGATCATCGGGTGGGCGAGAAGGCGCTGGCCGCTCTCCGGAAGATGGGTCACCCGGTGGTCGAAAAGCGGGAGACACCCTCCACGTTCTACTTCTCCCGGCCGGTGGCCATCCGGGTGGCGAAGCGAGGGCTGGAGGCGGGCCTCGACCACCTCCGGGCTGCAGCCGCCGCCGGCCATTAAGCGCTGGGGGCAGACGTTGCTATTTTTATATTCGCGGGTGAGCTCTCAGGCCGACGGCTTCCAGCGCGCCACTTTTTCCTGAATGCGCTGTTGCTGTTTGTCCGTGTCCACGATGAAGCGCCCGTGGGTCCCCTCCGCCACATTGTCCAGCTCATCGTGAACCTCGAAGGTGAACTCCAGACGCCGCCGGTCGATCTCGGTCAACGTACAGCGGGCCGTGACCTTCATGCCCACCGGCGTGGCCGCGAGGTGCCGCACGTCCACCCGAGTCCCCACCGTATCCTGCCCGGATTGCAGGAAGGGCTTCACCCCCTCCAGGGCGCACATCTCGATGAACCGCACCAGTTCCGGCGTGGAGAAGACGCCGACCCCCTGGCCGACGAGGTGCCGCGCCGCCAATGCCTCGGTCACCGTGATGGTCTTCTCGAAGCTCATCCCAACCCGAAGCTGCTCGGCCATTTCGCCTCCCTCTGCTCGCCGACGGGTCCCTATGCCTCCCGAAAACACCAACCTCGTCGCGGGGCATCGCTCACCCTGTGTCCTGAACATTCACCGGTCACACCATATCAGAGCCTTGGCGTCCTCGTCCAGAGGCCTCTCCTTCAGCGGACAAGGCCCGCTTGCTCTTCGCTACTCCTTGGACTATCTTCCATGACAAAGTGCCGTGGCACTCCCCCGCCATTTGACCAGCTTCACACACCTGCTTTACAGTACATTCCAATTTGGCCGACCTCGAGTGAGGAGATGCATCCATGAGCCCCCTCTCCCATCGCGACCGCGTCCTGAGCGTGCTGAACCACGAGGTCCCGGATCGCTTCCCCATCGACCTTGGCGGCTCCCCCGCCAGCGGGATCAACCTGTACGCATACCAGCAGCTCGCCAGGCACCTCGGGCTCGCGGGGCCCATCCGCGTGCAGACGGAGCGCTCCCTCTTGGCCTGGCCGGATGCCGCCGTGCTGGAGCGATTCGACGCGGACCTCCGGCTGATCATTGCCCACACGGCAGAGGACTCGGGAGAGCGGGGCATCTTCGACGAGGCGATGTACAACGCCGAGGCGGAGTACACGGACATGTGGGGCGTTGTGCGGCGGCGCCCGCCCCGCGGCCACTACTACACCGTCTTTGCCCCCTTCGAGAAGGATGATCTCACGCTCAGCCGATCTGGATGCGCATCCCTGGCCTTCGCCCAAGAAGGCCGATGTGTGCGGCCTGCAGCGCGAGGCCGAGCGCCTCCGTCGGGAGACCGACTGCGCCCTGGTCGTGCACGTCCCCGGCCGAATCTTCTCCATCGGCCAGTTCCTGTGCGGCTTCGGCAACTGGCTGGTCCAGCTCAAGGTGAACCAGGAATTCTGCGAGGCCCTCCTCGATCGGACGCTCGCCATCCAGCTCGCCATGGCCGAAGAGACTTTGAACGCGGTGGGGCACGCCGCGGACATCCTCTATCTCGCGGACGACTACGGAATGCAGACCGGCCCGCTGATCTCACCCGAAATGTTCCGGCGGATCTTCAAGCCGCGCATGGCCCGCCTGATCCAGTTCCTGCGAGCCCGATCTGCCGGCCGGATTGCCTTTCACAGTTGCGGATCGGTTTACGCCCTGATCCCGGACTTCATTGATGTGGGGGTGGAGATCCTGAATCCGATCCAGGTTTCGGCCGCCGACATGGACACGGCGCGCCTCCGGCGGGAGTTCGGCCGCCGCCTGGTCTTCTGGGGTGGTGTAGACAGCCAGGACGTCCTGCCACATGGCACGCCGGCTGACGTCCGGTCCGAGGTGGCGCGCCGCATCCGAGACCTGGGCCCCGGATACATCCCGGCGTCCGTCCACAACATCCAGGCGGAGGTCCCGCCCGAGAACATCATCGCCATGTACGACGCTATCCGGGCGGCACGCCCGTAACGTCCTGCGCCTCGCGTCATTAGGGCACGGCCCCCCAGGTCCTCTCTCCCGCTCTTCATCTCCACCACCACGCTATACCCGAACAGACCTCCAGGTGCCAACTCCGCGCTTCCCAACGGAACCATGACCGGCCGGCGGGGAATCACCGGCCGAAATGCACCATGAAAATCGAATATGCTATGTTCGATTTTCCTGGAACGGGACCTCCCGCAGCTTGGCGTGACCATTCCGGCCCCCGCCCTGCTGAGGTTCTGGACCATGCTGGCGCACACGCACGGCCAGGTGTGGAACGCGGCGGAACCCGCCCGATCCCTCGGGGTCGGCGAGCCCACGGTGCGCCGGTACCTGGACCTGCTGGCGGGCCTATTTTTGGTCCGGCAGCTCCCGCCCTGGCACGAGAATCTCGGCAAGCGGCAGGTCAAGGCTCCCAAGATCTATTTCCGGGATAGCGGGATGCTACATCAGCTCCTGGGGATCCGCTCTGAGAGGGAGCTGCTCGTCCATCCCAAGTGCGGGGCCTCGTGGGAGGGATACGCCCTGGAAGAAACGCTGAAATCGGTTCAACCGGACGAGGCGTACTTCTGGGCAACGTACCAGGGGGCCGAGCTGGACCTCCTCCTCTTCAAAAACGGGCGGCGCTTGGGTGTCGAATTCAAGCGGATGGATGCCCCGACCCTCACGCCCTCCATGCGGATTGCGCTGAAGGACCTGCGGCTGGAGGCCCTGGTGGTCCTCCATCCAGGCACCGCCAGCTACCCGCTGGGCGAGCACGTGCGCGTGATGCCCCTGGCGGCTCTGGCCGGGGAGACGGTGGATGGCCTCTTTCCTCCGAAGCGAAGCGAGGGGAGGCGGAAGGGCGCGCCGAAATCCCCCCGGAAGAAGGCCAGGTCAAAGGGACTCGCCGAGGTGTCGCGGAGGGTGCGCAAGGAGAGCCTGCAGGTCAACGCCGAGTTCGCGGCGATCGAAAAGGATCCTGACGCCTGACCCTATCCCTCGTTCACTCCCAGCATCCGCAATCACACCCCCCTGCCCTCTCGTCCGTCCGCGCCCGGCCTCGAGCGTGCTGCTGTCTGGGTCAACTCACGCTTCCAGCGGGGGCGCCCTGAGAAAGTCCACCCGGACAACGGCCGGGTCCCCCATTACCTCAGTTGCACCGCCATACCCGAACTCACCTGAAGGTCCTATAATCGCTCGGGGCAAGAGAGCGAAGGAGATGGGGACGTATCGCTTCGCGATTGGTCAGCACGCCGTGCGCGTGATCACCCACCCGGCGCAGCCTCCCGGCGTCATCTTGGCTGCCATGGACAGGTGAGGAGCTGGGTGATCCCTACCGGGAGAACATCTACGAGGTGAGCAGCTTCGTCACGAAGCAGCGCGAGTCGAGCCTCATCGCGTTCGCCCATAGCGAGCGGAACTCGAAACCCGCTCGCGACAACCGCTGAGGGCCAGCCCCCACAGCAGCACATGGTGCAGTACGCTGGGAGCGTCAAGCCGTGACTGAGAGGAGGGCAGCCCAACACGACGTAAATTGCTACGCTTTACGTCATCAAAAGAGGTGACGAGGCAGCTTGAGCGACGGTCGGCTACAGGGAAACCATGGCGAGGCCCTCGATGTGCTCAAAGTGCCGACGGTTATTGGTCAGCAACGTGAGCCCGCCGTGCAGGCACGTCGCCGCAATGAGCAAATCGAAGTCGCCCACCGTCCTTCCTTGCTTGCGGAGCCTTCCCCGCTCCTGGCCAAACACCTTACAGGTGGCCGGATCAAGGCCGATGACCTCCATGGGCGCTAGGAAATCCTCGAGGCCTCGTTCGCTGGCTTCGGGGTTGGTCGAATAGTAGATCCCCTCGTACAGCTCGGCCAAAGAAATCATACTCACGGCAAGCCCATCGTTCCGAAGACTTTCGACCTTTGCCACGATCTCTGGGCGACCGTTGAGGTAACTGATGACCCAGTCAGTGTCGAGGAGATATGCCGGACTCATAGCCTCGGCTCCGGCCTAGTGCTGAGCAGCCGATCCGCGTAGATATTGCGGATAAGCTCCTCGGCATCGATGATTCCCTTCCAGGAGCCCGCAGCGCGGCGGGATCGCTCTACGTCCTTAGGCCCCGCGAGCTCGACGATGGTGATCGTCACCTCTGCCCCTTCGGCCAGATCCAGGCGATCTGCTGGCTCAAGCCGGCCATTGATGACCCGCGCGCGAACTGTCTTGCGCATCTTTGCCTCCTCCCCTCGAAGCTACGTTCTCTCTTGTGTAGGTTGCATCTCTAATCTACGTGGATGCTAAGTGACCGTCAAGGGCATGGAGGTCAAGGGAGCAAGTTTTGATAGGGAAGACTCTCAGGGTGGCCTCTCCGGAACGAACTCACAGGAACGCCGCTTCTTAACTTGGGGGATCTTCGCAGGTCGGATCGACGGCTCTGGGAACTGCCGTCGGCCACAAACTGGCGGTATCCGCTGGCGGGCGCTCGGAACCTGCCAGACACCCTGAGGACCTCTGCCACCGCCTGGAAGCGGCGCGGCACGCGGCCCAGGAGGGCGCTATGCCGCGTCCAGGGGGAGCGGTCCAGGGCGGCGAGATCCGCGACCACCTTCGCGAGCAGGGGGTTGAGGTGGATGCAGCGGCTCAGCCCCAACAAGCTCCTCCTCCACCAGAATCGACTTGGACCGATTCTGGACGAGACGCCCGTGGCGCTGGTGCCGGTGATTGCACGCGCCCGCGTCCCCGGTGACCAGCCGGCGCCTGGCCGTGGCCAGGGTCTGGCGGCCCGTGCGCATCCGCAGGTGCCCGTGAGTGGGTAGGAGCGCCCAGGCGGGGACTTGGAGCCCCGTCGCCCCCACCACGGCGTCGAGGCGCGCCACGAAGTCCTGCCGGTCCGCCGTCGTCTCGAAGAGGCGGCGCCGTCCGATCCCGCGGCCCATCCCGTGGTGGAGCATCCCTGGTGCATCCAACCGGGGGCCTCGCGGCATGGAGGGATCCACTCCCGAGCAGCATCGGCTGTCACGGGGGGATCTTTCATAACTGCCCCACGTCCCTCCTCGCGGGCGGCACGCCCGTAACCTCCTGCCTCTCCGTCAGTGGAGCGCAGTGCCCGCCCCGGGGTGCCTCTTTTCCTCTTCTCCTATCCGTCACGACACCCTACCCGAACACAGGTCCCGACCTTATGATGGGTTGCCGAGAATTCTGGGGCGAAGAGTATGGAAGGGTTTCGCTTCGCGATTGGCCAGCACGTGCGCGTGATCACCCACCCGGCGCAGCCCCTCGGTGTCGTGGTGGCGCGCTGGAGGGGCGAGGAGCTGGGCGATCCCTACCGGGAGAACATCTGCGAGGTGAGCAGCTTCGTCACGAAGCAGCGCGAGTCGAGCCTCGCCGCGCTCGCCGAAGACGACTTGAGGTAGTCGTGGACTTTCCAGAGGTCCGCAGGCTGTGAGGCGGCTCTGAGCATCGCCTCGGCCTTGGCGGCGATCGCGGCACATTCCTTCCGGTACGCCGCTTCATAGGCCTTCCGCGCCGCCTGCTTCTCGGCTTTCGACCAAGTCAGCTCTCGCATACTCATGGGGTTGTTGCCGAGGTGACCAGTTGAATCTGACCTGCACACCCGGCCCTTCTCAGTCTTCAATCAAATGCGTCGCGCCAACGTCGAAAGCCTCCTCGGGCGTCCCGAACCACTCGCCGGTTGGAAACACGGTCGGCTCATACCGCTCGTTGCTGTAGGTGAAGAAACAGTAGCTCCAGCGATCCCGGTCGAAGTACCGCAAACGCCCCAGGCGGATCGGAGTGCGCTCAACCCGTTCCCGGTACTCTCGCTCCGTCTCGCCCGTGATCCGCAGCAGGGCCTTGTCGGGAGGCCGCGGCTCCCGGTACGCATCCATGTAACAGAACACGCCCCGAAAACGAATCTCCAGCCGCGTGTATCGACCGTCATAGTGCGTGGCCGCGTGACGCTGGAGCCGCTGTCGCACCTCCGTCTGCACGGCGGGCGAGATCTTGACACCTCCGGCGTGAGGATTGAAGACCCAGCCTCTCATGTCCTCCTCCTCGGGCGCCCAAGCCTGGGCGCTCCCGCCTCTCGCGGCCAGCGTATCATACGGCCACACGCAGGAGCCACTGGAAACGCCTTCCGCTCTGAATACGCCCATTCGGCGAGCGCTCGCCACGCTCCGTCGGGGGTGCGAGGCGTATCTGGGCGATCGGCGGATTCTGGGCAGCAGCGCCTTCGTCGAGCAGATCCGGCGCAGCGTCGCGGAGCCCGTAGGCCCGGCTCTTCAGCGTCTCGCGCTCGCCACACTGCTCGCCCGCGTGTGCCACCAGGTGGGAATTCGCGCCGACCAGCTCGCGGGGGCCAGCCGCCGATCCGCCACCAGTCGCGCCCGCAATGGGATTGTCTACCTCTGGATGGAGGCCCTCGGCCACCCCCGGTCGGCCCCTGGCGTCAGTGCTTGGCGTGCGGCCGCAGACCGTCTACCAAGGGGGCGCGCGAGGCCGGCAAACGAGCATGGAGTGCGAGCGCCTCTGGGCACAACGACGTCACCCCCGGGGAGCCGGCAGCGCGATTGCTACAACGTGGCAGCGTCCGAAGGCGACCGCGGCGGGACACTGGCGCGCCTCTCGGCTGAGCGCGCGCCGAAGCCGCTCCCACTCTCGAGAGCCCGGACTCGGCCCGGTGGGCCGGTCGTGTGGCACCGAGCCGGCCGGATGGCACCACTACGATGGGGCACGGGAGACCGCCTGGCAGCGGTCTCGGGGGAGGACGGTAGACAGCACGGTCGAGATGCGGTCAGGAATCAGCATCGCGAGAAGGAATTTGTCTTGACACCGAAGAAACGGCCGGGTCCCGCCTTACAGGGGGGTCCAGCCGGAATTGGAAGTTACCGAAGAGCTCGATGAGATGCGCCATTTCAAGTTCAGCGAATCTTTTTTAAGCGAGCTGAGAGACCTGCACCGCTTCCGCGGCAAAATCATTTCTCAGGACACCCTGCGCGAGGCGGCCGGCAAAAAGGTTGAAGAGTTCATGCAGACCCCGACACCGGGCGAGTATGTTTCCGAAGACTGTAACCTTGATACCGCCATTCAACGTTTGGTTGCCGGGGCGCATATGTCGCTCCTGGTGACCCGCAATGATCGTATCGTCGGAGTGCTGCGCATCTCCGATGTTTTCGCCGCCGTTTTTCACGGTATGATGACCGCCGCTGCATAAAGGACCGGCGCCAGCAAGACATTTCCACAACATCGTCCACCCATCTTAAAACAATTCGAGAACGATATGAAAAAACTGGAAAAACTCTTCAACAGGATAGTGCAGCGGGTCAATATCAATCTCCGTGAACTGAATTTCGACATCAGTCCCTACGCCCTGGCCCTTATCGGACCGGACCAGATGAGCAAATTTTATGCCTTTTACGGCATAACCCCGGACCATCCCCTCGACCTCCATTTTGAAAACTCGGCCCTGGCCGGCAGCTATTTTCTCGGTAAATGCAAGGTGGTGAATTCCCTGCTGTATAAGACAGACATCCGCGGTGATGAATTGAAACGCAAGGATCAAAGCATCCGCTTCAACAAATTTACCCTGACCATGAGCACCGACGAGGTCATCGATATTAAAGACAGCGCCCTGGTCAAGACCCTGGTGCATAATTATTCCCATGACCCGGAGACGCCGGAAAGATTCTTTATTAAAGACACCCTGGCCATGGATTATTCCAATATCCACGGCTCGCCCTGCGACGGTTCCTTTCTCGGGCCCTTCGCCACCGTTGACCTGACGACCATGCGCGATTGCGCCATCGGCGCCTATTCTTATATCCAGGCCGGGGAGATCTATCACATGGATATCCCGCCCGGCACCATCTGGATCAATAGTCCCGGGAATTTCAACTTCTTGTATAAATATCCGGTGGAATATCTGGCGGAATATATCTCCCTTTCCCCGGAAAAGATTCCGTGGGGCATGCTTGTTGACTTTATTGAAGAGCGCAAGGCTGAATTCCAAAGGGTTTTTGACGCCGCCAATATCAACGCCATCGAATCCATCCCGAAGAGTGCCTCCCTCGATCGCTATGCCGTCGTTCTGCCGAATATTCGCATCGCCGACAATGTTCTGGTGGCGCAGCGTGCCTATATCGAAAACTCCTCCCTCGGCAAGGGCTCAAACGCCCAGGAAAACTGTTTCATCATCAATTCCAACCTAGAGGGTTTTAACGTTACCGCGCACGGGGCGAAGATCGTTGAGGCCAATATGGGCAGCGGCTCTTTTGTCGGTTTCAACAGTTTTCTCTACGGGAAAAAAGACGCGAGATTGCAAGTCGGCAAAGGCTGCATCGTTATGCCGCATACCATTATCGATATTAAGGAGCCGCTCGATATTCCTGCCGAGCATTTGATATGGGGCCTGGTGCGCAACGCTGCCGAACTGGCGGAGAACAGTATATCCCTGGCCAAACTTGGGACCCTGAAAGGAAACTTCTCGCAGGGGCGGATGCATTTCGAAGGTGACGGCATGATGCTGTTCAAGGCGTTCAAGGATCGTATTTTTCATATCCTTGATGTCAACGGCGCTTTCTTCGACAACGGCGACAAGGCCGGGCATGCCCAGAGAAATCAGCGACTGTCTCTGAATACCATTCAGCCGTTTCAATTTGGGGAAATGGAAGGTATGTATCCGAATATACAGAATTTTCCCATGATGAAAAAAACCTTTGCCGTGCCGGGAGTTGTATTTCTCGATGACCTGTTGGGTGGTTTTCCCCACGCCGCGGCCCTGCTCGACGATGGCTTTAAGATTGTTGCCGTCAACCATTTGTTTGAGTCGCTGACCGGCCATGAACGCGACGCGGCAACGGGTGTATATGCCGACTTCATCCTGCGCAGCAATATGGGCAACAGTCGAGGGCAGGTGTTTCAGAAGGTCGCTGAAAGCGGGGAGATGGTGGCAATGGAAGGGGATATCATCAATCGCGGCCGAAAAAAAGTTCCGGTGCGCTTTACCCTTTCACTCCTGCGGACCGGCCGAGGTGGCCGGGCGAAAGGGATTTTATTGGTGGTCGAGGACATGACCCTTATGGCCAAAACGGCGAAAGCCGGTTCGTTTGGCAGCTGGACAACCGATATTATCGGGCACAGCCCGAAGATGCAGGCAGTCTTTGAAGTCATGCCGCTTATGGCCCGTACCGAGGCATCGATTCTCATCACCGGAGAAACCGGCACCGGCAAGGATAAAGTGGCCGAGACCATCCATCACAATTCGTCGCGCGGCAAATACCAGTTCATCAAGATCAACTGCGGCGCCCTGCCGGCGGAACTTCTGGAGTCCGAACTGTTCGGCCATGTCAAGGGGGCATTCACCGGGGCGATTCGTGATAAGCCGGGGATGTTCAAACTGGCCGACAAGGGCACCATCTATCTGACGGAAATCGGCGACATGCCCTTACCGCTGCAGGTGAAACTACTGTCGGTCCTCGACGATCGCAGTTTTTATCCGGTCGGGGGAGAGCGCAAAGAAAAGGTTGATGTTCGGGTGATAGCGGCCACGCATCGGTCGCTGAACGAGCAGGTGGAGCAAGGCGCCTTTCGTGAGGACCTGTTCTACCGTCTCAACGTCCTGCACATCCACTTGCCGCCGCTGCGTGAACGGGAAGGGGATATTCGTTTTATTCTTGATCATTTCCTGCGCGATTATGCCTTGCGCCTCGGCAAGGAAACCCAGACCTTTGCCGAACCGGCGCTGCACCGGCTTCTTTCGTATGCCTTTCCGGGGAATATCAGGGAACTGCGCAACATCGTCGAGTATTGTGCCAATGTCTGCCATAAAAGCAGTATCGGCTTAGAGGATCTGCCGCGCTATCTCTTGGATAAACGAGGAGAAGATTCGCCGGAGGCCGTTGTCGTTGCACCGCCGGCACGACCGGCCACGGGCATCGACCAGCCGCCTGCCGAGCGGGGGCCGGCAAAAAACGTTCGGGAGACCTGGCCGGTGGTTGAAAGGGGGATGATCCTCGAGGCCCTCACCGCCTGCAAGGGCAATCGGCACAAGGCTGCTGACATGCTGGGTTGGGGACGAACAACCCTGTGGCGCAAAATCGTCCGCCATGGTTTGAACAAAGAGTAACGGCCCAGCCCGAGGAGGAGAAGCCTTTGAAAATACTTATCACCGCCCAGGGCGATTTCGTTTCCCAGCGTTTTGATCTGACCGCCGAGGTAGTTATCGCCGTCGTGGAAGGAGGGCAGCTCATCGGCAATCCGCGAACGATTATCATGGATCGCCCCTCGCCGGAAGACCTCAGCAATATGATTATGGAGGAAAACATCGACCTGGTGGTCTGCGGCGGCATCGAGGAGCGCTACTTCCAATTTCTCACCTGGAAGAAGATCAAGGTTATCGATTACGTCATCGGCGACCATCACACCGCCCTGCAAAAAATGGCGGATGGGACCTTGCGTCCCGGAGACCTCTTGCCCCTTACCCGTCGGGATCTGAGCTTATAGGCCTGAGGAGTTGGCCGGCCGCCGTTTCATTTTCTGAATTCACTGAGATTTATGCCGTATTTGCCGATCTTGTCGTAAAAGCTTTTACGCGAGATGCCGAGCCGAGTATGGGCCAGTGCCGCCTGTCCCTCGGTTTCCCGCAGCACCTCGATGATATATTCCTTTTCCGTGTGGTCCATAAACTCCTTAAGCGGCAAACGACCATGGTCCTGCCTGGGCACAGGGCCTTTATCCTCTTCTTCCTTCTGTTCTTCGAGACCGCCGAGAATACACAGCCGCCGTACATGATTACGCAGCTCTCTGACGTTGCCCGGCCAGGGATGGTGCATAATTTCGTTGATAGTCTCGGCGCTGAATTGGGCGGGGGCCTGCATTTTGCCGTAGGCGTACTCCTGGCGGAAAAACTCAACCAGCAGGGGGATGTCCTGTCTTCGCTCGCGCAGCGGCTGGATAAGCACCGGCAGGACGTTGAGGCGAAAATAGAGATCCTGACGAAAGGCCTCTTTTTCTATCTCCTTTTTCAGGTCTTTGTTGGTGGCGGCGATGATTCTTGCTTTGAACGGCACCTCGGTGTTGCTGCCTAAAGGGATGATCATTCTCGCCTCCAGAGCCCGCAGCAGCTTACCCTGCAGGCCAATGGGCAGGCTGCAGATCTCGTCGAGGAACAGGGTGCCTTCCCCGGCATATTCAAACTTGCCGATCTTACGTTGCAGCGCCCCGGTAAAGGCGCCTTTGACATGGCCGAAAAGCTCCGACTCAATCATCTCCGTCGGCATCGCCCCCATATTCAGTGCGACGAAGGGTTGCTGGGCTCGTGCGCCGATTTCGTGGATGGCTCGCGCCACCAATTCCTTGCCGGTGCCGGTCTCGCCATGGATCATCACCGGGTCGCTCTCCGCCGCCACCGCCTTGATAATGTCGTACAATCGGTGCATTGCCGGATGGTTGCCGATCAGGCCGTAAAAGCGGGTGAGGTCCTGGCGCTGCTCAGCCAGGCTCTCGCTGAGTCGCCGGTTCTCGACAATCAGCCGCCGTTTTTCAACCGCCCGGACCAGGCAGGCATTCAGTACATCCTCGTCGACCGGCTTTTGCAGAAAATCATAGGCCCCGCTTTTAATGGCGGTGACGGCAAGAGCGATGTCTCCGTGGCCGGTGATCATGATAACCGGTAATTCCGGGTCATGGGCGCGAACATGGGTGAGGAACTGCAGGCCGTCCATCCCGGGCATCTTAATATCCGAGATGATTGCCGCATAGGTTGTGGTCTTTTGCTTTTCCAGGGCTTCCAGGGGCGAGGTGAAGGTGTCGACGGAATATCCGCTGAGCGTCAGGGTCTGGCCGATGGCCATGAGCAGATACGGGTCGTCGTCGACCACCAGGATATTTGGTTCGGAGGTTTCTGGGAGGCGCGTCATATTCATTGGTACATCCTTCTCAAGGGTTTTTAATTTCGATCCTGATGGGCCGGAAGATAGACGGTGAAACAGGCACCCTGACCCGGGCTGCTGTCGACCTTGATATAACCGCCGAAGCCGCGGACGATTCGGTCGACGATGGACAGCCCAAGTCCCATGCCCGACCCGGTTGCCCGGGTTGTGAAAAAGGGATCGAAAATCTTTTCCAGATTGGCCTGGGAGATGCCTTCGCCATTGTCGCGGACGGCTATGAGGACAAAAGGGTCTTCGCGCAGGGTTTTGGGATTGATGGAGGATTTGACCGTCGTACTGATGGTCAGTCGCGGCTCGGTGGTCTTGCCCATGGAGAGAATGGCATTCTGGATGAGATTGAAAAAGACCTGCTCGAGTTTGACTTCTTGCCCCATCACCTCAATAGTCCTTTTGGTGTCGAGCTGCAGATAGAGGTCAATATCGGAGAGGGTGAGCTGCGATTCGAAAAAATTGAGGATATCAAGGAGGATGACATTGATGTTGACCGGGACCATGTTGTCTTTGGCCTTGCTGGCAAAACTCTTCAAGCTGTTGATGATGCTTGAGGCCTTATTCACCCGGTCAATGATGATGGAGAGATTTTCCTCGATCATTTTCGAGTGTTTTACCGGATCCTGCATGGCCTTCAGACCGTTTCTGGCGAGCAGCAGAATGGCATTGAGCGGCTGGGTCAGCTCATGGCCGATACCGGCGGCCATCTCCCCCAGGCTGGCCAGACGGGCGGAGTGGGTCAGCTGATCCTGCACCTCGCGCATGCGGGTCATCATCTTGTAAAAATCACTTTTATCCGAGGCGATGAACATGTGCAGCACCCGGCCCGACTCGGTGACATAGGTCGAACCCTTGAGGGTTACCGGAACCTCCCGGCCATTGCTTGCCGTGAGGCTGGTTTCGATAATCTCGAAATTCCCCATCGGCCAGCGCGTCGCGGATGCTGGTGCAATTTTCCGCAGTTACCAGGTTTGTCAAGATTGAGCGGTTGGTCGTTTTTCAGGGTATAGCCGAGACAGCGGGAAAATTCGTTGTTGCATTGGACTACATTGAGATCCTTGTCGAGGAGGAAAAAGAGCTCGGTCAGGCTGGTCAGGATCTTGTTGGTGAATTCCTTGCCGGCCTGGAGTTCCTCATGTTTTTTCAGTACGCGAATAACCAGATCGGTTTTCTGTTTTTCGAGAAGCTGTACCAGGTTGCTTTCAATATTTTCCGCAGCGCCTCCCTTCGATGATTTCTGCCGTGTGCCGTCTCCGCTTTGCCGTTCCTTTGTCACCTTTTCTCTCCATTACCCCGATTATTTTTAGGGAACTGTCACCAATTCTGCACATAGTATATTTTTACGGTAATTACAATAGCATACCTGTAGATAGCCAACTTTCCCGGCACCAAAGCTATACAGCCACTGAACAACTCTGCACAGTGCTTTCTCTGTCGAAGATTTTTAGTCATCAATCTATCTATCTGAAAATAAAAGATAATATCTATCAATTACGGCAGTTAATTCCCTTGGCCCGGAAGTTGCTTTATTACCGGCAGAGGTTTTGACCGGTATCAGTGCATGCTGGAATTGTGGGCGGGGAGAGGCAACAGGGACAGTTCAAAGGTCGATTGACGGCTTCGGGATTAAATGATGACGGATAAGAAAGCAAAAGAAGGAACGCCGACATTGAGAATCGAACAGGTGGCGCTTTTGTGTGGCGTCTCCGTCGCCCGAGTGCACAGCTGGATCGAGAAAAACGGCCTGAAGTTTATTGATTCGCGGGGAGAACGAAGGGTGCGGCAGGAAGATCTCGTAACCTTTCTCATGCAATACAACATGCCTATTCCCGCCGGTATTTTACCGATGAATACCAGAAAGGTACTCTTCATCAGCCCGGACAAACGGGGGAGAAAGGCCGGAGACGAATTTTTCAAGATGTTCTCCGAGCAATTCTGCGGCAAGGCCAATTGTTTTGTCGATAGGGTGGCTTTCGGCAAGGGTGCTGAATATAAAATTCTTACCTTCCTGCCGGATCTCATCTTGGCGGATGCGGTGAACGGTGATCAAGAAGCGCTGCACGTCATTCGCTTTATGAAAAGCATCGGCGGCATGCGTGCCGTCGCCCTGGTTCGACGCAATCTGACCCGGGCAAAAAGAGAGAGGATACTGGCCGCCGGTGCGCACGCGGTGGTGGAAAGAAACACCGCCTGGGACGACCTCCTGGCGTGTTTCAACAGAGTTTTTAACTCCTTAGGCGATAGCCCGGGACATTAGCGCAATAGTTTACGCCAGGCTTTAAACCCGATAAACGGCAAGCCCCACAGCCGAAAACACCAACACATTGGGATCGACATGGAAAGCAATAATTACAAGAGAATCTGGCTGCGGTTGACCGGTGTCTTTTGTCTGCTGATCACCGTGCCGGTGGCTATTCTCGTCTTTGTCACCACCAACAGTCTGCGCGATGCGGCGATCGACAAAATTGAGGTGTCTCTCGGTCGCCTGGTCGAGCACAAAAAGGATGTGGTCGCCCTCTTTCTCAAGGAGAAGGAAGACCTGCTCACCATGATGGTCGGCATGTATCCGATCAGCTATCTCGGTCGCCAGGAAAATCTCGACAACCTCTTCATCTCGGTCAACAAAACCGGCAGCATCGTCGACCTCCATGTCATCGATTCCTCCGGCAAGCAGTTGGCCTATGTCGGCCCCTACGCCCAGAGCCTGATCGGGAAAAACTATTATGATGCCCAATGGTTTCAGGACGTCCTGATCAAAGGCAGCCATGTCAGCGATGTCTTCCTCGGTTTCCGCAATGTGCCGCATTTCGTGGTGGCGGTTACCGATCCTCTGAAGACCTATGTTTTGCGGGCAACGATCAATTCCGAGCAGTTCAATAAACTCCTTCTCAGTTCGCAGATCGGCCCGCACGGTGATTCCTTTATCGTCAACCGGGACGGGACACTGCAGACCCCCAGCCGGGCCGGGATGACGGAGCTGAACAGCGAGGACCGGCTCCTCGTTGAACACCATGAAGGAACGGCAACGTACATAAGAGAGCGAGAGCATCGTCGCCACCAGGTGGGTGAAAGACGGTCAGTGGTGTCTCTTCGTCAAGGCCTTGATCGAGGATTCACTGGGACCCTTTTACAAGAATCGCAACAGTATCATCATCGGTTATTGTCTCGACCAGTCTGGTCTTTCTGGCCCTGGCCCTTGCCTTTACCAGCTACTTACTGAAGCGGATTGAACAGGATGACCGCACCAAGGCGGAACTTGGACACCAGATGGTACAGATGGAGAAGATGGCAACGGTCGGCCGACTTGCCGCCGGCATCGCCCATGAGATCAATAATCCCCTGCAGATGATTACCAACCAGGCCGGTTGGATCGGTGAATTGCTGCCGGAGGAGGAGCCGGCTAAGGTCAAAAACCTGGATGAATATAAGAAGGCCGTGGAGCAGATCAAACACCATGTCCGCCGGGCCGGCACCATCACGCACAGGCTTCTCGGCTTTTCCCGCAAGATCTCGGCGGAAAAACAGAACGTCCAGATCAACGATCTGATCGAGGAGACCGTCTCCTTTGTGGAAAAGGAGGCGAGCTACAACAATGTTGAGATCATCAGGAACTATGCGGACAATCTGCCCGCCACCATGACCGACGGTCCGCAGCTGCAGCAGGTGTTTCTCAATCTGATCAATAACGCCATTGATGAGATCGGTCACGGCGGCAGCATCGAGATTCATACGGCGCTGGAAGGCACGAGCAAGCTCATTGTTGAAATCGCCGATAGTGGGCATGGAATCAAGCCGGAGAATCTGAAACGCATCTTCGATCCATTTTTTACCACCAAGGATCCGGGCAAGGGCACCGGGCTTGGGTTGTATATCAGCTATGACATTGTTCAGAAACTCGGCGGTACGATCAATGTCGAAAACAGGAAGAGTGGGGGCGCGGTTTTTACCATTGTTTTGCCGATCATCAACCTCGGCTAACCGGGGATGCGGGGAACAACGGGCGCTTTCGCAGAAGATTTTCAATAACCATAAAAAAGGAGAAAGGTCATGAAAGAATTTAACGTATTGGTAGTCGATGATGAGCAGGAGTTTCGCGATCTTACCGTAAAAAGACTGGAAAAGCGGGGATTGAAAGTACAGGGCGCGGAGAGTGGCGAAAAGGCCCTGGAGATCCTTGAGCACAGCCATACCGATGTCGTGCTGCTCGATGTGAAGATGCCCGGGCATGGACGGTATTGAAACCCTGCGCCATATTCGCAGCATGAAACCGCTGGTCGAGGTCGTGCTGCTGACCGGCCACGCCTCGGTGGATTCGGGTATCGAAGGGATGAAACTGGGGGCCTTTGATTATCTGATGAAACCCATCGAGCTCGAGCCTCTCCTTGAAAAACTCGGCGATGCCTATGAGAAGAAACGGCTGCACCAGGAAAAAATAGAACAGGCACAAATGAAAAGGCATATGTCCATGCCCGCTTGATCGCTTTAGGCGGAGATTATGCCCTTGGTTGTATTCTTAAGATATTAACATTTTTTTTAAAAGAGGAAAACATTATGAGCTATTTCAAAGACTTTTACCAGCTGATGGTGCAAGGGTCGCAGGCCCATGCCCGCTGGGAACTGGAGATGTCGACCAACATTCTGAAAAGCCGCAAGCGAAAGGGATTCTTCTCCTTATGCTGCTGCCGATCCTTATCGGCGGTATCGCCATCGCCGCCGGTGACGGAGCGGGACTGCCCAATGTACTCGGTGGTAAATCTGCCTACATGCCATCGCACTATACCAATCTCATCTTCTTTGCCTCGATCTTTGTCGGGCTCTGCGCCGGTCTTATCACCGGCTGTATCGGCGCCGGCGGCGGCTTTATTATCGCCCCGGCCCTGATGAGCGCCGGCGTCAAGGGTATCCTGGCGGTCGGTACCGACCTCTTCCATATCTTCGCCAAGGCGATCATGGGCAGTGTTCTCCATCAGGAAACTGGGGAATATCTCGGTTTCCCTGGCGGTGACCTTCCTGGTCGGTTCCTTGTCGGTGCAACCCTTGGCGGCATGCTCAACAGGTATCTCTATGATCTCAACCCGGTACTGAGCGACCTGTTCATCACCTCGGTCTATGTTTTCATCCTCGGCTTTCTCTCCTTCTATGCCCTGATGGATTATTTCAAGGCCAGAAAAGGTGAGGCCGCCGGCAAGAAGATTGAGGGCGGAGAAGAGATTCCACCTATGGGCAAAAGGGTGCAGTCCGTACATATCCCGCCGATGCTGACCTTCGACGAAGGCGTGACCCCCGGCGGCCGTAAGATCTCAGCTATCTTCCTGGTAGCGAGCGGTCTTTATCGTTGGTCTGGCCGCCTCCATCATGGGTGTCGGCGGTGGCTTTCTGACCTTCCCGATCTTTGTCTATGGTCTTGGTGTTTCCTCGATGACCACGGTTGGTACCGATATCTTCCAGATCGTCTTTACCGCCGGCTACAGCGCCCTCAGCCAGTACGCCCTTTACGGTTTCGTCTTCTACACCCTGGCGATGGGCATGCTGCTTGGTTCCCTGATCGGTGTGCAGATCGGCTCTCTCGTGACCAAGGTTGTGCCGGGCATCATGATCCGCGGCTTTTTTGCCCTGGCGGTAACCGCCGGTTTCATCAACCGTTTCTTTGCTCTGCCGGAAAAACTGCAGAGTCTTGGTTATATCAAGATCACCAAAGAGCTGGGGGAGATACTCGGAACCGTCGGCAACAGCCTTTTCTTTCTCGTTATCGGGGCCTTTGCCATCTGGGTATTCTATGCATTTTTCAGCAATATTTCGAAATTGAAAACGGAGGTTCATTGATATGAGCATGCAAGCAAAACTTAAAGCGCGGGGCATATTCCTGCTGGCTACCTTTTTTGTCCTCCTGGCGGTCATCTTTATGCCGGTCTTTCCTGGAGACAATGGGAGAACCAATGGCCTTGAATTATATGGACAACCTGTTCAATATGATCTCCAAGGGTTCATCCTATTTCATCAAGGAATCTTGAAGAAAAATGAAAAGTTTGTCGGCAAGCAGATTGATGTTAAAGTAAAAATGGACGATGAGAAACAGGCTGCCGAAACGGCCAAACTTCTTGAGGTCAATGGTGCAAAGGTCACGTCTGACCGGCAAGGAAGTGGCCTTTAAGGGCGATATGGGTGCCATTATGAAGGGCAGCTTGGCCGATGCCGACTTCATGTTCAAAAATGATGGTAAACCGGTTGCCGACAAGTATGGCTATTCGGAAAAACAGGTCATGTTCAACTGGCATACCCTGTTCAAAAAAATTAGCAACGATCTGACCAAACAGGAGAAATTCGACGAGGCCAAACCCTTTGCCAATATCCAGAAAAAGGCACTGGAGCCGGCTTACAACTATTACGGAGTCAAGGCCAAGAACTGGCAGGATCAAATCGTTCTGGTGGTATTAGCCCTGGCCTTCTATGTGTTCTATACCCTGTGGTACGGTTTTGGCCTGATGTATCTCTTTGAGGGCCTGGGTCTGAAGATCGGTCATTAGAACCTTACAGATAGTTTTCTTGTTTTTTGAAGAAATCAATCCGTCTCATGGTACCCATACCTCTTGGGGGGTAGTGCAAAGAGCACCCCCAAGGGGCATTATCCGACCGTTAATCGGAACAAGGAATTTGCGATGGGGGGCAAGGGCGGAACGGGCAATATACCGGAACCCGTTCCGCCTCTTCGGCAATAGAATAAATTATGCTGAAAATCTTCTCTTACCTGAAGGAACTATTTTGGATGGCTCCGGAACCGGTTCTTGATCCGGAGGAGCTGCGGGCGACCTTTAAGAGGCGCTACGGCAATTTCCGCAGTCTGCTTACCGCCAATAACAATGCCCTGCAGGCCATGGCCGAACTGGAGAAGATTTATTACAGCGGCGATACCTATCGCATGGCGGTTATCCGGTCGAAGGTCACCGCCATCCTCGTCAATGTCTACAAGATGATCCGCAATCTCCTGGAGATGTCCGATGGCAGATACCAGGATCTGGAGACTATATTCGAGCGGATCGGCCATGACTCTGGAAACTATCTTCGAACGGAAATCAACGTATCGGGAGGGGCCATTTATTCTGTCCCTTGCCGAAACATCAAGACAACAAAGGGATCAGACCGGGGAGAAGATGGCCAATCTCGGCGAGGTTGGGCCACATCCCCGGTTGCATGATCCCCTCGGGTTTTGTCATTACCGCCTCGGCCACCGGCCATTTTCTCAATGCAGGCGATCATCGCCGAGATCAATCGACGCCTGCAGGTCCTTGACCCGGACGATCTCGACGAGTCTGCACCAGACCTGCGAGGAATTCAAAAAAATTGTCAGAGAAAGCCCTCTGCCACCCGATCTGGAAGAACTGCTCCATGTCCATTACGGCCGCCTGGAAAAGCTCACCCACTCTGGCGTTAAGGTGGCCCTGCGCTCCAGCGCCCTTGGTGAGGATTCTGCCGGTGTTTCTTTTGCCGGTCTCTATCGCACGGTCCTGCATGTCGACAAGGAAAACCTGGTCTCAGCCTATAAAGAGATCATCGCCAGTAAATACGGGACAAAGGCCATCGCCTATCGGCGCAAGCGGGGCTATCGGCACGAGGATATCGAGATGTGCGTCGGCTGTCTGGCCATGGTCGATGCCCTGGTCAGCGGAGTAACCTATTCCAAGGATCCTCCGGGGAAGAAAAGAGCGAGGTCATCCGCATCAATGCCGTATCGGGGATGGCAACAAGCGTTGTTGACGGAACACGAGCTACCGATCTCTATCTGGTCAGCCGGGACAAGCCCCATGCCGTGGTCTACAGTGAAATGCGCCAGGGGCGAGATGGCCTTGGTACAGCCCATGGCGCCGGTGCCGCCGCCTCCCTCACCTACGGCCAGATCAAAAAACTGGCGGAAACGGCGATGCCCCTTGAAGATCATTTTGGCGGCCCCAGGATATCGAATGGTCTTTTGACCATCAGGGCGCGCTCTATATCCTGCAGAGCCGACCGATGCTCCCCATCGCCATGCAAGACACCGCTGAGCCGCAGGCTGCCGACGGCAGTGACGGACGGGGAAGGACCGATTCTTTTCGGAGGAATCTGTGCCTCGCAGGGAATAGTCTGCGGCGAGGTGCAGCGCATCGATGCGGTCGATCAGTTGCCGAGTTTTCCCAAAGGGGCGGTGCTGGTGGTCGAACATCCGCTGCCCGAATGGGCGCCGCTTGCTCTGCCAGGCATCGGCGGTGATTGCCGAAAACGGCAGTGAGGCCGGACATCTGGCCACCGTGTCGCGGGAATTCGGTATTCCCGCTCTGTTCAGTCTGCCGGAGGCCATGACGACACTGGTCAATGGTGAGACGATCACGGTGAATGCCTCAGCCCGTGCCGTGTATCGGGGCTGCCGGGAGGATCTTCTCCGCCGAGAGGGCGTGAAAAAGGATATCATGGCCGGCAGTCCGGTGCAGCGGATCCTGACCGAGGCCCTGCAGTATATTACCCCGCTCAATCTGAACGATCCCGCCTCACCGCAGTTCAAATCCTCCTGGTGTGAGACCCTGCATGATATCACCCGTTTCTGCCATGAGAAATCGGTTTCCGAGATGTTCAACTTCGGGCAGAAACACCATTTTGATCAGGGCACGGCCAAACGGCTGGTCGGCAAGGTGCCGCTGGAGTGGTGGGTCATCGATCTGGCCGATGGTTTTCAGGAGGGTACCGATGCCAATGGCAAGACGGTCCGCGTCGAGGATATTGTCTCGGTACCGATGCTGGCGATCTGGCAGGGCATATCGGCCTTTCCCTGGGAAGGACCGCCGCCGGTCAGTGTGCAGGGGCTTTGGTTCCATTATCTTTCAATCGACCATGCGGCCCGAACTTGATCCGGCGGTCGCCTCGGCCCTGATCACCAAAAATTACTTTCTGATCTCGCGAAAATTTCTGTAATCTCAGTGTGCGTCTGGGCTATCATTATGCTATGATCGAGGCCTATATCAGTGATCTCCTGACCGAGAGCTATGTGACCTTCCGTTTCAAGGGCGGGGCGGCGGATATGGGGCGCAAGGCGGTGCGGGCCAAACTTCTGGCCGAGATCCTGCAGCACTTTGATTTCCGGGTCGAACTGCGATCGGATGCCCTGCTGGCCAGGGTCAAGAAACAGTCGACGGAATATCTGGAAGAACGGCTGCAGATCCTCGGCTATCTGACCCTGCATGCCCGCCAGCTCGATATGGTCATGAACAAGCCGCAACCGGTCGAAAGTACAAACAAAAATTTTTGACGGACATTGAAGAAATGCTTGCCCGCCATCAATCCTCGATTGGGAGGTCCGGAAATGCTGGAGAAGAGCAAACTACTGCTGGTCGATGATGAGGCTGATTTTCGCGAAATCATGGCCAAGTTTTTCTCGCGACGGAAAATTGCCTGCGAAACGGCCGGTGGATGTATGGAGGCCTTGGACTGGCTCGGCCGGGAAGCTTTTACGTGGTGATTATGGATGTCAGCATGCCGGGCTGGACGGATTCGAATGCATGGCTGAGATGAAAAAGCTCCAACCGGATCTGGAGATCATCATTCTCACCGGCAATGCCTCCTTAAACACCGGAGTGATGAGCATGAAGCAGGGTGCTTTCGACTTTTTAATGAAACCGGTTGATTTCGAAGAGCTGCTGGAGAAAATCATTCTGGCCGGGGAAAAGAGCGGTTCGGCAATCGACAAGTGATTGGCGGCTGATGTAAAGGTGGTATTCCTTTTTAATGCGCCTCGCCCAAGGCGGCGGCAAAGAGAATCCTGGTATATTCCTCTTTCGGGGAGGTAAATATCTCCTGCGCCGGACCGGACTCGAGGATTCTCCCATGCTGCATGACCGCAACATAATCGGCCATGGCCCGAACAACCCGCAGGTCATGGGAGATGAACATATAGGTCATCGCGTATTTTTGCTGCAACAGGGTGAGAAGGGCGATGATTTGCCCCTGAATGGTGACATCGAGGGCCGAGGTCGGCTCATCGAGGATAAGCAGTTTCGGGCGTAGGACAATGGCTCTGGCGATGGCGATCCGTTGCCGCTGACCGCCGGAAAATTCGTGCGGATAACGAAAGGCCATGTTTTCTTCCAACCCCACTTCCCTCAGGGCATCAATTACCCTTTGGTAACGTTCATCGCGGCTGATGTCTGGAGCATGCACCAGCAAGCCCTCCTCAATGATTTCCAGGACGGTAAATCGTGGTGAAAGGGATGAGAAAGGATCTTGAAAAACAATCTGGATATCCCGGCGCAGCGGGCGCAGGCGACTGGAGGGCAGGGGCCCTATGTCCCGGCCGTCAAAAATAATTGAACCAGTGCTCTGCACCAGTTTTAAGATGGCCATGCCCAGGGTTGTTTTCCCCGAGCCTGACTCGCCGACAATGCCGCAGGTGGTCCCTTGGTAAAGGGAAAGACATACCTCGTCTACCGCCCGGATGGTTGTTTTTTGCCTTTTAAAGGGATGTATCCAAGCACCGTACATGTGAAAATGGCAGGAGAGCTGTTGCACGGCAAGGAGAACCGGCCCCGGCGCGGGAGTGACTCTGCTGCTTTCCGGTATGGCCGACAGCAGGGATCGGGTGTACGGATGAGAAGGCGCTGCAAAGATGACTTCCTTGCGACCTGATTCGACGATATGGCCATGCTGCATGATGGAGATGGTTGAGGCATGGCGGCGCACCATTTCTAGATCATGGGTAATAAGCAGGACAGCCATGCCGTACTCTTTCTGGATGTCCTGGATAAGTGCAAGGATTTGCTGCTGAATGGTGACGTCGAGAGCAGTCGTCGGCTCATCGGCGATCAGCAGTGATGGTCGGCAGGCGAGAGCCATGGCGATCATCACTCTTTGCCGTTGTCCTCCGGAAAGCTGATGTGGATAGGCGCGCATACGACCGGCCGGGTCGTCGATACCGGTTCGTTGCAGGAGACGGATGGCCTCTTTTTCCGCCTCCCTTTTATCCAGATGCAAATGGAGTTTTAAGGGTTCCATGAGCTGATTGCCGACGGTATACACCGGATTCAAAGAGGTCATCGGCTCCTGAAAAATCATGGCAATTCTGTTGCCGCGTATTTTGCGGATCTCGTCCTGAGAAAGAGCCAGGAGGTTCCGGCCCTCAAAACGAATTTCTCCTTCCTGCCGAATATCACTGCTGTCTTCCAGGAGACGAAGAAGAGAGAGGGCGGTAATTGATTTGCCCGATCCCGACTCGCCCACCAAAGCTGCGGTTGCACCTTTTTGCAGAGTCAGCGAGACATCGAAAAGGGCCTGGCTTTGTACGGGATTATTGTTTTCGTCGAAGCTGTTAAACCAGAGATTGAGGTGGTCTATTTCAAGAAACATGAAGGAAAGTGCGTTGCAGACAATTTTAATATCTCTGGAATTCTACCGTCGAAACCAGCTGGAAAGTGAGAGTGGCGGGCTTGTTGCACCTCACCAGCGTATTGCAAAGTTGGAATAAACCTCGCGATCTTCCACCTCGCGGATATGCAGGTTATCTACCCTTGAGTGCGGTGAGCCTTGCTGCAGCCATTGCAGCATTTCTTCAACCTTGTCGTCCGCGCCGTGCAGCATGGCCTCAACCGAACCATCGGCAAGATTGCGAACCCAGCCGGTGAGTTGCAGGGTAAAAGCCCGGCGGCGGGTATATTCTCGAAAACACACGCCCTGCACCACGCCTTCGACAATAACATGGGTCGTTCTCATGGGTTATTGCTCCCGTTACAAGTATGGCAATAAGGCTAAAGTCGATCATTAAGCCGAATCCGGGTCCATTATGCCATGTTTCCCAGGCGAAGAATACCGGCAATTTCGTTGTTGGCGATTTTATCCATTTCCTTGAAGGAAGTGGTCATGCCGATATCATATCTGCCGTCTTCAAAAGCTTCAACCCGCACCACGGTACCGATAAGAAGAACCGGGGCACTGCCTTGTACCGGAACCTTGACTTTTATCAGTGAACCGATGGGCAGGGGGGCATTATTTTCGAAGAGTATGCCGCCGATGCAGATATCCTTGCTTGTGCCGTTGAAGGTTGTAGAGTTATGGAAGTCGAGCTCTTTTACCAGAACCGGTTGTTGAATTTTGATGCGCAGGTATCGTCTTTTTTCTTCCTTGAAATGGGCGATGGTGTTTTTACCCGCCCCTTTAGCCAGATATACGGCACTATCAGCCATCTGCAGCAGTTGGTTGGGATCCTGGGAGTTAAAGGGATAGGAGGCGATGCCGCCGCTGATGGTCAGTTTAAAAACCTGCTCGCGGTAGGTAATCTCCAGCCGCTCAATCTGTTTGCGCAGCCGTTCGGCAAAAATAAAGGCACTGACATTGTCGGTATGCGTCATGAGAAGAACAAATTCCTCCCCGCCGAAACGGGCGGCAATGTCGCTGTCGCGCTTTTCCCTGATAATAATTGCCGCTATCTCTTTCAGGGCGGCATCACCGGCCAGATGGCCATAGGTGTCATTAATCTCCTTGAAATCATCGATGTCGAGGAACAGGATGCTGAAATCCTCCTGATATCTTTTTGCCAGGGCCACCTGCTGATTGAATGCTTCATCAAAGTAGGGACGATTGAAAAGGCCGGTCAGTTTGTCGTTGATGGTCTCATAGAGAACACTTTCATACTGACTGGCCTCAATCAACCGCGGATGGTGCAGGAAGCGAGTGGTGGATTGCAGGTAGTCGCAGAGAGCGGTGGCAATGTCAATATTTCTGCCAAGCAGTTCGCTCAGCTTTTGCCGATGCACCTGGGTCTTTTCCCAATGTTGCGTGCACTTTTCCGCAGGGACGTCTATTCCGGCAAGGAGGCGGAAAACAGTCTGCAATGTCTCGACACCCTCGGTGGTATACAGTTTGTTGACCTTTTTAATGAACGAATCATCGTTCCTCGATTCCAGCATAAACCGCATCACTGTTTTTTGCAGAGTTAGACCCATGCGCGTCCTCTTGATCGGAAGAGGTTGAGATTGAAGATGCTTGAAAATTATGTAAAGGTAATAACATGCATGCTAAGCACGATGCAACGCAAATTGTTGCAGTGCGTGTAAGAGAAGGACGTGATAGGCGAAGAGGTACCAATGATTAAAAAGATTGGAATGTCCAACTGTTATGCTTTCTTGGTATTTGTGTCCGTTATGGCCGGATGGTCGCATGCCGCAGAGTTGCAATATGTCTTTCCCGTTCAACCGGTTGATAAAAAATCCTTTTCGCAAGGCGGCCATGGTTATTTAGCCATTGATATCTTCGGTAAGCGCGGGATGAGTTATGTCGCCCCGGTGTCGGGTGTGGTTGAGGATATTCAAAAAACCGATGAATGGGATGTAAAGACCAATGACCTTGAGACAAAAGGCGGCAGGTGGGTGAGCTTTATCGGCGATGATGGGTTTCGCTATTATGGAAGCCACCTGGAAAGTGTCTCGGAACTGATATACGTCGGGCAACACATTAAGGCCGGAGAGTTCCTGGGAAAGTTAGGTGATTCCGGAAACGCCCGGGGGACGCCGGTTCATCTCCATTTCGGAGTTTCCTGCGCATGTTCACCCTACAGTTGGAAAACCCGCAGGGGGGAAATTGAACCCTATCTTTTTTTGACATGCATCTTACAGAAAGGGTGTAATCCAAAAACCGCACTCGCAGGAGAAAAGGCGGCGATGCACAACACCTCGGAGGTACAACCTTAACCGGAATAAATACGACGATTGCTATGCCTTCCCACCGTTGCCGACGATTCTCGGTAACACTTTTTCAAACATGAAATCTTTTCTCGGAAACCACACAAATGGATATTGCCATCTTAATTTTCCTGATTTTACTCAACAGCGTATTTGCCATGTCGGAGATTGCCCTGGTAACCGCTCGGAAGAGTCGTCTCCAGCGGCTTGCCGAGGATGGTGACAAAGCAGCTGCTATTGCCATACGCCTAGGGAATAATCCAACACAATTTCTTTCAACGGTTCAAATCGGCATCACTGCCATCGGCATTTTAAATGGCATCGTTGGTGAAGCGGCGCTTGCCGGACCTCTTGCCGCAATGCTTCATGATTTGGGACTCGATGAAAAGAGCAGTGTATTAAGTGCAACCACCGTCGTGGTGCTGGGAATCACCTATTTCTCCATTGTCTTTGGTGAACTGGTGCCGAAAAGGATCGCCCAGTTTAATGCCGAGGGTATCGCCAGGTTGATTGCCGGCCCGCTCTTGGTGCTGGCAAAACTATCCCGCCCATTTGTCTATCTGCTTTCCATCTCGACAAATGGTATTTTGCGATTGATGGGGAAAAAAGAATTGAGCAGTGCCGATTTGACGGAAGAGGATATTCACTCCATGCTGGCTGAAGGGTCTCGGGCAGGACTGATCGAAAAACAGGAGCACGAAATGGTGCGAAATGTGTTCCGGTTGGATGACCGCAAAATAGCCTCCCTGATGACACCTCGCAGTGAAATCATTTATTTGGATATCGAGCAGCCGCTTGAGGACAATTTAGAAAATCTTATGAAATCCGATCACTCACGCTACCCGGTATGCCGCGGTGGAGTAAAAGATACGATTGGGATTATCACCGCCAAAAGATTGCTTAGACAACGGATGACAGGAGAATCCACCAATATTCTGGATTATCTGCAGCCTGCGATCTTCGTGCCGGAGTTGTTGACAGGGATGAAACTGCTGGAACAGTTCCGGGAGTCAGGGGTGCAAATGGTGTTTGTCGTTGACGAATATGGGGAAATACTCGGCCTGATAACTTTACAGGATGTATTGGAAGCATTGACGGGGGAGTTCAGACCACGGGATCCGGAGGATGTGTGGGCTATTCAACGTGAAGACGGCTCGTGGCTTATCGATGGCTTGATACCTATACAAGATCTCAAAGATCGGCTCGGTTTGAAAGGTGTGCCCGAGGAACAGAAGGGGAGGTATAACACCTTGGGTGGAATGATGATGTGGCTCATCGGCAGCATTCCCCACACTAGTGATGTCGCCGAATGGGAGGGCTGGCGACTTGAAGTGGTTGACCTTGATGGCAACCGGATCGACAAGGTATTGGCCAGCCGCCTGCCGAGTACACCTAACGGACCGGATACTCAAGAAATCGCAGTTAATACAGAAGTTGGAAAAAATTATTAGGCTCGTCGATAGTAACAGATCGGGCCGTTTTCCTTCCTTTATGGCAATTCCCTATTTTGCAACAATCGAGCAGTAATGGCGGTAAGAGAGCCAAACCATTCCATGGTACGATTCGATTTTTTCGAATACTTGAGTTGTTATTATCTATTTGTTTTAACCAATGGCACTGACTATTGTTCTCATTGAATGTTGTGTCAGGTATGAGCATGAGTGCATGCTCGCAGAGTAAAGCAGGTTTTCAATAGTCAACAAAATGGAGATGGAAAAAGGCTATGACAACGTTATGGAAGAGATTCACACCGATTTTTCTGGTACTTATTGCCTTCGCCCTGATTGAAGGAGGGCTGACGGCCGATTATGCCGATGCCCGCTCCAGATCAGGCGGAAAATCCTTTAGTTCAACGCCCAGCAAAGCTCCAGCAGCTGCTCCGGCAACCGGCGGCGGCTTTGGTCGCGGCCTGATGGGCGGGCTTCTTGGCGGTGCTATTGGTGGCATGCTGTTCGGCTCGATGTTCGGAGGCGGAGGCTCCGGCATGGGGATTCTGCCCTTGCTGCATTTTAGGCGGTGTTGCTTTTTTTCTTTACAGGAAGTTTACCAAAGCGCGACAGGGTGCCGGCAATGCCACACCCAGCCCATATGCCCGGCAGGGTGGGCAACCATCCAGTATCCTGCCAGCCGGTATTTTTGGCGGCGGTACGGATAACAGCCAATCAGCCTCCTCCGCCGATTATCGGCGAGAATTTACTTGATGACGGAATAAATCAGATTAGGCAGACCGACAGAAATTTTGATGCCGGCTATTTCACGGAGATCGCCTCCGATGTTTTCTTCAAGGTGCAGGCAGGATGGATGCGCAGGGATCTCGATTCCTATCGCCATCTCCTCGGCGAGCAACTGGCGCGGGAGTATGAGGAACATTTTGCGGAAATGCGCAGTAAAGGGCATATCAACAAACTGGAATCCATTGCCGTTCGCGGAGTGGAGATTATTGAGGCCGGCAGCGATGGTCGTGAGGATTTTGTCACCGTGCTTTTTACCGCCAATCTCCTCGATTTCACGGTGGATGATAAGAGCGGCGCACTGATTTCGGGCAGCATGACGGAATCCGGTCAAGTTCCGGGAGGAGTGGACCTGGGCCAGGCCTACCGGCACCCAAAACTGGAAACTTGAAGGCATAAAAGAAGGCTGATAGGCATCGCCGGCACAAAGCTTATTTTGCTTTTGTGCCGGCGATGTTTTTGTTGAAAATTTTTGCAAATAAAGGCACAAGCAATTTGTTGCCGTACTCGCTTAAATGGTCATCATCACTATAGAGCGGCCTGCCGTCCATATCGCCCGAGCACTCGGTTGCATCACAAAGAAATGGTACAGGATCAAGAATTTTAATACCGCACTGATCATGCGCCTCGTTCAATAAGGTCAAAGCAAAATTATGACGCTTGCCGTACTCGTCCCTTGAAATAGTAACATGTTTGGTCTCACCCATCATTTTCGCCCTGGCTAATACCTGGGGCACATCGATGCGCATCTCAGGCACTGGGCTGAGTACGTAGACTTCACGGTCTTTTGCTACCGCACACAGGGTGGTAAGAAATTTTTCCCTGTATTCATTAAGCGAATCTTCGTCGGCAACTTCTTTCTCCGTTGTGAAATACACACCCGGTTTTCCCCTAAGCTTAAAACGCGCACCTTCATTAGCGCCCAGCAAATAATAAGACAACCTGTTGATTACGATGAGTGGAATATTTGCCGGTTCTGATTTCAGTCTTGTTAAGACCCAAGCGTAAAATTCCTCGCACCCTTTTTCATCCATAACGCCACGGGCACCGGCTATAAATGGACATGCCGATCGCCCCCAAAAAACAATGCCGTCACCAGGATCCGGCAATGCATTTTCCACCGCGGTCACCATGGTGTGTGCATGACTGTCGCCCAAAACGATAGCCCTGATATCGGCACCGCCGAAGACACAGGAAACAGGGGCTGCTTTTCCGTAGGAATCGCACTCATCGCGCCGCACATTGATGTTTGTTTTCTCATTCCTGATTGATACTACCTCCTCGGGAACTCTACTTGCTAAGCCGTCGTATTTAATTATTAAAGCTGCACTTGCCGTTAAGGCACCGGCTATGGCCAAGAGGGCAAAGATGTCCTTTCTTGATTTTGATTTTCGCCTCCCTTTGTTTTCAACAAATCGATAAGAAAGATCTCCGGCAGCAATTGAAAAAATGATGCCGGCACAGATAAGCAAGGTGGAATCACTTTTTCCAAAATAGCCAAGTAATGCTACAACCGGCCAATGCCACAGGTATATCGAGTAAGACCGGGAGCCGATCCATTGAAAGAAGGGTAAATGGTACACTGGAAAGGTATTTTTCCTGGCAAGGATAATGAGCGATGCACCAAGCACTGGAAGGGCAACTCGCCAACCGGGCCAAGATGAAGAAGATGAGAAAAAGGCCGCTGAAAAAACCACCAAGGCAATTCCGGCAATAGCAAGGATGGAGGATGGTTTGTCAGGTATCGTTCTTTTTGAAATAAAATATACAAGTCCTCCGGCCAGCATTTCCCAGCCGCGATATTTCAACAAGTAGAAGGCCGAATTTGCGTTGTCAATTGTCTTGGCAATGCATGCGAATAAACGACAAGAGCGCAATAAATGCTATTCCGTAGACAACGGACTCCTTTTTAATTTTTCTTAATCCTAGGATAATCAGGGGCAATAGCAGATAGAACTGCCATTCAACGGATAAGGACCAGGTATGCAAAAGCCACTTGTCGTGGGAGGCGGAATCAAAGTACCCGGCTTGTTTTCTAAAACTATTATTGGAAATAAAAAAAATACTATCGCGCACCTGTTTTGCCAGACGCAGATAATCGTCCGGGGCAAGAAGAATCCACCCAACAATTAACAGCACAGCACACAGAACCAGCAATGCCGGAACAATTCTTCTCATCCGGGCGATATAGAAATTTACCAGGGCAAATTTATCCGACTCGGGAAACGAAAAAACTATGCCGGTCATTAAAAATCCGGAAATGACGAAAAAGACATCAACCCCACAAAATCCGCCTGGAAAGCCGGGTACTTGGAAGTGAAACAGCATGACGGAGATTACCGCCCAGGCCCGAAGCGCATTTATGTCATAGCGAAAGGTGCTGTCGGCAGATATCGCACTATGCCTACGTGAAAAATTCATAATTTGTGACAAAAACAGCATAGAAGTTCAACTGCCGTGCGAGACCAGCCGGGTCTTGGTTGCGAGTGCCGGGATCCTATGGAAAACTAAGGGTAATTCCATTTCTAAATCAAGCGTTAACTTCGGCGGCGGCGCTGTGCGGCTCCTCGCCGTACTTCATTGTACTGTCTCGTCGCTGCTCGCTTGCCTTCTTGTTTCCATCTTGATTTAGAAATGGAATAACAGGGTAATAGAAAATCACAAGGTCTGCACGCAGTTTGCGGGCAGACCTTGTATTAATGGCGGCAAAGAGCGAGGGATCACCCCCCGCCGATGATCGGAAAGATTGCTAAAACGTCATGGGCGGACGGTTTTACAGAGAATTCGGTGTGGCGGGAGTTCAACATCAGAACCCCGACTTCCTCGCGGGCAATGCCAAGAGCGTCGACAATATCGCCGACCGTGGTTTCTTCGCCTATTTCTTTATCAGTGACCTTGAATCTGTTCTCGCGAAAATAGGCGAAGAGTTTAACGGTAATGGTAATCTTCATTACCTTATTGTTCATACATAATTTTCCCGCAGTCGCGCAGGTTATAGCCGCCGAGGGCGAGGATTGCCTTATGGAAACCCTGGTCGTTGCCCATCAGATCAAGGATTGCTCTGACCCTACCATCCTCTTGGTACTGCCGAGGGATAATCAGGTCATACCTCTCTTCGGTGAGCGGTACAAAATCAAGGCCGAGGGCATTAGCGGCGGCGCGAATACCCATGCCGGTATCGACGCTGCCGTTGGCAACCGCCGCGGCAACGCTCATGTGCGTATATTCTTCATGACTGTAGCCGTAAATCGCTGCCGTCTCTATTCCTTCATCTCGCAGAATTTTATCGGTCAGCAGCCGGGTGCCGGCACCGTTCTGGCGGTTGATGAAGGTATGATTGCCCTGAGCAATATCTCTGAAGTTGTGAATATTTTTTGGATTGCCCTGGGCGACGATGAGCCCCTGTTCGCGATAGCAAAGGTTGATGAGGGCCAGCGGCAACCCGGCGAGAAAGCGTTTGATATAGCTGATATTGTATTCGCCGGTTGCTTCATCCAGCAGATGGCTGCCGGCCAGATGGGCCTCACCGCGTCTGATCGCCATAATACCGCCCATCGAGCCGACATGGGCCGACGAGATGCGGACAATCGGCCGACGTTTATGCAGGTGATTGGCGAGAAGATCGAGAATGTTATCATGGCTGCCGATAATGACGGCGGTGGCGTCTACCTCGCTTTGCGAACGGAGGAGCTCGATCTGTACTTTTTCACCGGCGCCGATCCCCTCACTGCCCGCAGGAATAGTGAGCAGACCGTCGGCACGGACCAGGGACATAACCGCACCGGCGCCTTTGCCGGAGGGGGTGGCCATAAGATTGGCACCGACCCGGCCAAGGGTAATGCGCACAAACTGATCGACCCCCATGGGGGAATGCACCGGCCTGGACATGGTGGCTTCTATACAGTGCGATTGCGGTGCCCCTTGGCCAAGAAAGGTGGAAAGCATCTCACGCACAAAGACCCGCATGGTGAGAAGGGCGGAAACCGGATAGCCGGGCAGGCCGATGACCGGCGTGTCGCCGATCATCGCTAGAATGACCGGCTTGCCGGGTTTCATCGCTACGCCGTGCACGATAATCTCACCTATTTCGCTCAGCACCTTGGCGCTGAAATCATGGGTTCCGGCGGAAGCCCCGGCATTCAGCACGACGAGATCGTTGGTCGCCGCCGCTTCAAGAAGGGCAAGCCTTGAGGAGTTCGGGGTCATCAATGACCGGCAGACCACGATCGGCGATTGCCCCCCATTCCTGCAGATATCCGGCGAGGATGCGCGAGTTGAATTCGATGATCTGGCCGGGTTGCGGGGTAACACCCGGTTCTACCAGCTCACTGCCGGTGGGGATGACGTGGGCCCGCGGCGGACGCTGTACCTTAATCTCGGTCACCCCGGTGGCGAGCATGGCCCCCTGATCGATTGCTCGTATTTTGTGCCCTTCCGGCAGGATAAGCTCGGTTGCCACGATATCTTCGCCGATGGTCCGGACATGCTGCCAGGGGGTGGCCGGGATATGCAGTTCGACTTCATCGTCGCTGATAAAGTGCACATCTTCGATCATCACCACGGCGTTATACCCGGCCGGGATGGCATTGCCGGTATTGACCGGTACAAACCTGTCCTTTTTTAGACGCACCGGTTTGGCCTCCCCGGCCCCGGTGAGATGGAGAAAATGTACGGCAATGCCGTCCATGGCGGCAGCATTGTAAGAAGGGGAAGAGCGATGGGCAAATATCGGCTCGGCGGTAATACGACCCAGACTTTCGTCGACACGAATCAAGTCCTGCTGTTGCCGTGCGAAGAACCCATGCCGCTGCAAGGCCGCATGCCACAACTCTTTGGCCTCGGCAAGGGGTTTGTTGCTTATATAGACGTTTCTTTTGTTCATGTATACAGTGTAACCTGAATGATGGTATTTTCCGTCACCCCTTGGCTGTCTTCGTCGATCAGAAAATAGCCATCGGCTCGAGAAAGGGTTGAAATTGAACCAGATTTGCCGAAAATTGGATCGGCATACCACTGATTATCTTCTTTAATGAGCCGCACCCGGACAACATCGCGTCTACCGGGGGCGGAATTGATATTGCGACTAAGCCTTGCCGAAATGGAAGGGGCGGGAAGATCCGCCGGGATACATTGTCCGGCAAGATACGCCATGGCCGGTCGCACAAAAAAATCAAAGCAGACCATTGCCGATACCGGATGTCCGGGCAGGCCAAAAATCGGGGTGCTGCCGCTCATACCGATGAGCACCGGTTTTCCCGGTTTCAACCGCACCCCATGCACAAGAATGCCCGGCGGGCCGAGTGCGGCTATAACCTGTTCCCCAAGATCGCGGACACCAACGGAGCTGCCCCCGGAAAAGAGAACGATATCGTTTTCCGCGACGGCCCGTCGCACGGCCGGCAGAAAAACCTCAAGTTGGTCGGATACGATGGGGTAGTCGGTATATTCTCCACCCGCGCGCAGAACGAGCCCGGCCAGCGCCGGCGAATTTATATTTCGGATCTGTCCCGGCCTTGGTACGGCGGTGTGGGCAATGATTTCATCGCCGGTCGACAGTATGCCGACCCGCACCTTCTTGCGTACCGTCACTTCACTTATACCAAGTCCGGCCAGCAAGCCGATGTCCTGGGGGCGAAGGAGGCGCCCGGCCGGCAGAGCTATTTCCCCTTGGGCGATGTCTTCACCTGTGGTGATAATATTCACCCCTGCGGCTATACCCTTGACGATTTCGATCATGCTGCCATCTATCGGTACACTCTCTTCCAGCATGACCACCCCGTCTGTCCCCAGCGGCAATAAGCCGCCGGTGGGGATCTTATAGCAGCATCCTTGCCCCACTTGGCCTTGTGGGGCCTCTCCCATCTTTACCTCGCCGGTAATATTGAGATAACAAGGCGCCCCTTGGCCGGCGCCGAAGGTGTCGGCAGCCCGCACGGCAAAGCCGTCCATGGTCGACCTTGCCTCGGTGGGCAGATCAAGAGGCGCGATCAGGGTTTCGGCAAGTATCCGGTCAAATGCCCTGGTCAGGGGAATGATTTCCGTTGCCACCTGAATCCCTTGCAAGTGGCGGCAAAGGATTTCCTGGGCCTGTTGTACGGAGATCAGGCCGCTGCGGCCAAGCATGTCCTTGATGTTTTTGTCTTCAACCATTGGTAGTTGCCATTGCATCTAGTATCTTATAATAAATTCTTTAAAAGAATGGTAAAGAAAGACGGTTCTTCAGCGGCGACTGTCGGCACCAGGTGTCATAAGGTGTGTTGATCGTCGATGCGGAAGGCTTTACACTTGGTCCGTTATCAAAGGTGAATGGAAAGATGACTAATAGGTAACAATAAAAAATGACATCATATCTTCACTGTATTATACCAATAGTATTCGAATTTGAGAAAAGAAAAACACCCCCCTTTAAGCCACAGACTTTCTTGAAAGGATAAAAAATGACAATGCAAGCACTTCTCCCACTGCATGGGTATGCTGATTTTCCCGGGCCGGTGGTGGCCGTCATCATGGATGGCATCGGCATTGGACCGCAGGATGAAAGTGACGGTGTGTATGTTTCGTATACCCCAACCCTCGATGCCCTTATGCAGGAACCACTCATGCTGCAGCTGAAGGCCCACGGCAAGGCAGTGGGGTTGCCTTCCGATGGCGATATGGGCAATTCCGAGGTCGGTCACAATGCGTTGGGGGCGGGGAGGATCTTTGCCCAGGGGGCGCAACTGGTCAATGACGCCCTGGCCTGCGGGCGTATTTTCCAGGGAGAAGCTTGGCGAAAGTTGCAGGAATGCAGCCGGAACGGTGGGCTTATCCATTTTATCGGGCTTGTTTCCGACGGTAATGTACACAGCCATATACACCAGCTCAATGCCTTGCTCGATCAGTGTGTGCGGGAAGGCTTTCCCCGGGTCAGGGTGCATGCACTCCTCGATGGCCGCGATGTCGATCAAAAAAGCGCCCTGCGCTACCTCGAACCGCTGGAGGAAAAGCTTGCCGCCTGTTCCACCCTCGGCAGAGATTACCGCATCGCCTCCGGCGGTGGACGGATGGTTACCACCATGGACCGCTATAACGCCAATTGGGCGGTCGTGGAAAACGGCTGGAAGGCCCATGTCCTGGGTGCAGGGCGACCCTTTCCCTCAGCCTCACAGGCGGTTCGCACCTATTATGCCGAAGATGCGGAAATCACCGACCAGTATATGCCCGCCTTTGTCGTTGTCGATGCCGATGGTCCGGTCGGCACAATAGGGGATGGAGATGGGGTGGTGTTTTTTAATTTCCGCGGCGATCGGGCCATTGAAATCAGCAAAGCCTTTGAGGAGGCGGACTTCCATGAATTTGACCGGGTACGGCTGCCGAAGGTATTTTTTGCCGGAATGATGCAGTACGATGGCGATGCCCTTATCCCGAAAAACTATCTGGTTGAACCACCGGCCATTGACAATACCCTCAGCGAGTATCTGTGTGCGGCCCAGGTTACCGCCTATGCAGTGTCGGAAACGCAGAAATTCGGCCATGTCACCTATTTTTGGAATGGCAACCGATCCGGGTATATTGACAAGAGACTGGAGACATACGAGGAAGTACCATCGGATAAGGTGATGTTTGATGAAAGGCCGTGGATGCAGGGCGGGGAGATAACCGATAAGGTCATTGCCGCCATAGAAAGCGGCAAATATAAGTTTATCCGCGTCAATTTTCCCAACGGCGATATGGTCGGCCATACCGGGGTAGTTCCGGCGGTGCGCCTGGCGGTTGAGACGGTTGATCTTTGCCTTACACGGATTCTTCACAGCCTCGAAAAGGCCGGGGGCGTAGCCGTTATCACCGCCGATCACGGCAACGCCGATTGCATGTGGACCAAGAAGAACGGCAAGATAACTCCCATGGTCGCCCACACCCTTAACCCGGTGCCGTTTATCATCAAGGATTACAGCGGTGCAAATTCCTTTGCATTGACCAGGGTGGCCAACCCGGGATTGGCCAATGTTGCCGCAACCCTGTGCTGTCTCCTTGGCTTTCAGCCGCCGCAGGAATACCAGCCGGCTCTCGTCGAGCTAGCTTGATAACTCCCACAATAGGATGCCATGACGGAATATATCAGTAGATCAGCGCAAAAAAGACGGTTCAAGGATGAAGAAAGTGTTGCCGAAGAACTGAGTCTTCTCACCGATAAGGACCTGAAACTCCTGCCCGCCGGCCAATTGCTCAAGGATGAGATCATCCGTTGCCGGACAATGCAGGGTGGAGCGAGAAAACGCCAGGTAAAGTACCTGGCCAAGGTCATGCGCGAGGATCCGGTCGAGAAAATTCTGGTGTTTCTTGCCGACCGCAAAGGGTCACAGCTGAAGGTGACCAAGTTGCAGCGGGAGGTGGAGCGGCTGCGCGATGTGATCATCAATGAGGCCATTGCCGAGCAACAGAGCTGCTTGCAAGCGGGGCAGGCCTGGGAGCCGAACTGGCAGGGGCCGGAAATCGAGGCTGTCGTTCATCGCTATCCGGTTGACGAGGGTGACCTGCGCAAAGCGGTGCATCAGTACGTGAAAACAAGAATTCACACCTATTACCGTGAGGTATTTCGCATTCTTAAGGCAACGGTTGAAAAGGAAGAGCTTCTACGGAAAAGGGAATGAGTGCCAACCGAATAATGGGGCACAGTCGCTTTTCTAACGCTCTCAGCAGTAACATTCATTGACGGGGAAAAATAATGTCGATACGAGCAATTGCTCTTGAGTTGTACAAGGCGCAAAAAAAGGTTGCCGAGCTGGAGAAAGCCCTTGCGGACGCAGGGCACGGGGCTGCCGAAAAACTTGGTCAAGAACTGCGGGCGGCGGAGAAAGAGATGCACATGCTGCGCAGGATGCTCGACGGCGAAAAGGAGTCTGGTGATTTTCGCAAGCAATTTTCGGGGTTTGGCAGGAATTAGACTGAGTTTGCCGGTGGCTTGTCGCGCACCGTTTGGCAATTATCGAAGATCATCGCTGTCAACATAGGCATAGGCGCTATGTTTATGAATTGATTCAAAGCTTTCCACCCCGGCGGAGAACCAGGTGATGTTCGGATCGGCCAGTGCCGAAACGGCAACCTTGCGCACCACGTCTTCTACGAACATCGGATTGTTGAAGGCCTTTTCGGTAACAAATTTCTCGTCCGGGCGTTTCAGCAGGGCATACACCTCGCAGGATGCCGACCTTTCAATCATCGTAATGAGATCCTCGACCCAGATGAAATTCTTGAATTTCACATTGAGGGTGACCTCCGCCCGCTGATTATGCGCACCGCCGGCACTAATCTCCTTGGAACACGGGCACAGGGTGGTGACCGGCACGCCGACCGTTAAAATAAAGCCTTCATCGGTACCGATGCCGCCGGAAAAGGTGCAGGTGTATTCCATCAGGCTGTGCGTAGCACTGACCGGCGCCTTTTTGTCGAGGAAATAGGGGAAGGTCATTTCCAGCCTGACACTTTTCGCCTGCAAGCCTTCTTGCAGTTTGGTGAGAATGGAGGAAAAGCTGGTAACGGAAAGCTCACCAAGATAATTATTGAGAATCGTAGTAAAAGTCTCGACGCAATTATCCTTGCTGCCGTCGCGGAGATGGGCTTGCATGGAAATGGTGGCGATGGTGCTTTGCAGTTTGCCGCCTTTTTCTTTGACTCTGATCGGGGTCTTCAGACCATTCAGGCCAACCGTCTGGATATACATTGTCCCGCTTAGTGAACCTCCATGCTATGCTTCTCAGGAATTCCTTTTTGTCTTTATTACCTTATTTTATCTAAGCACTTACCCTCTGCTATCCGGGTTAGACCATTATCGTGCTGCGGACAAAAAGGATCGTAAAGAACGTGCTATTTCTTACCCTTTTTGTTCCACCTCGACAATAAGTATAAGGACCTTCCCCTTTTTTGCCGAAACAAAGTGGTAATGGCGGTCAATGAAAAGGTCAATACACAAGAGGTGTCCCGGCTTCTCCCAATTTTGCCCGTTGCCGTTTTCCCTTCGGCATAACCACAGGCCCACCGAAACTGATGCCATCGGTGTTTTTTAAAATTCAGCAAATTGGTCAAGGCAACCAGCACGATGAGCGCATAGCTTGCCGCAATGAATGAACAGCTGGTATGGTTCCTCTAACCTCAGATACTTGTTGACATAACTGAAAGAATCAGTAACACCTGTGCGGGAGGCAGTGGCGGTACTCTCTCGGGGAAGGGTCAATTATGATCAATCTCTGAGAAATGGGGAAATTGCCACCCACTCAACTTGATTATGAACGATCCATTCAACGCCGGCCACTCTGACGTGAGAACGACGATGCCTTATTTTCGCCGCATATCGAGTAAAGCCACCAAAGCGGCAAAAGGCCCATCGGAATTGTGCCTCTTGCGCGGTGGAAAAATAGTTAAAGCCGGTATGGATTTTGCTTTTCTAGTTAACAACACAATTGTGCGTATTAACTGGGCGATTCCGTTTCGCTAATAACTTGTTTTGGGCGGAAAAGGGTGACCATGATCAATTCATTCACGTCGAAATAGTAGGTTTCATAGGTGCAGTCGTTTTTGGCGTGATTTGGGTTCTCAACCCCACCGGAAATTGGGAACCACTGACTGCACTGTGCGGGTTCATCGGAGTCGCAGCGGAATTGGCAAGACACTACAACAAGAGGGGACCAAAAGGTCGTTTCGAATCAAATTCCGAACGTATTCAACATAGAGAGAGATTGAGGAAGTATTTGAAGATGAAATTTACAAATGCCGTGCAGAGAAACTCCGCCAAGACGTGATTGTTAGGCACGTTGACCGCGTCGACAGTTACCCGAACACGGATGACAACGGCAAAGGGATCTCAGCATGGTTTCGCGTTGGCTTACTCGACACCGTATGAGCGAGGAATCGTGTTGGGTTTGCGTTATGGCAGGCTTGGTCAAATGCGACGGAGGCTATCGTTTCTCGACTGGGTAAACGGAGAAGAATCAGACATTACCGCATCATTAATGGGCGATGTCCCGTACGATTCGATTGAGGCAGTAAACATGGATGGAGACAAGTACTATTACTTCCCTCACATTTACTGCCATTTTGATTTTAACGGCGAACCGTACGAGAGGCTGTGGTTCTGCGAGAAGATTGATCAGCCGCATGGTCATCCGTACTTCAAGCATCTTGCAGATTATGAGGACGTTGTCGCCAACAACCCATTGGATACTTTGAGTTTTGCATAGCTTATGAACTATGGGATAGAAGGCCCAAGAAAACGCTTGAGGTGGACGCGAAGAACGTCGGCAGCGCTGACGCGGCATGGTCGGATGGCGCGCTACTCAGCTTAACGTTGTGTGAGGAAAAATACGAATGAAAACTTTCAAATATCGCCAATCAAAGCTGAAGATTACTCAGATCTAATACTTTTGGTCGGAGATTTATTAAATGAAATAATGACCAAAATCAATGTACAGGCCTTTAATTATGACCCTGATAAGACATTGGTTATAGCAAAAAAACTAATATCAGATGAAAAATATTGGGTTTTTAGAATATTTGGGGACGTTGTTACTTACGTTGCAAAACACTTGACCCTGCTAAAAATTCGATAAATTCACACCATGCCACGCCAAGCCAGATTAGATATTCCAGGGGCATTGCACCACATCATGGTCCGGGGAATCGATAAGACAAACATCTTCCGTGACAACGAGGATAAAGCCCGATTTCTTGAGCGCTTGGGGCAAAACGTTCAGGAGTCGCAATGCCCTATCTATGCCTGGGTGCTCATGGACAACCATGTTCACCTTTTGTTTCGAAGCGGACAAGTCGGCATCTCAGCCGTCATGAGAAAGCTTCTCACCTGGTACGCTCAATACTTCAACCGCAAGCACCGCAGGAAGGGACATCTCTTTGAGAACCGGTACAAATCCATACTCTGCGACGAAGACAACTATCTCCTTGCCCTCGTCCGATACATCCATCTTAATCCCATTCGGGCAAAGATCATCCAGACGATGGCGGAGCTGGACAAATACCCATGGAGCGGCCATCGGGCAATTATCGAAAAGGCAAAATACCCGTGGATGGATACTGCAACGGTATTGGCACAGTTCGGAGGCACGAAAAGAAAAGCCATAAAGGAATATCGGCGGTTTATGCAGGAAGGCATGGACCAGGGCCACGATCCACAGTTTTCCGGCGGCGGACTTGTCCGAAGTCTCGGCGGGTGGTCCAATGTCCTCTCCATGAGACGCAAAGGTCAGACAGGAAGAAGGACGACGAGCGGATCCTTGGAAGCGGTGATTTCGTGCATCAAGTTATAAAGGAAGCGGAAGAAAAGTCGCTGCGGCAGATGAAATTCAACAGATCAGGTCTGACGCTGACAAAGATCATCGAGCAGGAATGCAAAAAGGGGGAGCGTTAGCCGGAAAGAACTGGAAAGTGGCAGTCGCCGATCGATGGTAAGCAGGACGCGGGCGGAGATCGCCCGACGCGGTATGGAAGAGCTTGGTTTATCGGCGGCTGAGATTGCACGGCATCTCGGCGTAGCTACCTCAAGCATCACGCGGGCGGTTGCAAAGACGGAGAAGCAGGACAGCAGCGCAACGTAAGTAACAACGTCCCCAAAGATATATGATAAACAGATGCGAATGGTGCGGAACTGACTCGTTGTATGTAAAATATCACGATGAGTGTAATGGGGGACGTTGTTACCTACGTTGCAAAACACTTGACTCTGCCGTACCGGTTTGATAAATTCACACTATGCCACGCCAAGCCAGATTAGATATTCCAGGGGCATTGCACCACATTATGGTCCGGGGAATCGATAGGACTAACATCTTCCGTGACAACGATGATAAAGCGCGATTTCTTGAGCGCTTGGGGCAAACCGTTCAAGAGTCGCAATGCCTTATCTATGCCTGGGTGCTCATGGACAACCATGTTCACCTTTTATTTCGGAGCGGACAAGTCGGCATCTCGGCTGTCATGAGAAAGCTTCTCACCTGGTACGCGCAATATTTCAATCGCAAACATCTGAGAAAAGGTCACCTCTTTGCGAACCGGTATAAATCCATACTCTGCGACGAAGACAACTACCTCCTTGCTCTGGTCCGATATATTCATCTGAATCCCATTCGGGCAAAGATCATCCATACCATGTCCGAACTGGACACATTCCCCTGGAGCGGTCATCGGGCAATTATTGAAAAGGAGAACTTCCCGTGGATGGACATCGCAACGGTATGGGCACATTTTGGGGACGCGAAAAGAAAAGCCATTGAAGGATATCGGCAGTTTATGCTGGAAGGCAGTAACCAGGGCCATGCCCCCCAGTTCTCTGGAGGCGGCCTTGTCCGAAGTCTTGGGGGATGGTCGAACGTGCTTTCCATGCGGCGCAAAGATCAACAGGAAAATGCCGATGAGCGGATCCTTGGATGCGGCGATTTTGTGCATCAAGTTATACAGGAAGCGGAAAAAAAGACTTTGCGACAGATCAAGTTCCACCGATCAGGTCTGACGCTCACAAAGATCATCGAGCAGGAATGCAAAAGGGGGACTGTTAGCCGGAATGAGCTGGAATGTGGCAGTCGCAGATCGATGGTGAGCCGAACGCGGGCGGAAATCGCCCGGCGCGGTATGGAAGAGCTTGGTTTATCGGCGGCTGAGATTGCGCGGCATCTCGGCGTTGCTACCTCAAGCATCACGCGGGCGGTCGCAAAGACGAAGCAGCAGGCCGCAGCGCAACGTAAGTAACAACGTCCCCAAATATATGAAAAACAGATGCGAATGGTGCGGAACTGACTCGTTGTATGTAAAATA
>CAVQPC010000042.1:0-61289 GCA_963714585.1 uncultured Methylomirabilota bacterium
ACCCTCCACGAAAGATGCCGCGGGCCGTCGCCCCCGACACCCTCCGTCGAGCGTGCAGGAAGACGATGCTGCCGGATGCGTGGAGGATGAGACCATCACGATGGAAGAAGCGAGCACTTTCCCATCCCGGGGGAGAGGCCTGGTGGTCGATGATGCTCCTGGGCAGTGTGGGATCTTCCGCCGGTATCTCGAAGGCCTGAGCATTGATGTTCGGGTGGCCACTGAAGCCTCCGAGGCCATCGAATCGCTAGATGCGGACCGGTGTCACGTCGTGGTGTGCGACCTCACCATGCCCGGCGGCGGCCAGAAGGTCCTGAGCTTCGTCCAGAGCCAGGGCGCCCCCGTGCCCGTCATCATCGTGACCGGGTACAGGGACGAGCTCACCGCGGAGGAGTGCCTGACCTCCGGGGCCTTCGATTTCATCTCCAAGCCGGTGGACCGCCTCTCGCTGGTGGCGGTGGTGCGCCGGGCGCTGCTGCGGAGCGGCCTGGCCCTCTTGGGGCGAGAAGAGGGGGCGAGGGGGCGCGAGCAGTCCGCGACGATTCGCCGTCCGCCGGGGTTCGCCGGGTTGGTTGCGGAATCCACCGCCATGCTCGAAACCATCTCTCGCGCCGCCAAGGTGGCCGAGACGGACGCCAACCTCTGCATCTACGGCGAGAGCGGGACGGGCAAGGAGCTCATCGCCCGGGCCATCCACTACGCGGGCCGCTGGGCGGAGCACCCGCTGGTGGTCTTCGACTGCGCCGCCATCCCCGAAGGGCTCATGGAGAGCGAGATGTTCGGCCACGTGAAGGGCTCCTTCACCTCGGCGGTGAGCGACCGGGAGGGCGTCTTCGAGCTGGCGGACAAGGGGACCCTCCTCCTCGACGAGGTGGGGGAGCTGAGCCTCGTCATGCAGGCGAAGCTCCTGCGGGTCATCCAGTGCCGGGAGTTCCGCAAGGTGGGCGGCAAGCACCCCGTCAAGGTGGATGTCCGGATCATCGCCGCCACCAACCGCGACCTCCGCCAGATGGTGCAGGAGGGCAAGTTCCGCGAGGACCTCTTCTACCGCCTGGAGGTCATCTCCCTCACGCTGCCCCCGCTCCGGGAGCGCAAGGAGGACATCCCGCTCCTGGTGGACCACTTCATCCAGAAGTTCAACCGCAACAACAAGAAGCAGATCAAAGACATCAGCCCGCGTACCATGCAGGCCCTCATGGCCCACGACTGGCCCGGGAACGTGCGGGAGCTGGAGAACTGCATCGAGCGCTGGGCGGTCATGAGCGACGGGGACGCATCGGAGACTCTCGATCCGGATGAGATCGAGATCGGCCCCGCGGCAACGGTCCGGACGTCTCCCTCGGCGTCCCTCCAGATCCCGTGGCCGATCAACTTGCGCGAGGCCGAGCGCGAGCTGATTCTGAGAACGCTCGAGCATGTGAGGGGCAATCGGAGGCAGGCAGCGGAACTCCTGGGGATCAGCGAGCGCTGCCTGTACTACAAGCTCAAGGAGGATGACCGACCCGCATCGGCGAGCGCGCTTGACGCGGAGGAAGATCGGCCACCCGCCGGCTCCCCCGCCGTGGTCGAGACGGCGCGTCCGGCATGCAGAACGAGGGGGCAGTACGCGTCCCCTGTACGCCCGCGTGGAGGTAAACCATTTCACGATTCCCAGGATAGAGCCAGTGATGTCGCGCATCTCGATCGGAATCGGAGAACGAGATCCAAGGAATGAGGTTTCCAGAGATGGACAGAGCCCGACTGCCGTATCGACGGCGCGGCCATGACGACGACCGAGCGTACAATAGATTGGAGGGAGGAGAGCAATGGAATGCCGACCAAGATACGGTTCGCTCGAAGGGTTCTGTGGCCCGCTTCGCCCCTATCGCGGCTCTTGCCGTCGTTCTCATCGCCGCTTGCGCCTCAGCCTTCTCGATGCTGATCTGGGAGCCGGCTGCGGACCCTCCTGCGGCCGCCACCCCCACCGTCGCTTCGGGCCAGTCGGGACGAGTGCAGTCCGGCCAGGCCCGGCGGGTCGAGGAATTCGCCGATGGCTGGGAGGGAAAGACCCGCTGCTCTGTCCTCACAGTGCTGCTCGATCCACTCGGGGCGCTGAGCGCGCCGGCATGCTGTGAGGCCGGCGCCTCCATCGCGTCGCCACGTTGGTTGGGTCGGAGAGCAGGACGAGTGCCGCCGCGGGCGGCTCCGCGGGGGGTCGCCCGGGGCGGCCCGGGATTGTGCCTGTCCGGCCCCTGATACCATGGGGCGTGCAGGAGTGGGAGGGGAAGACCATGGCAGAAGAGACCAAGATCGTTTCACCGGTGGCAGATCCGGGGCCACTCGGGCTCGGTGCACTTGCGCTGTCGACGTTCGTCTTGAGCGTGCACAATGCGCTGGGAGCATCCGCGGCGCCACTCCTGGCCTTTTTCGGGTTCGCCATCTTGGGCCTACAGGCCCAGAGCCCACATCTCTACGAAAACCTCCGGTAGCGTATTCTACGCCGAGTGGTCCCCCTCGATAGCGCGGCGGAACTGGTAGGTCCCGTGGCCCACTGGCACAACCAGCGGATGGCCTGGAGGCGTTGGTTGATCGTCGACGCGTGATGCCGGGCAAGGTTCATCGGATGCTGCCGGTAGTTCAGGACATCGGCCGTGGATGCGTCGCGCGGTTCAGGCGGGCCATCCTTGAATTCCTGGAGCCACGCACGGAAGCGGCGCACCGCCTGACGGTAGGTGCGCACCGTCAGCGGGGCCAACCCGGACGCGGCGAGGGCGGCGGTGAACTCCGTCTGCCATCGCTCCCGGACATACGGTCGGGCGTGCCGTATTCTACGCAATGAGGACCCCCGTGTTCGCGTGTGGCATATGGCGTAGAATACTCTCTGCTGTCAAGGGAACATGGCGTAGAATGACTATTCTACCCCCGACGTCTACGCCATGTTTTCGCGAGAGGGGCGGGTTTGGGCCACAATCGTGCGAAAACCGTGTCCTTTCGGCACACCTGCACAGGCCTCTTTTTTCCAGTTGAGTCGCGCGGGCCGGACGGGGGTATGGCCTGACCTGCCGGAGGCAAGCGGCGGCACTTGGGGAGGTTCGGTTTGGGCGACGGGGATCAGTCGGATCCGGCGCCACGCTGGAGGGCATCCTGGTAATTCCAGGGCATCCAAATCCTGCAGGGCCGCGCTCAGTTCGGCGGCGTGCGCCTGAAGTGCCGTGAGATCGTGGAAGGGATCCGCCCCACCGTGCTGGACGGAGTTGGCGGCATCCCGGTGCGGGGCAACAGCAGCGGGGGCACCCGCGGTTGGACAATCTGTTGCGGGACGCCGGGACCTGCGGGTGGTGCAAACAACGAGGTGGACAGGAGATATGCGGAATCTCTGGATAGGGATCCTCATGGGGGTTGGAGTTCTGACGCTGATCCCCGCCGGCACATTGGCGCAGATGGGCCTGGTCAAGGGATGGCGGAGGAATGGGCCCGGCGGGTGGTCCCGTCGTGCAGAGGCAGGAGAAGGCCCCAGAGTCGCAGCAACCTCCGTCGCCGAGGGTGTCGCCACAGACCGGGACCTCCCGGGTGCAAGGCGGGAGCGGCACGCCGGCAGAACATCCGGCCGTCTCGGGGATTGACGTCAAGGAGTGGAAGGAGTGGACAGTCCTCCTGCTGGTCGGTGTGGTTATGACAGCCGCCGGCTCTCTGGTCCTTCGGATCGCCAAGGTCGCGCACGCGTCGGCCCCCCGGCCCCGCGAGCGTCGTCACCGAAGCAGTCCTGGTCGTGGATCTCGTGGATTCCACCCGCCTCGCCACGCACTACGGGGACGTCCTGGCCATGCGGGCCAGAACCGTCCTGACGGAGCGGACGCTGGTGGCGACCGAGGGGCATCAACTGGCCTTTGCGGAGAACACCGGGGACGGCTCCTTCATGACGTTTCCCTCGGTGTTGGAGGCCGTCCAAACGGCCACCCAGCTCCTGAAGGACCTCAGAGACAGGCCGCCGGACCTCTCGCCGGGCCCACCCATCGAGGTGCGGGCGGGGATCAGTTATGGCGAAATCCTCCTCGATCCCAAGGGGACTCGCCACGGCGCCGTGATCAACCGCGCGTTCCGGCTTGAAGGGCTCACGCGTGAGGGATTCGCTCAGGTAGAGGAAGGACTTCGGCCTGAGGCTATCCCCGACCGTCATCGCATCTTCCTCGACGAAGAGGCGGCACTGGAAGTTCGCGCGGACGGTATCCCCATGCGAGTTCTGGGCTTCTGCAGTCTGAAAGGGTTTTCAGGTTTGCATCGGGTGTACGAGGTCCTCTGGGACGCGCGGGGCTGACGTCCTGGCTCCTTCGCCGGATCAGCCGGATCAGGCAGGAGGGCGGGAGTCGAGTCTTCCTCATTGGAGAGGGCGGGGCAGGCTCAGCAGAATGGGGACGCCTCCGCCAGCAGATCGCGTTTGGCCTTGGGGTGACAGAGGTAGACGAAAGTGAAAGGGGACGCTCCCACTTCTGTCACCTTGTGAGGATGGGGGTCCACTCGACGGCCTTTCCGGCCCCACGCGCCGCCGCGCGATAGACCGATTGCGGCGCAATGCCCAGCACTGGGGCCAATCGACGGCCCGACTGCCCAAGCCTGCTCACCCACAGATAGGCGATCGCATTCTGGAAGAGGTGCCCCACGCGCTTGTGGCGCCGATTGAAGGCGCCGGCGTGCCCCGTCAGCAGCGAGCGCATGCTCTGGGCGAGAGGCCGGGTCCCGGTGCGCAGCAAGAGGTGGGCATGATTCGGCAGCAGCGCCCAGGCGTAGACGGTGGCAGCCCCCCGCTCCACCCCGCTCGCGAGGCGCGCGAGGAACTCGGCGCGGTCGGTGTCATCTCGGAAGATGGTCGTCCGCTCGATTCCCCGCACCATGACATGGTGCAGGGTGCCGGTCGAGATTGGGAAGTGCGCGCATCCAACCGGGGCCCGCGGGGCATGGCGGTCCACAGGCTACCACACCCGGAACCCGTCGCGCAACGCCCCGGACGTTTCCCACCGGGTGATCGGAAGGTGACAGAAGTGGGAGCGTCCCCTATTATTCATATTATTCAAGTCGCCATATCTTTCAGGCATCCACGTCGTCGACGAAATGCTCGGGTGCCGTGCTGTGCGGCTCGTCGGGTGCTTCGACTTTTCCCGGGTTCGCGGTTTGCTGTCCGGCTCTTCAGGCGCGTTCTCAGCGATCCATTCGTTCGCGAGGCGGGTCTCTCGCTCAATGATTTTCGCGGCGTGCGCTTCATCGCCGAAATGCCTCTTCAGAGTGTCGAACGACTCAAGGAGTTGTTGCATGTGCTCATCCGGCGGTTCGCTCCACTGGTAATCGAGCTGTACTCTTAGCCTCGCCTTCATCGAGCCTCGGCAGAAGTGCGTACGCCGCCAGTTCTGAAACGACTTCTGCGAATTCGTCATGTTCAAAGAGACTCCGGATATCAGACGTCATCCAACGCGCCCAGTTGTCTTGCCAGCTGCCGGTTCCCCGATCAGCAGCACGAATCCGTGCTCGTCGAGCGCCGCTAGCTGCCTTGCGGTACGAGTCGGTGACGACAACCTTCGCAAGGTCTTCCCGGAGTGACTCCAGAACTCGCGCGCGCCTGAGCATAAGTGCGCTCGTCGAGGATTTGACTCAGATCCCCCAGCCCGTATAGGCGCGGGACAAGCATCCGAAGGCGCTTGTTTTCGTGAATCTGTTGGCTAATCCATGTCGAGCCGAAAAGCACGACGTGCTTCACCCCGGCGCCCTTCAAAAGGGCTTCGATCTCTTCGGCATGACTGCCAGACAGTCCGGCGTTCGTCATCAGCACGTAAGAGTCGCAAAGGCCTTCTGCGACGAGCTTTCTGATTTTGGTCGACTTCATCGGAGAGATCGGAGGGGCGAAGAACATAGTTAATCCTGCTCGTAAATTTGCACTGGATGACAAACCGACCGGATAAGTCTTCATGCCCAGTCGGATTCCACTGGCCGACGAACGCGCCGTCTCGGCCGCCATCGTTTGAGTCCAGAAAGGATTCAACCGTCTGCCCGAGCACCTCTCGGGTGATCGTCAGGCAGAGTTGTTGGAAGCTGTTCCATCCAAGATTGTGGAGGTCGTACATAGCGTCGTCTGTTGGTCCTCCGAAATGAATCTTGAGGCATGGATCATTAGATCGACCCATTCCTGCACTCTTGCATTAGGTATCCGGCTAGCGTCACGGGTGAGCGGTGTTTTTGCCCCCGCAGGCAAAAAATACGCTCCACCCGCTTGTTTGGCCTTTATCTTCATCCGTATTTCTTCATCAATTCATCAATTGGGCTTCTGTCATGATCCATGTGTGAGGGATCATATCCTCGTGGCCGGCACCAACCCCTCGGACGTACTTGTGCCTTTCATGAAGAATCAGATTGATGTGCCCACCCCGAGTTCCTGATAGGAAGTCCGCAACTTCAACGACATTCGCCATATACATTCTCGGAATCATTCCAAACGTTGTGTCCTTGAATTGGACGAAAACAAATACCGTTTTGGGGTTGTGGTCTCTTTTCCATTGCTCCAGCGCCTGGGTGTAAGTCACTTTGTCGGTTTTGTACGAACCTGCCGCAATCCATGATCCGTCCTGACTGCCCTTTACGGATATGCGGAGGAACTTCTCGCCCTTAACAGCCAGCAAATCGTACTCGGGCTGATTGGCCCCGTATTGAACTGAGACATCGCACCCCGCACGTGCCAATACGGCTGCCGCGAATGCTTCGGCTGAAACGGATACCTGATATGGGTTCATGTTTCTATTGGCCCAACGTGGCGGCGGCTGAGCTGTGGCCCGCAGGGCCATCGGTTCCAGCCGCGGGTTCGGCCAGTCGACTACGCTGCCAATCTGACTGCGACTGAGACGCCGGCCTTGGCGCACAGGCCCACCAAGTAGTCGAGCGAGAGCTTGTCAACCTTATTGCGCGCGATTTCGGAGATGCGGGGCTGCACCACGCCGAGACGCTTAGCCGCCTGCGCTTGGGTATAGCCCTCGCGGGCCATCCATTGCCGCAGCGCCTCGGTCAGCTCGCAGCGCAGAAGCATCACGGCCGCCTCGTGCGGCGGGAAGCCCAGATCGAGAAACACGTTACCGCTCCCCTGGGTAATGCGCGTGTCAGTCTTCTTCATGGCTCCTCCCCGATCAGCCTGTAACGCCTCGCGGCGAGTCCGATGTCCGCCTGCGGGGTTTTCCGTGTTGTCTTCTGGAACGCGTGCAACACATAGACCGTATGCTCGAACTTCGCCACGTAGATCACCCGGAACGCGCCCGCTTCGTCTCGCACGCGAATCTCGTAGGCGCCCGGCCCCACGCGCGGCACGGGTTTGAAATCCGCCGGTTCTCGCCCCACTTGCACCATGAACAGGTCGTACCCGGCCCGTCGACGTGCTGACTCCGGGAAGGCTGCCACGTCCTCACGGGCCGTACCGACGAACCGCACCGCCTTCATGGTGTACAATTATACGATCATTCGTATAGAGGGGCAAGGGCGTTCAGGCCGAACAATGTGTGGGCTGTTTCAGCCTAGCACCCCAAAAGTGATTGCCTGTCAGCCTATCACCCCGACGGTCCGCCGGCGCGGCGCCTGCCGTGTCCGGCAGTTACCATATGCGACCACGGTGGGTGGGATTATAGATGGTTTCGGCCTATACCGCCGAGCAATACCTACAAAACATCCACGGCGCTGCGGGCCCCCAACCCGCCTCGGTTGAGCACGTGCGTGGAGATCCTCGGCGGTGTGATGTCCTGGTCGCCGAGACGCTCCTGCCTGCCTGTGCGTCGCACGCAGACAGGCACGGTCCGGATGTCGGAGCCCGATTCCAGGAGATGGGTGGCGAAGCAATGCCGGACCGTGTGGCCAGTGGCAGGTGTCGGGATGCCGGCCGGGCGGCGGCGACGCCATGGAGGGAGGCGTCGAGGCCGGGATTGTATCGCGGGACCGTGGCGAGTCACCCCGGGACCCGGAGGAGACGCGGGGCTCGCTGCTGGAGAGGGGACGGCGCCGCACCCGGGCTGGCAGCGGCAGGCGGGCCGAGCCGCTCGCTCGATTCGGGTCCGGAAGGCTGTCCCTGGCCAATCCCATCGATCCTCCTCCGTCGGGTATCACGGGGAGGGGCAACGGATCGGAGGGTACTCCTGACCGCCGCGGCCTGTCAAGCCCGACGGCTCCGTGGCGGGCGTCGGATGAGGGGCCCGGCCAGGAGATCACGGTGTGGCTCCCTTGCGCCCCGGGGGCAGCACGTGCTCACGTGGCGCGGCTGCACGGAATGCCCCGCCGAATCCGCCTCGGCCCGGGTCTGCCTTGCCCGTGGGCGTGTCGTCTCAGATTACGCCTGGATGGAACAAGGTCGATAGGAGATGCCGGTATTCGCCGTTCATACTACCGCCTCCGCCCCGCCGGCTGACCACGCCTATTCGTGCGCCCAACCCGGGTGGCCGACAACCCCTGCGCCGAGCATGGCTCTCGCCATCTGGCCGGCAAAGCTTCCCGGCATCCCCGCACTCGGAGGATCGGCACCGCTCCGCCGAAAAATCAATCAGCGAGCCTCGGAGAGGAGTCCGGTAGCCTCTTCGCCACTGAGGGATCGACTCAGTCCTTCAGGATGCGATCCATCTTGGCCGCTGCCTCGTCCAGCAGGGCCTTGGGCTCTCCTTTCCCGTACAGGACACCCATGATCGCCTCGCCGAACGCCGTAGCCAACTCATTGGACTTCGGGTGGTAGTAGATCGGCGGCACTGCCCGACCCAGCATGTCTTTCGCAGCCTGGTAATCGGGCCGGGCTTTCGCGAAGGGAGCATCCTGATTTACCGTCCACGTGGGGAGAATCCCCTCCGCCTGGTGCTGGTCAATATCATCTTTGGCGTTGCTGATGAACTTCTGGAACTCCCACACCATCTGCCTGTTCGGGCTGTACTTGTAGACCAGGTTTGTCCAGGGGAACAGGGCCCCCGACCCGGGGCACGTCTTGCCGCATGGGAGGGGGTAGACCTTGAACTTCACGTCGGGGGCATTCTTGTTGATCCAGCCAGAGAACCAGGACTCGCGGAAGATCACCGCAGCCCGCTTTTGGCCGAAGGCGTCCTCTGGATTCCCGAGGGCCAGGCTGGCCACCTTGTCCTTCAGGACGAGGTTGCCAAAGAACGTGAGGGCCGCCACCATCTCAGGGCTGTTGGCATAGCCGGTGGCCTTGTCCATCTCAGGACTCAGCATCCGGGCGCCGAAGGCGTGGGCGAAGGGATAGATGAACTTATCCGTGATCCCCACGGGATGCCCCTTGCTCCGGAGGGCGAAGCCGACCTGCGTCGGCTCACCCTTGGCGTCCAGGACGGTGAGCTTCTTCATGGCGGCGAGCCACTCGTCAAAGGTCTTGGGTGGGCTGTCCGGATTCAGGCCGACCTTCCTGAACATGTCGACGTTGATGTACATCATCTGGAAGTTGCCGTGCTCCAGTGGGATCCCGTAGCGCACGCCCTTCCACTTGCCCTCGGGCACCATGTACTTGGGGAGATTGTCATCCCAGAGCTTGGCGAGGTCGTCGGGCATCCTGTCGCAGAAATCGTACTGGCCGCACCACTGGTGGGTCATCCCATTGAAGAAGTCCGGCGCGCCGGTCTTCCCCATGAAGGCGGAAAGGTACTTGGCCTCGTACCCTTGGTACGGGACAGTGACCACCTCAACCTCGTAACCGGTCTTCTTGGCGAATTCCTTCCCCTTGGTCTCATACCATCTGTTGAAGGTGGGCATCTGTTCCCAGTGTGTCCAGTACACCAGTTTCTTCTGTTGCGCGGTGCCCTGATGCGGAAGGATGAGTCCCACAAGAGCGGTGACCAGAACCATCAGGATGACACTCCGTCCCGATCGCATGGGTTCCCCCTTTCCTCTTCCCCGACGCTAGAGTCACTGGACCGCAGCTGCAGCCTGACTCCCAACGGACTCACGAGGCCAACGCTGGCATGTACTCCCGGGCATGCGCAAACATCGCCAGGACGTTATCCAGCGGGACATCGGGTTGGATGTTATGGCCGTTGGCAAAGACGTAACCGCCACCCCCTCCAAACCGCTCGATCAGGTTCTCCACCATTCGCCTGACCTCGGAGACGCTCCCCCGCGGCACGGTGCCCTGACTGTCCGTGCCACCCCAGAAGGCCATCCGACCCCGGTACTTCTGCTTCAACAGTGCAGGATCCATCCCGGCGGCTGACGTCTGCACCGGGTTCAGGCATTCTACGCCGATCTCGATGAAGTCCTCGATGAGGGGGGCAACGGCCCCGCAGGAGTGGAAGGCCACTCTGGCAGGCGACAGGTCGCGGAGGGCCTGAACGAACTTCTTGTGGCGCGGCTTGATGTACCTGCGGTAGCTGTCGGGGCTCACGATGAGGGAGTGCTGAGTCCCCAGATCATCGGACCAGAACAGGACGTCCACCTCCTGCCCTACCTTGCGGAGCATGTTCCGACTGATCTGGATGGTGACCTCCAGGACCGCATCGAACAGCACCTCGAGCCGCCGCATGTCCGCGGCGAAGTCGCAGAACCAATCCTCAAAGCCCCGGAGATACTGACTGATATGGACGAAAGCCGCCGGGAGGGCCAGGACTACGGCACAATCTGTGTTCTCCCGGATCCAGCGAACCCTCTCTCTGAGTCCCGCCACCAAGCCGGGATCGTCCGGATCCGGCCACGGGTAGTGCAGGATGTCCCCGGTACTGATCTCGCCGGCCAAGGGGGAAACCTTCAGGTCGAAGTAATAGCTTCCGACGGGGTTCACCCGCTCCACGCCCCACATGTCCCGGTAGGCTCGGGACCCCAGATCCTGCGCCAGGCCCTTGACCGGAACGCCGAAGGAGGCGCCGCGGGTGTCGATCTGGAGGGCCCGCAGGATGGGCTCGTCGATCTCGGCGATCCGCTGCATTCGATCGGCAAGCCGCGTCTCTGCCGTGAGCCCGAAGTGCGCCTTCAGGCGCTCGTAGCCCTCCACGACCATGCCGGAGCTCTTCATGCTCCCCAGGTCCACCGGCACGCGGTCGGGCTGGCGATGGGCCAAGGCGGCCAGAACTCTCTCCCTGGATGTCAGTTTCGCCATGATGCGTACGCCTCATTTGCGGCCTGTTGACTGTCATGATGAGAAACGGCGTCTACGGGCTCAGGGGCCCCTCGCTCGCTCGGTCTTTTCGAAAAACGCTTCGCGCTCAGCAGCGAGAGGATGCTGCGGGCCAGGAGGCTCAGTCATTGCCTTCTAACGTTCCCAGTGAACGGCCGCGGCAAGCGAATGCGAGCCAGCGGTCCGCTCCACTGTGTGGTTGGCCGACCAAGTCGCGCAGGACGTTGGCCGAGCGTGAAGTGAGTTCGACACGCACACTCATACGTCTTCGCCGAGCCTGATACCGTGGTCCTGCTGTGTGAAGTCATTGCCGTACCCGGCTACCAGAACCCTCGCAAGTGCGGCAAGTGCATTCGCCACGACCGCGGGAGACGTAACTGCCGCACCGGGAATCCGCAGGTCGCTGCCGCGTGTGCTGAGTGCCCTCAAGACCAGATCGACGACACGCTTGCCTGGATGGCGGCTGGCAACGAGATAGGACCCTTTTGTCGCCAACGATGCGGGCGAGCTCAAGCTCATTCGCCATTGTCCTGAGAGCGAGGCGCTGCTCGTCCAAGGTGATGCGGCTCTGGTCACGGATGTTGAGCCCGCAGACGAGGACCACGTACTGGTTTATCTGTACCTGAGATCCGTATTCGCTTCGGTCGCCATTGTCTCCGTCCTCGGGGAGATGCGTCGCGCAGGAATGCCGGCGCGTAGAGCAGGCGGCAGGCAGGAACATAGGAACACCCTGGGGGATCAAGCGGGTGGGGAGGGGCGGACGCGTCGATTCGCTCGCCCGAGTCGGGTCTGGAGAGCTACCTCTGGTCGTTCCCATAGGGCCACCTCCGTCGGTCGGGCCGGGAGGGGCAACGGACCGGAGGTTACTCCTGCCCGCCTCGGCCTGTCAAGCTCGACGGCTCCGTGGCGGGCTTTGGACGGGGGACCCGGCCGAGGTCGTTACGAAGTGGCTCCTTGCGCTCCGGGAGGCAGCACGTGCTCACTGTGGCAGCGGCTGCGACGGATTGCCCCGCCGAATCCACCGCGCCCGGCCCTGGCCTGCCTTGCCCGTGGGCGTTTCGTCTGAGAATTGGGCCTGGGTGGAGCAAGGTCAATCGGAGCTTGCTCGATCATTGAGTCGAAGGGAGGACGCGAGCGGCAGGTCCTGTAATAGGGGACGCTCTCACTTCTGTCACCTTGTGACGAGAGGTGCCTACTCCGCGGCCCTCGCGGCACCGCGCACCGCCGCCCGATAGACCGACTGCGGCGCCACGCCCACCGCCCCGGCCACCTCGTCCGGGGTGCTCCCCGTCTGCCGGCAGCCCCGCGCGATCGGGCTCTCCATGGAGGGGGTGGGCGTCATGTGCGCGCTACTCCTTGGCGCGCCAATACTCGCGCATGAGCTCGTGCGACCAGGCTGGCTGGCGAACCTCCTGACGCGGCAGGAACTCAACCATGACCGGCTTGATGTCGAGGACCGGCGTGCCGTTGATCGCATCGAGCTCGGCGACGAGGAGCCTCGTGCCTTCGACTCGAACGACTCGACAGATGGTGCTGCCGATTCGGTTGGGGCGGTTCTTCCCGCGCTGCGCGAAGATACCCACAGATGGCCAGGCTTCATTGTTCCGGGGGTGGCGCGCACCGGTGACGATCTTCGATGGTGCGACCTCGTGGAAGAGGAATAGCACCTCGACGTGCGAGAACTCGGCGAGACCTTGAAGTGCCTCGGCCGTGAACTCCTCGGTCAGCGTGATGCACGCTTGCTCATCGCCCCAGAAATCATCTTCTGCGTGCGGGCGCGGAGCTTCGACGAACCCCACTGCCTGAACCTGAATGTTCACCGCATCGCCTCCTGCTAGGGCGCCCACCGCTGGGCGTCAGGTGCGGCGCGCCGCGCCGGTCCGGGGGCCGTCAGCCACGTTGTGCGCACGGTTCTATCTGGAATGACTTTCTCCCATGGCGAAAAGGTATATCACTTTGTCCCTGAGGAGTTAGCCCCGATCCAAAATCCCCTTCACCACCAAGGCACCAGGACACCAAGGAAGGACGCGGTGGGCAAGGGCAAAGGGCGGGGATCCCTGACGGCCCCATGAGTAGACTTCGGTTCGAGCCGTTGAAACCGAGAAAATGCCCTCTGCTTCTTCGTGCCTTGGTGTCTTGGTGGTTCGATTTCTTCGGATTGAAGTTAGGTCCGTGCGGACAGAGTCTTTGTCGACCACAGGCCGGGCGTGCCATCAGGATTCGCGTAGCGACTGCCAGACCGCCGCGTCGAACGGCGCCGTCCGGTTTGGGCAGGGGTCCCGATGACAGACCTGGCAGGTGCGAAACTCGTGCGCCGTCGGGAAGAGGAGGCCGGAGACGGTCTTGTTCGGAATCATCAGGCAGCTCTCGGTCAGGATCACGCCGATGAACGGCGTGACACCTCCGAGGAGCGCGAACAACAGCCGCTGCTGCTCGATCGGCCAGACCTCGGCATCCCCCGACCCCGGGCTCATCCGGGCCGTCTGCCCGAGCCGGAATCGGTCCGTGAGATGGGCCAGCAGGTGGGCGCGCGCGGCCGCGAGGACCTCGGCCTTGATGGCGTCCCACCAGAACTGGACGAGCACATCGCCCGGCGGCAAGGCGACGCCGTCCAGTTCGTGCCCGCAGGTCGCGACGTACGGAAAGACGCGCGCGACCGCGTCCAGCTTGCGCCGCAGCATCCGGCTGGTGAAGGTGATGCCGTCGATCCGGATGGTGTCGTCGCCGCGCCCCGCGACGAAGGCTTCGGCGTAGAGGGCCTTCGGTCGCGCGACCGCTCGGGCCTGGTCGACCAAGGCCGTGAAGGCCGCCGCGTCTTCCGAATCGGGCGCCACGTGGACGCGCGCCAGCAGCGCCGCGGTGTCCAGGGCCGGCGCGATCTCGGTCAGGGCTTCCATCGTGCCTCCTCGGCCTCCCGGTCCTCCTCGAGCAGCCTCGCGCGCGCCACCGAGTGTTTCAGGGCATGCAGACGCACGCGGCGCTCGGGGACGTTCTTCTGTGAAAGGGGACGCTCCCACTTCTGTCACCTTGTGAGGATGGGCGTCCACTCGACGGCCTTGGCGGCCCCACGCGCCGCCGCGCGATAGACCGATTGCGGCGCAATGCCCAGCACTGGGGCCAATCGACGGCCCGATTGCCCGAGCTTGCCCACCCACAGATAGGCGATCGCATTGCGGGCGCGCGTGACGGCCGCGCGGCGACCCCCGCCCGCCAGTTCCTCCGGGGTGATTCCCGTCTGGCGGCAGGCGCGGGCGATGAGCGTGGGGAGGGTGAGCGGGGGGGCGGAGGGGCGGGGCGTGCGCGCGACTTCGCGCCAGAGCTGTTCGACGAAGTCGCTCCCGCCGAGGACCCGCGCATCCCCGGCGACGGCCTCCTTGGCGCGGCGCAGGGCCCCCAGGGCATCCCAGCCGCCCGCACTCCGCACGAGGCCCCCACCTCGGAACTCCGGTCGCCGGCCCAGGGGCACTCCGGCGGCCACGAAGGCCCGGTAGGCGCGGCGCGCCCGCTGAGGGGTCGGCCCGAACTGGGCCAGAATCGTCGCGGTCTCCTGCCAGGGCCGCGGGACGATCCCCAGGAGAGCGCTGTGGCCGGACCACGGGTACCGCAGCAGCGCCCGGAGATCGGGGACCACCTGGGCGCGGAGGGGGTTTAAGTGGAGATAGCGGACGAGTTCCAGGAGGTACGGCTCTTCCTCGACCACGATCGACTTGTAGCGGTTCTGGAAGAGGTGCCCCACGCGCTTGTGGCGCCGATTGAAGGCGCCGGCGTGCCCCGTCAGCAGCGAGCGCATGCTCTGGGCGAGAGGCCGGGTCCCGGTGCGCAGCAAGAGGTGGGCATGATTCGGCAGCAGCGCCCAGGCGTAGACGGTGGCAGCCCCCCGCTCCACCCCGCTCGCGAGGCGCGCGAGGAACTCGGCGCGGTCGGTGTCATCTCGGAAGATGGTCGTCCGCTCGATTCCCCGCACCATGACATGGTGCAGGGTGCCGGGCGCATCCAACCGGGGCCCGCGGGGCATGGCGGTCCACAGGCTACCACACCCGGAACCCGTCGCGCAACGCCCCGGACGTTTCCCACCGGGTGATCGGAAGGTGACAGAAGTGGGAGCGTCCCCTATTAGTCCGCCACCCACAAGCAGGGCCGCAAGTACGGCGAACATCCGCATCCCATAGAGAAAAGCGAAAGGAAGGTAGTGCGCCCCCAAGAGAACCATCATCGCCGGATAGAACCAATTCAGGGCGAAACCATACCAGCCGCCCGCTACTTAGCAGGCGGGGGCGCGGCCACCGTCATGCCATGACGCCGGAAGACGTCCATCATCTTCGCGCGGTCGGGCGGGCCGCCGGCGGCGGCACCGATTACTTCGGCAGCTTCGCGGAAGTACGCGGGGCCCATTATCGCAGGGGTTATGACGGCGAGCTGTTTCACATCCTCGCTGCCGAGGTTATCGAAGCGGTGCACCGCGCCTCGGGGGATGCACAGCGCCTGCCCGGGACCAACCTCGATGGGCGTGCCGTCAACCGTCCAGGTAAGGACGCCCTCGATACCGTAGAGGATCTCCTCGTAGGCGTCGTTCTTGTGGGCCGGCGCCGCCAGCTTCTGCCCGACGGGGACGAGAACCTCGAACACTGACACGCTGCCGTTGGAATCATCGCCCGTGAGGAGGAACCGGATCCCTAGCGGACCAATCTTGATGGTCTCTTCCGAAGGATTGACTCTGGTCGTACGCTGCTGCATAATCGCCCCCCCCTTTGAGTAAAGTTATCCGACATTTCCGATTTGCGCCATCCGCAGTGTAAGCAGAATCTCTGTCGTGTTGTGGCTCATGCTTGTGTTTCGAACGTGCCGTTTTGTCTTCAGATGCCCACCGTCGGCGGTGAACCTCGCCGCGCTTCGCGGCGTAGTGTTCCACCGCCTGGTTAGCGCCTCATTCGTTCTGGGTCCTCTCTTTCCGGAGTACTGTCCACGCCCAGGCGAATAGGATCAGGAAGACGAGATCGAAAAGGCAGAATGGCTTCCACATGCCTGGAATTCCGCCCGTTAGCCAATGAAACAAAACCACGCCACAGTACGACAACTTCAGGAGGATGCCGTAAGGTATGAGGTTGCGGTTCCTGACCGGGTTCATGGCAATGGCGATGAACATGATCGCGAAGACCATCAGCAAGGCAGCCGGGAATTGCACATAGCCCGGGTGATTCGGTGGCGTCACGCCAAACCATTGGAACACGGCGCCGCTTGCGAACAGAAAAACGGCCCCAAGCAACCCGTCGTAGATGGCCGCCACAATGAACAACACTGGAATCGCTCGATTTGTTCTCATATCTGTGCTCCCTTCCTGTGACGCTGATCCCTCATGGCGCGTTTGAAGCGGCTTCTGCGCCAGTTTGTAAACTCCTCGCTATACAACTCGACGGCCAGCTTCTTGAACCCGTCGTGCAGCTCCTGCACAGACATGTTGGTGGGCTTGAAGTTGATGTCGAACAACGTGCATTTGTTCCAATTGCGCGGTTCTATCAGTCGGTTCTCGCGCTCCAGGCGCGTGTAAAGAGGCGTGCCCGGAAAAGGTGTCATCAGCGTGACTTGAACCTCGTACAGCTCAGCCTGCCTCACAAAAGCAAAGACCTGATCGAATATGTCAACCGTGTGCCCGTCGAGACCGATCACAAAGCATCCGTTCACTGTGATACCGCGGGATTGTATGGTACGAATCGCTTCCTTATAGTGCGGGAATTTCCTGAACTTCCAGTCGCTGCGCAGCTCAAGTCCATGTAGACCTGCTACAATCGGGCTCTCCAACCCGATCAACACTTGCGCACATCCGGTCTCCCGCATGAGGTCGAGCAGTTCTTCATCGTCGGCCACGGAGATGTCGGTTTCTGCGAACCATTTGAGGCCTTTCCCCTTGAGCGGCTCCAAAAGTTCCTTCCAGTACGAGTGATTGACGAAACTGTTGTCGTCGGCAAACTCGATGAAGGGACGCTCCCAGATCGTGAGGATTCGCCCGATTTCTTCCAGCACTTTGGCGACAGGCTTTTGCTTGTACCTGTGCGTCAGCACAACCGAACTGGCACAGAACTCACAATGATGAGGGCAACCTCGACTGGTTTGAACCGTCAGTCGGTTGTATTTCGAGATGTCGAGTAGTCCAAATGCGGGCATGGGAGCAGTAGCCAAATCGTACCCATTGGCGTCCGCGCGGTAGCACTGCTGCAAGCGGCCACGTTCGGCATCATCCAGTACCCGAAGCCACAAGGATTCTCCTTCACCGATGACAACGGCATCGCAGTACTGGGCCGCTTCGTCAGGGAGGGCGGTGACGTGCGGCCCTCCAATGACGGTCGGAACCCCAATCGCCTTGAACCGTTGGGCCAGCGCGTATGCCTCGTCAATCTGTGCGCTGTAGGAGGAGATGGCCGCCAAGTCAAGACCGCTCGGCAGCGAAGCCAGGAGGTTCACGTCCGGCACCTCGACATACTGCAGGCTATGCCGGGCAGGAGTCATCCCCGCCAGGGTCAGCAAACCGAGGCTTGGCAATGACGCGATGGTCTTGCTTCTCTCCACAAACCCCGGCAGCGTAAGACCTAGCCGAAGTAGTTCTGCGTCACAGACTCGTATGCCACTCATGGGAAACAGACCGATGTTCACGGATTGATGATCCTCCAGACGAACAGGGCGACGCCGACGGTGACCGACATGGCCGGAATGAAAAACAGGTTCCGGAAGGCTGGTTTCCACGCGGACAGGTAGCAGACCGTAGGCATGGTGACCGCCCCCACGATCAGCAGGATGGAAGCACTCTGCAGTGCTGCGTCAAAGCCCAGCGTTCTTGCAGTCAAAGCGAATGAGAGATTGATGAAGCCGATGCCGAAAAAAGCGATGTGCGCCAGCCGGATCATCCGCCGTTGCCACGAGGCGTAACCACCGAGCCAGTCGCTGTTGTGGAAAAACAGGCCGGGAATTGCACCCGCAAGGCAACCCAGCAGAAACCCGAACCATGCCGCCTGTATATTTATCATCATTGCGCTAACATTGAGTAGACTGTTTCAGCCTAGCGCCCCAAATGTGACCCCCTGTCAGCCTAGCACCCCCACGGTCCGTTGGCGCGACGCCTGCCGTGTCCGGCAGTTACCATACGCCACCACAGTGGGTGGGATTATAGGTGGTTTCGGCCGATACCGCCGGGCAATACCTACAAAACATCCACTGGACTGCGGGCCGCCAACCCGCCTCGGGTGAGCACGTGCGCGGAGATCCTCGGCGTTGTGATGGCCTTGTGGCCGAGACCCTCGAGCACGGCACGGATGTCGTAGCCGGATTCCAGGAGATGGGTGGCGAAGCAAGCCGGACCGTGGGGCAAGTGGCAGGCTTCGGGATGCCGGCCGGCGCCAACGCCATGTAGGGAGGCGTCGAGGCCGGGATTGTATCGCACGACCTTGGCGAGGCACCCCGGGACCCGGAGGAGACGCGGACGGGGGGACAGCGGCAGGCACACCGATCCGCTGGCCCGACTCGGGTCCGGAGCACTGTCCCTGGCCGACCTCATGGAGCCACCTCCGTCCGTCGTCACCGGGAGGGGCAACGGACCGGAGATTACTCCTGCCCGTCTTGGCCTGTCAAGCTCGACGGATCCGTGGCGGGCTTTGGACGGGGGACCCGGCCGAGGTCGTTACGGAGTGGCTCCTTGCGCCCGCGTGGGGGTGGCGCGTGCCCACCGAACCCACCCGCCTGGCGATGGTCTGCCTTGTCCGCGGGCGTGTCGTCTGAGATTAAACCTGGATGGAACGAGGTGGCTGGGGTACGGAGGACTTTTGCTCAATTGGCGGTCCGGGGGCGCGGACCCATAACGGAGCAAGCCGACACCTGTTCTCAATGGGAGACACTTGGAAGGAGTAACCACTTTGCGGGCAGAACGGACGATACTATTGCGGACCACAGGAGAGCTAGGCGGTACTGGAGTCCCCCTGGACAGACGCCACCGTTCCGTGCGGCTGCGCTGGACGCTTATGTTGCGTCGACCCGGGGGGGCTGTACACCTATGTGGGCCAGCCCCCCAAGGTGTGTGACGATGTTCTCGATGGCCCTCAGGCTTTCTCCGCCGAGGCTTTTCGGCCTTGCTCCGCGAGGAGCTTTTGCAGGTCCGCGAGCGACTTGGCTTGCGAGGAGCCTTCAATGGCCTTCTCGGCAATCTCCTGGACTTTTTGGTAGGCGGCATCGAGCTGCTTGGCAAGCCTCGCGTTCTGGTCGCTCAGGTCTTTGTTCATCTTCTCCAGCGCTTCGATGCGCGCCGTTGCGACATTGCGTTCGCCTTCGAATTCCTTGCGCAGGAGCTCCTCGCGGTTCTTGGCCTCCAGCTTCAGCCGGTCGGCCACCTCCTTGACCGCCTTGTCGACGGCCGATTCCAACTCCTTCGGGAAGGCCGCTGCCTTCTGCCGGAGCTCGGTCAGCTCCTTCTCGTGCGCGGCCACGGCTTTCTCCCGCTCCGCCAGCTCCTTCGCCAGGGTCTCTCGCTTGGCGAGGATCTCCTTCTCGGCTGCGGCCTTTTCGTCACTGAGCTTATCGCGCGCACTCTGCTGCTCGCGCTTGAAGAGGTACGCGAATTCTTCCTTCTCGCGTTCGCGGCCCTTCTTCTCGAGGGCGTCGCGCTCGCGGAGTTCAGTCTCGTGGCTTTTCTTCTCCTTCTCCCACTCGGCGCGGGTCGACTCGACCTCCCGGGTCAACTCCTCTTTCTGTTGGCCCACCTCGATCTCGAATTCCCGGCGCTTCTGGTTCTGAGCCTCGATCAGCGCCGCGAGACTCGTCGCCGCTTTTTCAATCCCGTAGAGCTCCTGCAGCTCCCGCTCCTTGCTCTCGACCGCCTTTTGAATGGCACTGAACTTCGTGACCTCGGCCGCCATCCGCTCGGCGATCTCGGCAAGGCTTCTCCCGATGTCGGCCTTCAGATTGCCGAGGGCTCGCTCCACACCATCCGGGGCCAGGCCGGCCGCCACCGCCACGGCCTCTTCGGCCTGTTTCGCCTGCACCCGCTTCTCCGGATGCAACTCGGCGGCGCGCTTTTCCTCCAGTTGCCGAACCACTGCCTGGTAAGCGTCCAGCATTTCCTGTTTGGTGCTCTTCTCCGAGAGCCTCTTGGGCGGGACGGGCTTCTCTTCCATGGTCGCAGTGCCCCTCTCGATCCTGGATCGAGTATTGGAGGAGGTGCCTCGCAGAGCGATTCCGGACCCGAAGACTTCCTCAAAAGTACCTAGAGCATGCCGCAGGGCGAGCCGCGGTGTCAAGCCAAAACCGACTGTGCGGATTGCCCTGAGGGTCCGCCCAAGAATACCTTCCAGATCTCGGCCCTCTGCTCCGCCTGGTCTGGTCGTCGAAGGCGTGGGCGAGGTACGCCAGGTAGGTGGAGGCGAGCGACAGGAGAGTCTCGTCACCGAGCAGGTCATGTGCTCGCAGCACCGCGATGAGGGCCCGCGCCTGGTCGTCGATGCTGTACCCGTGACGACGGTCCGGCACCGTGTAGCACGCGTGTTGGAGGATTCCGGTGTGATCGGTGAGCGTTCGGAGATGGCGGAGATCCACGTCGGGTGGCTCGGGGGCCGCGAACCGGGCCGCCTGTCCGGACGATCCCGTCCGGGGCTGCGATCGGCGCTCGGCTCGGACCTCGGCGAAGAGCGTGAGATACTGCCGCGCGACCTGCGGCGAGGTCATCTGGCGACGATTCCCCTCTCGGTAACACCTCAGGTGGCGCGAGACGAGGACTTGCCTACCGGCTCAAAAAGGGGCTAGACTGCGAGCGGGTTTAGCCATTCCAGACGGCGCTTTGGATCCGCCAAGGAGGACCAGCATGGCTGTCCGCACAATCGGAATCCTGTATCGACCTGACCCGCTCCACCTTCATTTGGACATCCTGCCGCAGCACATGGACACAGTACAACGGGCATTGCCCGGCGCACGTGTGGTGCGCGCCTCGGCTGAAGAAGAGTTGATCCAGTCCGCCGCGGATTCCGACGTGCTGTTGACCTGGGGAATGTATCGTCCAGGCGACTTCTGCCGTGCGGCAACCGACCTGAAGTGGGTACACGCCCTGTCGGCCGGCGTTGACGGCTTGATCGCACTGCCCGAAATCCGCGGCCGCCATATCCGAGTCACGTCCACGAAAGGCATCCATGGACTGCCGATTGCGGAGCATACCTTGGGCATGATGCTTTCCTTTGCCCGGGGATTCCATGCGTTGCAGGAACGGCAGCGCAATAAGGAATGGCGAAAATACCTCGAGGCGGACGAGATCCAGGGCAAGATCGTCGGGATTCTCGGGTTGGGAAATATCGGCCATGTCGTCGCACACAAGTGCAAGCTCATGGGGATGCGAGTAATTGCTCTGGACGTAAAGCCGGTAGAGCACGAGATCGTCGACCACTTCTACGCCGCGCGGGATGCCATTGCCTTCCTGCGCGAAGCGGATTACGTCGTCATAAACCTTCCGCTCACGCCGGACACGCATCACCTCATCGGCGAGAAGCAACTGCGGGCAATGAAGAGGAGCGCCTATCTGATCAACGTTGCCCGGGGACCGATCGTCGATGAGCGGGCCTTGATCCAGGCGCTCAAGGAAGGCTGGATCGCGGGGGCAGGGCTGGATGTCTTTGAAACCGAGCCGTTACCTCCGACCAGCGAACTCTGGACCCTCCCGAATGTTATAATCTCGCCCCATATGTCGGCGATTTCTCCCTACTATATGGATCGGGCCATCGCCGTCTTCTGTGAGAACCTGACCAGGTTCGGCCACGGCAAGGAATTGCTGTTCGAGGTCGACTGGGAGAGTGGATTCTAGGGAACCCGTGGCGGGAGTGAGGCGCGCATCGCCTGCTGACGCGCACACGGATGATTCTTGCATCTCCAGCAATAGGGATTCATGACGTATCCCTCCTCGGGATTTCCAAACAGGATCCTCTCGTCCTCGAGAGCTACACTTTTACTTCTTTCTCGTCCAGCACCTCTCTTTGACTTTTGAAGAAGAAATTCGAGAGAACAACCACAGCCGCCAGTCCGAGAAGGGTGACAGATATGGGACGGGAGAAGAAGATGCCGAAGTCTCCTCCGGACAGTTTAAGGGATTGGCGCATCGAATTTTCGAGCATTGGGCCCAAGACAAAGGCAAGAATCAAGGGCGCGGGTTCGTAGTTAAATTTCTTCATAAGATAACCTAGGACACCAAAGATCATCATCACCCCCACATCAAAGAAGGAATTGTTGTCGGCGTACGCCCCCACAATACAAAAGAAAAGTATGAGAGGAAGTAGGATGCGGGCCGGAACCTTGAGCACCTGCACCCATAACCCGATCAGGGGCAAATTGATGACCAGCAGCATGATGTTCCCCAGATACATGCTGGCAACCAATCCCCAAAAAATGTCGGGATGCTCGGGGATAAGAAAGGGGCCAGGCTGAATACCGTGCATCATCAAGGCAGCAAACAACAGTGCACACGCGACACTGGTAGGAATGCCCAAGGCAAAAAGCGGCACGAGGCCGCCAGCGAGAGCGGAGTTGTTAGCGGACTCGGGACCCGCCACACCTTCGATCGTCCCGTGACCAAATCGTTCCGGATGCTTCGAGCAGCGCTTTTCAGCCGCGTAGGACACAAACGAGGCAAGAGTGGCATTGCCTCCAGGGATGATGCCGATGATGAAACCGATGAGGCTTCCCCGGGTGATGGGTTTCCAGGAATCCTTCCAGTCTTGCCGGTTAGGAAAGAGATTCTGCAGCTTGGTCTTGAATACCGACACCTCCTCCAGGGAATCGAGGCCTTCGAGGACCTCTGTCACCCCGAAGAGACCCATCGCAATCGGAAGAATGCCTACCCCATCCATGAGCCCCGGAATACCAAAAGTGTAGCGCGCCCTTCCGGTAAGCATGTCAATGCCAACGTAGGCGAGGAGAAACCCAAAAACCGCCGTCATGATGGCTTTAATCATGGATTTTTGCGCGAGATAAGTCAGAATGGTGATCCCGAGAACGATCAAAGCGGTATACTCTGGCGGACCGAAAGCCAAAGCGAACTTGGAGAGAGGATAGCTGAGGAACATCAGGGCAATCACGCTAAACGTTCCCGCGATGTAAGATCCGAAAGCGGCAATTCCCAAAGCGGGTCCCGCTCGGCCCTTGCGGGCCATCTGGTACCCATCCAGGCAGGTTACTACCGAAGCAGCCTCGCCGGGAACATTGACCAAGATGGAGGTGGTGGAACCCCCATACATGGCACCATAATAGATCCCCGCGAGAAGAATGATAGAGGTAACGGGGGACATTTTGAAGGTTACAGGAAGCAGAATGCTTACCGCCCCTGTAGGGCCGATCCCGGGAAGGACGCCGATCGATGTTCCAATAAGGCATCCAATGAAGCAGTAGAATAGATTGATGGGTTGAAAGGTGGTCTGAAAGCCCAGGAAGATGTTACCGAAGAATTCCATGAATCCACCCCGCAACGACCATCAGGTGCCCTCGGGGAAATGGAACCTTGAGAGCGACAGAAAACACCAGCCATCCAACAGAGGCCGTAGCCGCAGCGTAAAGGAAGACCCCCGGCCATCGACCCTTGCTGTTCGACAACAGACCAAAGAGCACGAACATCAGGCCGAGCGTGGAAAGGAGAAAGCCTGCAAAATCGAGCAACCATCCGTACACAAATACTGCGCCAACCAGGACCGCCTGATTCTTCCATTGAATGTCTTTCAGGGATCCTTTCCCCGCGATCAGCCCCTTTGCAAGAACGAACAGGCTGAAAGAGACCAGAAGCAAAGCCATGATCAGAGGCAGAAAACCTGGTCCTGGATTTCGTAATGTACCCGGCTTCAGCAGGATTCCACCGATCGCAAAAAATACTCCTACTGCCAACCAAAAAAAGCTCCCCACAACCTCCGACCCGATTCGCTTCATGTTCATCTCCGAAAGGATCCACCCCCCCACCTCTCCTTTCTCCCCGCGCCGAGGGAGGATTTCAGAAGAGGTGAGGGGGCCGAGATCCTGCCAGCCACTTACCCCTGCTTCCCGAGTTTGGTCTTTTGAATAATTTCACCATTCTTCTGATGCAGGGTATCGATCAGGTCCTTGATCGCTTGCCTGGAGAGGGGGTTCGGTTCATACACATAAAAACTTTCAGCGGTGGTGCGGAATTCCGGAGCTTCCATCGCCTTGCGGAACGCCCCTTCAAGCTTTGTTAGCACGGCTGCCGAGATACTCTTAGGGGCCGAAATGATGTAATACTCTGTGGAAAGATTGTAAAAAGGATACCCGAACTCACGGAGGGTGGGTGCGTCTGGCATGATCCGCTTTTCCGTTGTGGTCGCCAGTACTCGAACCTTCCCTGCCTTGAAACTTGGGATCCAAGCTGATGCACCCACTCCAATCGCTGTCACGTGTCCACCCAAAAGGGCTGTGAGAGCAGGAGGGCCTCCACCCAGCGGGACAACAGGCATATTCACCTTCTCCTGCTGCAGGACAAGCTCGATATCCAGGTGGGGTGCGTTTCCGACTCCGACGATGCCAAAGCTCGCCTTGCCAGGATTGTTGCGGGCATAGTCGATGAGGTCTTTGAAGGTTTTGAATGGACTATCGGCTCGGACAATGATGCCGCAATGAAAGGTGCCGAAGTGGACAACGGGAACGAGATCCTTGATTGGATCGTACGCGACGGATTCCAGATGCGGGATAACAGTAAGGGAGCTGGTCGTATGGGCCAGGACGGTATACCCGTCACCTTTGGAACTGGCCAATATGCCCACGGCCACTGCGCCGCCGGCCCCGGGTTTATTCACGGGGATGACTTCCTGCCCCAGGATCCTCGACGCGGCTGGCGCTATCACTCGGGCAAGGACATCCGTTCCAGCCCCTGGGGGTCTGTCAATCAGCATGTTTATGGGCTGCGTCGGAAACTCCTGGGCCGGCACCCCCTGCCCCAAACCCAGGAACCCCAGGAGAATGATAAAGAGAAGAATGCTTCCCTTCCATGTCATCCACCCGTTCGACGAACTTCCCTTGTTGGCTTCCGCACCCATTTTGGCTCCTCCTTTTTCATTGCGAATCCAAAGCTGATGAGCGCTTTTCAATGACCTCTAGACTCTGGCCATCGTTTCCAGGATTCTGGCAGCCCGAACAGGATTGAAAATTCCACAGATGCAATCCTTGGCAAGCTTCTCCGCCGCGGAGGATCCAGTCTCTTTCCCTTTCCTTATCTCAGCGACCAAGTGTGTCACCAAGTGTTTCGACACCAGGGCGTGACCGCACATGGTTGTGAGGTCCATAATCTCCTTGGAGGGAAGCCTCTCCGTCCGACCATGAACACCCAGAGAGTAGTGCACGGAGTGAGGTTGCAGGCCGGCCTTTTTACAACAGTGGAAGATTTCCTCGAACAATCCCGACGCGACGACGGAGATGCCCAGGTCTGCCTTTTTCAAATCCTCCATGAACCGGGTCATATCTTCCTTGTTGGTAAACACCATCTGGACCATGGGCAGGTCCGTCTTGTCGGAATTGAGGATCTCCTCCAGGCTGGCCGTGAACTTCGATCCGGTCTTGTCATCGGAAAAATTGACGATCGGATGCCGCGCGGCAATCTCCAAAATCTTTCGCAGCCGCCAGTCATTTCCTTCGTCATTGAAACCCTTGGCCCGAATGGCGAGCATCGGGTAGTCCTCACTCAGGCTGTCTGGGTCTCCCGTACGGTGCAAGGTGTGAGTCATTCAAGCCCTCACTGTTTGGGCAGCGGTCGTCCCAGTCCCAGATTGACTTTCCCGTTGGGCCTCAGCGTGAAACCGAGCGACTTGATCCTCTCGGCCACGGGATCAGGCCCGTCCGGGGGAAGGACGCTGATGACCCCCAGCGAGAAGACAGTGTCCAACGTCTCGGCCACCTGTTTCAGCGCAGGCAGAATCACCGCGAGCTTCTCTTCGGGAAGTTTGAATTCGATGATGGCCGACAAGACCCGTTCACTGAGGACGTCTTCTTTCAAGATGCCTCGGACGGGATCCGACATCAGCCCGGTAACCGGCGTATTGGGCTCGAACTCGACGCCGTGACATGCCATGGCCCGCGTCAGCCGGTCGATGTCCCGCAGGCTCGTCGCGACTCCAGGACGTCCCATCTCCACCGCCACCCCCACTTGCCCCCTGACGTATCGATGGGTCACTTCGTTCGTCTTCATCTCCTCCGTTCCCCGCCCCAAGAGGCCGGTGTGGCTATGCGGCCTCAAGGGGTTTGAGAAGGAGCCGCGAACTATCCGGGGCCATTCCAGGGGTTGCTGGTAGATCGCCTCAACGTTGCAGACATCGGCGCGGAGGCAGGTGCCGCACTCCACGCAGAGGTCGAGATCAATGGCCCGGATCTTCGTCCCCTTGCGCGTATTCTGTTCGGTCGCGTAGATCGCCTCCACAGGGCAATGCGGCGCGCAGTTCTCGCATCCGATACAGACTTTCGGATCAATCAACATAGCCTTGTTCCTGACTCCCCATTCGATGCTGTTGAGGAGTGAAACGACGAGATGCTCCCCATCCGCCGGGGCGTGTCACAGACCCGCTCGCATGATCCCGCTGCAGCTCCGACACCCGCCGTCACCAGCCGGTCATATCTCTATGGCCACCCGGATCGCCCCTCCCCGACGCTCGCGGAAGGTCTCCATGGCCAGGTTAATCTCCTCCAGCGGGAAGGTGTGCGTGACCAATCCCTTGGCGGAGACCTTGCCCGCCGCCATCAGCGAGATGAAGGTCGGATACTCGCCCGAGCCGCTCCGCACCCCGATCAGGTCCACCTCGTCCAGAGCGATCCGATCGGTGATGACGGGCACCTGCTTCTTGCCGTTCAGGCCGATCACCGCAACGCGGGCGCCCCTCCTGACGGCGTAGGTGAGCGGGCTGAGCGACTCCGGGCTGCCGGCGCACTCGATCCCCACGTCTGCTCCGAGGCCGTCCGTCAGTTCCTGGACGGCCTGCGCCGGATCCTTCCGAGTGAAATCCACCACGTGGTCCGCCCCTAATTGCAGAGCGACCTTTAACCGGTCGCCCCGGCCGATCATGATGATTTTCGTGGCGCCCTTGGCCCGAGCCACCTGGAGCGCCAGGAGGCCGGAGAGCCCCGGGCCCGAGATGGCCACGCTCTCGCCCGGCAGGATCCCCACCCGGTTGCAGCCGTGCAGCACCATGGAGCCCTGGTTCACGATCACCGCGTCCACGATGCTGACGTTGTCGGGGATCTTGTGCAGGGCCAGGGGCGGGCGTTTCACGTACTCGCAGAAAGCGCCCGGCGCGTTGTGGCCGTACAAGACCTGGGTGCCGTCCTCGGCGTGGAAGCACAGGTTATAGCGGCCGGCCCGGCACATGCGGCACTCGCGGCAGCCGATGTGGTTCTCGCCCGTCACGTGGTCGCCGACCTTGAACTGGGTGACCGCCTCCCCCACGGCCGCCACCTCGGCCGTCCATTCGTGGCCATAGATGAATGGCAGACTGGGAGGCCAGTGGGGATAGTAGGCCCCGCTGACGAGGCGCAGGTCTGTGGGGCAGATGCCGCAGGCCCGTACCCGGCAGAGCACCTCGCCCGGTCCGATCTGTGGCGCCGGCACTTCTTCGACGTGGACCTCATTCCACGCCCGAATCACCGCTGCGCGCATGGTCTTCGGCAGAATAGCCACGGCAACCTCCTGCCCATCTCTAGTCAAGACTGAGGATTGAGGACTGTGAGAATCTCCCACCGTCCTCGACACGTATTCATTTGTTCTTCGCGATGGCCTGCTGGATCTGCTCCAGAGCGGCCTGCCCGTCCAGCCCCTTGCCCTTCATCTGGGTCGCCCACTCCGCCCAGATCGGCTTCGCGGCGGCCTGCCACCGGGCCACTTCATCGGCCGGGAGCTTGATCACTTCCTTGCCCAACTTCTTGAAGTTCTCCTCGCCAATCGGGTCGGCCTCGTCGAAGGCAGCGCCCAGCATCTGGGCGCCGAACTTCCCGCCCATTTCCTCAAAGGCCTTCTGGATGTCGGGGGGCAGGCTCTTCCAGCGGTCCAGATTCATGATGAGCAGTTGGGGGATTTGGGCCACTGGGCTATAGGTGGCGTAGCTCAGCACCTCGTACAGCCGGCCGCTCTGGATCCCCTGCCAGTCGAAGACCATCCCGTCGAGGACGCCTTTCGAGACGCCGTCGTACAGTTCCGGCGGGCTCACGAAGATGGGGTTACCTCCCACGCTCCTGATGAAGTTGGTCGTCCCCCAGCCCGCGACCCGGATCTTCTGCCCCTTGATGTCCTCCAGGGTGCGGACCGGCTTCTTGGCCGTGTTCACGAACTGCATCCCGGTGCTGAAGGTGACCAGCACCTTCACGCTCGACCACTCCTTCTGCACGGCGGGGCTCCCCTGGTAGAACTCCCACAGCGCCGCGGCGCCGGCCTTGGCGGTCGGGACGCCCAGCATCGGAAGGTTGTAGACCTCCGTCAGGGGAAACTGGCCGGCGTAGAAGCTGGTCGACAACCAGGCGATGTCGGCGATGCCGTTCTGGACCATGGGATAGGAGTCCGGAGCCTTGCCCAGGGTCTGGGCCGGGAAGACCTGGATCTTGACTTTGCCGTTGGTCTTCTCGCCCACCATGTCCGCCCACCTCTGGAAGCCCTGGCCGATCCGGCCGGCCGGCGGCTCGTGGTGGGAGAACTTCAAATTGATGACAGTACTGGGGGCCGGCGCTGCGGCCCCCCACGCGACCGGAGCCAGCATGAGGCTGGCCACAGCCGCCAGTGCGCCCAGACGCATAGGCATCCCTGTCACCGGTTGCCTTTTCTCTTGCAGACTGGCCATGGCAACCTCCTGCTCATCAGTGGAAGGACGGAGGACCGAAGGATTCCCCTCAGTCCTCCGTTCCGGTTAGTACTTCTGCACGGCCTCGAACATCTCCAGCGCGTCCTTGGCGATGACGCTGGACACCTTCTCGAGCACCTCGGGCACGCGCTCGACCTTGGCGCGCTCCAGCGAGCCGTACCAGCCGGTCTCGGCCACCTCGCGGAAATCGCGGAACATGGTGTAGACGTCCTTGCGCCGGAACCGCTCGTGCCCCACGCGGCCCGCTTGCAGGTCCGAGGGGTTGGTGCCCCGCTCCAGGTGGACCAGCGCCGGGTCGTAGCAGAGGGCCTCCATCGCCTCCATCTCCGCGGCGTGGGTCCGCTCCAGATCCGGGAACAGGTTGTTGACCACCACCCAGACATCGGCGAAAACGATTCGCAGGTCGCGATGCTTCTGTTGCAACTCGTCCGCGGCCACCCGCAGCGGGGCGATGTTGCCCTCGTGGCCGTTGCTCACCAGCACGCGCCGGATGCCGTGCTGGTAGAGGCAGTCCACCACATCGGAAAACAGAGTCATGAAGGTCGCAGGCTTCAGCGTGATGGTACCCTTCCAGGGCATGTGGTAAGGAGTGACACCCAACACAGAAAACGGCACGAATACCGCATTCAGTTTCTCGGCGACCCGCTTGCCGAACGCGATGCCAGCCATGGCGTCGGTCCCCATGGGCAGGTGCGGTCCGTGCTGCTCCACGCTCCCCGTGGGGATGACCGCGATCGTGGTCTTCGCGAACTTCTGATCGGCCTCGGCAGCGGTGATCTCGAACAGTGAGTTCCCCCAAGCCATGATGTCGTTCCTCCGTTCCCTCGGGTTATTTGTTCTTGGCGATGGCCTGCTGGATCTGCTCCAGCGCGGTCTGCCCGTCCAGCCCCTTGCTCTTCATCTGGTCCACCCAGGCAGACCAGATCGGCTTGGCCGCGGCCTGCCACCGGGCCACCTCGTCGGCCGGTAGCTTGATCACTTCCTTGCCCAGCTTGTTGAAGTTCTCTTCGCCGATCGGGTCGGCCTCATCGAAGGCACCGCCCAGCATCTGGGCGCCGAACTTCCCGCCCATCTCCTCGAACACCTTCTGGATGTCCGGGGGCAGGCTCTTCCAGCGATCCAGATTCATGGCGAAGAACTGGGGAACCTGGACGAGCGGCGTGTAGGTGGCGTAGTTCAGCACCTCGTACAGCCGGCTGCTCTGGATGCCCTGCCAGTCGAACACCATTCCGTCGATGACGCCCTTTGAGATCCCGTCGTACATCTCGGGCGGGCTCATGCCGATGGGGTTGCCGCCCAGGCTCTTGATGAAGTTGGTGGTCCCCCAGCCGGTGACCCGGATCTTCTGGCCCTTGATGTCCTGGAGCATGCGGACGGGCTTCTTGGCCGTGTTGACGAACTGCACGCCGCTGCTGAAGGTGGTGAGCACCTTCACGGTTGACCACTCTTTCTGCACGGTCGGGCTCCCCTGGTAGTAGTCCCACAACGCCGAGGCACCGACCTTGCCGCTCGGGACGCCCAGCATCGGCAGGTTGTAGACCTCGCTCAGCGGGAACTGGCCGGGGAAGAAGCCGATCATCAGCCAGGCGATGTCGGCGATGCCGTTCTGCACCATAGCGTAGGAGTCCGGACCCTTGCCCAGGGTCTGGGCGGCAAAGACCTGGATCTTGACCCTGCCGTTCGTCTTCTCGCCTACCATGTCCGCCCACCTCTGGAAGGCCTGGCCGGTCTTGCCGGTTGGCGGCTCGTGGTGCGAGAGCTTCAGGTTGATGACATTGGTCGGCGCCGGCGCCCCTGCACCCCACGCGGCGGGAGCCAGCACCAGGCCGATCACGGCCACCAGCGCACCCAGACGCAAGAACATCCCTTTCATCGGTTGACCCTCCTTTTCACCCTGTCGGATCGTGCATATCGCCACATCCATCAGAGACTTCCGCCTTGGGGGTCGGGATCGCCCGCGCCCCTTCGCCTTCACCTCCTCTCAGGAAAACCATCCGGCTCGGCTAGAGCGCACGAAACCATGTGTGGCCGTCCCCCTCTCTGGCTCAGTCAGCGGCCAGCTTTATCTTGCCGCGCTCTTGCACATCGAATTTCTTGCCGGCGGCTCGAGCGATCGCCACCAGCATGTCCGCCACGATGGCGAGGCAAAAGGCGAAGACTCCTATGAGCGTGATCACCTGGAACGGCCAGCGCGGGATGAGCAGCACCGTGGACACCAGCTTCTGACTGTAGACCTGCATGGCCTGCTGATACGAGACCCAGGCCATGGGGAGGAAAACCGACAGGGTCAGAAGCAGAGTCACAACGGTCAGCGCGGCACGCAACCGCCCGGAGAGGAATTGGATTGCGATGTCCACGTTGATGTGGACGTCCTCGAGCTGGCCGTAGCCAAGGGCCAGGAACACCGTGGGAATCATCAGGTATTCGACGATCTCGAAGGTCCCCAGGATGGCGCGATTGAGATAGGTCGCGCCCGATCACGTCGAAGGCGATCAAGAACATCATCACCATCAGCGCCACCGCGCCGACGGTCGCCAGCGTGATGCATACGGAGCGGGTCCAGCGCCGCAGGGCTCAGTATCCAGTCCATGCCGTTCTCCCTTCGTCCTTTACTTCATGATGCCCGGCAAGAACAGCGCCAGATTCGGGAAGGCCAGCATGATGAACATGAAGATCACCAGGTCCGCAATGTAGGGCCACATGTAGTAGATGATCTGGGACATGGGGATGTCCCTGGCCATGCCGGAGATGACGTACAGGTTGAGCCCGACCGGTGGGGTAAGCTGCCCCTGCTCCATGGCCACCACCACCATCACCCCGTACCAGATGGGGTTGTACCCCAGGCCGACCACGATGGGGAAGAACAGGGGCGTAGTCAGCACCACCATCGACAGCATGTCCATGATGCAGCCGAGGAAGAAGTAGAGGATCAGGATCCCCAGGATGACCAGGATGGGCGGGACCGGCAGGGAGCGGAAGTACGTCGCCATGGCTTCCGGCACCCCCGTCACGGCCAGGAAGTAGCCGAAGATGAAGGCGCCGATCAAGATCAGGAAGATCATGGCCGTGATCTTGGCCGTCTTGGCCAGGCAGTCCACCAGGTTCTTGAAGGTGCACTGCCGCCTCCAGACCATGAAGAGGAAGGAGCCGAAGGCCCCCATGGCGCCGGCCTCGGTGGCGGTGAAGATGCCCACCCAGATGCCACCCATGACGAAGAGAAAGAGCACGACCATCGGCCAGCTTCCTCCGAGGGATCCGAACTTCTCGCTCCAGGTGGTGGCTGGCCCGCGGGGGGCGATCTCCGGGTTCCGCTTGGCGATGAAGTAGATGGTGAGGATGTACAGCGCGGACAGGATGATCCCGGGGATGATGCCGGCGATGAACAGCTTCCCGATGGACTGCTCGGTGATCACGCCGTAGATGATGAAGCCGGTGCTGGGCGGAATCAGGATGGCCAGGGTGCCGGCGGCCGCGACACTGGCGGCGGCGAAGCCCGGCGCATAGTTGTACTTCCTCATCTCCGGCAACGCCACCGACCCGAAGGTGGCGGTGGAGGCGGCGCTCGAGCCGCACATGGCGCCGAAGCCGGCCCCCGCCCCGATGGTGGCCATGGCCAGGCCCCCGGGCAGATGCCCGAACCAGCGATGGGCGGCCTTGTAGAGATCCCCGCTGATGCCGGATGCGGAAGACATCTCGCCCATCAGGATGAAGAGTGGGACGACGGTGAGGGTGTAACTGGCGACCGTGGAGTAGGGAACGGTCTTCAGAATGCCCAGGGCGGGGGTGATGCCGGAAAGCAGAGCGAAGCCGAAGAAGCCCGTCAGCGCCATGGCGACCCCGACGGAGATGCCGGTAAAGAGCAGCGCCACCATGAACGCCGTGCCAAAAATGCCGATCTCGATGGGTGTCATACGCGGGAACCTCCTTCGAACAGGATCCTGCACGCGCATCCAGCCTGGCGATGCCGAGGGGGCACCGCCTCCCATCCGTCCCTGCTCTCCGGCTTGCGGCGCCCTGGCCGGCGCCCCGCCCCGATGATTCAATTCTTGAAGACGCGTTCTCAAATCACCTCCCGGGGAAATGCCAGAGGCAGTTGGAGCCCCCTGGTAGCCAAAAACTGAAATTGCCCGTCCTACTCAATCTCAATGAACAATACCGAGGGGCGGGTCCCCAGCTCTTCCAATCTGGGCTTGGCCAGCCCGTCGGCGACCAGCCGTGCCACCTGCGAGTCCGGGTCGTCCAGGTCGCCAATGATCCTCGCTACGGCCGGACAGGTGGCCACACAGGCAGGCTCCTTGCCCTGGTCGAGCCGGTGCACGCAGAAGGTGCATTTCTCCACCACGCCCGGGGCGTGCTGCCGGGACCCCACCTCCTCGACCTGGGTGAGGCCCTTTCCCGCAAAGTACTCCCCCGGCTCGCCGTCAGTATAGGTCCGCGCCTCATACGGGCAGGCCATGATGCAGTAGCGGCAGCCGATGCACTTGGCCGCATCGACCAGCACCGGCCCGTCCGGGCGCCGATAGGTCGCCCCCGTGGGACAGGCTTCGAGGCAGGGCGCCTCCTGGCAGTGCATGCACAGCATGGGCAGGAAGCGGAGCCGCACCTTGGGATAGCTGCCCGTCTCGTACTGCAGCACCTTGCTCCAGTGGATGCCGGGGGGTGTCGCGTGCTCTTGCTTGCAGGCGACGGTGCAGGCGTTGCAGCCGACGCACCTCCGCAGGTCGATGACCATGACGTATCTCATCGGGGCACCCCCTCGGCCCGGTACACCCGCACCCGCGGGTTCCGGTCGATCCCGCCGTGCAGCGGATCGAAGGTGCCCTCGGCACTGGAGAGGAGGGAGTTGAAGTGGGGGCCGCGTCTCGTGACCGGGTTCCGGTGCATCGAGCGGAAGCCGTGAATCGCAGGGATCCCCACCGCGTCCGGATGCATCAGATCGGTGACCCGGAGGATCCCCTGCGTCCTCCCGCCCCAATAGGCCTCGACGACCACGCGCTCTCCATCGCGTAGCCCCCTGCGTTGCGCCGTGCCCTTGTTGAGGAGCACGGTGAACTGGTACGGGTCGCAGCTATCCACCACCTCGTTCAGGAGGGGATTGCCCGTCTGGTCGCCGCAGCTCATGCGGAACTGCGGCGTGGCCCAGTTCATCGCCCAGAGGTCGTAGTCGGGCGGGGCCTTCTCATCGGGGCGTCCCACCCAGGATGGGATCGGCCGATAAAATCGCCACACGTCGGTCATATCCTGTCCGGGGATCGTGGTCTTGTGTTTCTCCAGGTTGGCCCGGAGCGTATCGCCCGTGCGCAGCACGTGCTCGAAGTAGAAGGGATGGCGGGTGGTACCCATGGGGTAGTAGTAGTAGTTGTAGGATTCCTTCTGGCTGCGCATCTGGTATTGCACGCCGGAGCTGGTGAAGGCCTGGAGGCCGCTCTCGACGCCGTACTTGCCCTTGAGGACCCGCTCGATGATCTCGGGCGTGCCGTAGCGCTTATCCAGGTCCAGGGCGTGAGGGGCCTTCAGCTCGTAGAAGCGGTTGATCTGGTCGTTCAGCCCCTCCTCGCCGTACAGAAAGCCCACACGGTCCGCCAGCTCGATGTAGATATCATCCGCCTGCATCGTGTCGTACTGCCGCTCCACCACGGGCGTGCGGGCCAGGACCCCGTTGATGCGCAGCCCGGGGTCATCCACCACGTGCACCAGATGATCCCCCAGCTTCTGGATCCCGTACCGCTCCAGGAGCGCGCTTTCGGGGAGCAGGATGTCGGAGAACTCGGCCGCCTCATCGTACAGGTACGCAATGGTGACGATGAAGGGCACCTTCGCCAGGGCCGCCTCGGCCTCCGCGGGGTTCGCGTTGTTGGTGATGGGATTGCCCCCGTAGATCATCAGCGCCTCGATCTCGTAGGGGATGCCGTATTTGGCGGGATCCAGGATTCCCTTCCAGGCCATGTGGGGCATGGTGTGGCGGTTGGGATAGTACTGGCGGAGATCGAGGTCGGGCGGGAACTTGAACGGAATGGGATCGGCCTCGCTCTTCGGCGCCACCACCCCGTCCGGGCCCGGGCTCAGGAACGGTCCGGTGGCGGAGCCCAGATACCCCCCGGGGACATCCAGCGAGCCGACCAGCATGCACAGCATCTTGCTGACCAGGTGCTGGTAGGCGCCCCCCTTCTTGCCCAGGGTGCCCCGCTCCGCCTTGACGATGGCCGGCCGGAAGGGAAATGTGTAGCCGTCCAGCTCGATCGTCTCGCCGATGTGCGCCGCCTCCACGAATTCCCGCGAGAGCCGGCGGATGGTGGCAGCGGGCACGGTCGTGATCGGCTCGGCCCACTCCGGCGTGTACTGCTTTACGTGGTCCTTCACCAGTTGGAAGGCGACGGTGCCAGCCGCGTCACCCACTCGGTACCGCCCCGCCAGGGCATAGTCCTGGATGGTCGGGTCGTCGAAGGCCTTCGGCCGATCGTCCAGCGGATCCCAGATCATCGGCTTGCCGGTGGCCGCATCCTTCAGATAGTACCCGTCGTCGCCGATGAGGTAGACGGCGTTCGTCCTCCGTTTCAAGAAGGGCTCGTCGTATACCTCGATCTCGTGCATGAGGACATTGAGCATGGCCAGGGAGAAGGCGAGGTCCGTGCCCGGCCGGATGGGGACCCACTCATCGGCGAGCGAGGCTTCGTGGCTGCAGCGCGGATCGACGACGACGATCCGCATGCCCCGCTCGCGCGCCTTGGCCAGCGCCCGGATGGAGTGGGAGCTGCCGATGTTGGGGCCCAGCGTGCCCCCGATCGTCATCAGGTACTGGCAGTACTCCACGTCCTGTTTGTCCAGCAGCGTGCCCTGCACCAGCGCGCAGCCGTAGTGCACCGGACACAGCACCCCGTGCGTTCGGAGCTTGTTCGGCGTGCCGAAGGCCGGCAGGAAGGCGTCATCCGTCACGACCCACCAGTATCCCCCGAAGCCCCAGACGTGTGCCAGCTTCCTCGGATCGTCCCGCCGGATCGCCTTCAGGCGCTCCGCCACCGTGCTGAGCGCCTCCTCCCAGCTAATCTCGACCCACCCCGGGTCCTCGCTCAGCCCCTTCTTCGGGTTGGTGCGCTTCATGGGGGCCTTCACCCGGTAAGGGTTGTACAGGTTGAAGAGCGCCGCCTGCCCGCGGGAGCAGAGCTTGCCCTGGCTCACGGGATTGGTCGGATCACCCTCGACGTTCACCACCACCCCGTCCCGCACCTTGACCCGCGCGGTGCACCAGGCCTTGTTGCCGCACATGCGGCACCCGGTGACCTTCCATTCCTCCCGAGGGCTCTCCGGCTGGCCGACCCGTTTCACGACGGTGCCCACCGAGCGGTGCAGCACTCTGTCCACTAGCCCTGCCAGCCCCTTCGCGCTGTCCCGACGATCCGGCATTGCAGATCCCCTCTTCCCGTTCACGGGACGGACGCAGGGCCAGGAAGCTCTGGCCCGTCTACCCCTTCGGATTCGCTGTCGAGCAGCGTGGCCTCCCCGGCGAGGAACCCCGAGAGCGCCCTGACCAGCCCAAGAAAGAAGGGTGGGCACTGTTCCCCAAGGATGCGGTGGCAGTATCCTGGGACCCACGGCGTCAGATGCGCCGCGAGGAACCGTTGCTGGATCCGGCGATACCGGGTCGCCTCGCGGGCATCGCCCGACCGCCAGAGCCGACTTTCCTCCTCGCACAGGAACCGCATGAAATCCAGCTCCAGCCCGAGATGATCCAATCGTTCGCGGGCGGTGGAAGGCGGCTCGGCCGCCGCCTCACGATAGAACGCCCGGAGGCTCAGCAGCGTTTCGGCATCCACACCCGCCCCTGGCCGGCGATGGACCGCCTCGTAGGGCGGGGGCGGGCCGTATCCGGGCGCCATCCCCTTGAACAGCCAGGTCCCTTGAATCGCCAACTCCTGGCGAAGCTGCTCCAGTGGCTGATCTGCATGCCCCGCCAGCCACCCGCGCATCTCCTCCAGGCCGGCCTGGATCAGCGGATCGGAGTCTCCACCGGCTGCGAGCGACGCGAGGTAGGTCCCGACCTCTGCCCCTCGCATCCGCTCGAGGAACGGCGTGTCCGGGCTCTCCAGGAAGAGCCACGCCAGGAAGCCGTAGCTGCGTCCCCGGGATGCCGCCCACTCGTTTTCGGCGGTCGATTGTGCGTGCAAGGCTTCTGCCCGGTTCACGCGACTTCCTTTCCGCTTGCCGCAGCGCGCGGCATGGGCGCCTCCGCCGCCACGGGCTCAAACGGCAGGATCCCGGCCCGTCTCGCCATCGAAACCGGGACCACCGCGCGGAAGAACAGGGCCCGATCGGCAATCTCGCCCATGGCGGCCGGGATCCACGCGAAGATCGACAGGGATGCCGCGGCAGGCAAGAGTCCCAAGGCGCAGAGCGCTCCGGCGAGGCGAAGGGCGAGCATCCACCGGCAGGGACCGATCGCCTCCCGCCAGGCAGCGAACTCCTCTGCCTCCCCCGGATCCGGGCGGCGGATGCGAAGACCGGTGATCGCCATCCCCAAGAGCAGCGCCGCGGCGCTGATGGTCGTGACCGCCACCGGCACCCCGTCTTTTCCGGGCACTCCGAGCTGCCCAACGAAGGTCCCCAGCAGCAGGCCGGCCCCGAGGGCGCCCAGGAGCAGAGAAGCGATCGTTCTCCAGTGATTCCAAGCCGGCCGGGAGGGTAAGCGGTACACCTCGCCGGTCGCCAGCAGGCTGAGGGCCCCCACCAACAACGCCAGGATTCCGACCATGCCCCGGCGCTCGTCCCAGCCGCTGACGGGAACCGGCAGGGCGTAGGCCGCCAGCAGGAGAACGAACGCTCCGAACAGGGCGACTTCCCGGCTGAGCCAGGAGGTGGAGAGCCGCGCGATGGATCGATAGGCGCGGAGCGGACGCCCGAGGTGCAGCGTAGAGGCAATCAGGGCGATCAGGGCAATCGCCAGCAAGGCAATGGCACGGCCATCGACGCCTATCGCGGGGGTCCCCCGAACGGCCAGCAGTCCGGCCAAGCCACCGATGGCGAGCGGCGATAGCGCCGTAAACCCTACAAGGGGCCAGTTGTCCTCGCGATTCACCTCACGGCCTCCCTTGGGACTCCGACAACAGCATGGGTCCAGGCTTCTCGAGGAGGAGCTTCACCCGCTGCAGGAACTTGACCGCCGGCGCGCCGTCGATGGCCCGGTGGTCATAGGTCAGGCAGAGATACATCATCTTCCTGATGACGATCCGGTCATCCAGGACAACCGGCGTTTTGGCGATTCTCCCCATGCCCAGGATTGCGCTTTCGGGAGGGTTGATGATCGGCGTGAACAGCACAGCCCCGAAGACCCCGGAATTGGTGAGGGTGAAGGTGCTGCCCGTGAGTTCCGCCGGCGTGAGTTGCCCGGCCGCTCCGCGCCTGGCCAGGTCCGCCAATTCTGCAGCGATCTGTCTGAGGCCTTTCCTGTGCGCGTCCCGAATCACCGCCACCTTCAGCCCCTCATCGAGAGCGACCGCCACCCCCAAGTGAATCGGCTTGCTGAGAATAATCTTGTCGTCCTGGAACCTCGAGTTGAGGATCGGGAACTCCGTCAGCGCACGTGCCGTCGCGGCTGCCACGAAGGCGGTATAGGTGATGTCCTCATGCTCCCGCAGGGCGGACACTTCGGTCATATCGACTTCTGCGACTGTGGTCACATCAGCGGCGGTGCGCCGGCTGAGGGAGAGCCGATCGGCGATGAGCTTCCGGATGCCGGTCACCGGAATGATTTCCTCGCCCTCCGTCAGCGCAGGCGCGTCGGGCCGGGTCTCCAGGCGGCGCCGGACATCCCCTTCGGTGATGAGGCCACCGGGCCCCGTGGGGATGATCGAATGCAAGTCGATGCCATGCTCCGAGGCGAGCGTCCTGGCCAGCGGCGACACCCGCACTCGACCGATCGGGGTCGCACTGTTGCCGAGAGACGGGGAAGGCTGTTTCGCCGCTGCCGCGGCTCGCGGAGCGGCTGGCGCCGCAGGCGCCGAAGCGGCGCCCTCCGGCAGCCGCTCGCCCGCCGCCAGGATGAAGGCGACCACCTCTCCCACCGGCGCCGCCCCGCTGGCGACCCTGATCTTGGCCAGCGTGCCCGATCCGGGCGACTCGACTTCCACGTTTGCCTTATCGGTTTCCATCTCGAACAGGGGTTCGCCGGCCTCGACCCTCTCGCCCTCGTGCTTCAGCCATCGGGTGATCGTGCACTCGGACATCGTCTGCGTCACCTGGGGCACTCGGACCTCAACGCTCATGGGTCAATTCCCCTCAGGCTTCCCTATTCAGGACCCGCTTTACGGCCGACATGATCTGCCCCTCCTTCGGGATGATGAAATCCTCCAGGGCGGGCGAGAACGGCACCGGCACGAACGGCGCGCAGACCATCTCGATCGGCATGTCGAGATACCCGAACGCCTCCCGGCTGATGACGGCGGCGATCTCCGACGCGACGCTGAAGGGGCCGGGGGCCTCCTGGGCGACGACGACCCGGCCGGTCTTGCAGGCGGACGCCACGAGTGCCGCCGTGTCCAGGGGCTGGAGGGTCCGGGGATCGACGACTTCCACGGAGATTCCTTCCTCTTCCAGCCGCTTGGCGGCACCGAGCGCTCGGCTCACCATGACGCCCGTGGCCACCACGGTCACATCCGTCCCCTCGCGCTTCACGTCGGCCTTTCCGAGCGGCACGAGGTAGTCTCCCTCCGGGACCGGCCCCTTGCTGCCATACAGCAACTTGTGCTCGTGGAACATCACCGGATTGCAGTCCCGGATGGCGGACCGCATCAGCCCCTTGGCATCCGCGGGCGTCGAGGGCATGACCACCTTGAGCCCCGGGACGTGGGCGAACCAAGCCTCGAAGCTCTGGCCATGGTGCACGCCCATGCGGGTCCCGGCGCCGCAGTTTCCCCGGACCACCATGGGGACGCTCACCTCGCCGTCGTGGATGTAGCACATCTTGGCGGCATTGTTCACGATCTGGTCCATGGCGATCGTGAGGAAGTCCGCGAACATGATCTCCGCCACGGGGCGCATCCCCATGATGGCCGCGCCGACCGCCGCTCCGACGATGGCGGATTCCGAGATGGGCATATCCAGGACGCGGTTGGCACCGAATTCGTCCAGCAGCCCTTCCGTGACCTTGTGCGCGCCGCCGTGCCGTCCGATATCCTCGCCCAGCAAGAACACGGTGCTGTCCTGCCGCATCTCATCCCGGAGCGCTTCGCGCAGTGCCTCTCTGAACGTTAGCTCTCTCATCATCGGAAGCTCCCGTCCTGCGTTGCGTACACGTTTTCCAAGGCCTCCTCGGGCGCCGGATACGGGCTCTGCTCTGCGAACGCGACGGCCTTGTCGACGACCTGGATCATCTCCTCGTCGATGAGACGCACGTTCGCCTCGCTCAGGGTGCCCCCGGAGAGGAGTTGATCCCGGAGCCGCTGGATCGGGCAGCGCGTCTTCCACTGCTCGACCTCCTCACTGGTCCGGTAGTAACTGCCCTGCTTCAGGTCTCGCTCCGAATGCCCCCGCCACCGGTAGGTCTTGCACTCGATCAGGGTGGGCCCCTCGTGCCTCCGCGCCCGGGCGACGGCCTGCTGCACGGCATCGTGCACGGCCACGACGTCGTTGCCGTCCACGACCACGCCGGGTATGCCGTAGCTGGCCGCCCGGTCCGCCACGTTCGGGATGGGGAGGTGGTAGGACGCCGGCGTGGACAGGGCGTACAGGTTGTTCTCGCAGATGAATACCGCCGGGACCTTCTGGACCGCGGCCAAGTTCAGCGACTCGTGGAAGTCGCCGCGGTTCGAGGCGCCGTCGCCGAAGAAGCACAGGGTGACCCGGTTGGTGTTGAGCAGTTTGCAGGCGAGCGCCGTGCCCACCGCCACCGCGATGGACCCGCCGACCACCCCGCTCCCCGCCACCAAGCCCAGAGTCTTGTCCCCCATATGGTGGCTGGTCTCCTTGCCGCGCGCGGCACCCGTGGCCTTGCCGTAGATCGCGGCCATGGCACGATCGGGCGTAACCCCTCGGATGAGGAAGGCGGCCCGCGTGCGCAGGGACGGCACGACGATGTCGTCCGGGCGCAGGCCGTAGCAGGCGCCCACCCCAATCGCCTCCTGCCCGATGCTGGCGTGCTCCAGCTCGGGCAGGTTCCGCTGGTACTGCAGGTCGCAGGCCCGCTGCTCGAAGCAGCGGGTGAGCACCATCCATCGGTACATCCTGAGCAGATCGTCGTTCGTGAGTGTCATGAACCGCTCCATCCGTGATCGGGTTACGGGTATGTGAGCTCCGGCGCGACCCGCTGAGAGGGGGCCTGGATCAACTCCAGGACCGTGCCCAGGGTGGACCGCGTGTCCAGGTAGGCATAGCGCCCGTCGCCGATGGCGCCGAGCCCATCGGCCGACTGGAGGACGGTCAAGCCTTGGCTCCGCAGGCGGGACAGGGGTTCGTCCAGGTTCGGGACATAGATGCCCACATGCTCGATGCCCTCCCCCTGGGCCGCCAGGAAGTCGCGATGGATGCTGTCGCCCTCGAGATACTGAATGAGCTCGAAGACCATGGACTCGGTGTGGGCGAGAGCCACCCGCACCCGGTAGGAGGCTGGGCGGCCATAGTAGGTGACGTTGCGAAGGGGAGGGGAGCCATTGGTGTACACCTTCCACGGACCGATCCCGAGGTCTCGCCAGTAGTGCTCCATGCTCGCCTGGATGTCGCGGACCACGATGCCGAGCTGGCCAATGCGTCCCAGGCCGGATTCCGGTATGACCATTCACTCACCTCCTCGGACGGCGAACATAATGAGCACCCAAGCGACCACCAGGAGCGTCCGCGGCTTGGTTGCCACGCCGACTTCTCCGCCTCTATTGCCTCAGTCCCAGCTTGGTCAGGGTCTTCACCGCATCCTCGTAGTCGGCCCTGATGAACTCCTTGAACCGCTGGCTGTCCAGGAAGGCTGGCGTTGCCCCGATGTCGTCCATCATCTTCTGGAATTCGGGATCCTGGGCGGCCTCGCCCAAGACGTCAGACCACTTCTGAACCACGGCGGCTGGCAGATTGGCAGGGCCCTGAATGCCCGTATATCCGAGCCAGGTGAACCAAGGGAACCCTGCCTCCTTGCCGGTGGGTACATTGGGCAGTTGCTTGGCGCGCTCTGCCGACGTCACCGCCAGCGCTCGAATTCTTCCTGCCTCCACCAGCGACCAGACTTCCGAGACACTTTGGCTCGCAAAGTCCACATGGCCGCCCGCCACGGCAGTGACCACCGGCGCACCCCCCTGGAACACCACGCGGGCAGGCAGGGTGATGTCGATGCCGGCCCCACCCAGGAGCTGGGCAGTCAAGAACGTGGAGGGGCCCGCCGCGGAGCCGGTGCCGAATTTGAAGTTCTTCGGGTTCTTGGCCACGTCCTCGACCAGCTCTTTGGCCGCCTTCCATTTGGAGTCGCTCTTGACGATCAATACCATGGTGTTGGTGGCGACGCGGGCGACCATGGTGGGCTGATCCCATTTGTAGGGCAGATCCTTCTCCAGCGCCGGGTTGATCGTCCCGTTGCTATTGCCGGCGAGGAACAACGTGTAGCCATCCGGCGACGCCCGGAGGCCCTCCAGGGTCCCCGTGGTTCCCCCCGCCCCAATCTTGACCACCACGTTGACCGGGCGCCCCCATTTCTTCTGGACATAGGCCGCGACGGCACGCCCTACCAGGTCACTGGCGCCCCCTGCCGAGAAGGGGCAAATGAGGTCAATAGGCTTCGAGGGGTAGGGTGCCGCCCCCTGGGCCGGCGAGCCCAACACGGCCAGCACGAGAGCAGCAGCGAGTCCGCCTGCGAGCAGTTGCCAGAAAGAACGAGGCTGAGGACCGAAGCGTTCCATGACCCACCGCCTCCCTTCCTTGGTTGTGGAGCCAGCGGGGTGGCACCCCTGGCCGAGCGGGATCGCCGCCCGAGGTGCTGTCCGCCGCTTTTCGGCTGCCACGGTTTCGGACATGAACTCAATTCTCGTCGTGGGCGCCTTCCACGAGAACCTGGACAGCCTTCGATTGCCGCCGGCGCATGGCGATGGCTGTCCCCACCGAGAGAATGCACAGAACCAGCAGCCCCAGAGCCACGGGACGCGTGAAAAAGATGCTGGGATCGCCGCGGGACATCGAGAGCGACTGCCGCAGGGCGTCCTCCATCATCGGTGCGAGGATCAGCCCCACCACGACCGGCGCCACCGGGTATCGGGCCTTCTGCATGGCGTACCCGATGGCCCCGAAGACAATGGAGACCCAGACATCGTACATGTTGTTGCGGATGGTATAGGCCCCGATGAAGCAGAAGATGAGGACAATCGGGGCCAGCAGGGGATAGGGGATCTTCAGCATGCTGGCCCAGAATCCGATCAGCGGCAGGTTCAGCACCAGCAGCATGACGTTGCCGACGTACATGCTGGCGATCAAGCCCCACACGAAGGTGGGGTTGGTCTCGAACAGCAAGGGCCCCGGCCGCAGGCCGTGCATCATCATGGCGCCCATGAGGATGGCCATCGCGGCCGACACGGGGATGCCCAGGGTGAGCATCGGGACCATGCTCCCGCCGGTCACCGAGTTGTTGGCCCCTTCGGGCGCGCACACCCCTTCGATGGCCCCCTGGCCGAACCGCTCCGGGTGCTTGGAACACTTCTTCTCGACGTCATAGGCCATGAAAGCCGCAATGGCGCTGTTGCCCCCCGGCACCAGCCCGACCAGGAACCCAATGACGCTGCAGCGGCCGAAGGTGGGGATCATGTCCCGCATCTCCTGTTTGGTTGGCAACAGGCTCCCCAGCTTTGTCTGGAAGACCGATGCCTCGCCCTGCGCGGCATTTTGCAGGATCTCGGCGATGCCGAACAGGCCGACCACGACGCTGATCACGTCGAGACCCGCCGCCAGGTTCCAGCTCCCGAAGGTGAAGCGCGTTGCACCCGTCTGGGAATCGAGGCCGATGGTGGAGAGGAAGAGGCCGAAGCATCCGGCCATCAACCCCTTGATCATCGACTCGCCGGACACGCTCATGACGATGGTCATGCCCAGCAGCATGACGAAGAACAGCTCCGGCGGGCCGAACGCCAGGGCCACCGAGGCCAGGGGGGGCGCCAGCAGCATCAGCCCGATCACCGAAAGGGTGCCCGCGATGAACGAGCTGATGGCCGAAATCCCCAGGGCCGGTCCCGCCCGTCCTTGCCGGGCCATCTGGTAGCCATCCAGGACCGTGGCCACCGAGCCGGCCTCGCCGGGCACGTTGAGCAGGATGGCCGTGGTCGAGCCCCCGTACATGGCCCCGTAGTAGATGCCCGCCAGCATGATGACCGCGGTGGTGACGTTCAGCCCCGAGGTGATGGGAATCAGGATGGCGATGCCTGCCGCCGGTCCGATCCCCGGCAGCACCCCAATGAGCGTGCCCAAGAAGCACCCGATGAAGCAGTAGAGGAGGTTCACCGGGGTCAGGGCCACCTGGAAACCTGTCAGCAGACCGTGCAGGCTGGTCAAGGGATCCATGGCACCCACTCCCCCACGAGGCCCGTGGGTAGTTCCACCCCGAGGAGCACGACCAGGCTTGCGTACAGGACGCTGACGGCCAGTATCCCCACGACGAGGGAGGTCTTCCAGCGATACTGGCCCGGATACCGAAAGAGGAAGACGAGGAAAACCAAGCTGCCGAGATTGAAGCCGAGGAGCTGCACCAGGACCGGGTAGACCAGGAGAGCCAGGGCAAAAACGCCCTGTTTTTTCAGCTCATCGCCTCGCGGCCAGAAGGACGTTTTCTTCTGCTGGGGCGATCTCCAACTCGTGGCAAGGAGCAGAACAGCCAGAAGCGCCATCCCCCCCGCGCCAAGCAGCGGAAACAGGCCCGAGCCCGGGATGCCGGCCTTCCACAAGCCTAACCTAACGGAATGCAGGCAAGCCATCAGGGCAAGGATCAAGACACCCGTTGCCGTGAGCCGATCTACCCGCGCCACTCTACACCTCCCCAGCACGAGAGGCCAAATGAACTCGCCAGGCCATCCGCAGCCTCGGCCCCAAGCGGTCTATCTGGGCGGCGCGGTGATGACCACCATGCGCAGCACCTCTTCCCCGACGACCTCCATGCTGTGCAGCGCGCCCTCGGGAACAAAGAGGAGGCTGTTGGGCTCCACGTCGAAGTCCTCTCCCGACACGTGGGCCTTGACTCTCCCCGAGATGATGTAGAACATCTGCTCCGACGCCTCGTGGACATCCGGCTCGGCCTTGCCACCAGGTCGGATCTCGACCAGGCTGATCGTGGCCGCCTTGTTTCCATGGACGGCCGGGGCCAGCAGCCTCCAGGAGGAGGTCTCAACGTGTTTGGCCGGGCACTTGGGCGTGACCGTGTTCACCTTTGTGACAAAGCCCTTTTTCACGGATCCGGTCGCCATGTTTTCTCCTTCCCCTCAGTGGTGGAAAGTCATCTGGCCCCGACTCACGGGATGAGCACGATCCTCCCGATCACTTCACCGGTGCCCAGCAGATCGATGGCCTCGTTGACTTGCTCCAGCGCCATACGCGCCGAGACGATTGGATGCAGTTCCTTCATGGCGACAAGTTGGACCACCTCGGCCAACTCCTGTCTCGTGTTCCCCCTGGTGCCCGTAACCCGAATCTCGGGACTCTGGATCAATCGCTGCTCGATGCCGAGCGGTTTCCCGGGCTCGTAGTAGGCGACCATCACCAGGATTCCGCCGGGCTTGAGACACTTCGCGCAAGGCTCGACGGTCTCCGGGTGTCCGCGAAACTCCACAGCCGCATCCGCCCCTTTCCCGGCCGTGATCTTCATCACCTCTTTGGCGAAGTCGCCCTGGCTGGCATCCACCACATGCTGGGCGCCGTTTTCCCTGGCAGCATCCAGTTTGGAGGCTACTGTGTCCACACCGATGGCAATACCCCCACAAGCCCTGACGGCCTGCACGGCGTGCAGGCCGAGCCCTCCGAGCCCGACGATGACCGCCGTCTGGCTAGGGCGCAGATTGGCTTGGGTCCTGACGGCATGCCAACTGGTCGCGACGGCGTCGCTGAGAATGGCAGCCTCTTCAAAAGGTACTGAGTCGGGTATGGGGACGAGATTGGCCTCGGGCAGTGCCACGTACTCGGCGAAGCCGCCGTCCCGGTCGAAGCCGAAGAAGCCCTGTCGATGGGCGCACAGGTTCTCTCGACCGGTCAGGCAGTACTCGCACTGGCCGCAAGGGATGTAGAAATACACAGCCCCACGGTCCCCCGCCTTGCGGTGACGAACCTCGGGTCCCACCTCCACCACCTCCCCGGAAAACTCGTGGCACAGGACCCGGGGGAGCTTGGCCCTCCGGTTACGACCCCGGGCGATCTTCAGATCGGTTCCGCAGACGCCGGCAGCTCTCACCTTCAGCAGCACCTCTGCGCCCCGAGGCTTGGGTTTCGGCAAGTCCTCCATGGTCAGGGGCTGCTCGAAGTCCCGCAACACCATAGCCCTCATGGGTCATCCCCCTATCCAGTACTGCGGCACACCGCAGGAAATCAATTCCTCGCACGGGTACCCGGTGAGGACCTCGTGGCCGTCTGCGGTCACCAGCACCTCCTCCTCGATTCGGACGCCGTGTTTTGCATCGGGCGTCTGCGCATACGTTTCCAGGGCGAATACCATCCCCTCCTGAATGGGGAAAGGCTTCTCGAAGGAGAACAGGCGATTGATCACAGGTTTCTCGTGGATGGAGAGCCCGATGCCGTGACCGGTTGCCATGCCCCTGGCCTCGGCCTCGGTCTTGAGGCCCCAGGCCTCGCAGGTCGGCCACACCGAGGCGATATCGGCGCTGGTGATGCCCGGCCGGACCACCTTCACCGCCGCGTACAGCCATTCATAGCATTGCCTGTAGGCGGCCTTCTGCTCGCCAGACGGTCGCCCGCACATGAAGGTCCGGTAGTAGCAGGTGCGGTAGCCATTGAACGCATGCATCAGATCGAAGAAGACGATGTCGCCGGGACGCACCGCGCGATCGGAGAAGACATGGGGGTGGGGGCTGGTGCGGGGCCCGGAGACCACATTGACACACTCCACATCCTCGGAGCCAAGTCGATACATGGTCTCGTTCGCCAGCCCCACCAATTCATTCTCGCGGATGCCGGGCCGGATCGCCCGCACGATGGTGTCGTAGGCCGAGTCCGCGATCATGGCCGCGGCTTTGAGGAGCTGGACCTCGTCCGCTGATTTGATCAGCCGGGCGTCTAGCATCGGGGATTGCGCATCCACCAGGTTTTCGATGCCCGCCTTCCGCAGCGCGTTCAGGAGCGTCACGTCCATGATGTCGATGGCCACGGGTTCCTTTTCGACTCCGTACTCGCAGAGAATCTGCTTCACCGTGGCGACCAACCTGTCAGCCACCAGATCGGCCTGCGGAACAGCACCGCGCTGCCACGCGACGCCCGTGCGGATGTGATCGGCCATCCACGGTGCGTAGCGCTTCCTTGCCACTGCCGCTGTGCCGACTTCGAACAGCGTCGGCTCCCCTCCTCGCGGCAGGACCACATAGCGCTGCATCTTGTCGCGGGCCCATTCCCCGACATGCACGCCCGTGATATACCTGATGTTGTTGAAATCGAAGCAGAGGAAGGCTCCTATCTGATTTTTCGTCAATTGCTCTTTGGTGCGCTGCAGCCGGTACGCTCGGAGTCGATCGTAATCGACCCGAGTCTCCCAATCGACCGCCATAGTTCCCCAGGCCATCCGATCTCTCCTTCCTCCAGCCACACGGCCGGTCACCCGTTATGTGAAGCGTGGTGCGGCAAGCGCTGACTTCGGTGCAGCTTCAAGCCCCGGTCCGTTCACCGACTCTTGGAACGGTCATTCCCAACAGCGAGGGTGGCGCGCCCAACTCTGCGGAGATGCTCGCAGTAGTGTGCAGCAGCTTCTCAATCAGTTCGGGCAGGCGGTCGTCGGGCACCCGATGGGTGGGGGCCACGGTGGAGGCTGAGGCGACCACCTGCCCGTTGTGATTAAAGATGGGAGCGCCCAGGCCCGTAACGTCCGGGAACGTTTCCCCCCTGTCCAGTGCATAGCCCTGCTCCCTGACCTGACGCAGCCGGCGCAGATAATCGCCCGGATCGGTTAGGGACAAGAGGGTGAAGGCTTCCAGTTTGTCCGGGGGGAGCACACGCTCGACCGCTTCCTTCGACTGCCAGGCCAGGAGCACTTGTCCTGCCGCCCCAAAATAGGGACGGCGGCGAACGCCAACACGTGTGAAGAACCTGACCGGCCTCGCAGCATCGATCACCAGCGTACAAATGTGACTATCCCCGTCGAGGGCGTTGACCACCACCGTTTCATTGATTTCCTCAACCAGTCGCTGGAGGTAAGGTCGCGCCTTCTCCTGGTAGCTCAGCCTGTTCGCGTAAAGCACCCCGGCGAATTCCAGCAGTTTCGTCCCTAATTGGTACTTGCCCGTCACCGGATCGTGCTCCACGCATCGCCTGCTTTTCAAGGCCATCAACAGGCGGTGCACGGACCCCTTGGATAAGCCAGTTTCCTCGCTGATCTCCGACACCCCTCTCTGGGGAGTCTCGGGAGTAAAGCATGCCAGGATATCCAACGCTCTCTGCACGGCCTTCATTCCTGCCGATTCACCATTGTGTATTTCCATACTCTCCACTCACTTCACGACAAGAATGGGGGCACCCAACGCCAGATGCACCCAGAACTGGCTACAGTTGTTGGCCTAGTGCCCGGAGAAGGGTGGCCGAGCATTGCGACCCCGTTCGCAGGTCTACGAGTTGCCCCTCCACGAGACGGATCATTCCACAGATTTGCCAGCAGATTGGCTAGAATTCTGACAATATCATTCTTCATGGAACATGGTTCCATGTTTTTTGCACAAAAGAGACGTGACTGAAGACTGGAACTCCACCGGGCTAGCAGAAATCACGCCTGATATCCCTTACCACAGTGGGGTCAGAACGGGAAGGACAAGAAGCCACCCAATGGCCTGATCGAGAAACGCATCAGTGTGTAAATAGTTAATTTTAAATATCTTAGCTGATAATACACTACCTTGGAAACAGCGTATGGCCCATCTATATCTCGGCTAAGGCACACAGATGTTTCGTGATACGAGAGTGCATTCGCCGACTTTTCATCATCTTATTTATCATGGAACTACGTTCCACAATAATCTGGTACCAGTCGTTCGTTCTGTCAAGTAGCGATTGTGAGGCCGCTCGCGCGCCTTCTCTCCGGGCAGACCAGTTGGTTGGTGGTGGCTTCATCGGTGAAGCCGTCACTGACGCGTTTCGCCCGAGGGCCACCTGAAGCAGGGCTGCGCCTGGGCCCTGATGGCCAGCATATCGGACAAGCTGCAACCCGCTGTTGACACGCCCGACCCGCGAGGCGTAACCTCCCGCCACCCCATCCACCATGGCGGGAGTGCTCGCCCATACCGCCGCGATGATGCTGGCCTTGGCCAAGGAGAGGAACAAGATAAATTGGCGCTCCAGCCTGCAGCCTGAGGTGGACCAAAGGCTCCACGCGAGAGGAACGCCTGGAAGATCCCAACTCGACACGCACGAGGGCGACCGTGGCCATCGATTACAAACTGGTCCTCGAACAAGCTGAAGACTACAAGCCAGCCATCTCCCGGTTCCTCCGGGACCTCATCGCCTTACCCAGTGAAAGCTGCCAGGAAAAGGAGGTGATCCGGCGCATCAAGCAGGAAATGGAGTCGGTGGGCTTCGACCGGGTGGAAATAGACCCCATGGGCAACGTGCTGGGCTACATCGGCCACGGACCGCACCTCATCGCCATGGACGCGCATATCGACAACGTTGGCGTGGGCAACCCCGAGAACTGGAGATTCGATCCCTTCAAGGGCTACGAGGACGATGAGGTCATCGGCGGCCGGGGGGCCAGCGATCAAAAGGGCGGCATGGCCTCCCTGGTCTACGCCGGCAAGATCATCAAGGACCTCGGGCTGGCCGGTGAGTACACCCTCCTCATTACCGGCACCGTGCAGGAGGAGGACTGCGACGGCCTCTGCTGGCAGTACCTCGTGGAGAGAAGCCGCATCCGGCCAGAATTCGTGGTCTCCACCGAGCCCAGCTCCTGCCGCATCCACCGCGGCCAGCGGGGCCGCATGGAGATCAAGGTGGCCGTGCGGGGCATCAGCGCTCACGGGTCCGCGCCGGAGCGCGGTGACAACGCCATCTTCAAGATGGCCCCCATCCTGGGAGATCTCCAGGAACTGCACGGCCGCCTGGCTGACGATCCCTTCCTGGGCAAGGGATCCCTCACCGTGTCCGAGATCTTCTCCACCTCGCCCAGCCGGTGCGCCGTGGCCGACGGCTGCGCCATCTCCATCGACCGCCGCCTCACCCACGGCGAAAGCTGGGAAGGCGCCCTAGAGCAGGTCAGGCGTCTCCCCGCCGTGCAAAACGCCGGCGCTCAGGTTTCGCTCTACAATTACTCCCGGCCCTCCTACACCGGCCTGGTCTACCCCACCGAGTGCTACTTCCCCTGCTGGGTGGTCGAGGAAAAGCATCCCGCCTGCCAGGCGCTGGTGGCGGCGTACCAATCCCTATTCGCCCGGAAGCCGGTGGTGGACAAATGGACCTTCTCCACCAACGGCGTCTCCATCATGGGCCGCTACGGCATTCCCTGCGTGGGCTTCGGTCCCGGCCACGAGGACCAGGCCCATGCGCCCAACGAGATCACCTGGAAGCGCGAGCTGGTGCAGGCCGCGGCCATGTACGCCGTGATCCCGCAGGCCTATGTGGCGGGGCATCCGGCGTGAGGCGAGCGCGCACAACGCCTTAACTGACCGTCGACGATTTGCGGAGGGAAATCCCAGATGTCCGAATCGTTACTCAGAGCTTCCGGGGAGGCGGTATCGACGGAGGCGATGACACCCTTGGAGCGAATGGCCTTCAGGCTGAACTGGGCGCTGGAACGCGCTTGCGCGGCGCTGGCCGCGGCCATGGTGTTGATCATCTGGTACGGCGTCGTCGAGCGCTACCTCATCCGCTCCGGGGGGGCCTGGACCGAGGAGCTGTCCAGGTACGTCATGATCTGGCTCGCGTTACTGGCCATTCCTTGCGCGGCCCATTACCGGGAGCACATCGGGCTGGAACTGTTCTTGGCGCGGCTTTCTCTCAGGCACAGGAAACCCGTCATCCTCGTCCTCGACATCCTCAGCATCGCCTTCTTCCTGTTCCTGACCTATTACGGGATCCTCCTGACCGAGGACGGCACCACGGCCTACGGGACGATCTTCAGCATGAACATGGTCATTCCCTTCGCGTCGGTGCCGGTGTCTTCGGCCTTCGCCGCCTTCCAGTTCTTCGTGGCCATGCTCCGGATGCAGAAGCAGATGAAGGCGCAAATGGCATCGGGAGGTGCGGCGTGAGCCTCGTCCTGGTCCTCTTCTTCGGTCTGATGTTCGTCGGCCTGCCCATCGGGGTCACGCTGGGCGTGGCCGGCGTGCTCGGCCTGATCCAGATCGGCGGGCAAAATTTCTTGATGATGGCGCCGCGGCGGTACTTCCAGGGGCTCGACCTCTTCACCTTCATGGCCATGCCCTTCTTCATCCTGGCCGGCGAGATCATGAACCGCTCCGGGATCACCGACCGGCTGATGGCCTTCGCCAACGCCCTGGTGGGGCATTTCCGGGGTGGGCTGGCCCACTCCAACATGGTCGCGTCAGTGATCATGGCGGGGATGACGGGGGCGGCGGTCGCCGAGACCGCCGCATTCGGCAACACCATGGTGCCGGCCATGGTCAAGTCCAAGTATCCTCGCCCCTTCGCCTGCGCGGTCGTGGTGGCCGGCTCCATCATCGGGCCCACCATCCCGCCCTCCAACCTCATGGTCATTTACGGCTCGCTCATGGGCACCTCGATTGCCGGCCTCTTCGCGGCCGGCATCGTCCCCGGCCTGCTCATCTGCCTGTTTTGCATGGTCATCATCGCCATCGTGGGGAAGCGGATCAACTTGCCCAAGAACGCCGAAGGCTTTAGTCTCCTGGGCCTGCTCTGGGCCTTCCGGTCTAGCTTCCTGGCCCTCATGATGCCGGTCATCATCCTGGGTGGCATCCTGGGGGGCATCGTCACGCCCACCGAGGCGGCCGCCATCGCCGTCGCCTATGCGCTTTTCGTCAGCACGGTGATCTACCGGGCCATCGGCTTCACCGATGTCCTGGAGATGCTGATCAAGACCGCCCGCATCACCGGCATCGTCTTCCTCATCATCGCCGCGGCCTCGATCCTGAGCTGGTGGATGACCTTCCTGCGCCTGCCCCAGCAGGTCGCTGCGCTGTTCCTGAGTATCTCCACCGACCGCTACATGGTCATCACCATGATCCTGGCCCTGCTGTTGTTCATCGGCACGATCATGGACATCAACGCCGCCCTGATCATCCTGGCCCCGGTCCTGGGCACCTTGACCAGCTCCATCGGCATGGACCCGGTGCACGCCGGCATCATGATCGTCCTGGCCCTGAACATCGGCCTGATGACCCCACCGGTCGGCGCCTGCCTCTTCGTCATGTGCTCCATCTCCGGCGAGACCATCGAGCGGATCAGCCGGCCCCTCATCCCCTTCATCGCGGTGGAGGTCGCGGTGCTGTTCATCGTCTCCTACTGGGAGAAGCTGACGTTATTCGTGCCCAGAATATTGCTGGGCATGTGACCGGTAGAAGCCGCCGACGCCGTGGAGGCAAAGCGGAACCGACCGCATAAGGAGCCCGTCATCCGTCGTGGATCGTCCTTAAACAACGGCAAGGCAATTGCCGCAACACAGGAGGACCGCATGAGAACCATTGGCAAAGCCCTCATCCTGATCCTGGCCCTGGGTCTGTTCGCCTCTCCCGCCACGGCCGCCAAGACCATCAAGCTGCACCACCTCAACCAGGACGACCCCTTCGACAACCCCACCGGCGCCATGGTCACCGTGTTCAAGAGCCTGGTGGAGGCCGGTACCAACGGTGCCATCACGGTGCAGACCTTCCCCAACGGCCAATTGGGCAAGGACAACGAAGTGCTGGAGCAGGTGAAGTCGGGTGTCATCGAGTCCGGGATCTTCTCGCAGGGCGGCTTCGCCGCGGCCTACCCGCTTATCGGCGTGCTCGACGTCCCCTTCGCCTTCTCCACCATCAGCGCTACCTACACGGTCTTTGACGGGCCCTTCGGCCATCGCTTGGCCCAGGACATCAAGAAGAAGACCGGGATGACCGTCCTGGGCTTCGGCGACTCGGGCGGCTTCTTCCACATCACCAACAACAAGCGGCCCATCACCTCGCCGGCCGACATGCAGGGCCTGAAGATTCGCACCATGGGCCTGGACACCCACAAAGCCATCATTCAATCCCTGGGCGGGCAACCGACCGCCCTGGCCTGGGCCGAGGTCTATACCGCGCTCCAGACCGGCGTGGCCGACGGCCAGATGAACCCCATCCCGATCATCGCCTTCGCCAAGCTCCAGGAGGTCCAGAAGTACCTCACCCTGACCGGCCATCTCTTCGCCCCATACGTCTGGGTGATGAACACCAAGTTCTGGGACGGCCTCAGCCCCGAGGAGAAGAAGGTGGTGTCCTCCGCCGCCGTATCGGCCATCGTGGCCGGTCGCGGCATGGGCCGCGTCATCGAGGCCTCCTCCAAGGGCTTGGCGTCCCTGTCCAAGACCATGAAGGTGAACGCCCTCACCGACGAGCAGAAGAAGGCCTTCAGGGACAAAGCCACGCCCGAGGTCACGAAGATCATCAACCAGAAGTTCGGGGCCGAAGGCACGGAGATGATGAACGCCTTCCTGCAGGCCGTGAAGGCCGCCGAGTAACGAGTAACCACAAGCGAGGCGCTTCCGGGGGGGCGCCATCGATCCCCGGAGCGCCTCGCCGTGGCCGCTCGCTTACGGGTCTCGACGCGTCATCAGGGCAGCGGGAAACACCAGGTCGGTCCCATGGAATTCCGCTACACGTGCAGCGAGTGCGGCCGCCGTTTTCCCATCGACCCGCGGCTCATGGTCTGTCCGCAGTGTTCCCTGGCCCAGGCGGCGGACCAGCCGCTCCGTGGGGTGCTGGAGGTGGAGCTGACGGGAGCGGTCCCGGCGGACTGGGACATCGTGTCGCTCCTGCCCGTGGAGAAGCGGTTCTTCCCCCCCATACCGGTGGGAGGGACGCCGCTCTGGGAGCCGCGACGACTCCGGCGTGAACTGGATTTTCCCGGCCTCTACATTAAAGACGACGGCCTGAACCCCACCGGCTCCCTGAAGGACCGGGCCTCTTTGCTGGTTTCGGCCTTCGCGGCCAAGTTCGGCATCGACGAGATCGTCCTGGCCTCCACCGGCAACGCCGGCTCGTCCATGGCTGGCGTGGGCGCGGCGGCGGGCCAGAAGGTGACCCTGTTCCTGCCCAAGGCCGCCCCCAAGACCAAGCTTATCCAGGCCTTGCAGTACGGCGCCAGGGTGTTCCGGGTGGACGGCTCCTACGACGATGCCTACGACCTGTCCCTGGCCTATACTGCCAGGTTCGGCGGCCTGAGCCGCAACACCGCCCACAATCCCATGACCCTCGAGGGCAAGAAGACCGTGTCGCTGGAAATCTTTCGCCAGTTGGGCCGGGCGCCGGACTACGTCTTCGTGGCCACCGGCGACGGTTGCATCCTCTCCGGGGTCTACAAGGGCTTCCGGGACCTGCGCCAACTGGGTCTGCTTGACCGGCTGCCCGTAGTCTACGCCGTCCAGGCGGAAGGTTCTGCGGCCCTGGCCCGGGCCTTCGAGCGCGGCGTCTTCCTGCGCGAGGCCACCAGCACCGTGGCCGACTCCATTTGCGTCGACGTACCCCGCAACGGCTTCCACGCCCTGCGGCAGATGAAGGAGCACGGCGGCCAGGTCGTGAGGGTTTCCGACGAACAAATCCTGGCCGCCCAGGTCAGACTCTCTCGTTCGGCAGGCCTGTTCACGGAGCCGGCCGGGGCGGCGGCCTTCGCTGGCTTCCTGGAAGCGCGACCTCGACTCCCCGAAGGGGCTGTGGCGGTCGTCCTGGCCACGGGCAATGGCCTCAAGGACAGCGCTGCGGCTAGCCGAAGCGTGGTGATCCCGGAGAAGGTCATCAGTTGCCTGGACGAGGTACAGGACTACTGACCAAGTGACCACGGGCTACGTAACTCCTAATCCGAGTCCCGCAGTCGCGCACCTAGTCTCGTGGTCCCGTAGTCAGTAGCCCGGAGTTAGAGAGGAGAGGCAGAACCGGTGTTGGATCTCAGCGTCAATCGCGCCGTGCTGGAGAGCACCGTCAATTTCTGCCGGGAGAAGGGCATCACGCTGCCCTACCCTCGCCATGATGCGGGACCCGCGGTTTGTGCCGGAATCGATCAAGAGGACACTGGCCACGATCGGCCTGTGGGACGTCCACCCGGCCAACCTCTACCGCATCACCTGGAAGAACCAGCCCCAGGAGCACGGCGGACTCTTCGGGGAGGTCAACCACATCGTGCTCCCCAGGGAGTTGACCGGCTGCCCGGCCAACATCCTGGTCCTGGTGGGACGCTACTTTCCCACCGGCGCCCACAAGGTGGGGGCCACCTTTGGGTGCCTTGTGCCGCGCCTGGTCACGGGCCAGTTCAACCCCCTGACCACCAAGGCCGTCTGGCCCTCCACCGGCAACTTCTGCCGCGGCGGGGCCTACATCTCGGCCCTGCTCCACTGCCAGGCCATCGCCATCCTGCCCCAGGGCATGTCCCGGGAACGCTTCGAGTGGCTGAGCAGGATCGCCGGCGAGGTCATCACCACCCCTGGCTGCGAGTCCAACGTCAAGGAGATCTTCGACAAGTGCTGGGAGCTCAAGGCCTCGGGCCAGGACCTCATGATCTTCAACCAGTTCGAGGAGCTGGGCAACCCCCTGTGGCACTACGCGGTCACGGGCAGCGCCGCCGAGGAGGCCCTGCGGGGCCATCTCAAGCCCGGCGACCGCCTGGCCGGCTTCGTGGGATCCTCCGGCTCGGCCGGCACGCTCGGCGCCGGGTACTATCTCAAGGACAGATTCCCCGGGGCCAAGCTGGCCGTGGCCGAGGCCCTGCAATGCCCCACCCTGCTCCTGAACGGATTCGGCGACCACCGCATCGAGGGGATCGGCGACAAGCATGTGCCCTGGGTGCATGACTGCAAGAACACCGACTTCGTCATCGCCGTGGACGACGAGGCGCCCATGCGATTGATCCGGCTCTTCAACGAGGGTCTGGGCAGGAAGGCCCTGACCGCCGCCGGCGTCCCCGGGGAGATCGCCGGCCGCCTCGACCTCTTCGGCATCTCCGGTCTGGGCAACCTCATCGCGGCGGTGAAGTTCGCCAAGTACCTGGAGCTCACCCAATCCGACTGGGTGGTCACGGTGGCCACCGACTCCATGGACCTCTACCGTTCGCGGCTCACGGAACTCACCCAGGAGCGGGGCAACTATCGCGAGTGCGATGCGGAAAGGGACCTGGAGCTCCTCTCGGGCATCTCCATCGACCACATGAAGGAGCTCACCTATTACGAGAAGAAGGCCATCCACAACCTCAAGTACTTCACCTGGGTGGAGCAGCAGGGCCGCGACGTGGCCGAGCTCCGGGCGCAGTGGCACGACCACGCCACGTACTGGGATGGCACCTTCGCCCTGGCCGACCGCATCGACGAACTCATCACCGATTTCAACCAGCGGGTCGGCCTCGTCAGGAGCTGAGGCCTAGCGCTCGACTGCGCAAGTGAGCGCCATCCTGCAGGACCTCTGCCGTCATTCCGGTGAACCCCGGATCGGAGTCCGGGGCAGGCACCGGAATCCAGGTTTCCCACGGGCTTCTGGACCCCGGCTTCGGCCGGGGTGACGACGTCTGGGAATGGCATTTCCTCATGCAATGAGACACTAGCCTGGCCGGGTGGAATGAAAGGAACCCAAAGAGAATGGACAGAGCTGCAATCGGCGAAGCCATCAAGAAGCTGTCTGCTCTGAAGTGCGACGGCCTGTACCTGTCGGACTTCCTGCTCACCTGGGAGAAGACCGACGACGAGCTGGCGGCGGTCTTCGCCGTGGCCGACATCCTGCGGGAGATGCGGCGAGACAACGTCTCGACCAGGATCTTCGACAGCGGCCTGGCCGTCAGCATCTTCCGCGACAACTCCACCCGCACCCGCTTCAGCTTCGCCAGCGCCAGCAACCTCCTCGGCCTGGCGCTCCAGGATCTGGACGAGGGCAAGAGCCAGATCGCCCACGGCGAGACGGTGCGGGAGACGGCCAACATGGTCTCCTTCATGGCCGAGGTGATCGGCATCCGCGACGACATGTACATCGGCAAGGGCAACGCCTACATGCGGGAAGTCTCCCGCGCGGTGCAGGAGGGCTACGCCGCCGGCATCCTGGAGCAGCGCCCCACGCTGGTGAACCTCCAGTGCGACATCGACCACCCCACCCAGTCCATGGCCGACGCCATGCACCTCCTCCGGCATTTCGGCGGGCCGGAGAGACTCCAGGGCAAGAAGATCGCCATGAGCTGGGCCTACTCGCCCTCCTACGGGAAGCCGCTCTCCGTGCCCCAGGGGGTCATCGGCCTGATGACCCGGTTCGGCATGGAGGTGGTGCTGGCCCATCCGCCGGGCTACGAGGTGATGAGCGAGACGCTGGAGGTGGCCAAGAAGAACGCGGCCCGCGGCGGCGGGTCCTTCGCAGGTCACCCACGATATGCGCGAGGCGTTCAAGGGCGCGGACATCGTCTACCCCAAGAGCTGGGCGCCCTACGCGGCCATGGAGAAGCGCACCGACCTCTACGGCCGAGGCGACATGGCGGGCATCAAGGAGCTGGAAAAGGAGCTGCTGGCCCAGAACGCCACGCACAAGGACTGGGAGTGCACCGAGAAGCTCATGAAGGAGACCAGGGAAGGTCACGCCCTCTACATGCACTGCCTGCCGGCCGACATCTCCGGCGTCAGCTGCAAGGAAGGCGAGGTGGCCGCCTCCGTCTTCGACCGCTACCGGGACCTGCTGTACCGGGAGGCGAGCTACAAGCCCTACGTCATCGCGGCCATGATCTTCCTGTCCAAGGTCAAACGCCCTGCGCGACATGCTCAAGAGCTTGCTCGAGGCCGGGCGACCGCGGGTCTTCTAGCACGAGTCGGCGGAACGGAGCAGGAACTTGCTCCCGGTGGTCTCCGCCAGGGATCAGGCCCGCATCGCGGACGAGGGGATATTGACATGGGCGTCGACTGAGGACGCCGAGCTCATCCTTCTGGACCTTCCGTGAGGATGCACCCGGGCGCCTGCCCCCATCGGGGGTGGGCAAGGTCTGCGGACCAGCCTGGACGAGGAAAGGAGGCGCGATGGCAACGAAGGCGCTGAACCCGTGGCAGGGGTGGGGCATCACGGCGCTCCGCCTCGTGGTGGGGATCATCTTTCTGATGCATGGCGGCCAGAAGCTCTTCGTTTGGGGGTTCGGGGGGGTGGCCGCCTTCCTAGGGAAGCTCGGGATCCCGGCCCCCGGACTGGCGGCCCCCATCGTCACGCTCGTGGAATTCCTGGGCGGGCTGGCGCTGGTCCTGGGTCTGTACACACGCTGGGTGGCCGCGCTCCTCGCCATGGACATGCTGGTGGCGATCGTGACCTACCATCTGCCTCACGGATTCTTTGCGCCCAATGGGGTCGAGTATCCCTTGACGCTGCTCGCAGCCAATCTGGCCCTGATCCTCCTTGGGCCGGGGGAGGCGTCGGTGGATGGTCTGCGCCAAGGGCGACAAGCCTGACTGCGAACGAGCATCCGCGTAGACCAGATTCTGGGGAGGGGCGCCGTAGCGCGTGATCTGGACAATCGCAAAAGGGGGCCCAATGGTGACCGCGCTGATAAGCTACGGCGGCGGTCGCCGCATACCGACGCCCGGTCCTGGTTCCTGGGAAAGCCAGAGTTTATCCAGCGCACGCCTTCCGGAACGGGAGCCATCAGGAGGCCTACCTGATCCTGGCCGGACAAGCGCCCGGACTCAATTCTGGCCCAATGTCCGGCTTCGAGAACGAGAAGGTGGGTGCAGAATTCGCCTCGGACGGGTGGGTGAGGGAAACGGCGGGCGCGAAAAGGAGGCCTCGGATGGAGTACCGGAAAGTGGGCCGAACCGGGTTGAAGGTGTCGGCCTTCTGCCTCGGCACGATGATGTTCGGCCGCCAGGTGGACGAGCCGGAGTCCCTGCGGATCATCCAGCGCGCACTCGATGGCGGGGTCACCTTCATCGACACCGCCGACATGTATGCCAACGGGGTGACGGAGGAGATCCTGGGCAAAGCCATCAAGGGGCACCGGGACGCGCTCGTCCTCGCCTCCAAGGCGGGGCACCTGCGCCGCTTGGCCGCGCAGTACGGGGCGCAGACGATCGCCGGGCCGCTCGATCTGGCGCGGCCCCGGCCGTTCCATCCGTGGCCCGGGGGCGACCAGGTGGGCCCCAACGACATGGGGCTCTCCCGGAAGCACTTGCTGCAGGCCGTGGAGGGGAGCCTGCGGCGCCTCGGGACAGAGTACCTCGACATCTACTACGCCCACATGCCGGACTACGATACGCCGCTCGACGAGACCCTCCGGGCGATGGACGACCTCGTGCGCCACGGCAAGGTGCGGTATCTGGGGTGCTCCAACTTCCGGGCCTTCCAGGTCTGCAAGGCCCTCTGGCTCAGCGACAAGCACAACCTGGCGCGCTGGGACATCATCCAGCCGCCCTTCAATCTCCTGGCGCGCGACATCGAGTACGAGCTGCTGCCGCTTTGCCTCGAGGAAGGCATCGGCGTGGCGGCCTTCAGCCCCCTGGCGGCCGGCTTCCTGTCGGGCAAGTACGAGCTGGGGAAGCCCCCGCTCGAGGGGCGGCGGTTCAGCCTGGCCTCCCAGGGCTTCCGGTACAACGAGAAGTACTGGACCGATCTGGACTTCCACGCGGTGGAGCGGCTGAAGACGATCGCGGCCGATCACGGCAAAAGCCTGGCCCAATTTGCCCTCGCCTGGGTCCTGAACAAGCAAGGCATTACGTCGATCGTCTGTGGCGCCACCTCCGTCGAGCAGCTCGAAGAGAACATGGGGGCGGTCGGCATGCGCCTCTCCCAGGAGGAACTCGAAGCCTGCGACGACGTCTGGCACACGCTCCACCCGCCCAGGCTCTTCTATGGGAGGTAGGGGAGATCGTGTCGGTCCTCCGCCTACCACTGGCGCCAGAAGAGCAGGACGCCCGGCGCCAGAAGGCAGCCCGCCAGCACGAAGCCGGGCCGGAAGCCCAGACCCTGCGCCAGCCAGCCAAAGCCGCTGGCCCCGAGGGCCGCTCCCGCGAGGTTGGCGATGTTGTAGATGGCGAGGGCCTGATTGCGCCCCGCCGGGAATACGAACCCTTGGGCTGTCCCGTTGACCATCCCGATCAGGACGAGGAGCCGGGTGGCGTGGAGGACGCTACAGAGGAGGATTCCCGCGGTCATGCCCATGAGCGAGGGAAGGATGACCCGCTGCCGCCCGAACCGGTCCGCCAGTCGGCCGGCGCCGACGCGCACCGCGAGGGCGGCCCCCCTGTAGGCAAGGTAGAAGGGACCGACTCGCGCCAGGCCGACCTGGCGGGCGAAGGGCGGGAGGAAGACGAAGAGGATGGCATTGGCCAAGCCGTACTGGAAAACGGGCACGAGGACCGGGAGGTAGGACCGCCAGAACGTCCGCCCCAGCGGCTGGGCGATCGCGGCGGGTCCCGCCGGGGGAAGGGGCGTGGCCCCGGTGAGGGCGAGATTGCTCGTGGTGAAGATGGCGAGGGCCGCCCCTTGCAGGAACCGGAGACCGTAGACGTGCCACCCCAGGTGGCTGGTGCCTACGAAGGCAGCCGACACCGCGGTCAGAATACCCGTGGCGACCAGGAGGACCGGCTTCCGGCTCCAGCGGTCCAGGAGCCCTCCCAGCGTCGCCTGGCAGAGGATGGCGGGCGGCCACACTGAACATGGCCATGATGGTCCCGATCTCACCTTCTTTCCCGCCCAGCTTCTGGAGGTGGAGCGGGAGCAGGTTGTAGGCATTGACGTTGCTGAAGAAGCAGAAGTAAGCCAGGCTGGTCAGGACGAACGGTTTCGTGTACACGGGCAATCTTGATGCAGCTTGCAGCGATGAGAGAAGGGCGTTGGGCAACGAACCGGGCGCTCGCCGGGGCCCGTCGCCCCACTGGACCCCGCATGGCATACCGCCGGGGCCAGACCCCTGTCAACGGGTTTTTCGGGGGAAGAGCCGACTCGGGGGCGGGCAGAGGCTGGTGGTCGTTCGCGGAACATGGGGGTGGATACCGGGGGAGCAGTCCCTGCGGTGAAAGCACGAAGGCCCGCGTATCTCATCGCCACGCGGGCCTTCGTGCTGGTTTT
>CAVQPC010000043.1:0-16840 GCA_963714585.1 uncultured Methylomirabilota bacterium
CCGGCCGCAGTGATTCGCGGACTCGTTTGAGGATCACTGGGGGCACTGACCAGGTGCCAATGGCCTATTGGTCAGTGGTCATCTTCGGGCGACCGCCAGGGCGATACCCTTCGAGGTCGAGGACCGCGAACTGGAAGCCCGCTGCCTTCACGCGGCGGGCGACCTCGGCCGCCAGGGCGGCATCCAGCAGGCGCGCACGCTCCTCCGGCGGCAGTTCGATCCGTGCGATGGTCTCGTGATGGCGGACGCGGACCTGGCGAAAGCCCAGCGCTTGCAGGGCCGCTTCTGCGGCCTCCACCTGGCTCAGCCGCTGGATCGTGACGGGGATGCCCTGGGGAATCCGTGAGGCGAGGCAGGCCATCGCGGGCTTGTCCCACGTGGGAAGCCCCATCGCATGGGACAGGGCACGAATCGCCGCTTTGGTCAAGCCGGCCTCCGCGAGCGGGCTGCGGACGCCCTGCCCGCGCGCCGCCTCGCGACCAGGGCGGATGTCGCCCTGGTCGTCCAGGTTGGAACCATCCGCCACCCAGGCGTAGCCCTCGGCCCGGGCCACCTCCTGCAGCCGCTCGAACAGGTCCGTCTTGCAGAAGAAACACCGGTCGGGCCCGTTGGCCACATAGCCCGGCCGATCCATCTCCGCCGTCTCGATCCAGCGATGGCGCGCTCCCAGGCGCTGCGCCAGCGCTGCGGCCTCTTCCCGCTCGGCGGCCGGGACGCTCGGAGACAGCCCGGTCACGGCCAAGACGTTGTCCCCCAAACACTCCACGGCAACCGCAAGAAGCAATGTGCTGTCCACCCCCCCCGAGAAGGCCACGAGCACGCGACGCATGTCCGTGAGGACATCCCGCAAGGCTTCATAGCCCGCCTGGACGGCCGGGCCCAACGACGCCAAGGTCGTCGGGGTCATGCCGTCGCCTCCTCCGCCTCGCGGTGCCCCTCCACGACGGCCTGCAGAGACAGGAGTTCCGGCAACACGAAGAAGCGCCCCTCGATGGCGCGATCGGGATCAGCGAAGCCAGCCTGAATCACCAGGACCTCCACTCCCCGACGGCTGACGTCTTGCTGCATGGGCTCCAGCACGTCTGCGACGCTCCCCAGTCGGAGCAGGGGTGTCGAGTGCAGCACGCGCCGCCCCAGACGGTCGCCCAACTCGCTGAGGAACGACGAGGCCAGGACGTTCGCCACCTCCTGCAGCGCGGACGTTTCCTCTCCCGAGAGGAGCCGAGGCTCCGCGGGTCTTCCCAGGAGGGCCTGCAACATCCGGAAGACCGTGGCCTGCGGAAAGAGGAACAGCATGTCCCCGGCCATCTCTCCGGAAATCTGGCACTGGAGCCCCGCCATGCCCCCCGTGTTCGCTCCCGCCATCAGGTCCAGCACCCTGCGGGGAGGAAGTGTCTGCACGCTCGAGACGTCGAGTTGCACCGGGTGACCCAGCAGTGCGGTCAAGGCCTCGCTGGCGCGCCGCATGCCGCGCGCGCTCAGCGCCTGCACGTTCTGGAGGCCCCGCTCGGTCAACTGCATGTGGCTCACCGCTTCACCCGCCCTCCCGCGACCGGCCGCCCCAGGCCCGATCAGAGCGTGTTGGGGTCCAGGATCAGCACCGTACTGCCATCGCCCAGGATGGTCACCCCCGCGAGACCGCGCAGACCCTTCAGCGCCTTCCCCAGCGACTTGACCACGACCTCACGATAGCCGATGAAGCGCTCCACCACAACTCCCACCAGCCGCCCGCGGATCGCACACAGGACCACGAGGCGGGTCGGCCCGAGCGCCGCTTCGGGCGAGCCCAGGACGCGCCGGAGGTACATCAAGGGGATCAAGGCGCCGTCGGAGGCGATCATCTCCTGTCCCTGGGAGCGCTGGATCGCGGCCGCCGGGACCTCCAGGATCTGCTCCACCGAGGTGATGGGAAGCGCGTACCGCTCGCCGCCCTGCTCCACCAAGAGCACCGCCACCACCGCCAGGGTCAGCGGGAGCCGGAGCGTGATGGTGCTCCCCTGCCCCACCACAGACTCGATGAGCAGGGCGCCGCGCAGCGACTCGACCGCATTCTTGACCACATCCATGCCGACGCCGCGGCCGGAGACATCGCTCACCTCCTTAGCCGTGCTGAAGCCCGGCAGGGTGATGAGGGACAGGATCTCACCGTCCGGGAGGCTGTCGTACTGCTCCCGCGTGATGACGCCGCGCTCCAGGGCGGTTCGCCGCAGGGCGGCGGGGTCCATGCCGCGCCCGTCGTCGCGCACGCGGATGACCACGGTCTCCCGCTCCTTGCTGGCCTCCAGGCGGATGCTGCCCTGGGGAGGTTTGCCCTTTCGGACCCGCTCTTCCGGCGGCTCGATGCCGTGGTCGATGGCGTTGCGCAGGATGTGGAGGATCGGGTCGGGGAGCTCCTCCAGGATCGCGCGGTCCATCTCGATCTCCTTCCCCAGGATCTCGAAGTGCAGGTCCTTCCCCCGCTTGTGCGCCAGATCCCGTACCGCTCGGGGGAACCGGTCGGCGATCATCTCCAGCGGCATCATGCGCAGCTTCATGGTCTGCTGCTGCAGATTCTTCACCAGGCTGTCCACGCGGCCGGCGCGCTCGTGGAGCCTGGGGGAGTCGATCTGCTGACACTGCTCGGTGAGGCCGCTGTTGACCGTCACCAATTCTCCCACCAAGTCCATCAGGTCATCCAGGAGCCGGGTATCCACCCGGATCATGGCGGCGCCCCGGCGCAGCGTCCCCACTGGCGCGCCCGCTGGTCCCTGAGGAGGGGCTGGGGCAGGAGCCGGAGCCGCCGGCCCGGCAGGCGGGAACTCCATGCTCGGCGTCGGCGCCCCGGCCCGCGTCGTCGCTGGTGCCGCAGGCCGGGGCGCCGCCGCCTCGCCTTCGGCCGCGGCGGAATACACCGCCACCGAGGCCACGTCGGGTAGGCTGCTCACGAAGGCCTGGACCTCTGCCGCCGAGCGGGAGGTGGCCAGCAGGATCGACAGAGTGCCCGCAAACTTCCCCGCCTGCACCTGATCCCCCGAGGGGGCGGAGCGGATCACCTCGCCGAGGTCTTTGATCCGGCGCAAGGTGATGTAAGCCCGGGCCGAGGGCAGGGGGGCGTCTGCAGCGATTTGCACCTGCAGGGTGTAGCGCGCGAGGCTGGAGGAACTCCGTTGCTCCGGCGCCGGCGGTGCGGGGGCGACCGTGGGCGCGGGCGCTGCCAGCAGGTGGGCGGCCATCTTGGCCAGGAAGGGCTCGACCACGACCGAGGGGGGCTGCCCAGCCGCAACCTCCTCCACGGCCCGCCGCAAGAGATCCACGCCTTCGAAAAGCAGATCCACGCCGGTCCGGTCGAGGGCGCTCTTGCCGCCGCGGAACTGGTCCAGGTAGTCCTCCATCCGGTGGGACAGCTTCGCCAGCTCCTCATAGCCCATGGAGGCGGACATCCCCTTGATCGAGTGGGCCTCCCGGAAGAGCGTGTCGATGGAGGGGCGATCCGCCCCGTTCTGCTCCAGGGCCAGGAGCAGGGCATCCATGCGCTGGAGGCGCTCCTGGGACTCGCTCACGTACATCTTGACGTACTTGGACATGTCCATGGGGGTACCCTTACTCGACGCTCGCCGGATGCGCCGTCCCCGGCGACTCCGCCGCGGCCAGGCAGGCCTGCCGGATGGCCTCCGCCATGCCGCCTAGCGGCACCAACTCGTCCGCCACGCCGGCCTCCGCCAGGGCGCGCGGCATCCCGTACACGACGCAGGTCGCCTCCGCCTCGGCGAGGATAATCCCCCCCCGCGTCTTGATGGCGCGGGCGCCGTCCAGCCCGTCACGCCCCATCCCCGTGAGGACCACACCCACCACCCGCGGGCCGAAGGCCGTCGCCAGCGAGGCGAAAAGGGCATCCACGGACGGGCGGACGCCGTGCTGCGGCGGATCGTCCGTGAGCCGCGTCCGGAAGGCACCCGGCTGGGCCCGCTCGATCACCAGGTGCCGTCCACTGGGAGCCAAGTAGAAGCACCCCGGCTGAACCGTGGCCCCGTCCTCTGCCTCCCGGACGGGCACGGGCGAGACCTCGGCGAGACGCCGGACCAAGAGGGGCGTGAACCTCGGATGGATGTGCTGCACCAGGAAGGCGTAGATGGGGACGGGAAGGTCCAGTCCGGCCAGGAGCTTCAGGAGGGCCCGGGGGCCGCCCACGGAGGCCCCGATGGCCAGGGCCAGTGGCACGCGCAATCGGACGGGACGCAGCTCGTCTGGCGCCTGGTCCCCCTCCCCTGTCACCGCGCCTCTCCCCCGCTCGCCAGCGCCAGGGGCTGGAAATGATCGTCGAGGCCCAGCACGCTCTGCACCACCTTCAGGACGCGGCTGGGTTGGAACGGCTTCACGATGAAGTCGCGGGCGCCGGACTCGATGGCCTCGGCAATCAGCGCCTCCTGACCCAGGGCGCTGCACATCACGATCTTCGCCGCCGGATCCAACCGGACGATCTCCCGCAGGGCCGTGATGCCGTCCATCTGGGGCATCACGATATCCATGGTCGTGAGATCCGGGCGGAGCTCCCCGTACAGGCGGACGGCCTCCACCCCGTTTTCCGCCTCCCCCGCGATGACGAAGGGCCCGCGCGCAAAGATATCCCGGATCATGCTCCGCATGAAAATGGCGTCGTCCACGACCAGGATCTTGATGCTCACAGGCACCTCCCGTCCCGCGAGGCCCTTTCCAGCCGCCCTGCGCCTAGCTGTTCCGTCCCCGAGCCTCCGGGACCACGCCCCACTCCTGGAGCTGCCGTGCCAGGAGCCGGGTGGGGTCCAGCAGCGACACGATCTGTCCCTGCCAGTCGCACACCCCCTCGAGGACGCCCGACCCCTCCGGCCGGGGCGGCGGAGCCTCCACGGCGGAGGCGGGGATCACCTGCACCTGACCGACCCGCTGAACCGCCAGCCCGATGAACAGATCGGGGTCTCCGAGGTCCAGCACGACGGCGTGGGTGTTCGGCAGCCGTCCCGCCGGGATATTCAGACACGCGCCAAGATCGAAGAGGGTGAGGATCCGGCCGCGCACATTCTGGACCCCCACGACCTCTGCCGGCGCGTTGGGCACGCGGATCACCCGCTCCAGCGGCTGGATCCCCCGGACCCACTCGATCGGCAGGCCGAACCACTCGTCGCAGCCCCGGAGCAAGACATAGCGCTGGGCCTCCTCCGGGGCCTCATCCGACCCCTCCAGGTCCAGGCGGACCAAGGCCTGCGAGTCGCCGTCAATCCCCGACATTGAAGCGCGCCACCAGCGTCTTGAGCTTGTCGGCCAGCCCAGAGAGCTGCTGCGCCGAATGGGCCATCTGCTCCATGGAAGAGGTCTGCTCCGTGGTCGCGGCCGAAGCCTCCTCCGTCGAGGCGGCGTTGTCCTCCGCCACCTTGGCGATCTCGTCGATGGTCTTCACCAGCTCCTGGGCACCCTGGGTCTGTTGCTGCGTGAGGGCGGAGATCTCCTGGACTTTCTTGACTTCCTCCACGACCACCCGGACGATGTCGTCCAGGGCCTCGCCGGTGTAGGTAAGGCCCTCTCGTCCTGACGTGATGTCCCGCGTGGCCGCCTCCATGGAGCTGGCCACCCGGGCGTTCTCCGTCTGGACCTGCTTGATGATCTCCGCGATTTTCTCCGCCGAGCTGCCGGCCTCGTTGGCCAGCTTGCGGACCTCCTCGGCCACCACCGCGAAGCCGCGTCCCGCCTCGCCGGCGCGGGCCGCCTCGATGGTGGCATTCAGGGCGAGGAGGTTGGTCTGTTGGGCGATCCGGGTGATCACGTCCACGATGGTCCCGATCTGCTGAGTCTTCTCGCTGAAGCTCTTCACCCCGGCGGCCGCGCTTTCGATGATGTTGAACACCCCCTTCATTCGATCCATGGCTTCCTGGGCCGACTTGCCGCCCGTCTGGGCCGTGTAGCCTGCCTCGGCCGCCGCCTCGGCGGCGGACTTGGCCCGGGTGGCAACCTCGGTGATGGAGTTGGCCATGTCGCGGATGACCTTGGAGGTCTGCTCCACCAGGCTGGCCTGGTGCTCCGCCCCCTTGGCAATCTGCTCGACCGTGGCGGCGATCTCTTCGGTGGAGGCGTTCATCTCCTCGGCGGACGCCGAGAGGGCCACGGCCGAAGTGGTGACGGCATTCGAGGTGGATTTCACCTCCCGCGCGATCTCGCGGAGGTTCCCCACCATCTGGTTGAAGGCTGCCGCCAGCTCGCCCACCTCGTCCGAGGTATTCACCGGGACGTCCTGGGTGAGGTCGCCCTCCGACACGGTGCGCGCCGTCGTGACCAGCGAGCGGATCTCGGTGGTCAGGCTCCTGGACATCACGAAGGCGAGAACCATGCCGGCCACGATCGCCAGCATGGCCGTCATGATCATGATGTATTCCTGGGGGATGAAGCGTCGCAGGATCAGGGAGAGCAGCGCGGAGATGACCGCCGTCGCGAACAGCACCAGGAGAAAGCCGGCGTAAAGCTTCTTGCCGATCGTCGTGGAAAATTCCATGGTCGTTCCTCCCCGCCAGGACTCGAGCGCGCATCCTGCGGCGTCACGATGGGACAAAGTCCGACGCAACGAATGGGTCGTACCATACCGTAGCCCGAAGCGTCGCGTCAAGCGGAAAGGCCAGGTTTGTCAGGAACTTTCCGCTCCCGGAGCCCGGCGGGAGGGCCGAAGCTCGCCGTCTGCGGCAGGGGCTTCCGGTAGATCCGCTCGGCCACGTCCACGGGATGGAACAACTCACGGGCCGCGCCCGGCAGGCCTTCCACCTTGCCCAGGACGAGGAAGCCGCCCGCGTTCAGGGCCCCGTGCAAAGCCAGCAGCACCCGCTCCTGCAGGGCGTCGGTCATATAGATCAGGACGTTGCGAAACATCAGGAGGTCGATCCGCCGGAACGGGGGGACATTCAGGATATCGTGCTCCCGGAAGAACACGAGTTTGCGCACCGCGGGAATCACCGCGTACCGTCCACCCGCCTCCCGAAAGCACTCTGTCCGCCAGCGGGCCGGCAGATGGGCCAGGCTACTGGCGGGATACGCCGCCACCTTGGCCAGGCGTAGGCATTCCCGGTCGATGTCGGTGCCGAAGATGGCGGTGGAGAAGACGCCGAAGACCTCCTTCGCCACCTCTCGCAGCAGGATGGCCAGGGAGTACGGCTCTTCCCCGCAGGCGCACCCGACGCTCCAGAGACGCAGCGCGCGGCTGCCGCTCCGCCGCTTCTCCGCCAGGATGGCGGGCAGGACCTCGGTCTGGATGGCACGGAAGGTGCTGGGATTCCGGAAGAACTCTGAGACGTGAATGGTCAGGCCCTTGACGAGCCGGGCGCGCTCGATGGCATCCCGGCTCACCAGCTTGAGGTAGACGCGGAGGTTCTCGCTCCCGCAGGCCCGCTGGCGCACGGCGATGCGCCGCAGGATGTAGCGATCCTTGTAGACGTCGAGGTCAATGCCCCCGGCTTGGCGCACGAGGTCGCGCAGCCCGGCGTAGGCCTCTTCCTCCAGCTTGGCCCGGACGACCTGGCCTGTCCTCTGCGGCGGTGGGTGCATGCGATCCCTGGAACGCGCCTCAGGTGGCGGCCCGGCGGCGAGTGACCAGCGGGAACGGCGACGAAAACGACCAGGGGAGGCGCGGCGGCCTCTCTCAGCGCGGACGTCGAGGAAGGGAGCAGCCCGGGAATCCGGCGCGCGCCCTATCGCTTCCGCGGCAGGGCCTGCTTTGCGCCCCGCGTCTGGCCGGTCCCGACCATTGGCCCAGCCGTTTCGGCCTGAGAGTCCATGCCCGACACGACGCGGAGGTTCTGCTCGAATTCCCGGAGGCGGGCCACCTCGAGCTTCAGGCGGCTGAGCTGCTCCGCCTGCCCCTGCATGAGAGCGGTCAGCGACTTGTTCTCACCCTCCAGATAGCTCATGCGCGCCATATCCACCTGGCCGCGGAACAGGAGCAGAATAGAGGCGGTCGAGCCGATCACCAAGACGAGGAGGAGAAAGGCCGACGCCACGAGGAGCCGGACCGGGAGCCGCAGGCGGCGAATACGCCCCGACTCAGTGAACGCCACAATGGTCATGCTACCCCGCCACGGGCTCGGCACCCACCGGATGAGGTGCCGGCCTCCGCTCCGCTCTGTGGCCATAGTCCTTCCCTTCCTTCCCGCGCCCTGGAGCCGTACGGGCATCAGGCAGGATGCCGAAAGTGATCGAAGCCTCCCGCCAGCGCGGCGGCCGACCCGTCAGCCTTGAGCAGCGTGGCCGCCGCCGGGCCGGCACTCACCTCGCCGACACAGGTCACGGGAAGATCGGGGTCGGCCTGGCGAAGCGCCGCGCAGGGATCGGTACTCGCCGTGAACAGGAGTTCGTAATCCTCGCCCCCCCGGAGCGCCAGGTCGAGGGCCTCCCGCCCGGTGAGCCGGGCCATGACCGTGGCCCCCGGATGGATGGGCACGGCCTCGGCGCGGATGCGCGCGGCAACCCGGCTCTCGGCGCAGAGGTGCCTGAGATCGGAGGCGATCCCGTCGCTCACATCGATCATGGCGCTGGCCCTCGCGGCCAGGGCCTGCCCCGCGCGAAGGCGAGGCACCGGCACGAGGTGGCAGAGGAGCGCCGCCTGGATGGCCGCCTCTTCCTCGGCGGTGAGCCACGCGGGCCGCGAGACCTCCGCGGGCCAGGGGCGGCCGGGCCGCAGGCCCATCTCCAGGGCCAGGAGGCCGGCCGCCGATCCGCCCAGCCGCCCCGTCACCCAGAGCCGATCCCCCGGCTTGGCCCCGGAGCGCAGCACGGGGCCCTGCGCTGCGGCCCGGCCCAGCAGGGTCACCGACAGCACGAGCCCGCTCCGGGAGAGGCAGGTGTCTCCGCCCACCAGCGTGACGCCGTGGGCGGCGGCTTCTTCCTCCATGCCGGCGAGGAGCGCCTCCAGCTCGGTGAGACTGCTCCCCGCCGTGGGGACCGCCAGCCCCCACAGGGCATAGAGCGGGCGGCCGGCCATGGCCGCGATGTCGCTGACGTTGACGGCGATCGTCTTCCGGCCCAGCTCGCGCGGCAGGCCCCATCCCCGCTGGAAGTGCACGCCCTCCAGGAGCATGTCGGTCGTGACCAGCAGCGCCTCCGGGCCCTCCAGGCTCAGGACCGCGGCGTCGTCGCCGATCCCGAGGAGCGTGCCCGGGGAGCGCTGCCGGGCCCGCTCGCGGATCAGCCCGATCAGGCCGAACTCGCCCAGCCGTGCCAGTGCTGGATCCATTCAACCACCGCTCAATGACCGACGGCCATGGACCAATGAGCTATGAGAGGGCCACCGATTGGTCATTGGGATTCGGTCACTGGTCATTTCCGTCAGAGGCTCACGTGTTCCAGGCCCGCCAGGACCTCGCGCCGGATCGTGTGCACATCCGGCAAGGGCTGGACGAGGCTGCCCTGGATGACCAACGGGACGAGGAGTGATGCCATCGCCCCGCCGCAGCAGGCCGGGTCCGGCAGAGCGGCGGGGACCACGACCGACCGCCCGCAGGAGCGACAGCGCAGCACCTTCTTCCGGCCGGAGAGTTTCCCGCGCTTCGCCAGCGGCACGCCCTCCACCTCCACGATGTCCATGGAGAAATTCAAGACGGGCGCGTTGCTGATGGCGGTCCCCACCCCGTAGGCATCCGCCGCAGTGTTGAGTCGCAGGATCTCGTCCTCATCCAGGCCGCCGCTCACGAAGAGCTTCACGTGGCGGAAGCCCCGCAGGTCCAGCTCCCAGCGGACCTCTCGGAGGATGCCGACCAGGTCTCCCCGCCGCGAGGCAGGCGTGTCCAGCCGCACGGCATCGAGGTCGGGGCCCAGGGCCTCCGCCACCCGCACCGCCTCCATCTTCTCGTCGCCGAAGGTGTCGACCAGGACGACCCGCTTCACCCTGCGGTCCACGATCTCGTGAAAGGCCTGGGCCGCCACCACGGTGTCTCCCAGCATGAGGACAAGCGAGTGGGGCATGGTGCCGCTGGGCTCCAGCTTGAGCAGTTCCGCGCTCTTCACCACCGACACCCCATCGCAGCCGCCCAGGTAGGCGTTCCGCTCCACCATGGGTGCCAGGGCCGGGTGCATCCGCCGCGCCCCGAAGCTCACCACCGGGCGCCCGGCCGCGGCCTTCGTGCAACGGGCTGCCTTGGTGGCCACGCCCGAGGCCTGGCAGAGGAGGCCGAGCAGCGCCGTCTCGTAGTGAGCGAAATCGATGTAGCGACCTTCCACCGTCATGACCGGCTGCATCGCGCCGAAGATCGTGCCTTCGCGCAAGGCGTGGACCGTGATGGGCAGTCCCGAGAGGAGCGCCGCGACCTCCTCGATTCCCGCCAGGACGCCCCAATTCCAGCCCGCGGGGAAGCTCTTCAGGATGACCTCGGCGACGACCCGCGCAGTGATGTTCCGCTGCCGGAGGATCTCCAGGGTCCGCAGGAAATACACGTCGGTGATGCGGCCAGCCTTGATATCCTCATCCTTCGCCGTGTGAAACAGCGACTCAGTCATGGGATCTCCCTTGACGCCACAGCGGATTCCGACCGCGACCACGAAGGAGTGCTCATCGGAATTCCGTGTCGCGCTGGCTGTCGGGTGTTCTCGTCCGTTCGGGCAGCGCCTCCGCCAACTGGGCAAACTCCATGAGCGACAAGGTCTCGCCGCGCCGCTCGCCGATGATCCCCGCGGCCTCCAGGGCCGCGTCCAGGGTCGCCTCAGCCCACCCCGCGTGCCGCAGGGCATTCCGCAGCGTCTTGCGCCGCTGGCCGAAGGCTGCCCGGATCACGCGAAAGAGCCGGGGCGGAGAGGGAGCCGGGACCCGGGGCGCATCCAGCAGGTCGAAGCGAACCAGCGTGGAGGCCACCTCCGGCGCCGGATAGAAGGCGGTCCGGGGAATGGGCAGGACGGGCCGGACCAACGCCCGATACTGGCACGCCAGGGTGAGCGCGCCGTAGGCCTTGGTCCCGGGGACCGCCGTCAGCCGCTCGGCCACCTCCCGCTGGACGGTGAGGTAGAGCGCCCGGAACACCTCCCGGGCCTCGATGAGACGGAGGATCAGGGGCGTGGTGATATTGTAGGGGATATTGCCCACCACCTGGATCGTCCCGCGCGCCGGATGGGCGGCGAACCTCTCGCGGAAATCGAAGGCCAACGCGTCGGCCACGCATACGGTCAGCCTCCCCGGCGCCCCCAGGGTCTCGGTGAGGAGCGCCGCGAGGTCCCGATCCACTTCCACCGCCAGGACCTCGGCACCGGCCTCGAGCAGCGCCTCTGTGAGCAGGCCGGTTCCCGGCCCGATCTCCACCACCGTCTTTCCCGGGGCCACGCCGGCCGCCGCCACAATCCGGTCCCGCACCCGGGGATCCACCAGGAAGTGCTGGCCGCGGCGCTTCCGCGGGTGCAGCCCGCGCTCCCGCAGCAGGGCCCGCGTCCGGGCCAGGAGCGAAGAGGGGGGCGGGGACTCGACTAATCGCGGGCGGCGCCCGCAGTCGTGGCCTGAGTCAGATAAATTCGGGCGAGCTGATGCTTGGGATCGATTTCCAGGGCGCGCTCCCACGTTTTCATTGCCTCGCTGACGTGCCCCCGCCGGTACTGAAGCAGGCCGAGATTCACGTAGGCACCCACGTATTCGGGATTCAGCTCCAGGGCCCGCCGCAGGGAAGCTTCCGCCCCGGCGAAATTGCCCAGCTCCCGGCAGCTCGTCGCCCGGCGGTTGTGGAGGTCGGGGAAGGTGGGGCACAGTTCCAGCGCCTTATCGTATTCCACAACCGCCTGCGCGTAAAGGCCCAGGTCGTGGTACTGCTTTGCCAGATCCGCGTGGGCGTTGGCGAGTCGGCCGAGGGTCCCCGGGCTGAGCTGAGTGGGATCCTTTGCCTCGTGACCGCCGAGCGCCTCCACCTCCACCGCAGCCTGATCGTAGGCCCCCATCTCCGCCAGCGTGATGGCCAGGTTAACCCGCGCCTCCCGGTACTTGGGGTTGAGATGAAGAGCCCGGCGGAACAGCGCCACGGCCTTCTCCGGCACATTCCGCTGGCAGGCAATGAGCCCCAGCATGTGGAAGATGTTGGCGTAGCCGGGGGCCTCCTCCGCGGCCTGGCGCAAGAGATCGCTGGCCCGATCGGACTCGCCGGCCTCGAAGGCCGCGGTGGCCTGCCGGATGAGAAGCTGGACCTCGCCTGACGTCACGCGCCGCCTCCTAGGGCCGGAAGACCGAGTAGCTTTTCATCGTGGCCAGCATCTCGTCCCAGGTCTCCTGGACCCCCGTCCACATGCGTGTGAACAGGCCCGGCCCCGGAGGCTTGGTCGGACCGGTGCGAACGAGCGTGATCCCCAGCCGGCGAGCCGCCGGGCCCGCCCACTCGGACTGCGAGTAGTCCTGCACCAGGCGCCGGAACGCCGCCCGCGCCTCGTCGCGCTGCTCGAGCCGCCAGAGGGACTCCCCCAGGTAGTACAAGGCCTGGTCGTCGAAGCCCGAGTTGCCGTACTGCGAGAGCAGGCTGTTGAAGCGCGCCACCGCGGCCGTGTAGTGCTCCCGGGAGAAGTAGAAGGTGCCGACGTACAACTCCTTCTCCGCCAGCTTGCGGCGGCAGAGGGCCGCGCGCGCTCGGGCGTCCTGCACGTATTGCGAGTCGGGCATCTGGGTGACGACGAGCTGGAACTCCTCCAGCGCCTTCTTGGTGAAGGTCTGGTCGCGGTCGGGCGTGTCCGCCGCCCGGAAGAAGGCCATCCCCAGGTAGTAGTGGGCCTCGTCGGCTCGCTCGTGCTGGGGATGGAGGTCCAGGAAGCGCTGGTACTCCGCCCGGGCCTCGTCGTATTTCCGCTGCAGGTAGAGGGCCTTGGCCGAGGCGAGTCGCGCCGCCGCCAGCAGGTCGCTGTCGGGATACTGGTTCATCAGGCGCTGCAGGTCCTTGCGCGCCTCTTCGTACCGCTGCCGCTCGATCTCGGTCTCGGCCGACCGCAGCAACTCCTGGTCGCTTCGCTGGGTTGTGTCGCCCCGCCTCGCCGGCCCGCCGTACAGGTAATCGTAAATGGCGCACCCCTGAAGCAAGAGCATCACCCCGAGGACCAGAAGCCCCACTCGTCGTCCCACCCGCCGCATCCGCCCTGTCTTCGCTTTTTCGTCCATCCCGTCCCCCCAGAATGCTGCAAACCCGCTCCCGCCGCGGCTCCAGACCTAGGATGGGCGAGGCCCTGCCGCCGACCGAACCCCGATCGCATCCCTAGTGGCGTGGTGGGCAAATGCGGCTGTCACCCGGCGTGTGCAGGTCAGCCTCCCCCCGCCCACGGGCCGGGGGGAGGCTGAATCAAGAAGGCGGGCGGCCGTCAGGCGGATTCGGCCTTCTTCTTGTAGAGGATGATGGGGTGCTTCCGCTCGACCACCACGTCCCGGTTGATAATGCACTCGCTGATCCCCGACTGCGACGGCAACTCGTACATGATGTCGAGCATGATGTCTTCCAGGACCGCGCGGAGCCCCCGGGCCCCGGTTGCGCGCCTGGCCGCCTCTTCGGCCACCGCCGCCACCGCGTCCTCGGTAAAGGTGAGCTTCACGTGCTCGAAGTCGAAGAACCGCTGGTACTGGCGCAGCAGGGCGTTCTTCGGCTCCCGCAGAATGCGGACCAGGAGCTTCTCGTCCAGCTCATGCAGGACGGCCGCCACCGGGAGCCGCCCCACCAGCTCGGGGATCAGGCCGTAGCGGAGCAGGTCCTCGGGCTGGAGCTGGCTCAGCAGGTCGGAGAGCTTGCGGTCCTTCCGCCCCTGGATCTCGGCGCCGAAGCCGACGCGCCGCTCCCCCACCCGACCCTGGATGATCTTGTCCAGGCCCACGAAGGCGCCCCCGCAGATGAAGAGGATGTTGGTCGTGTCCACCTGGAGGTATTCCTGCTGGGGGTGCTTGCGGCCGCCTTGCGGCGGGACGTTGGCGACTGTCCCCTCCAGGATCTTCAAGAGGGCCTGCTGCACCCCCTCGCCCGAAACGTCCCGGGTGATGGAGGGGTTCTCGGATTTCCGCGCGATCTTGTCGATCTCGTCGATGTAGATGATGCCGCGCTCGGCCCGCTCCACATCGTAATCGGCCACCTGGAGCAGGCGCAGGATGATGTTCTCCACATCCTCGCCCACGTAGCCGGCCTCGGTGAGGGTCGTGGCGTCGGCGATGGTGAAGGGCACGTCCAGGATCTTGGCGAGGGTCTGGGCCAGGAGCGTCTTGCCGGACCCCGTGGGGCCGATGAGCAGGATGTTGGACTTGGTCAGCTCGACGTCGTCGAAGGACTGCCGGGCGTTCACCCGCTTGTAGTGATTGTGCACCGCCACGGACAGGGTCTTCTTGGCCCGGTCCTGGCCGATCACGTACTGGTCGAGGACGGCCTTGATCTCGGCGGGCTTGGCGAGTTGGGTCAGGCCCTTGGACTTCTCCTCTTCCCACTCTTCGGCGATGATGTCGTTGCACAGCTCGATGCACTCATCGCAGATGTAGACCGTGGGGCCGGCGATGAGCTTCCTGACATCGTCCTGGCTCTTGCCGCAGAAGGAGCACTGGAGCTTACCACCGCCCTTGACCGCTTTTGCCATCCGTGCCTCGCTTGCGCGGGGACGCGCAGGGCACGCCCGCCCTGCCCGCGCTCACCCCTTCAGGACAGCACCCTCGGCCCCGACGGGGGTCGGGGTGCCCATCTCGGGCGGCTTCTTCGCCAGGTCGCGGTAGAAGATGACCTCGTCCACCAGCCCGTAGGTCTTGGCCTCTTCCGGCGACATGAAGAAGTCGCGATCGCTGTCCTTCTCGACACGCTCCAGCGGCTGCCCCGTGTGCCGGGAGATGATCCGGTTCAGCTCCTCCCGCATGCGCAGGATCTCCTTGGCCTGGATCTGGATGTCCACCGCCTGCCCCTGGGCGCCGCCGTACGGTTGGTGGATCATGATCCGGGAATGCGGCAGGGCCATGCGCTTCCCTTTGGTCCCGGCCGCCAGGAGGAGGGCTGCCCCGCTGGCCGCCTGCCCCATGCAGATGGTCTCGATGGCCGGCTTCACGAACTGCATGGTATCGTAGATGGCCAAGCTGGCCGTCACCGAGCCGCCGGGGGAGTTGATGTAGAGGTGGATGTCCTTATCCGGGTCCTCCGCCTCCAAAAAGAGCAGTTGGGCAATCACCAGGTTGGCCTCGAGATCGTCAATGGGCGTGCCGACGAAGATGATCCGGTCCTTCAGCAGCCGCGAGAAGATGTCGTACGCCCGCTCGCCGCGGCTGGTTTGCTCCACCACCATGGGAACCAGTGACATATTCCCTCTCCCCGCCGCCTGCCAGCCCCGGGGCCCCCCGCGGCTAGGACCAGACGGCTTTCCCCGCCCACCACCCTCGGTTGTCGGAAACTCAGGCCGGGGTGATCAGGTGGAAGGTGTCCGTGACGGTTGCCTGCTGGTAGAGGAAGTCCAGCGCCTTGCGCTCGAGAATGCGGGCGGCCAGGCCTGCGCGCCGGGCCGGATCCTCGAGGGCCCGCCGAGCCGCCGCCGCGTCCTGGCGGTAGACGCGGGCCACCGCATCGACCTCGGCCTGGATCTCCTCGTCACTGACCGTGAGCGCCTCCTGTTTCGCCACCGCCTCCAAGAGCAGCGACTCCTTCGACCGCCGCCGGCCCGCCTCGCGTGCCTTGGCCCGCAACGCTTCGGCGTTCTCGGGTAGCCCTTGCACCTGCCCGCCGCTGGCCCGGATGGTCATGGCCATCTCCTCCAGGATGGAGGCTGCCTCGGCATCCACCATGGCCTCCGGCACATCGACTTCGTGGGCCGCGGCCAGTTTTTCCAACAGTTGCCGCTTCAGCCCGCCTTCCTGATCGCGGCTCTTCCGCTGCAGGAGCTGCCCCTTCAGCTTTTCCCGCAGCGCCGCCAGGGACTCCACATCCGCCGCGGTCTTGGCGAATTCGTCATTCAGTTCGGGCAGCCGGCGCTTCTTGACCTCCTTCACGCTCACGTGGAACTCGGCGGTGCGCCCGGCCAGATCCTTGCGCGCGGAATCCTCCGGGAAGGTGAGGGAGAACTGCTTGCTCTCCCCCTTCTTCATCCCGGCGATCTGCTCGGCGAAGCCTGGCAGGTAGCCCTCGCGCCCCAGGATGAGGGCCAGGTTCTTCCCGCTGCCTCCCTTGAAGGGCCGCCCGTGGATCGTCCCTTCGTGATCCAGGATGACCAATTTCCAAGATTGTTCCTTATGCTGGAGAGGTTCCGCCCGCGGCGCCGCTGCCATTCGAGGAGAGGAGCTTGTCGAGCTGCTCGATGATTTCACGTACGTTCTTGATCCCGAGGATCCCCTGGTCGGGAATGCTGATGTTGAACTCCGTCTCCAGGGCGAAAAGGATGTTCACTCCATCCAGGGAGTCGATTCCGAGGTCCTCGAACTGGCTGTCGATCGTCACCTTTTCCGGGGGCAGCTTCTGGCTCCGCGCAATGCAAGCCGTCACCTTGTTGACCAATTCTTCAGTCATTGTACCAGGCTCCTTCTGTTTCAGACGGGAAAGCCGCGCGCCCGTCGCTCAGACCTGCCATTGCAGCGAATCCCTCGAAGGGTCTGCCCCGTGAACGCGTCATCCCTGCCGTGGTTAAAAGAAAGCGGTACGCGTATCGCGTGCCGCCCGCGGGGCATTCCAGATGAACTCTCCCTTCTTTGGACGACGGGGGAATGTCACCTTTACTCCCCCCTTCGCGCAGGTCACCCTGCGTGGAGCGGGCCTTCCGCCGTTGATATGAAGAGGAGTATAGACCAGGACCGGCCCCCTTGCAACACGGAAAACGACGCACCCGGCGCCGCCGAGCAGACCGCGCCGTCCGGGTCCGGCTCAGGTGTGCTGGAGAGAGCCAATTGGCATTTGTTTATTAGAATGGGAAC
>CAVQPC010000044.1:0-85238 GCA_963714585.1 uncultured Methylomirabilota bacterium
GCGCGACATGAAAGTTAAACTCATGCCCGCCGCGCCTCCCAGTAGTCCTCGAAACGGCCACTGATCTGACAGCAGCGCAGGGCCAGGATGGTGTTGGCTCCTCGAACGGTCCAGAACATCCCCGACTGTTTCAGGCGAGAACCGATCACGGTTTTGCAGCCAGCTTCGATCACCCCCGAGCCGACAAACAAGTGCTGACGGCGGAAGGTAGGGTAACGCATGCGCTCGGCGTTCTTCTCGAAGTAGTCGGCCTCGGTGCAAATCTTCTCGGCCAGTTCTGGGCTGGAGACCTCGATGGACCGCAGGAAGTGCACCAGCTTCTCGATCTGGCCCTCATCCAGCTTGTGCTGCTGGGCCATGATCCAGCGCCTCTGCTTGACTTCCTGGGTGGGGGACAGGGCGCGCGCCAACTCCCACAGGTGTTGCCGGGCGTGATAGAGATCGACGATTTGAAGCGCGTCGGGGAAGTGCTCCTGGGCGATGTTCCAAATCCATTCCGCGCCGTCGCCCATGACGACCTTCTTTGCCGCGCGGCTCCACCCGCGCTTCCAGGCCTCCAGGTAGATCCGCTTGCCGAACGCTTCGGCCGTTTCAATCGCGCCGGTGTAAGTGGTCGAATCGGGATCGCGGATGGGGTAGCCCTGCGTATCCCAGGTCGTTTGGGTGAACACGCAGCCCAACTTGGCCTCCCGCGTGTGGGCCGGGTGCCCGGGCGTCTTGCCCAGCCGGCCCACGGTTTCCGCCTTCACCACCGGCACTCCCGTGGCGTCCATTTGCGCATACAGGATCGGAATCCCTGGGCCGCCGACCCTGGGCAGCTCCACCTGCATGGCGCGCTGGATTTCCTCCTGTTCGCGGGCGGCGATGTCCTCCCCCAGCGCCTCGGCTGTGCGCTCCACCTCTTTGGCGGTCACCGCCAGGCCGGCCAGCTGCTTCAGCTGCTGGTGCCCGTGCGCAAACGGCGCCGCATGCCCCACCAGGGCCAGCATGCGGCGCACGCCGGGGGACTTGCGGGTCTGCTCCACATCCAGTTCGGCATCCACCGGAAACTGTCCCGCCCCACAGTGCGCGCACCGGAAGTACGGGCGCCGCAGGTCCACTGCGCCCACCGCCGTGAGCACCGTTTTGGACCGTAACCCCACGTACTGCGCGGTGTGACCAGCCGGACACGGCCGGGTGCGCTGCGCGGAGGCTGGCGGGTCGTAGTGCAGCAGGGCGCTGAGGGCGGCCGCCCCGGCTTGGTGCAGGCTCGCCCGCAGGGCCATCTCGACGGCTTCCAAATCGAGGCGGCCGGCCTTGCGCCGCTCGGCAAAGATCCGGCTGAGCAGGCGGTTCACTTCCCGCGTAATCTCCTGATGGAGTGCCGCAGCCGTTTTTTTTCCTGGGCGGTCCAGCCGCCCGCGTCTGGCGCGCTCGGCCGCAGCGCACAGATCTGCTCGTTGAGGGCGATCAGGGTCTCGCTGAGCTGCTGAAACCGATGGAACTCCGCGACCTCCTGTTGCGCCTTGCGTAGCGCCGCCGGGGTCGGGAAAGACTCGGTGACCGTCTTGCCGGCCACCCGTCGGGTGAGCCGGAACTGGGGGTCATGGCCTGGGTCGTTGGGCTTGGCGCAGTGGCAAGTCGGTTTCCCGCAGCGTCGCACCACAGCACCAATAGAGCCGGGCCGCAGATCGCCTAAGCCGAGGAATTCCTGCAGGAGTTGGGAACGATCGGTTTCCAGCGCTGCGAGCGAGTCAGGCATGAGAGTCTCCTTTATCTGAGCGTCTATATACGCTCAGAACTATGACACAAAAAAGGAAACTCCGCAAACGCTTACTTTCATGTCGCGCACCCGCCTGCCCCGGCTTCGTGGACATCCACGGCCACTCGGACTACCATCTCCTCCTCACGCCGACGGCGGAGAGCGCCGTGCTGCAAGGGGTGACCTGCGAGGTCGGGGGGAATTGCGGGTATTCTGCGGCCCCCATCCGGGGGCCCTGGTGGGAGGACCGGGCACGATCCTATCGCGAGGTCTACGGCCTGGACCACGACTGGCACGATGTCGCCGAGTACTTCAGTCGCCTCATGGGGGAACAGATCTCCATCAACTTCGGCCTGCTGGTGGGCCACAACACCCTGCGGGGCTCCGTCATGGGCGGCGCGGCCCGGGCGGCCGCGGCAGATGAAATTACGGCCATGATCGCGGCGCTTGAGCGGGGCATGGACGAGGGCGCCCTGGGGCTGTCCACGGGGCTGATCTACTCCCCGGCCTGCTTCTCCTCGCCGGAGGAGCTGGCGGCGCTCGCCGCGGCCGCCGGTCGCAAGGGGGGCATCCTCACGAGCCATATGCGGAGCGAGGGCGACGGCCTGCTGGAGGCCATTCGCGAAGTCATCGCCGCGGCCGAGGCGGGACGCACCCCGCTCCAGATCTCGCACCTGAAGACCTCCGGGGAGTCGAACTGGAGGAAGCTGCCCGAGGTGTTCGACCTGATCGAATCGGCGCAGCAGCGGGGCGTGGACATCACGGCCGATCGGTACCCCTACACAGCGTCCAACACGGGACTGCAGGCGGCCCTCCCGCTTTGGACCCTGGAAGGGGGGAGGGCGGAGCAGACGGCCCGCCTCGCCGATCCCGCAGTCCGGGCCCGCATCCGCCGGGAGATCGGCGAAGGCCCACGGGGCTGCAACTGGAGCCAGGTGATGATCTCGGAAGTCACGCTGGAGCAGAACCGTTGCTACCAGGGTCTCCGCGTGGATGCCGCCGCGCGCCTGGCGGGGAAGGAGACCCTCGAGTTCGCGCTGGATCTCCTCTTTGAGGAAAAGGCCCAGGTGGATGCCATCTATTTCACCATGAGCGAGGCGAACCTCCGGACGATCCTGCGGAAGCCGTACGTGATGATCGGGTCCGACTCTGGCTGCCGCGCCCACTACGGTCCGCTCTCCTCGGGCAGGCCCCATCCCCGGACCTTTGGCACGTTCGCCCGAGTCCTGGGCCGCTATGCCCGGGACGAGCAAGCCTTCAGCATGGGCACCGCCATCCGCAAGATGACCTCCGATCCGTGCCGGCGCCTGGGCCTTGCCGACCGGGGGTGGATCCGAGCGGGCTTCAAGGCTGACCTCGTGCTCTTCGATCCGGACCGGGTGAAGGATACCGCCACCTATGAGGATCCCATCCGCTACCCGGTGGGCGTCCACACGGTGTTCGTCAACGGGGTCGTGACCGTGGAGGCGGGGGAGCACACGGGCGCCCGGGCCGGGCAGATCTTGCGGCGGACGGCCGCGAAGCGCTAGCAGGCTGCTGAAAAAGGCCCATCTGCGGCGTTGGCGCGCTCGCGCGGCGCTGCGACGTACAGGCGAAGTACGCCTCGCACCTCGCATCGCGCGCCGCCTTGCATCTGGACCTTTTTGAGCAGCCTGGGCGAAAGCGGGTTTTTCAGCATCCTGCTAGGAGCGTTCGACGGTTCGGAAGTTCGACGGTACGGAAATTCATGAACGCCCGAACGGCAGAACGGTCGAACATCGCCGATCGTGAGGTAACGGGAATGCAATCACGGATTGGGATCACCTCGTGGCATCGAGGCGACAGAGACGGGCTGGAGCGCTGGGAGGCGATACGCGACAACTACACCGGTGCGATTCTTGCGGCAGGCGGCCTGCCGCTCATCCTGCCCATCGCCGATGGCGAGCCCGGGCTCATCGCGGGCTATCTGGAGGCGGTGGACGGCCTCCTGTTCACGGGAGGCGAGGACGTGGCGCCTGCGTACTACGGGGAAGCCACGCGACGAACGATGCCAGGAGCCGGATCGGGAGCGGGACCTCTTCGAGATCCACCTCGCGCGTGCGGCCCTGCAGCGGGAGACGCCGGTGCTGGGGATCTGCCGGGGGCTGCAACTCGTCAACGTGGCGGCAGGGGGGACGTTGTACCAGGACGTCGCCTGCCGGCCGGGAACCCTCGCCCACCATTCGGCGAAGGGGGAGGACAGGCAGAACCTCATCCACCAGGTGCGAATCCATCCGGGGACGCGCCTTCACACCATCATGGGCGTCACGGAATCGCAGGTGACCAGCACTCACCATCAGTTCGTCAAGGACCTCGCGCCTCGCCTCCAGGCCACCGCCGAAGCCGTCGAGGACGGGATCATCGAGGCGATCGAGCGCCCCGACCACCCCTTCCTCGTTGCCGTGCAGTGGCACCCCGAGCGGATGTATCGGAAGCACCCGGAGCATCTGGCCCTGTTTCAGGCGCTCGTGGCTGCGGCGAGCCCGCGGCGATAGCCGGTCAGCACGAGGCGAGGTTTCGGGCGTTCTCTTCGCTCCGCTGATCCCTCGAGTCTCGTTCTCGGACTGGTTGCCAGAAATACGAAGGGGGCGGAAGGACCTTCCGCCCCCTTCTGGCTTCCCCTCATCCGACCGTCGACCTAGAACGCGATCTCCCGCCAGGAGTACCGGTTGTATCCGGAAAAATTGTATGTGGCAGTTGTAACGGTGGTTGTACCGGTAGTTGTCGTGGTGGTTGTGATCTCACCCAGATGGCCCAGGGCCTCGTCGTAGTGGAACCCTCCGTTCCCGCTGATATTGATGGTATTGCCGGTGAGAGAGCCGTAGACCGCCCCGTTGCCGCTTTGACTGATTGTTGCTGCAGGGGCATACACGGCGCCGTAGAAGTTGCCGTTGCCGGAGATGCTCACGCTCGTGCAACAATTGCTGCCGACACACGCGGGGTTCGTACTGGTAGGGTCTCTCGTTCCGTAGATCAGTAGATTGGGAGGCAGATTCCCTGCGGTGGACACGCCGTTCCCGCTGATGCTGATGCTCCCAGTCACGTAGATCTTTACCGCGCCGGTGGTCACCAATCGCCCATTTCCGGAAACGCTGATGGAGGAGAACCAATAGGTCCCCGCACTCAGGGTTCGTGTGTGTTCCCCGAAATCGACATCGCGCCCTGATTCGTTACACCAGCCGGGATGGTGGTGAGGGGGAGGTTCCAGACGGCGCTCTCGGTGGACATGGTGCCCGAGACGGTGGCATTGCCCGTGGTTTGAACCCCGGCGGATGTGTTTCCCCCCGGACCGATCTGCACGTCCCCATTGATCGTGGCGTTCCCGCTCAGGCTCACCGCCCCGGGCCCGGCCGCGTCTGTGCTCGTGTCGCCATGCGAATGCCTGTTGCCGCCGACATTGTAGGCGCCATTCCGCGAGTCGTAGCTATCCGTGTAGGCGTTCCCCGTGAGGGTAACGTCTCCGACACCGTGGACGGCGTCGGCAAAAGGATCGGTGACCACCGTGGTGGTGGTCGTGGTGCTGACAGGGGTGGCGGTAGTCGTTGTTGGCACCACAGGGAGAAACTCCATGGCGATCATTCGTCGCACCGAACCCTTGATACCTTCCGCAGTGACAACCAGGATGGGCTGGTTAACGACGTTGTTGCCGTAGGTGTCCGTTGCGCTCGCGTACGTGACCTGCGCTGCGACATTCGCGCCCTGTCCGGATAACGTATTCTGATAGAGGATGTTTCCCGAGGAATCGAACTTGTGCTGGAGGCGAGCCCAGCCCCACGGGATGGCCCCGCTGCCCGTCTGGACCGTATTGTAGTAGACGTAATTGGTGGTGCTCTCCGTCGCCGTATAATTGGGTGGGGCTTTCCCGTAGGTCGGATCCAGGGTCGGAACCTCTGCCTGCGTGTGGCCCGAGAGCAGGTAGGCCCGCCAGTTGGCCTGCGGGCCTATCGGGATCTTCGCAGCCAATGGCGCAGTGGGGCTGATGCGCATCTTGGCCTCTTCGATACCGGCATCAGCGTTGAAGAGGGCCTGAATGCTCCGGGACTCGTTGGTAGCCACCTGGTAGTCCGACGAGGCCAGGTTGATCAGGGTGCTGCCCATGACCAGGAAGAGGCCGATGAGCAACACGGTGAGAACCAGGACGATGCCTGGAGGACCGAGGGGGGACTCTCTCCGGCTCCGGGTGATGGGTGCAATGTGCTGGCGCATACCGGCAACTCTCCTTGCTGGCGGTCCGATCACGGCATGAGGTTTCGGAGGGCCACATCGGTGGTCGCCGTGAAGGGAATCAGTACGCCGCCAACTGCCTGCTGCAAGGTTATGGCCATCTTCACCTGTCGGATGCGGTCCCGCTGTCCGCCGGCCGCCGGCGTCGCCGGGATGCTGGCGCCGGTCGCGGGGGCCTGACTGTCGAGTTGATAGGTAGAGGTTAGTGGATAGGGAATGGGAACGTTGCTCATTTCATAATAGGTGAAGGTCAGGCTGGTGACGTCGTCGATGAAGGCGTCTCCACCACAGAAGACGCTGGTGGAGACCCTCCGGTAAAGGGCATTCCCGATGTTGCCCGAGCAATCCCGGCGGCTGTACGTGATATAGGTGGCTCCCGTCCCGTCCACGTCGGCGTGAATGCTGATCGTATCGTTGGTGGCGATCACGACGGGGTCGGTGACCTTGGTGGGCGAGGCGTAGCCCGCCATGCGGATCTCGCGCCCCATGCGCTCCAGGGCCACACGGGCTTGGGACTGCACGTCCCACCTCCGACTGCTTTTCTGGTAGTTGGCCTCGCCCACGTCGTACACGGTATAGACCGCGTACAACACGATCAAGAACATCGACATTGCGACCAGGACCTCCAGGATTGTGAAGCCTGTCGGATCCTGCAGCCGAAGCGTTCGCGGATGTGCGCGCATGGGTTGATGCCTCATATGGCAGAGGCGAGCGTCTCGAGCCGGAGCTGGTACGGGCGGCTGCTATCGGTCCAGTAGACCGTCACGGTCACCTTCCGCAGGATGTCGTTTCCGGTCCCATCCTGGGCCACGCTGGAGACGGCGATGGTTCCATAGCCGCCCGTGACCCCCGCCCCGCTCGCCAGGTAGAGGGCGATGTCGTTCTTCCACTTGGTCAGGTTGCTGCGTCCCATGAAGTTGCCCGGAGTACCGGGGACGATGGGATCGGGGTCGTCCAGTGGAAACGCGTCCGGATTGCGCGTGTCGACCCCATCATAGTTGAGGAGTCCGTTGAACGGGTCGTTCTTGATCATCTCGATCATTTCCTGGCACAGCGACACCGCCTTGGAGATCTGCCCGGATTGGTGCAGGCTCATGTCGGCTGTGGGTAGCATACTCGCGATGCCCAGGAGGGCCAGCACCAGGATCGCCGCGGCCACCATGACCTCCACCACAGTGAAGCCCATCGGTTCGTGATGGGGGAGCGCCGCCTGCTGCTGCCCCGAAACTCTCCGAGGCTGCATCATTGGATCGTGGCCTTTCCAATCGTGCTGGTCTGCACCGTCTTGGTGCCTACATCACCCTGGAGGACGATGTTGATGGCGGAGGCGCTACTCGGGAAGCCCTGAGAATTGAAAGTGACCGTGTTGGCCGTGGTCACCCGGACGTTCTGGTACTGTCTTGCGAGGTTGTTCCACAGGGTCAGAACATTCGAATTCGTCCCGGGCGTGTCCGCCAGGGCAGGCCAGGAAGCCGATGGGCCGAGTCGAACCTCGATTCGATACATGTTGTCCTTGGTGCTGTCGCTGGCGTATCCCGAATTCGGTGCCGTGCCGCCCTGATCGAAGACAACGATACGCGCCTGGGCGCCGCGTGTCAGGGCGTTGGACTGCGCCAGCCGAATGTCTTCGGCAAGTTGCCGAGACGCCCCATCCACGCCGGCTCGCATCACGCCGCCCAAAATACCTGGAACCGCGATCGCGGCCAGGACGGCCACGATAGCCACCACGGTCGCGAGTTCGATAATATTGAAGCCACGCGGCGTGGCGCCGGTCTTCACCCTACACTTGCCGTTGCCCATGGGCCCTCGAGACACAAATCACTCCAGCGCAGTCCGATATTAATCGACGATTTCGTTGAGATGTTGATATAGGGCAAGAATTGGGCCAAGGGTAGACCCCGCGAGAATCCCTCCAGGGCGAAATACTTCTTCCTGGGATTCTCCGTCAACAGTTCCGAGTAGACCCGAAGAATCCGGAGATCTCCGACTGCAATGGAAGGTAGATGAAAAAGAAGAATGTCGAATCATTCCGGTTGCCTACCCTGGAAGTCTGCATCATTCCACAAGAGAGTCGGGTGGAGTTGTGAGGTGCCTCTGTGTCCGCGTGTCTTCATGCTCCTCATCCCCTCTGCCACGACACCTTCCTCTTCGCCACGTGTCCTGAATTGGAACCTTGTGATAAGAAATGGCAGTCTGGAAGTGCTGTCATACCTCTTGTGTCAATCGTGGGAAGACTTCGTATCCTTATTGGGGTGGGGGGTGGGCTCGAGCCGTCCGGATCGCCTCCAGCAGGTGTTGGTGTTCGGGACTGCCGATGATGGTGGACGCCGTATGGAGGCCCGTGGGGCGGCTTCGCGCCAAGAGGCGACGACGCAAACCGTCCAGCCTTCTTACTGCGGCTTCCAGGCGAACCTCGGACAGCCGGCCGCTCCGCACGGCGGCCTCCACCGCCTCCAGGGCAGCACGCTGTCGATCGCTTCTCTGGCAAACGAGGATCAGATCTCCGCCTGCCTCGAAAAATCGGACCGCAGCCTCGCCGACGTCGAGGCGGGTCGCGATCGCGTCCATCTCCAGATCGTCGCTCACCACCACGCCGTCGAAACCTAACTCCCCTCGCAGGATGTCCGTGATGATCGTGCGGGACAGGCTGCTCGGCGTACGGGGGTCCAGGCCGGCGCATGCGAGATGTGCCACCATGATCATGGGCACGCCGGCTAGAATGGCCTGGCGGAAGGGGACGAACTCCACCGCCCGCCAGCGCGCGGCCGGCTGCGGGCTTTCCGGCAGCGTCCGATGCGAATCCGTGGTGGTATCACCGTGCCCTGGAAAGTGCTTCGCCGTCGGGAGGATGCCGGCCTCGGTGAGACCCCGGATCGTGGCCAGGCCGTGGCGGGCCACCCGCTCCGGATCGGGGCCGAACGCCCGATCGCCGATCACCGGATTCTCCGGATTGGTATTGACGTCGAGAACGGGAGCCAGATTCCAGGTGAATCCCGCGGCCCCCAGCTCGCGCCCCACGGCGCGTGCCAGCTCTTCCGTCAGGACTGGATCGTCCAGCTCTCCGAGGGTGGCGGCGGCGGGCGGGGCCAGGAACGGGGCAGGCAGGCGGGTCACTCGCCCGCCCTCCTGATCCACACCCACGAGCAGCGGCGCCGAGGCGGCGGCGTGCAGGTCGGCCGTGAGACGGCAGATCTGCTCCAGGCTCTGGAGGTTCCGGCGAAAAAGGATCACGCCGCCCAGGCCCGCCGCGAGGAGCGGCCTGAGGTGGTCGGGGAGGTCGAGACCGTCGAAGCCCACGCAGAAGAGTGCAGGAATGGGGAGCGGGCTCATGGAGTGTCCTTGGGGATGTGGAAGGCCAGCCGAAACTCTTCGAGTTCCTGCGGGCTCACATCCGGCCACGTCTTCATCTCACGGTAGACCCCCTGGGGATCTTCTTGCAGCCGTCGGCCCACGATTTTGGCGGCGGCCGTCAGGTTCGCCACCCGGCGGTCGATTATCCCGTCGAGGAGGGGTCCGATGACTTTGAGCACGCCGTGCACTAGGATGTTGTCCAGGCGAACGAAAAGCTGCGGGTCCACCTCGACGGACGGCTCACCCGCTTCCCGCACCTGCCGGAACTCCAGCATGAACACCATCCGCCCCGAGAGCTTCAGGATCTGGGCGAGGGATCGGAACTGCCCGTCGCAGAAATACACCCGGCGGGCGGGGCCCTGCGCGACCGGGCGGAGATGGCCGCGCAACGCTCCACCGTCATCCACGTTGTAGATCCCGTTCCCGGCGTCGGTGATATGGTAGCGCTCCAGTGGCGGGTGGAGATGCCGCGCCAATGCTGCCGCCAGAGAGGGCCGGTCCAGGAGCCAATCCAGCATTTGCTGGGTCCCGAAGACGCGGACCGGCTGGAGGTGGCGCATGAGCGAGTAGTGCTCGACCACCTCTTGCGTGTCCGCGTCGCTGATGGGGAGGCCGATGAGCACGTAGGCGGCCCCCACGGGCACGGCCATCGTGAGCACGGCACACAGCATGGTGAGTGCCGGCCAGGCGACGGCCGGCCGCCTGGCCCCTCGCCGCATCGGATGCGACCCCTCAGCCGGGAGCTGCCGAGCATTTGACAGCAGAGCAGTGCCGGCATTATAAGGGGCGCACGTCTGGGTGATCACAGTTGAGTCATTTTCCTGCCGGCGCGCTTGGCGCTGCCGTGAGGACGCGTGCAGACCTCGAGCAAGCTCTTTTGGGTGGCGGTCCTCTACTTCGCTGAGGGGTTCCCCTTCGGCGTGATCAACGACGCCCTCCCCATCTTCTTCCGGGCCCACGGCGTCCGCCTGGCGGACATCGGGCTCTTGAGCCTGGTGGGCCTACCCTGGACGCTCAAATTCCTGTGGGCTCCCGCGGTGGACCTCTGGGGGCACCGGCGGAGCTGGATTCTCGGCTGCCAGAGCCTCCTGGTTCTGGGCCTCCTGGCTCTCCTGACGCTGGATCCCTCGCGGGTGACCGTGATCTTGTGGGTGGTCCTCGTCTCCCTCGCGATCCTATCTGCCACGCAGGACATCGCCATTGACGCCTATACGATCGAACTGCTGGACGAGGCGGAGATGGGACCCGCCAACGGCCTGCGGGTGACCACCTACCGGATCGCGCTCATCTCGGCGGGCGGCGTCCTGGTGGCCCTGGCGGGACTCACCGGCTGGCGGGCGGCCTTTGCAGCCGCGGCCGTTCTCATGGCCTGCGCCGTCCTGCTTTCCTGGTGGCTTCCCAACCCGGAGCGGTCACGTCTCGCCCAGAGCAGATCGGCGCAGGGCGCCGCGGCGATGCAGACGGCGATCTTGGCGCCCCTCCGCCAGTTCTTCGCCCACCCCGGGTTCGTCTCCGTCCTCGGGTTCGTCCTCCTGTACAAGCTGGGGGACATGGCCCTCGGCCCCATGGTGCGCCCCTTCTGGGTGGATCGCCACTTCTCCATGCTGCAGATCGGCGCGGTCCCCGGCACCCTGGGGGTCGTCACCACGATCCTGGGCGCCCTCCTGGGCGGCAGCCTCACGAAGCGCTGGGGGATCCTGCGGGCCCTCTGGCTTCTGGGCATTGCCCAGGCGGTCTCCAACCTGACCTACGCCGCCGCGGCCTCCCTCCCGCCCTCGACCGCACTGATGTACACGGCGTCGATGGTGGAATCCTTCTGCGGTGGTCTGGGCACGGCCCCGTTCCTGGCCTTCCTCATGAGCATCTGCGAGAAGGCGCATGCCGCCACCCAGTATGCGCTTCTCAGCGCCCTCTTCGGCCTCACCCGGGTGGTCGCCGGCATGGTCTCGGGCTGGGCCGCCGAGCGCTTCGGCTACGCCGCCTATTTTACCCTGACCTTCTTCCTTGCCTGGCCGGCCCTCCTGCTCCTCCCCCAGGTGAGGCGCTGGACCGCGGCGCGGGACGCAGTCATCCGCTCCCCGGTGGCCGCGCCGCAGGAGTGAAGCGCCGCTCGCCGGAGTGCAGGCCCTCGGCCATCCGACCGGGGCACACTGCGCCTGCGAGCGGCGCCCTCCCTGTCGACCGCTGCGGTGGGCTTCCCTCAGTACAGGTGCTCCCCCCGGGAGAAGAACCGGTGGAATCCCTCCTTGTCGTGGGCCGCGGCGGCAAAGCGCGTGAGGCCCTCGCGCAGCGATTCCGTGTCCGTGGCGATGGAGATCCGCAGGAAGTGGAGATGTTCCGTGCCGATGCGGCCGAAGGATTTCCGGTCGAGGGTCGCCACCTGGTACTCGAACAGGAGGAACATCTGGAAGAGGGTGGAGGGGCTGGTCTTCGCCTGCAGCGCGGGGGGCAGGCTGTGGAAGGCGTCCAGGATCCCGAGCTGCTGGCACGCCCCGCCGATGTTGGGGAAGACGTAGAAGGCGCCCTTGGGCTGCTGGCACCGGACCCCCTGGATCCGGTTCAACCCGTCCACGACCAGGTCGCGCCGCTGCTGGAACTCCGTGACCATCCGGCCGATGGCGTCGCGGCTCAGGGGCGACTCCAGGCCCAGCCGGGCCCCCTCCTGGTTGTAGGCGGGGATGCAGGAGAAGTAGTTGATGTTGAGGTTCCGGAAGATGTCGGCCTCCTCCACCGTCGGGAAGAGGGCCCAGCCGATCCGCCCGCCCGTCCAGGAGAAGCTCTTCGAGACGCCGCTCACCAGGATGGTGATCTGCTCCATTTCCGGGCAGGAGATGATGCTCCGGTGCTGGTGGCCGTCGAAGAGGATGTGTTCGTACACCTCGTCCGAGAACACGCGGAGGTCCCGCGAGCCATGCCTGCGGATGACCTCCGCGATGTCCTGGAGCTGCTCCTGCGAGGCCACGCCGCCCGTCGGGTTCGAGGGGAAGTTGAGGTAGATCAGCTTGGTCTTGGGTGTGAGGCGGGCGGCCAGCTCCGCGCCGGTGAGGGAGAAGTTCTTCTCCTCCTCGAGGTGCAGGGGAACGGGGCGGGCGCCGACGTAGGCGATGAAGGACTCGTAGATGGGGAAGCCCGGGCTGGGATAGACGACCTCGTCCCCTGGGTTGCAGTACGTCTGCTGGCACAGGCCGATGGGCGGCTTCGCGCCAGGGAAGACCACGACCCGCTCCGGCGTGGCCTGAATCCCCCGCGTCTCGCTGAAGTGCTTGGCGATGGCCTTCCTGAGCGGGAGGATGCCCTGGGGGTCGCAGTAGTGGGTGTTGTCCCGATCGATCTGCCGCTTCACCTCGTCTTTCATGAACTGCGGGATGGGGAAGTCCGGCTCGCCCAGATTGCACTTGATGACCTTCTTGCCCTGCTCCTCGAGCGCCCGGATGTAGGGGCCGACCTTGAACGCATTCTCGGTGTCGATGAGTCCCGCTCGTTCTGCCAGGAGTGCCACGGTGTCCTCCCTCCGTCAAATGAGTGGATCAGTTCCGCATCCAACCCGAGGATTCGTCCATCTGTCCCATCAGGGTGAAGAGACAATCCCGCCACATTCGAAAGCCGGATGCTGGGCACGGCAGGGGCTGACTCGACGACTCACGCCGGTGGCTTTCCCTTGCTCAGCGTGAGGGCCAGGATGTTCAGCAGTCGCTCCCCCCCCATGCCTTTCGGCGCAGTGAAGGCCGCGCCGGCCCTGAAGGCCTTCTCGTTCAACTTGACGTCCTCCGTCGCGGTCAGGAAGATGACCGGAACCTGCTTGAGGTCGGGGTCCGTTTTCAGCAGTTCGCAGACGGTGAAACCATCCTTGCCCGGCATCTCGACATCCAGCAGGATGGCGTCTGGCTTCTGCCGCTTCGCCTGGGCCAGGCCCTCGTCGCCGTCCTTCGCGGTCACCACCCGATAGCCCTTCGCCTGCAGGATGTTCTGGAGCATCGTGAGGAAGAAGGGCTGATCGTCGATGAGGAGGATTCGGGTCGCGCGCTCTTCCATTGCTGGGGACATGCCAGGTACTCCTTATCGTGAGTGGTCAGTGCGCTCCCGGGCCGCCCCTCCCGCCCATCGCCGCCCCGCGCCCGCGCGTCCCACAGAAAGCGTTGCATCGGACCGCGCTCGAGCCTCGCCGGCGCGGACTCAGGACAGCAGGGGGCGCAGGCACTCGGCGGCCGCTTCCGCCCCGTTGCTCGCCAGGTCCGGCCACACCTTCGGCCGGCGGCGGAGCGCCTCGAGGCCTGCGCGCCAATTCCCCGCCAGGAGGTCGCGATTCTCGATGAAGGCGGACACCCCGAACTGCTCCAGTCCAGTCACCAGGCAGGCGTATTCGGCGAACTGGCCGCGCGACGTGTAGAGGACCGGCGTCCGGTTTGCCAGGCAATCCGACACGATGCCGTATCCAGGCTTGGTGATGACGGCATCCGCCTGGGCAATCAGGTCCACGTAACTGAAATCCTCCAGGGTCGCAAGCCGGACATTCCGGAGAGGTCGCGGCGTCGGCTGGGTCGTCAGGAAGCAATACTCCTGGAGCGTCTCGACGCGACCCCAGTCGATGCCCTGGATCTCGAACCCGCCGAAGGAGAGCAGGATGACCGGACGGGCGCCGTTCAGGCCCAGGCGCCCGCGCACCGCGTCGCGGGCGAGGTGTGCCCGGCGGGCGATCATGGGAATGTCGCGGACCACCGGGAACGCGTCACATGGACCGTGGAACGGGAGCCGGAGGAACAGGTCGGCCAGCGCGTAGTCGTCCCGGATGGACTGCACGACCGGCGCGTATTCAGGGAGAGAGGCGAGGTAGTCCGTGTAGATCCAATCCCACGTGAAATTGCCGATTCCGACGCCGGGGATGCCCGCGCGCCGTGCCACCCGGAAGGCCGCAGGCGGAATGTCGGCGACCACGAGATCCACCCTCTCCTGGCGCAGGCGGGCCGCCTCGTCCTCGACCACGCCCGGCAGGCGGCGGCACAGCGCTGTGCAGGCGGCGAGCGTCGCGGCAGGGTCCAGGTGAAGGGAATCCTGCTGGATCACGCCCACGTCCAAGCCCTGCTGGCGATACGAGAACGGATGCCGGAGGTCCCGTCGGAGCAGCCACTCCGGGGCGGGTGTGATCAGGCTCAGCCGGAGGTCCGGGATCCGCTCGGCGAGGGCAGCGGCCAGGGCGGCCATCCGCGTGGAGTGGCCGAAGCCGTGGCCCGTGATGTAGAAGGCAGCGTGCGCCATGGCGACTCCGCAAGCTGGAGACAGTATAGTGCACCCAATCGTCAATGCAAGGAGATTGGGTGGGGCCCAGCGCGGCGGCGGCCGGGATTTCCTCCGCGCTGATCCGAATTGACGCCCTGGGCCCTTTCGGCTAGCATGCCGCCCATGAAAACCAAACTTGATTACAACCAGTTCGTGAAGTCGCACGGCCTCGGGAACGACTACATCGTCCTGGACGAGGCCCGACTCTCGCGGCCCCTCACCCCCGAGGTAGTGCGCCGCATCTGCGACATCCATTACGGCATCGGCTCCGACGGGATCCTGCTGCTCACGCGGGAGAAGGGGCCGGGTGCGGACTTTGGCGTCCGCATCTTCAACCCGGACGGGGGCGAGGCGGAGAAGAGCGGCAACGGCCTCCGCATCCTGGCCAAGTTTCTCTACGACCACGGCTACACCGAGCAGCCGGACTTCACGGTCTCCACGCCGGGGGGGATGGTTCGGGCCAGGCTCCAGTTGGACCAGGGGCACGTCAAGAGCATCACCGCCGACATGGGGCGGGCCACCTTCGTCAGCTCCGAGATCCCGGTGGCTGGCTCCCGGCGGGAGGTGGTCCAGGAGCCGCTTCAGGTGGAGGACCGCCGCCTCACCATCACGGCCGTTTCGGTCGGCAACCCCCACTGCGTGATCTTCACGCCGGCGCTCAACCTGGACGAGGTCCTGCGGCTCGGCCCGAAGATCGAGCGCCACGAGAGCTTCCCCAACCGGATCAACGTCCAGTTCGCCACGGTGAAGGGACGAGACCGCGTCGCCGTCCTGATCTGGGAGCGGGGGGCGGGCTACACCCTGGCCTCGGGGACCAGCTCCTGCGCCGTGGCGGCGGCCAGCGTGAAGAACGGCCTCACCGATCGCCGCGTGACCGTCGAGAGCCCCGGCGGCGAGCTGACCGTCGAGATAGGAACAGCATGGGACCTCACCCTGACCGGTCCGGCCTCGGAGATCTGCCGGGGCACTCTGAGCGACGACCTGCTGCAGAGCCTGCCGTGGTGACCTCTTGCATACCCCTGTCCGAGACCATCCCTCGCCCTGGCCGATTCGCTCCCATTTGTCTGGTCTTCCGCCCCACTGCCTCTCCTCCCTTGCCTTGGACCACGCCTCCGGACGATAGTCCGGTCCATCACGTGCCCAATCTGTCCCATCCTTGAGCTTGCACCGATCGTACCGTGCCGATGCCCTCCCCGAGCCGTGTGCCCTGAAGCGGTCAGGGGGGCTGTGGGATTCAGCGAGGTCCAGGGTTGCCCGGCGAACCGGGATGGCTCCTGTGCATCGGAGACGGGTACTCGAAAGGAGGTCGGCGCGGCGCGGCACATCTCCCAAGCGGCTTCACCGGAACATCACCGACACACGCGCAACGGCGAACGCGCAGAACCCAAGGAGGCTGGCGATGCGTAAGCGAAGCAAGACTGTGCGAGGCGGCGTCTCTCGGCGCGGTTTCCTCAAGACCACGGGAGTGATCGGCGCAGCGGCCGCACTGGAAAGTGCCCGGCCGTGGTTCGGTCCGGCGATCCTCCACGCTGAGGAGCCGATCAAGATCGGACACATTTCGCCGCAGACGGGATTCCTGGCGGCCATCGGCAAATACTCGGATGCGGGGGCGCAGCTCGCGGTGGATGAGATCAACGAGAAGGGCGGGCTCCTCGGCCGCAAGGTCCAGTTGATCAACGAGGACGAGGCGAACCCGGGCGTCGCTGCACAGAAGGCCCGCAAGCTCATTGAGAAGGACCAGGTCATTGCCATTACCGGCATCGTCAGCAGCGCCTCGGCGTTGGTGGTGGGGGATGAGGCACAGCGGGCGAAGATCCTGTTCATCAACGCGGGGGCCAACTCGGACGAGATCCGGGGGGCCCGCTGCCACCGCTACGTCTTCAGCACGGAGGGCAGCAACACCCAGTACGTCAGCGCTGTGGCGACCTGGCTCTTGCAGCAGCCGAAGCTGAAGCGCTGGTACTTCCTCACGTCCGACTATGCATTCGGCCACGATCTGCTCAAGGTGGCGCAGAAGCTCCTGCAGAAAGGCGGCCGCGAGCAGGTCGGGAGCGAGCTGGTTCCGACCGGCAGCGCAGACTTCAGTTCTTACCTGCTGAAAGTCAAAGCGGCGAAGCCGGACCTGGTGTTCCAGAACCTGGCGGGCTCCGACCAGACCAACTTCCTGAAGCAGTTCAAGGAGTTCGGCCTGGACATGGAGGTTGCCGGCGGCCTGGTGGACACGGCCGTGGTGTGGCCGGTGGGGGTGGAGTCCCTGACAGGTCACTTCCCCCTGCTCTGGTGGCACGAATTGAAGTATCCGGGCGTGGCCGAGTTCGTGGCCAGGTTCAGGAAAATCGCAGGAGGGGACCCGCCGGAGAACCAGGGCTGGGGCGACTACACCGCCATCAAGGCGCTGGGCGAGGTGGTCAAGAAGGTCAACAGCACCGACAGCAAGGCCATCGTGAAGGGCATGGAGGGGTTCCAGTTCGACTCCTACAAAGGCCGGACGCTGTATTTCCGGGAGTGGGATCACCAGCTCATCATGCCGATGTACACGGTCCGAACCAAGAAGCAGAACGAGATGCAGGACAAGTGGGACATCTTCGAGGTCATCGCCGAGGTGCCGGCGCAGGGCCAGTCCGCGGAGTCGATCGCCGTTCCGAAAGCCGAGAACGTCTGCAAGATGGAACCGGCTGACTGAGTGCATCCGGAGCCGGGCCGCGGTGTGCGACCCGGCTCCACCCTCTCTGCCCCTGTGCGGATGTGAGGAGCGGCATTCATGAGCTGGCTCGCATTGTCGGAGTACCTGGTCAATGGCTTCGTGATGGGCACCCTGTACGTGCTCATGGCCATCGGCCTGTCTCTGATCTTCGGGATGATCGGCGTCATCAATTTCGCCCACGGGATCCTGTTCACCCTGGGCGCCTACGCCACGGTGGCCCTCAAGAGCTCGCTCGGCTTCGGACCCTCGCTGGTGGTCTCCCCGATCCTGGTCGGGATACTGGGGATGCTCATCGAGATGGTATTCCTGCGGCGGCTGTACCGCCAGGATCCTGTGGCCGGTCTCCTCCTCACCTTCGGCCTGGCCATGGTCGCCGAGCAGTGCGTCCGGATCGTATGGGGCCTCAATCCGCTCCCCTACAACATCCCGTCCGGGCTCGTGGGTCCCCTCCCGCTGGGATCCTTCCTCTACCCCAAGTACCGCTACTTCATCCTGGTCTGCGGCGTGGCCATCATCGCCGGCCTCTGGTGGTTCCTGGAGAAGACCCCTTACGGCATGATCATCCGGGCGGGGAGCCGGGACGGGGAGATGGTGCGGATCCTGGGTATCAGCCTGCGGCCGATCTTCACCTTCGTCTTCGGCCTGGGCTCGGCCCTCGCGGCCCTCGCCGGGGTCCTCATGGCGCCTGTGGCCGGGGTGCAGCCGGCCATGGGGACGGATGTGGGCACGGCGGCCTTCGTGGTGGTGACCATCGGAGGGTTGGGGAGCTTCTGGGGCGCAGTGATCGCCGGCATCCTCGTCGGCGAGGTAGTGAGTCTCAGCATCCTCTTCTGGCCGCCCATCGCCCAGGCGTCCATGTACATCCTGATGGCGGTGGTTCTCCTGGTCCGACCCCGGGGGCTCCTGGGCGAGCGATGGGAGAAGTTCGAATGACCGCGCCGACCGGGTCGACCAGCGCCAGGGCGGGCCTCCTGCGCCACCCCATGGTCCCGTTGTTCGCGCTCTTTCTCGTACTGCCCTTTGTCGTCCACCGATTGGGATCGACGTACTCCATCGCCACGGAGATGCTGATCTTCTCCCTCCTGGCCCTGGCGTTCAACATCTTGCTCGGGTACGGCGGGCTCCTGTCTTTCGGGCACGGGGCCTTCTTCGGGCTCGGGGCCTACGGCGCCGCGCTGACCTATACGCATCTCACGAAGGGGATGGCCGTGCCCATGCTCGTCGGCACCGCGGCGGCCACCGGCATGGGCGCGGTGATCGGATTCCTGCTCATGCGGAAGCGCGGGGTCTACTTTGCGCTTCTCACGCTCGCCTTCACCCAGATGTTCTTCTACATCGTGTACCGCGCCACGGCCGTGACGGGCGGCGAGAACGGCATCGGCGGGATCGAGCGCTCCCGCCTACCGGGGCTGGATCTGACAGACGCCCTGGCCTACTACTATGTCGTGGCCGTGGTGGTCGGCGTGGCTATCATCTTCATCTGGCGCCTCGTGCACTCCCCGTTCGGGCGGGTGCTCTTGGCCACGCGGGAGAACGAGCGGCGCGCCAACTGCGTCGGCTACGACCCCAAGCGGTACAAGATGATCGCCTTCACCATCTCCTGCGGCTTCGCGGGCCTGGCCGGGACGTTGCACGCCTTCCTCCTCAACTTCGTCTACCCGGAGACGCTCCACGTGAACTTCTCGGGGGAGATCGTGGCCATGACGCTGGTGGGCGGGATGCGGAACTTCTTCGGTCCCGTCGTCGGCGCGCTCTTCTTCATCTTCGCCCGGGACACGCTGAGCAGCTTCACGGAAAACTGGATGGTGTTCTTCGGCATCGTCTTCATGGGCTTCATCCTCTTCTCGCCGAACGGGATCACGGGAGTGGTGCTGGCCCTGTGGGAGCGCGTGCGGTCCCGGGGCACTACGGGGGAACCGTCGACCGCGGTGAGCGCGGCCGCTGCGGTAGAGGCGGTGCCGGCGGGCGGCGCGGGGATGCCCCAGACGGCACGGCGCCCCATCGGCGAGCCCATCCTCACGACCCATGGCCTGGTGAAGCGCTTCGGCGCCCTGGCGGCGGTGGACGGGGTGAATCTCACGGTCCGGACGGGGGAGCTGCACTCCATCATCGGACCCAACGGGGCCGGGAAGACGACGTTCTTCAATGCCCTGTTCGGGGTCCTGGAGAGTGACGGGGGCGAGGCTCGCTTCAAGGGGGAGCGGATCACGGCCCTCCGGCCCGACCAGATCGTGGCCCGTGGCATCTCCCGGTCGTTCCAGATCATCAGCATCTTCCAGGAGCTATCGGTCCTCGAGAACGTGCGCATCGCCGTGCAGGCCAAGAGCCCGCGCCGCTTCGATCTCTGGTCCCGGGCCGAGGCCCTCACGGACCTCACCGATGAGGCGCGCGGGATACTGGGGCTGGTGGGGCTCCTTGAGAAAGAGGAGAGTCCGGCGAGCAGTCTTTCCCACGGCGACCAGCGCCTCCTGGAGATCGGCATCGCCCTGGCCACCTCGCCCGAGGTGCTCCTGCTGGACGAGCCGCTGGCTGGGCTCTCCCCGCGCGACCGGACCCGGGTGGCCGACCTCATCCGGAGGCTCGCGGAGCGCGTCACCGTGGTCCTGATCGAGCACGACATCGACCGCGTCCTGGCCCTCTCCGATCGCATCACGGTCCTGCACCAGGGGAAGGTGATCGCCGAGGGGTCGCCGGCGGAGATCCAACAGGACCGGCAGGTTCAGGAGGCCTACCTGGGTGGGCTCAAGGTCGAGGAAGTGGAGCGGCGGCAGGTGTCCGCCACCGCGCCGCTGCTCGGCGTCGAGCGGATCAACACCTTCTACGGGAAGAGCCACATCCTCCACGACGTCTCCCTGGAGGTGCGCGAGGGGGAAGTGGTCTGTCTGTTGGGCCGCAACGGGGCCGGCAAGACCACGACCCTTGCCAGCATCATGGGCATCGCCCCGCCGCGGAGCGGTGCCATCCGGTTCCAGGACCAGGGGATCGCGGGCACCGCGCCCGAGGGGATCGGACGTCTGGGGGTCGGCCTGGTGCCCCAGGGCCGCCGCATCTTCCCCAACCTCACCGTGCTGGAGAATCTCCTCATCGCCCGGCGCAACGGGAAGGGTCGATGGGACGTGGCCTCGGTCTTTCGACTATTCCCAAAGCTCGAGCAGCTCACGGGCCGGCGGGGCGAGAACCTGAGCGGCGGCGAGCTGCAGATGCTGGCGATCGCCCGGGCCCTCATGGGCAATCCGCACCTCCTGCTGCTGGACGAGCCCTTCGAGGGGCTGGCGCCTGCCGTGGTGGAGGACGTGTGGCGCGCGCTGGCCGAGATCCGAGGCAGCATGACGCTCCTGCTGGTGGAGCAGAACGCCGACTTGGCCCTGGCCCTCGGGGATCGGGCCTACGTGATCAACAATGGGGCCATCGAGTACACCGGCTTCAGCCAGACCCTGCTCCACGATTATGACCTCCGCAAGAGGCTGCTGGGCGTGTAGTTCAGGCGCCGACTCCTGTTGGCCGGCAGGTGGCTGCAACTTCCCTCCACCATATCGGACCCCAGCGTCGTAAATCGTGACGATCGGACGTTGAACCGCGGTGGACTGGAGATGCTCAGGCAGTGGCTGGTGCGGCCGGTGGCCGAGCCTGGAGCAGAGATGGATCGCCATGGCCTGCGCTGATCAGCGCCGACCGGATGACGCCCTCGGCCGGACCTACGTCCTCCTCCTGTTGGCCATCCTGCTCTGGGGGGGGTCGCCGGTGGCGGGGAAGCTGGCGGTCCGCGAGATCCCGCCCGTCACCGTGGGCGTGTTGCGCTACGGCTCGTCGGCGGCCATCCTCATCGCCCTCTTCTGGAGCCGGCTGCCGGACCGGCGGAGACTGCGCCGGCGGGACTGGTGGCTGCTCACGACGGTGGGGATGCTGGGGACGTTTCTCAACCACATCTTCTTTTACTGGGGACTGGTCCTGGCGCCGGCCTCCCACGCGGCGATCCTCTCTCCCACCACGAGCCCCATCTGGACGATGTTGTTCGCGGCATGGCTTGCAGGCGAGCGAATCACGCGCAGCCAGGTCGTGGGGGCGTTCTTGTGCGTGCTGGGCGTGATCCTCGTGGCGCAGTCCGACGTCTTGGCCCCCCTCCGGGGAGGACGGGAGGTGCTGGGAGACGGGCTGCTCCTCCTGAGCGGCCTCGCCTGGGGCCTTTACTCCTTCGTGTCCAAGCTCGCCATGCGGCACCTGAGCGCGGTCGCCACGCTGGCCTACGGGATGGCGATCGGCACCCTGTGCCTGGTCCCCGTGGCGCTTCTGGAACAGCCGTGGAGGGCGCTCCGCGCCGCCTCTCCCGAAGCCTGGCTCTCGGTCGCCTATGTCACCCTGGCATGCACGGTCCTGGCCTCGTTCTGGTGGAACCTGGCCATCCAGCGGATCGGGGCCGGGAAGACGGCGATCTTCGGTAACCTCACCCCGGTCGTGGGGGTGTTCCTGGCGTGGTGGGTCCTCGGCGACCAGTTGGCGGCCGTTCAGCTCTTCGGCGGCCTCCTGACGGTCGCCGGAGTCTGGGTCTGCCAGGGGCCGGGCATGCTTCGCGCGGCGTTCGGACGAGCCAGATTCACCTACGAAGGCGTCGCGGGAGGAAGCGGCGGGAAGCGATGACGGATGGGCAGGCTGCGTACTGTTCAATGGGCTCAACCAGACCGAGCCGCTGCCGTTCGGCCTGCCTGAGGGGAAAGGATAGACGAGGATGCCGTCAAACATTGCCGGGGGATTCTCATCCCTCCACGATCCGTACTGGAACGCCGAGGATTACGTCCGCTGTGTGGATCACCCCTCGCCGGATGTTCGCCAGTGGGCCCTGGAGCGCCTGGAGGAACTCGGGCTGGAGATCCCTGAAGAGATCCTCCGGCGGCGGCTCGATGATCCGGCGGAGCCTGTGGCGCACCTGACCGCCCTTCTGGCTGGCCGCCTGGAGGCGACGAGCCTCACCGATGCCTTGCTGGCCCGTCTAGAGCGGGCCGAGGATGCCGTCGGGGCTGCCTGCGCGGAGAGCCTCGCCCGCCTGGGGGACCAGCGGATTGTGAGTCTGATTCGCCGGCGGAGCCATCTCCCCGTGGAGGGCCGTCACCCGAGGATCTGGTGGGCCCTCTCCGAGTTGAAAGGATCCGAGGCGCAGGACCTCCTCCTGGAGGCCTTCGGCAGGCTCTCTTCAGAGGCCAGCGCCCCCACGGTGTCCATCTTATCCGAGGCCCTGGTGCTCGCCGACCCAGCGCGAGGGATCCCACAGGTCGTACGCCGGTGGGCGGGGCAGGCGGATGGTGCCCAGGCCGACGCCCTCCTGCACGGACTGCTGCTGCTCTGCGCCTTCCCCGAGGGACCGGACGCGCTCCGCGACGCGCTGGAACCTGACCAGGAGTCGCCGGATGTCGCACTTCCCGAGGAAATCCTGGATGACCTCTCCGATCTGCTGCCCCTCGGCCCACTCCGCGACATCCGCACATTCTGTCGTCGCCGCAAGTGGGCCCGGGCCATGGCGGCCCTCATTCCCCTGGCAGAGCCGCTGGCTTCGCGCGCCCCTCAGGAGGGCGATGCGGCACTCGCGCTACGTCTCAGTCGAGCGCTGGCGGAGTCTGCGGAGAGCATCCGCCGCACCGAGGAAAAGTGCCGCGATGCCGTGGGGCTGCTGCTCCTGGCGCTGGATCAAATTGCCCGGGCCGGCAGGGAGGCGGGCCTGGCCCTCCCGGAAAGTCTGGACGGCCAGCTCCGGTGGCTCCTGAGCGATGCCGCCCTTCCCCATCCGGAGGGCCAGGCCGCAGTTGTGAGCCGGCTCGTGGCGGCGGGCCCGGCTGAAGGCTGGGAGCGGATGTGCATTCAATCCGTCGACCGGCGGGCTGCCCAGGGGGCCATGGCCGCCAGCCTCCTGGGGGCCTGGCGGTCGGAGGAGGCGATCCCCACCCTCGTGGGCGCCCTGACCGCCGGCGAGGACGCGGAACTGCCGGCCGCGGCGGGAGAGGCCCTGGTAAACATCGGAGGGCCTGCCACGGAGGGGGTCTTACAGGCGCTGACCTCGGCGCAGGATCCCCGCGTCCTCGAGGAATGTCTCGACGTGTGCATCCGGCTGCCCTCACGGCGGGTCGTCACAGCGATCGCCCGGCGGTTCGCGGACCTGTTCATCCTGATTCCCGAGGCGCTCTTGGATGCGGTGGGGCGGATCGGCGCCCGGGAGTTCGTGGAACCCCTGCGCGCGGAGGTCCGGGAGGGCGAGCGGCAGGCCGAGGATACCTTCGCCTTCCTGTGCGACCTGCATGGAATTTCCGATGATCGCTTGCCCGCCATCCGCGAGCGACAGAAGAAGGAGGCGTCCCGCGCGGCGGCGAGCGAGGAGGCCCTGCCGGAGTTCGCCGCGGACCACATCGACCTGGCCCTGCAGTGCAACGGCTGTCGCCGAACGTACACCTACGCCGTGCGGGAGGTGTACGTGGATCCCGAGGCACCGGAGGGCGAAGCGCTCCAGCCCTTCATCAAGGATTCCATCCGCTGCAAGGGCTGCGGGCGCGAGGACGACCATGTCTTGGCCCCCGCGGCGCAGCTTGCGCTCATGGGGCGGCTCCTCTGGCTCTTGGCCCGGATCGAGAAAGAAGGTCCCGGAGCCGGAGCCGAGGGCCCTTTGTTTCTCATGCGGATGGGGTTGACCGACGGGCGGCGGATGGGCCCGCGGGAGGCGCGGCGCGACTACGAGGCGCGCCTCGCCGAGCGTCCCGACGACCCGGGCCTTCACATCGGCTACGGGAACATTCTGCGATTCCTGGAGGAGACGGAGCGGGCCGAGGCGGCGTATCGGCGCGCCCTGGAACTGGACCCCCAGGCCGTCGAGGCCCATGCCAGCCTGGGGGATCTGGACGAGGCGCGGGAAGATCTGGCCGCGGCGAGACGCGCATTCCAGACCTGCCTTGCCCTCGGGCGGCGGGCCCGCTTCTATCACGTCGAGGACCGCCGCGCATTCGTTCAGACGATAGAGCAGAGGCTGGAGAGCGTCGAGGGGTCGATGGCGATGCGACCTGCGGAGCCGGCGCCGGCCAAGGCGCGACTCGATGCCCTCATCGCCCAGGACCAGGCCAAGCCGAAGGTTGGCCGCAACGACCCCTGCCCGTGCGGGAGCGGGAAGAAGTACAAGAAGTGCTGCCTCCTCAAACAGTCGGCCGCACCCGCCGCGAGCCGGCCGAGCGGCCCGGATTCTCGCCTCCAAGAGCGCCTCCACGCTTACCTCGAACACTCGCTGCCCAAATCCGAAGTCTATCGCGCCATGCGGGAGTACTTCGGACAGCGTCTGGACGCGGACGAGGGGACGCTGGAGTTCGCCCCGGAGGCGCTCGATGCAGAGTGGCCGGCGTTTATGGAATGGTTTCTCTACGACTTCCGCCTGTCCGGCGGGCAGACCCCCATCGCGAGATTCCTGGCCGAGCGGGGCCACAGTCTCCCTCCCGATGAACGGGCGATCCTGGCGGAGTGGCAGGAGGCCGCGGTCGGCCTCCAGGAAGTGGTGGGCCTGGATCCGGGGAAGAGCTTGACCCTCCGGGACGTCTTCACCGGGGAGACGGTCCAGGTCCGGGAGGTTCGGGGCTCCCTGTCCGCCGCACGATGGGACCTGCTCAGCAATCGGCTGATCCGGGTCCAGGGGCAGCCGCAGCTCGCCGGGGCGGGCATCCTGTTCCGCCCGTCCGACCGGGCAGGGCTGGTGCAGCACGTCACGGCGCGGTACGAGACCTTCCGACGCGAGCACCCCGAGGCCTCCTGGCGGGAGTTCTTCCGGGCGGAACCCGCTCATCTTCCGCCGCTACGCCGACCAGTTGGCGCGCGAGTATCGCCCTCCCGCGCTGTACACGCCCGAGGGGCATGCCGTCGTCCTGGGCAGGCTGCGCTATGCGGTGCGGGACAGCAGCCGGCTGCGGGCAGCCCTCTCGGCGGCCCCGGACTTCGAGGAGACGACGCAGGCCGGTGATCCGGCGGGCACCCGGCACTACGCCTGGCTGCGCACGGGCCCGGCGGAGGGCTACGTCACTGAGGCCCCGCGCTCAGAAGACGGGATGACACTCACCAGCCAGAGGATCGAGGGGTCTGGGAGGCCGGGGCCCGCGGGGCTGGCCAGCTTGACGCTCACCCACGACGAATTGACGGTCGAGGCTCTGTCGGCCCAGCGACTGGCCTGGGCCAAGGCCCGTTTGGCCGACTTGGCCGGCGACGCCCTCAGCCTGCGGGCCGACGTGGTGGAGGATGTGTGGCGGAAGGTCGAAGCGTCGGCAAAGAGCGGGCGCATGGAGAAACCAGCCTCGGAGATCCCTCCCGAGGTGCAGAGCCGCCTCCTCGGACAGACCCTGCACCGCCACTTCAAGACCTGGCTGGACGAGGGGATCCCGGCTCTGGAGGGCCGGACGCCGAGGGCCGCAGCGAAAGATCCCCGCCTTCGCCCGGAGCTGATCCAACTGCTGCGCGAGATCGAGAACCACCAGGATCAGGCCCGCCAGCAAGGGCAGGCCTGGTACGACATCGCCTGGATGTGGGAGGAGCTGGGAATCAGCCGCACGGAGGCCTGACGCGATGGCCTGGCAATGGCCGGATCCCCATCTCCGTCTCACTGGAATCAAGCGACGATAAGCCTCTCTTCATCATGTTGACACTGTGTACACATTCTGCTAGGGTGCCATGCTGGAGGGATCGAACATGGCGAAAGCGAGTGTGCTCGGGGTGCGGGAAGCGCGGGCGCGGTTCTCAGAGCTGGTAGAGAGCGCTCAGTTTCGTGGTCAGGAGTTCCTGATTGAGCGGGCTGGCAAGCCATTCGCCGTCATCATCGGGGCCGATCGGTATGCCGAGATGCAGAGCGAGTTGGCCACGCTACAGGAAGAGCGGAGCGCGGATGGGCGGAAGCGGCTCCGCCGAGCCAAGGCGGACATCGAGGCCGGCCGACTCACCCCGCATGACGTGATCTTCCAGCGACTGGCGACGAAGAAAAAGTAGATGCCGCGGATCTACTGGACCTCGGAGGCATCCGGCCAGCTTGCGGAGCTGGACGTGCGCAGCCAGCAGGCCATCCGGCGCCGCGTGGACATTCTGGCCGACTTTCCGTATGCCGGGGTTGCCTTGAAGCGAGAGCTGGGAGGGATTCCGAAAGCTTTCCGCGGCCCCACTCCCCTGGATCATCATCTACACGGTGCGCGACCCGGACACGGTGATCATCGGCTACCTCCGCCACGCTCGCAGTCTGTGGGAATCTCGTTGACGCTGTGTGCTCCTCTTTATCCAAGAATCCGGTAGGCCCCTCGTTCGGAGGGCGGCTCCCCATCGGTGTTGTGTTGGGCGACGACGATGCCAAGCATCGCAAGTCCCGTTGGCGTGCCTTCTCGGGTGGACGGTTCATGCGGTAACTTGACGTACTTGGCAACGCAACCCGCGCGAACCCCTTCGGGCTCACGGCCTGAGTGCCGCGGGCCTGGTGGCGGAGAAGAAATGGAATGTTTCATAACCTACCTACGTCCCTTTCTATAAAGCGCTCTCGCCATTTGGCGATCTTGGCCCGTTCCTGAGCGAGGAACTTTGCGAGCCCCGTTGCGTTCTCATCCAAAAGCTTGGTCGAAGACTTCAAAATTGAATCCGCCGATCAGCCGACCTTCTGCGTAGGGGGGCGCGTCAGTCGCTCCCGCCAATAGGCGATTGCCCTCTCTCCGACCTTGGTCGCGGCCGCGGTTCGAGGCATCGCTCCTCCCGCCGATGCGCCCAGAGAGGACCCCGGGCCAAGGCCTCGGGGAGGGCCTCTTCCCGTCGCGAACGGTAGGCCGGGGAACTGGGACCAGCAGTCCTAGCATGAGCTGAGAACGGCACGCAATCCAGGGATTCTCATCCACCCCGCCCCTCCCTGATTCAATCCGTTCCATCCCCCTCCCACCAAAGGTCCTGTACTCCCCACCCCCCGTGTTACCGAAACGGGGCCTTCCTGCACCGCCTGGCGAAATAAGTGCGGCCGGCTGCCGGCGTGATTACCCTCCGGGCCGCTGGCAACCTCCGAAGGATTGGACGCCGTTCAAAAACTGGGGGGCGGCAAGGGTCCTTCCCCCTTGACAGCACCGACCACCGGGGTCAGATCCAACCAGATCGCAGGTACAATCTCTACTTGATACCGTCACACAACCAAACACCTGCCCCCGGGGGAGGTTGCAGCCATCTTGAATCCCGACAGTCTCCGCGTAGCCGCGAACCTGACCGCCAAGTCGCAGGACCCTTCCAAGCCAAGACCCAAGGCTTCCAGGCCCAGGCCACTTTCCACATCTCCACGGCCACTCACCCGCAAGCGCCCATCTGTGCGACCGCGGTGGAGGTAACAGAACCCAAAACCTTCCGACGTACCTAAGAACTACCGGAGCTTCTGATGAAGGAAGCGACCGCCATAGCCCTTGCACTTCTTGCCGTCTTCCTATCCAGCCGGGTCGGTACCTTTAGGTTCCTTCTTCAAAGCCTAAATCACCGGTCGAAGTGCCCCTCCAACTACCTCATTCCCAACTTGCGGTTCCTCTTCTATCACCTTCCGCTCTTCCTGCTTCTTCTCGGATCAACACTCCTCATCGAGCGTTGGGCCTCCCGCTTCGCCGTCATCGGGCTCGTGCTGCTTGCATTCCGCTATGGTGTCTACCATGCTCGCCGCGAAGCTATTCACTCGATGGCTGCCCATCTCGTCCACACGGAAGGTCTGACCGCGCAGCTGCGCTCATCGAAGCCAAGCACATCATTAAGACGACCGTAGAAACGAACCGGTATCTTAGGCGAACCGGTTGCTGAAATGGAGGCCAGACCACGGAGGAGTGGACCACAATGGGAACACTGAGATGGTTCGATGGCGTTGAGTCCGTTAGGTAACCCCCCGGCTCTGCCGGGCGACTCCCAGAGTTTGACAGTTCCGGGAAAATACGAAAGCCTCTCGGGCCGTGAACCGCTCAAAGCTCACGCAGTCCCAAGAGGCTTTCATGGACGACAGCGAGAGCTTAGCCCACACCAAGTGGGAGTGCAAGTACCATGTCGTGTGGATTCCCAAGTATCGGCGGAAAGCCCTGTATGCCGAGCTCCGCAAGTACCTGGGGCCGGTGTTCCGCGACCTCACCCAGCAACGCGAGTGTACGGTGGAGGAGGGGCACCTCCAGGTGGACCACGTCCACATGTTGATCGCACTTCCCCCGAAGTATGCCGTGGCCCAAGTGATCGGGTACGTGAAGGGCAAGAGTGCCATTCACATTGCCCGGACGTACTTGGGCCGCCGGCAGAACTTCACGGGCCAGAGCTTTTGGGCCCGAGGATACTACGTCTCCACGGTGGGCCGCGATGAGGCCACGATCCGGGAGTACATCAAGAAGCAAGAGGCGGAGGACCAGCGCCTCGACCAACTCAATATCTTCGCGCGGTAACGCCACCTTCAGGTGGCGGTAGGTTGTCCAACCGCTTTGAGCGGTTCACATCTTTCAAGCCACCGGCTTTGCCGGTGGTAATTTGACTGTTCACGTTGCAGTTTGCCGCTGTTCTTCCATGAAGATACCAGCGGCGGTCGCACCTTATACGCACCGGCTGCCCCACTGGTGATTCGGTGTACTAACCCTAAGTGCGGCCACGAACAGGACTATTACGGCCGCGCGCACAAGAAGTTCAGTGTGAAGTCGCAGTGACGCGGAACAGACTGCGCCGAGCCCGAAAAGCTCCAGCCCCATGGGCTGGAGATCGCCGATTACGTCCCGAGGGAACTCCGCCCACTAGCGGAGCGTAGGCTCCCCGTGCTCACCCGCTCGCCCCCCAGAGTTAGGGCGCAATTCGATTACGCAAGCGAAAGCTTCACATTCCTGTGCCCAGACTCGCCCTAGCCGTTACACAAAGGTGTTGATGGTCTGATTGTCAAGAGGCATGGCAGCCCAATCTCTGCCTTCGGTTAGATTGCTTTCGCACCACGACATGTTTGCAGAAGATTTCTTCCCTGGCCAGCTACTCCCATCCGAGCAAGCAAATCCGTGGATTACCGACGAAGTGAAGATGGTCGTCAACACCTTTGTGTAACGGCTAGAGACTCGCCCTTCTTGGGGAGCCATTCTGGTCCGAACATCGACCCGCGTCTCCGGTCCCTGCGCACCCGTGGGGTGCGACTCCCTCCGATCCTCACCTGTCCACTAGTTCGCTCGCCGATGGGGTCCGACTTGCCCGCGCGCGCTCCTCTCCACATCCCTACCGTCTCCCTTCGTTTCGTCCGCGCACCAGGTGCATGGCCTTGCCTCCTGGGTCGGTCGGTCGCGCTCGGGCGCTCGTCCCCCCCGCGCCCTCGCTCCCCGTTTTCCGGTACAAGCTGGGGTTTCCCGTTCACAAGCTCGAAACCCGCCGTCCAAGCTGCCCCAGGTTGCCCCGATCTTCCCTCCCCCCTGCCTGGGCTACATCCTTTTTTCGGCCCGGAACCCCACCTCATCGGTTTTGTATTTGTAGCCCCCCGTGTTACTGTGCTAGCCGTTCACCAAAGGTGTTGATGTCGCTCGGCGAATCGGGGGTAACCCGTGGATCTGCCTACCAGAAGAGGAATGATCAGTCTGGGGGAATATCTTCCGTAGCGTTGCCGGCACAGCGGAGTGACGCAACCCTTGGAAATGAAGGCGCAGACCCCCGGCCGTACCCCTTGACATTCTGGTGTATCAACACCCTTGGTGAACGGCTCCGTTCTCCCCAGGAACGATCCACACTATTCTGCGATAGCAGCGCCGGTCTTTCCATATGGTCTAGGTTACTGTGACGGAGGCACTAGGCGGTTCGCACGTCGATTCTACTTCCCAAGTCACACGCCACTGACAATAATGCGCTTAAGTCGCCGCTCAGGAGGCACTTCGCTCTACTTGCAAGAAACATCCAACGAGCGTCGAGAACGCGGCCGTGAAGGAGATCACATGGAACACACCGTTGTGGCACCGTCGAAGGCGTTGAAGGCGAGGGTGCGTAGCCAGAAATTCTGGGATGCTCTCCGGCAGTGGTGGATCCGACTCGCCGTCGCGCCGGTCCGTGGCGTGCGGAACAGTAGTCTCCGTGGACTTGAACGCAGGGTCTGCTATGTGCTCGTCTGGCTCAGGCGAACGTCACTTCATTACGCGATTGTCGAGTGCTTCCCGGCTGATGGGCGTCAGCAACGGAAGCGGCGCGACTTCGTGGTGGAGTTTTTGGTGATTTGCCAGTTTGCCATTACTATTGTTGCCGTTTGGATTCCTGACGCATGGTTGCGCGCGGCAGTGGGCGCCACGGCTTACCTGCTATTCGTGCTTTATCTAAGTCTCCTCAACATTCTCTTCCTGACCAACGTGCCGGCAGTCAATGCACCCACAACCTCCGTCTCGCGATCACTGCTCCTGTTGTTTATTAACCTGTTGCAGGTGGTCATCGGTTGCAGTGTCTTCTACCGCTCCGCCCTGGGTCTCTGTCCTTGGCAAGCGATCTTCGGAGCTTTCCTGGTTTTAGGCACCCTCGGTCGTCCAGACAACCCGTCTGCCAGCCATACCCTGCTTGTGCCGCTCCAAGTGCTCCTCGATGTAGTGTTGTTAGTTTTTGTTGTCAGCATCTTCGCCGGCCGTTTCCCACTTCGCCTGCAAGAACGAAAACGCCGACGAGCTGAACGACGGGGGAATTATCGCCAGGATCGCCGGTTAGCTCGCATCGTTAGCTCCTCACGCTAGCGTAAGCCTCTCGTTCCAGTGCCCAGATTCGCCCTAGGCGTTGCACAAAGGTGTTGATACTCGAAGCTGAAGACGTGCGTTCTGGGGATTTTCGCAATCAGTATCACGGGTTACATCTCTCCCGGGCGACGGGAAAACTGCGGGAGAGTTTTCCCCTGACTGACCGTTCCCCTTTTGGTAAGCAGATCGCGGCCTTACCCGCGAATCGCAGATCAAGATCAACACCTTTGTGCAACGGCTAGAGATTCGCCCCTCTTGGGGAGCCAAGCAGGGCTCGAACTCCGGGTCTCATCTGAGGCGTGTGCCTGAAGAGCCTTCCCCTGGACGGCACGATGCGGCGGTTGGATTACAGCCGTCGGCCGGCCGCCTGGACGAACGGGGCGATCTCCTGCATCAACTGCTGGAACATGGCGGGCTTCAGCGATTGGATGCCGTCGCTCACGGCCATTTCGGGGCGGACGTGGACCTCGACCATGAGGCCGTCGGCGCCGCAGGCGATCCCGGCCTTGGCCATGGGGATCACGTAATCCCAGTGGCCGGTCCCATGGCTGGGGTCCACGATCACCGGAAGGTGGCTGAGCTTCTTGATAACCGGAACAGCATTCAGGTCCAAGGTGAAGCGGGTCGCCGTTTCGAAGGTCCGGATGCCCCGCTCGCACAGGACGACGTTGTAGTTCCCCTCTGAGAGGATGTACTCGGCCGCCATCAGGAACTCCTGAATGGTCGAGGCCATGCCCCGCTTCAAGAGCACCGGCTTCCCCGTCTCTCCCACGCGCTTCAGCAGGGCGAAGTTCTGCATGTTGCGGGCGCCGACCTGGAGCATGTCGGCGGTCTCGGCCACGAGGTCCACGTCCTCCGGCTTCAAGACCTCCGTGACGATCGGAAGCCCCGTCTCGTCACGGGCGGCGGCCAGAAGCCGCAGGCCCTCCTCGCCCAAGCCCTGAAACGCATAGGGGGAGGTGCGGGGTTTGAACGCCCCGCCCCGCAGCATGCTGGCCCCCGCCTCCTTCACGAACTTGGCGGTTTCCTGGAGTTGGCCGTGGTTCTCCACGGTGCAGGGGCCCGCCATGATGACGACGCGCTCGCCGCCGATCTCCACATCCCGAACTCTGACCAGCGTGGGGGCGGGTTTGAACTCACGGCTGGCCAGCTTGAAGGGCTGGAGGATGGGGACGACGCTCTCGACGCCCGGCATGACCTCGAGGGACTGGAGGCGGGCCTTGCCGCGCTCATCCCCCACGGCGCCGATCACCGTGCGCTGCTTGCCCCAGATCACGTGAGACTGATAGCCGAGCTCCTCCACGGTCCGGATGACATCGTGCACCTGTTCTTTCGGAGCGGTCCCCTTCATAACGATGATCATGTTCTCCCTCCATGGGCAGCAACCGGCCACGGGCCGCCGTGATCCGAAAAACAAAAGGGCCACGAGGCATCGTCTGCCCCGTGGCCCTTGGTGACTGGATGCGCTGTGGTCTACGTCATCCGACGCCTCGAGCCGCCCGGGCAGACGCCCGTAAACCAAAAGTAAAGGGAAAAGCGGCTCGTCGAGGCGAAGGACATCGTCCGTGTCTCCTGTGTCCCGTGCGAGCCGTATCATCCGGCTTCGGGACCGCGCTGTCAAGGATTTTTCCGTTTTGCATCGCCGGAAGATGATGTTAAGCTAACTCACTGATAGACAAGCCCCACGAGGTGCTTCATGCCCGATGATTTCGTGACCCTGGAGTGGACCGAAGCCGGGACGGTCCGCCTGATCGATCAGACCCGGCTTCCCGCCGAAGAGGTCTATGTCGAGTGCCGGACCATCGACGAGGTGGCCCACGCCATCCGGACGATGCAGGTCCGGGGGGCGCCGGCCATCGGCGTCGCGGCGGCCATGGGGCTGGCCCTGGGGGCACAGATCCTCCGCGTGAGCAGCGTCGAGGACTTCCTCGCCGAGCTTTACAAGATGGGTGGGCTCCTGACAGCCACCCGCCCGACGGCGGTGAACCTGCGCTGGGCCGTGGACCGTCTGCTGGCGCTGGCTCGGAAGTCGCGCGACCTCTCGGTGTCCGAGATCCAAGCCGCCCTGGTGGCCGAGGCCCGCGAGATGCGTGAGGAGGACATTCGCATCAACCGGTGCATGGGGCAGCACGGGCAAGCGCTGGTCCCGGACCCGGCCCGGATCCTCACGCATTGCAACGCAGGCGGCCTGGCCACGGCAGGGTACGGAACGGCCATCGGGGTCATCCGCGCGGCCGCCCAGGCGGGGAAGCACGTCATGGTGTGGGTGGATGAGACGCGCCCCCTGCTTCAGGGGGCGCGTCTGACCGCGTGGGAGCTCCAGCAGGCGGGGATTCCCGTCACCCTCATCACCGACAGCATGGCGGGCCACTTCATGGGCAAGGGGCAGGTGGACCTGGTGATCGTGGGCGCCGATCGGATCGCGCGAAACGGCGATGTCGCCAACAAGATCGGGACGTACAGCGTGGCGGTCCTGGCGCGGACCCACGGCATCCCCTTCTACGTGGCGGCGCCCATCTCCACCCTGGACCTGAATCTGTCCGACGGGTCGCAGATCCCGATCGAGGAGCGGGCGCCCGAGGAGGTGACCCAGCTCGGCGGGCGCCGGGTGGCGCCCGCTGGCATCCGCGTCGCCAACCCCGCCTTCGACGTCGCACCCGCCAGCTACGTGGACGCGATCATCACCGAGCGCGGCATCGCCCGGCCGCCCTATGACGTGAGCCTTCCCCGTCTGGCAGGCGAGGAGTGAGGCGGGTGGGCGAGAGCAATGCGAATGCGTGAGGGGATCGCGATTGGCCTGGCGCTCCTGTTCCTCGCGGCCGAAGCTGGAGCCGGCGCGTCGACAGCCATGTCTCCGGAGGCGAGCCTGTCGGCGGCGTCCCGCGAGGCGGAGTCGGGCGATCTGAAAGCGGCCACGGACATCTTGAGGGGCCTCGAGGCGGGAAGCCTCCCGGCGAGCGTTCAGCCGCGAGCCGATCTCCTCCTGGGCCTCCTCTTGGTGCGGCAGAACCAGCCGGAAGAGGCGATTGCCTGTCTGGAACGGGCCGCACTCAGCTATCCGCTGCTCGGGGATTACGCCCTGTACTTTCTTGCCCAGGCTGAGCAGGCTGCGGGACGGCACGGGATCGCGGCCGCGGTGCTCTCGCGCCTCGTGGAGCAGCACCCCGAGAGCCTCTACCTCGAGCGCGCGCGGCGCGAGCTCCCAAGAGATTGGCTGCAGGTTGGCGAGTTCATCCAGGCGGAGGAAGCAGCCCTCCAGTACCTGGCAATCTTCCCACAGGGGCCGGGGCGCGCCCAGGTGTGGGTGACGCTGGGGGAGACACTGCTCCGCCTCGACCGGGTGGAGCGTGCGGAGGAGATTCTGCGGCGGGTCTGGATCGAGTTCCCCGGGGGGCCGGAGAGCCAGCGAGCCAAGGATCTTCTGGCCACGATCCCGGGCCTTCGGCCCTTCACCCCTGAGGAACAGTTCCGCCGGGCCCTGACGCTGTATCATCTGGGGCGCTACGGACCAGCCCTCCAGGAGCTCAAGCCGTTCGCCGCCCCCGCGTCTCCGTACGAGACGGAGGCGCGGCTCTACCTGGGGCTCGAGCGCCTTTAACCTGCGACAGTTCAGCCAGGCCATCCAGTGGCTGCAGCCGCTCCGCGATGTGGCAGGCCCGGAGCGGGCGGAGGCGATCTTCTGGCTCGGGCGCAGTCTCGGCCGGTCGGGGGACTACCCCAGCTTCGTCGAGCAGATGACGTTCCTCCTGGATGTAGCGCCCAAGGGCCGATGGGCCGAAGAGGGTCTCTACCTCCTGGGGCGGGCGGCCGCGGACCAGGGAGACGCGGCACAAGCCCAAACGTACCTCGCGCGATTCCTGCAGGAGTATCCCAAGAGCACTTGGGCGGACGACGCCCTCTGGCTGCAGGGCTGGCTGGCGTACAAGGGGCGCGAGCCGAAAGCGGCACTGGCGGCCTGGGACCGCCTGCTCGCCGAGGATCCGGGATCCAGCTTCCGGGTGTCGGCGCTCTACTGGCGGGGGCGGGCTTTGGAGGCGCTTCACCACCCGCGCGAGGCCGTGCAGGCCTACCGGACGCTCCTGGCCACGGCGGTGGACGCCCCGTACTACCGGTTCCACGCGGAGGAGCGTCTCAAATATCTCAAGCACCCCGAGCGTCGGATCGAGCGGCCGGCGCCGGTGCCCGCAGGACGGGGCGAGAAGGGGGGCCGCACCCATGCCGAAAAGGGGCAGGCGCTCCGGGCCCTGGGCCTCCGGGATGAGGCGGTCGCGGAGTATGGCGAGCAGGTGCGGGCGCACCCCGAAGACCGGGGCGAGCTGGCCGAGGCGTGTCGGGTCTTCCTCGAGCTCCAGCGCTACGACAAGGCTGTCTGGCTGGGGAACCGGATCCTGCGCCCGCTCTACGTCCAGGAGAACGGCCGTCCCCCTATTCACGACTTCTGGCAGTGCGTGTATCCGCTGGCGCAGTGGCCGCTGGTCCGCCAGGAGGCGAAGGCGCAGGGCGTCGATCCCTACCTGGTGACGGCCCTCATGCGAGAGGAGAGCGCCTTCGCCCCGCAGGCGGTCTCCTGGGCCGGGGCCCGGGGCCTCATGCAGCTCATGCCTGAGACGGCAGACCAGGTGGCCAAAAAATACAGCCTACCACGGGACCCGAGCACGCCCCTGGAAACGCCGGAGGTGAACATCCGGCTCGGGACGATCCATCTGGCCGAGCTCCTGCGGGACAACGGCGGGAGTTTGAGCCTGGCTCTGGCGTCGTATAATGCGGGACGGCAGCAGGTGCGGAACTGGATTCAGCGGTTCGGGTTCACGGATGCGGAGCAGTTCACCGAGGACATCCCGTACACCGAGACCCGGAACTACGTGAAGCGGGTCCTGGGTACCTACGAGCGGTACACGAGCCTGTACGCGCAAAAGAGCGCCGAGGGTGGAGCGCCAAGGACCAAGAGCCGAACGGCGAAAGCCGGGAGCCGATCGGCGAAGGCTGTGAGCCACAACAAGAGGTGAGGAGCGGCGCGGGGTGGATCCCGCGCCGAGGTTGAGGAGGCGAGGGTATGCCAGGCAGGCGAGTGCCGACCGCGCTGACCATCGCGGGCTCGGATTCGGGTGGGGGGGCGGGGATCCAGGCGGACCTCAAGACCTTCACCGCATTCCGGGTGTTCGGCCTGTCGGTGATCACCGGGCTGACGGCCCAAAATACTCGTGGCGTGCAGGCGGTCGAACTGCCCAGCATCACCTTCATCCGGGCCCAATTCCGGGCCGTCCTGGAAGACATCGCCGTGGATGCGGCGAAGACGGGGATGCTGGCCACGGGCGAGATCATCCGGACCGTGGTCGCTGCGGTCAAGGAGTTCGGCATCCGGAACCTGGTGGTGGATCCGGTGATGATCGCGGCCAGCGGGGATGCCCTGATGCAGCACGAGGCGGCGCCGGTGATGCAAGCGCACCTCTTTCCGCTGGCCACGGTCGTGACGCCCAACCTCGACGAGGCGAGCATCCTCTGTCAGCAGCAGATCCGCACCGAGACGGACATGGAGGGAGCGGCGCGGACGATTCACGCCATGGGGCCGAAGTACGTCCTGATCAAGGGCGGCCATTTGCCGGGCGAGCGGGTCGTGGATCTCCTGTACGATGGGCGCGAATGCGTCTGGCGGGAGAGCCGGCGGATCCCGGGGGAGTTCCATGGAACCGGCTGCACCCTCTCGTCGGCCATCGCCGCAGGGCTGGCCAAGGGGCTCCCCACGCCGGAGGCGGTGGCCACCGCGCAGCAGTTCATGGCCCTGGCCCTGGAGGCGGCGACGGACGTGGGAGGCGGCCGGCGCCCCCTGAACCATTTCCCCAAGGGCTTCGTCCCGCCGGAGGAGCGGCGATGAGGACGACGCCTGCCTGCCTCACCTGCGTCCTGGGAGACGTGTACGCCGCGGCCCAGCAGGTCACGAGCCATGTGCCGACCCAGCTCACCGTGGCCCGGGACGCCATGGCGTTCCTCGCCGAGACCTTCGGCCACGAGCGGGTGCCGTCCTACTACATCACGGAGGTCCACCGGATCCTCAAGCGCGACACGGGGGTGCCGGTCCCCTTCGAGGTGAGCCGGCGCGGCTTGAACCGTGTGGCCCTGGAAATCGCCGGGAAGATCCAGGCGGAGGCGGAGAGATTGGAGGGGGAGGCCCGCTTCCGGTACCTCGCGCTCTGGGCGCTGGCCGGCAACAGCCTGGACTCGCGGACGGTCGGGATCGGGTACAGCTTCGAGCCTGCCAAGACGCTGGCGCACCTTCAGGGGTACGCGGATCGAGGCATGGCCAAGGACCACGTGACGCGCCTCTACCAGCGCGTGCAGCAGAAGCCGAACGTGCTCTACGTCCACGACAACGTCGGCGAGATCGCCCTGGACAAGCTCTTCATCCTGGAACTGCGCCGGCTCGGCTGCCACGTCACCTCCGCCCTGCGCGGCGGTCCCATCACCTCCGACGCCACGCTGGAGGATGGGCGCATGGTGGGGCTGGAGCAGGCCGTGGATCGACTCATCCAGGCGGGGCCCGACACGCTGGGGATCTCCTGGGAGGAGGCATCGCCCGATCTTCGCGAGGCGATCCGGACGTCTCCTGTGATCATCGCCAAGGGCCAGGCCAACTACTACGTCCTCTCCGAGCACCGGGCGGAGATCCCGGGCGAGGTCTTCTGCCTCTTCACCATCAAGTGCCCGCCCGGTGGCGGCTGTGATCGGCGTCCAGCCCAAGCAGGCAGTGGGGATATTTCTGTGAGGCTGCCGACGAATTGTGACGGTGGATCCAGCGGGGTTCAATGCAATGAGGGAGGAGTCTACGGGCCCGAGCGAAGTTCGAGCGAGGTGAGGGTGATGAAGGAGGACGAAGGCTTCGGCTTCTTCCGTGACGACGGCACTGTGATCAATCCCGATCTCATCAGAAAGCCTGGTCTGTGTGTCACGTGCCGCAAGGATGACGATCCACAGGAGGAGATTCTGTGTACCCTGACAAGAGCGGACCAACAGGGCGAAGAGCAATTCCAATGCGACGCATTTGAGCCGAGGAGATAGGGAACGGAAACCGGGGCTAAGAGACCGCACCCAGGCCCCGGTTGACTTGGGCCGGTGTCAGGTCGATACTAATCGCCCGCGGCTGTTCGGGAGCATTGGGCGACCGAGGGGAGAGGGGAGCCACACTTGCTGGTCGAGTGGAATTCTCCGAAGGCTACGGCGAATCTTCGCAAACACGGCGTGTCTTTCGAGGAGGCGGCATCAGTCTTCCGCGACACCCTGTCGGCCACTGCGCTCGATCCAGACCACTCGGCTGGCGAGGATCGCTACGTCACCTTTGGCGTGTCGGTTCTGGGCCGACTGCTCGTTGTAGCGCATACCGAGCGAGAGGACAGAATCCGGCTGATCAGTGCACGTCTTGCGACAAAGCGAGAGAGGAAGATCTATGAAGAAGGTTAGAGGCAGGCCAAGCGACGAGCTTCGTGCTGAGTACAAGCGTTCTGACTTCGGGGATCTGGTTCGCGGAAAGTATGCGTCCCGTGTTGCTGCATCATGCAACGTTGTCGTGCTTGAACCTCAGGTAGCTCGTGTATTTCCAAACGAACGTGCGGTCAACGAGGCCCTCCGCTCGCTGATTCGCGTGGCCGAGGCGTCCGCACGCCTGACTCGACGCTCAAGGCGGGTGGCGCGCAGAGGCGCCGCCGCATAGGAAGAACCACCAATCCAACCGATCCACGGGACCGGCGGCACCAGGGCTGTTTGAAGTGGAGGGTCATTGGGTCGCCGCCCGGTGATCCCTGTCGTTAGCGCACCGACCAGAAAGAGTTCGGAAGGGCCAGAAAGCGCCGAGCATGTACTTCGAGATCGTCGGGGAAATCGGCGACATCGAGATCATCGCGCAGGGTTTATCGGTGCGCGAGCGAGCCCGCCTGAAGGCGCAGTTTGGTGCGGAACGTTGGAGGAAACTTAAGGGAACGGCGACCGTTCGTCTTTCGAATGGGACGCTCTGCCGCGCCGAGGTACACTGGTACGAGGCGCACGGTGTCGGACGAAAGAAGTTCAAGATCAAGCGCTTCTTGGAGTAGAGCATGAGCAAGCCAAAGCGACGGTACGTTGTCTGCGTCCACACAGAGGGGGCGGAAGACCTCGAACTGCGGAAGCTGTATGAGGTCCGTGAGGATGAGGCCGCTGGCAGGCGAGGGTATCTTCGCGTCGTGGACGAGTCTGGCGCGGACTACCTCTACCCCAGGGAATTGTTCGCGCCGGTGGAACTGTCCGAGAACACCGAGCGCGCTCTTGCAACCGCTGGTACAACCCGGTCCAGCCGCGCTCGCTAACCAGGACGTATAGGTGGTCGCGGCTCCGCTACGCCGCTGACGCCCATCGTTGAGCCGCCGCCCCTGCGCTTAGGTCCGGGGCTTCGCCCTGCCGCAGGCGGCGGATGCGGTTGAGCTGTCGCAGCGGTGGGCGACGTCGGGATGGCAGATGGTCCGGCGTGCGGCGCCCTGTCGAGTGTGGGAGTGCCCATGAAGATCGACATCGATAAGCTTTCCGAGGCAGAGCTCATCGACCTCAACAACAGGATTGTTGAACGCCTGAGGTTTTTGAATCAGATGCGTGCGCACGCGCAGATGCTCGAGTTCAAGATCGGTGATCGTGTTGCGTTTCAACCAGAAGACCGTCCTGTGGTGGTTGGTATGCTGACCCGCTACAACAGGAAGACCGTCACGGTCATCACCGACGGCGGACAGCGTTGGAACGTCGCACCCAGGTTGCTACGATCGTGCGGGTGACTCGCAGAGTGGGGAAGGCCGCGACCCAAACGTGATTCAGTTGCACAGGAAGTGAGTGGGCCCACGCTGCCGAGGAGTCGAAGAGATGAAAGAGAGCGCTCGATACGTGAAAATCGTCGAGTGGTCGGAAGTGGACCAGTGCTATGTGGGGAGTTCGCCGAGGTTGATTTACGGAGGGTGCAACGGAGACAATGAAAGGGAAGTCTTCGACGAACTGTGGAGGATCGTGGAAGAATGATGGATTGCACCGAAGGCTGGCCTCATGAGATATTCACCTCGGGCGAGGTTCGCACAATGGTTTGATGGGGGACCCGAGCGAGCAGGTCAGGGGACGGAGAACGGGGTGAGACCATGCTAACCGGCAAGCGCATCCTGCTCGGGGTCACCGGGAGCATCGCGGCGTACAAGGCGGTGGAGCTGCTGCGGGAGCTCGTGAAGCGCGGGGCCGAGGTCCAGGTGGTCATGACCGAGGCGGCGACCCGATTCGTCGCGCCCCTCACCTTCGAGACCCTCTCGCGACAGCCGGTGCTCCTGGACATGTTCTCCCTGGCCTATGACTCCCGGATCGGCCACATCGAAGCCACAGAGCGCACCCACCTGTTCGTGGTGGCGCCGGCCACGGCCCGCACCATCGCGCGACTGGCCCTGGGATTGGCGGACGACTTCCTGAGCAACATCTACCTGGCCGGTCGCTGTCCCGTGCTCATCGCGCCGGCCATGGACAGCGACATGTTCCAGCACCCCGCCCTGCAGGAGAACCTGGACCGCCTGCGGAGTCGCGGCGTCCACGTCGTGGGACCCGCCAGCGGGGAGCTGGCCTCCGGGCTGGTGGGCCCGGGCAGGCTTGCGGACCTTTCCGAGATCGTTGCGGCCGTCGAGCGGCTGCTGATTGCCGTGGGTGATCTCGCGGGTCAGGTCGTGCTGGTGACGGCCGGTCCCACGCGCGAGCCGCTGGATCCGGTGCGCTACCTCTCCAATCGCTCCTCGGGGAAGATGGGCTACGCCATCGCCGAGGCCGCGGCCGCGCGCGGCGCCACGGTGGCGCTGGTGAGCGGTCCCACGGCTCTCCCCGCGCCGGCGGGCGTGGACGTGATCCACGTGGAGACCGCGCAGGAGATGTACGACGCGGTGCTGGCCAAGCTGCCGGTGGCGACTGCGGTGATCAAGGCGGCGGCGGTATCGGATTTCCGTCCCAAGCGTGTGGCAGAGCGGAAGATCAAAAAGGAGGAGGCGGTCCCCGAGGTCACGCTGGAGCCCACGCCCGACATCCTGGCCGAGGTGGGGAAGCGGAAGGGGAACCGGATCGTGGTCGGCTTCGCCGCGGAGACCAATGATCTGCTGGCAAACGCGCAGAAGAAGCTCCAGCGAAAGCACGTGGACCTCATGGTCGCCAACGACGTCCGCCAGCCCGGCGCGGGATTCGATGCGGACACCAACCTGGTGAAGATCCTGGACGCGCAGGGCGGCGTGGAGGAACTGCCGCTCCTGTCGAAGCGGGCGGTGGCGGACCGGATCCTGGATCGGGTGGTGGCGCTGCTCGCGAAACGCTAGGGGTTGCGGGCATCCGACGGTTCAACCGTTCGGACGTACGGGAACAGCCGGACCGCCGAACAGCCGAACGATTTCCACGGAGAGAGAATGGCACAGGATCCCCGGGACGAATTGCGCGAGATCGCGGGCAGCGTGCGGGCGTACCTCGAAGTCCAGCAGGTCTTGGGGCTGCAGTACGTGGACGCCCGGTGGCCCGAGACGCCTGCTCCCGCCGCGGCGCCGCGGCCCACACTCGAGCAGGTCCGCGAAGAGCTGGGGGAGTGCACCCGCTGCAAGCTCCACACGGGTCGCACCCAGATCGTCTTCGGCGTGGGGAACCCCCACGCGAAGCTGGTCTTCGTGGGCGAGGCGCCGGGCGCCGACGAGGACGCGCAGGGCGAGCCCTTCGTCGGGCGGGCCGGCCAACTCCTCACCAAGATCATCCAGGCGATGGGCATGCAGCGAGAGGACGTCTACATCTGCAATATCATCAAATGCCGGCCGCCCAACAACCGGACGCCCGAGACGGACGAGATCCTGGCCTGCTCGCCGTTCCTCCTGAAGCAGCTCCACGCCATCGGGCCCAAGTTCATCTGCGCCCTGGGCGGGCCGGCAACTCAGACGCTACTCCAGACCAAGGAGCCCATCTCGCGCCTGCGGGGGAAGTTCTACGACTTCCACGGGATTCCTCTGCTCCCGACCTTCCACCCGGCGTTCCTGCTGCGGAACCCCCACGAGAAGAAAACGGTGTGGGAGGACATGAAGCTCCTCCTGCGTGAGATGCAAACATCCGACCCGGCGTGAGCGGCCGAGTTCCCCTGCCAACCCATCGGATCGCGGACGTCGTGCACCCATGACAGCCGACAGCCCTGCCTTTGTAGACGTGGTGTTTCCCGCCGGGGTGGAGACCGCCCTGACGTACCGCGTGCCGGAGGAGTGGCGCGGGCTGGCAGCCCCGGGGAAGCGGGTCCTGGTCCCGCTCGGCGCTCGCACAGTGACGGGGTATGTGGTCGGCACGCGCGAGCGGTCCACCGTCGCCGGGACGAAGGAGCTGGGCGAGATCCTGGACGGCGAGCCGCTTCTGGATGCGCATCTCCTCGAGCTCACCCGCTGGGTGGCCGATTACTACCTGTGTCCCTGGGGCGAGGTGATCCGGGTGGCCCTGCCGCCCGGGATCGACAGCTTCACCCAGCAGGTGGTCCGCGTGACCGCGGCGGCGGCGGCCGCCATGGACGGCGATGGGGCGCTCCGGCCGGGCGAGCTGGAACTGCTCGCCTTCCTCCGCGTTCGGGGGGAGGCGACGCTCCCGACGCTCACGCAGCGCTGGCGGGCGGCGCGACGCCTCGCGCACAGCCTGGCGCGCCGCGGCTTGGTGGAGCTGTCCGGTGAGGTGCGGCCGGCTCGCATCCGCCCGCTGCTGCGTCTCCTTCTGTGTGCTCGCGGCCGGCGTGGACCCCGAGGCGATCCATCTCCCGCCCCAGGCCACGAAGCAGCGCGCCATCCTCCGGGCGCTGGCGGGGGCCCGGGGCGGCCTGCCCAGGGGAGAGGCGGCTGCGGGAAGCCCGGCCGCGCTGGGGGCCTTGATCAAGCAAGGCGTGGTGCAGATGCGGGAGGTGGAGCAGAGCCGGGACCCCTTCCAGCAGCCGATGGAGCCGACGGATACCCCGCGGCAGCTCACCGCGGCCCAGGCGGAGGCGGTGGCCTGCGCCTGCGCGGCACTCGCGGAGGGGCGGTTCTTCCCGATGCTCCTGCACGGCGTCACCGGCTCGGGCAAGACGGAGGTCTACCTCCAGGCGATCGAGGCGGCCCTGGCCCAGGGGCGCCAGGCCCTGGTCCTTGTCCCCGAGATCGCCCTGACGCCCCTGACCGTTCAGCGGTTCCTGGGACGCTTTGGCGGCCGCGTGGCGGTCCTGCACAGCGGCCTGCGCGGCGGCGAGCGCTACGATGCCTGGCGGCGGGTCCGCCGGGGCGAGGCGGACATCGTGGTGGGCGCGCGCTCCGCGGTCTTCGCGCCGCTCCCACGCCTCGGCATGGTGGTGGTGGACGAGGAGCACGATCCCTCCTACAAGCAGGAGGAGAGCCCGCGATACCACGGGCGGGACGTGGCCGTCATGCGGGCGAAGGTCCTGAACATCCCCGTAATCCTGGGCTCGGCGACACCCTCCCTGGAGAGCGTGGAGCGCACCCGGGCCGGGCGCTACCGCCTGTGCCGGCTCGCGGAGCGCATCGAGGCGCGCCCCCTCCCGACGGTCGAGATCGTGGATCTGCGACACATGCAGGCGGGGGAGCGGCTGCTGTCGCCTCCGCTCTGCGCGGCTCTGGCCGACCGGTTGGGAAAACGGGAGCAGAGCCTCCTCTTCCTCAATCGCCGGGGGTTCTCGACCCTGCTCCTCTGCCAGGAGTGCGGCGCCACGGTCGGCTGCCCCCGCTGCAGCGTGTCGCTCACGTACCACGCGAGCCAGGGCCGCCTGTGCTGCCACACCTGCGACTTCCAGCGGCGCCCGCCGGAGCGCTGCCCGGCCTGCCAGGGGAATCGGATGCGCTACCTGGGCTTCGGGACGCAGCAGCTCGAGGCCGCCGTCCGGGAGCGGTTCCCCAAGGCCCGGGTCGCCCGCATGGATCGAGATACGACCCGCGATTGGCTGGCAGCGCAGCGGATTCTGGAAGAGCTGCAGCAGGGGAAGATCGACATCCTGGTGGGGACCCAGATGATCGGGAAAGGGCACGACGTGCCCAACGTGACCCTGGTGGGGGTGGTGTCAGCGGACATGGCCCTCCATCTGCCGGACTTCCGGGCGGGTGAGCGCACCTTCGCCCTGCTCACCCAGGTGGTGGGACGCGCGGGGCGCGGCGATCGTCCCGGCTTGGCCTTGATCCAGACTTTCAACCCCGATCACTACATCCTGCAGGCCGTGCAGAGGCAGGACTACGAGGCGCTGTGGGAGGCGGAGAGCCCCCTCCGGCGCGACAATAACCTGCCGCCCTACGCCCGGGCCATCCTGGCCATTGTGAGCAGCCCGCATGCACGAGGGGTGGAGGCGGCGGCGGCGGAGTTGGCCCGACTCCTGGGGGAGGCGGGGATCCGCGGCAGCGCCCTGAGCGGGCCGGCACCCGCACCGCTGTATCGCGCCCGCGAGCGCTACCGCTGGCACCTCCTGGTCCGCGGCCGGGATGCCAGGCGCCTCCATGCGGCCGTGACGGACGCGGCCCGACGCTTCCGCGCGTCTCCGGCCTCCCGCAGCGTCCGTCTGGACCTCGATGTGGACCCCGCGTCGCTCTGCTGACGCGTGAGGGCTGGAAAACTGGGGCGGAAGGTCGGAAAAAGCGGGGAAGAGGGGCGAAGGCTGCGATAACGCCGAAGGACGAGAGGGACATTCATGATCATCGTTCTCAAGCCAGGGGCCACCAAGAAGGACGCGGATGGCATTCTTCGACGGATCGCGACGCTGGGCCTGAAGCCTCTCTACATGCCCGGGACGGAGCGCATCGTCCTGGGGGCCATCGGCGACGAGCGCGTCCTGGGGAAGCTGCACATCGAGAACCATCCCCTCGTCGAGAAAATCTCCCCGGTCCTCACCCCGTACAAGCTGGTCAGCCGGGAGATCCATCCCAGGGATACCATCGTCAAAATCGATGGCGTGCCCGTGGGCGGGAAGCACTTCACCGTGATTGCGGGCCCCTGTGCGGTGGAGGATCGCCGTCAGATGCTCCTCACGGCGCAGGCGGTGAAACGGGCGGGTGCCAGGTGTCTGCGGGGCGGCGCCTACAAGCCCCGGACGAGCCCATACAGCTTTCAGGGGTTGGGATTGGAAGGATTGCAGATCCTCCAGGAAGTCTCCCGGAAATTGAACATGCCGGCTGTGACGGAGGTCGTGGAGGTCAGCGACGTCGCCGCCGTCGAGCAGCATGCCGCCGCCTTCCAGGTGGGTGCACGCAACATGCAGAACTTCCGGCTCCTCAAGGCGCTGGGGCAGAGCCGGAAGCCCGTCATCCTGAAGCGGGGGATGGCGGCCTCGGTGGACGATCTCCTCCTCGCCGCCGAGTACATCCTCTCCGAGGGGAACCCCCACGTGATCCTGTGCGAGCGCGGCATCCGGACATTCGAGACCGCCACGCGCTACACGCTGGATCTGAACGCCATCCCGCACATCAAGCAGCACAGCCACCTGCCCGTCATCGTGGATCCGTCCCACGGGACGGGCGTGCGCGAGTACGTCACGCCCATGGCCAGGGCCTCCGTCGCCTGCGGCGCCGACGGCCTCCTGGTGGAGGTCCACTACAACCCCAGGGAGGCCCTCTCCGATGGTCACCAGTCCCTCGACCCGAAAGGTTTCGCCTATCTCATGAAGACCATCCGCCCCTTCGTGGAAGCGGCAGGGCGGAGGATGTAGCCGAACGCAACAGAGGATCCGCGAGAAAAGCAGTGCCAGGCACTCGATATCTCGATTGGAGGCCACACTTCGGCGAGAGGCGTCGGTCGGGAGCGCACTTCCTGGAGGATTGAATCCAAGAGGGTTCATTCCCCGCGGCTTGCCGCGAGTTCGTCATACCGGCCCGGTTTTCCGGGGAACCAGCCGGTATCCAGAAAGCCCGACTGGATTCCCGTATCAAGTCCAGCGTGTCAAGCACGGAATGACGGACTAGAACAGAAGCCGATACCCCGCGGCTTGCCGCGGGGTAGTTCATTGGTCCGTCCTCGACTGGAACGAGCCGGCCATCCGGTTCTACAAGAGCCTCGGCGCCGTTGCCATGGACGAATGGACGACCAACCGCCTCAGCGGCGAGTCCCTGGACAGGCAAGCGCAGGAGTTCGACGGGTAGGGCACGCGACGACCCGGCACAACGGGAGAGCAGAATGACCAGCGGACAGCGTGTGGCCATTGTCACGGGGGCGACCGGAGCGATCGGGGAGGCGATCGCGCGACAGCTCGCCGCGCAACCCGGATACGAGGTTGTGCTCGTCTGTCGGAACGAGGAAAAGGCTGTGCGGGGGGTCCGAGAGATCATCCACACCACGGGAAACCTCAGGGTGCGCGCTGAGCTGGCGGACGTCTCGCGGCATGCCTCCATCCGCGGCCTGGCGGAACGATGGCGGGGGCCGCTTCATGTGCTGGTCAACAACGCGGGTGTAACCCCACGTAGGCGGCAGGAGACGCCGGAAGGCATCGAGTTGCAGTTCGCCACCAATGTGCTGGGATACTTCTGGATGATCCAGGAGCTGAGCGACATCCTGAAGCAATCGGCTCCCGCGTGCGTGGTGAACGTCGCCAGCTACTGGGCGGGCGACCTGGACCTCTCCGATCTCGAGTTCAAGCACCGGCGGTATTCCAACGGCGAGGCGTACCGGCAGTCCAAGCAGGCGAATCGCATGCTGACCGTGGCCTTTTCCGAGCGGCTCAAGGCATTTGGGGTATCGGTGAACGCCTGCCATCCGGGCGATGTAAGTTCCACCCTGAGCAACAACCTGGGCTTCGCCGGCCATGCCTCCCCCGATGAGGCCGCCGAGACACCGGTGTGGCTCGCGACGAGTCCGGTCGGCCAAAAGGTAACCGGCGGGTTCTTCGAGCACAGGCGCCAGGCTCGCGATCCCTTCGCCGCCGACCGCAAGGCCATCGAGGCCCTCTACGCCGCCTGCGCCTCGTACCCGTAGAGCCGCATCGCCTCATGCCGACGATCTATGCAGGTTGCCCGATTGTAAAAGCCGTCGACAGGTCCGAGTCGTCACCCCGGCGGAAGCCGGGGTCCAGCGTTCCGGGATGCCTCTGGATTCCGGCTTTCGCCGGAATGACGGACGAGGCCTGAGCGGTTGTTTGCGGCCCAAACTTGACTCATTTGCAACAAGTTCTGCTCTTCAAGCGGAAGCAGCGGCCCAAGTCGTCGGCAGATCATCCGCCCGCTGGTTCTCCGGGGAACGCGTCCCGAACGGTCGGCGGCGGTTGAGTTGCCGCGGGAAGTGTAGTAGGATGCCGGCGTTCCTCTCTGCTGGCGGATCCGAAGAGCTGCGGGGGCGACGATGCGGCGGTTCCGGATTGCCGTGGCCCAGATCGCGCCGGCCTTGGGCGATCTGGAGAAGAATCTCGCGCTGCACGAGAAGATGGCGCGAGAGGCGATCTCCCAATCGGTCGGTCTCCTTGTGTTCCCCGAACTCAGCCTGACCGGCTACTTCCTCAAAGACCAGGTTCCCACGATCGCCCTGCGTCCGGACGCCACCGCCCTGCAGCTCCTCCTGGAGCTGAGCCAGCGCGTGGCGATGGTGGTGGGGTTCGTGGAACAGACGCCCGAGTACCGCTTCCACAATGTCGCCGCCTACCTGGAGGGCGGGGAGATCCGCCACATCCATCGCAAGGTCTACCTGCCCACGTACGGAATCTTCGACGAGCAGCGCTACGTGGCCCCGGGGGGCCGCATCCGCGCCTTCGACACGGCCCTCGGCCGGATGGCCATCTTGATCTGCGAGGACATGTGGCATCCGGCCGCCGCGGGCATCGCGGCCTGGGACGGCGCGGGCCTGTTGCTGTGCCCCTCCGCCAGCCCGGGGCGCGGTCTCGGAGGCGCAGAGCCGTTCCAGAACGCCGCCACCTGGGAGCGCGTCATTCGCGCCTACGGGGATCTGTTCACCTGCTACGTGGTCTATGCCAACCGGGTGGGCTACGAGGACGGGGCCTGCTTCTGGGGTGGCTCGGAGGTGGTGGACCCGACGGGGCAGACCAGCGGGAAGGCGCGCTACCTCGAAGAGCAGCTCCTCGTGGCCGAGGTGGAGCCGGGGGCGCTGCGGCGAGCCCGCTTGGCCAGCCCGCTGCTCCGGGACGAGCGGCTGGAGCTTACCCTGCAAGAGCTGGCGCGCATCATCCAGGCGCACGGGGAGGGAGCCGCGTAACCCATGGGGGACCTCTGCCTGAATTGCGAGATTGTCCGCCAAGTCCTCGCCGGGTTCATCGAAAACGAGGTGGGGAAGGCCGGCTTCCACCGGGTGGTGCTCGGCTTGTCGGGCGGTGTGGATTCCGCCCTGGCGGCGTTCCTGGCCGCCGGGGCCCTGGGACCGCAGAACGTTTGGGGAATCATGATGCCCTATCGCTCCTCGAGCCCGGAGAGCGCAGAGCATGCTGCGCTCGTGGTGCAGGCGACAGGCATCAACGGCCTCACGGTGGAGATCACCCCGATGATCGATGCCTACTTCGGCCTCTTCCCCGACGCCGACCAGGTGCGGCGCGGCAACAAGATGGCCCGCGAGCGAATGACGATCCTCTTCGATCACTCGGCCCGGCTCGGCGCCCTGGTGCTCGGGACGAGCAACAAGACGGAGCTGCTCCTGGGCTACGGCACGCTGTATGGGGACATGGCCTCGGCGGTGAACCCCCTCGGGGACCTCTACAAGACGCAGGTCCGCCAGCTCGCCCGGCACATGAAAGTTCCCGATGTCATCATCCAAAAGCAACCCAGCGCCGATCTCTGGATCGGCCAGACCGACGAGGCGGAGCTGGGGTTCACCTACGAAGCGGTCGATCGGGCCCTGCACCTCCTGGTGGATCAGCGCTACGAGGTGGAGGAACTGGTCGAGCTCGGCTTCTTCGAGGAGCAATTCGTGCGGGCGGTCGCTCGCAGAATTCAGGCGTCCCAGTACAAGCGGCGGCTTCCCGTCATCGCCAAGATTTCCTCGCGGACGATCGATCGGGATTTCCGCTATGCGCGGGACTGGGGCCGCTAGGCGGGCCGAGTTCGGCAGCGGGTCGATTCGGCGACGCGACGCACATCCATCCGAGGCAGTGTCCTGTCACCTCTTCGATTCTCCCGCCGACTATCATCATCCGATCGGCCGAAGGCATTCATACCGTGAACGCGCTGTCGTGAAGGGGATGTCCAGATGATCATCGGGGTGCCGAAGGAGATCAAGGATAACGAGAGCCGCGTGGGCACCATCCCGGCGGGCGTGCAGGCCTTGGTGTCGCGCGGTCACACCGTGCTGGTCCAGAAAGGGGCTGGCGAGGGGTCGGGGCTCGGCGATGAGGCCTACGAGGCGGCCGGGGCGAAGGTCGTCGGGAGCGCCAAGCAGATCTACCGCGAGGCCGAGATGATCCAGAAGGTGAAGGAGCCGCTCGCGTCGGAGTTCGACCTCCTCCAGCCCGGCCAGATCCTCTTCACCTACCTGCATCTGGCGCCCGACCTGGAGCTCACCAAGGCGCTCCTGCGCCGGAAGATCGTCGGGATTGCGTACGAGACCGTGGAGACGGCGGACGGCCGCCTCCCCCTCCTCGAGCCGATGAGCGAGGTGGCGGGACGGATGGCGGTGCACACCGCCGCCTACTACCTGGCCAAGCCATTCGGCGGACGGGGCGTCCTGATGGGCGGCGTGCCGGGAGTCCCGCCGGCCACGGTTGTGGTCCTCGGGGGGGGCATCGTGGGGTACAACGCGGCCAGGGTGGCCTCGGGAATGGGGGCGCGGGTCTATCTCCTGGATGTTAGTCCGCTGCGGATGCGCTACCTGGACGAAATCCTCCCCCGGAATGTCACCACGCTCATGTCCAACCGGATGAGCCTGGAGGAGTGCCTCCGACGCGCCGATGTGCTGATCGGTGCTGTCCTGATCCACGGCGCGAAGGCGCCCAAGCTGGTCACGCGCAGGATGCTGAAACTCATGCGGCCGGGCGCCGTCATCGTGGACGTGGCCGTGGATCAGGGCGGCTGCTGTGAAACCACGCACCCCACCACCCACAGCGATCCGGTGTACGTCGTGGACGGCGTCGTGCACTACTGCGTGGCCAACATGCCCGGGGCCTATGCGCGGACGTCGACGTTCGCCCTGGCCAACGTCACCACCCCCTACGCGCAGCAGATTGCCGACAAGGGCTGGCATCAGTCCGCGCGCGACAACCCCGAGATCGCGAAGGGATTGAACGTCATCCGCGGGCACGTCACGAACGACCCCGTGGCGCTGGCCCACCACCTGCCCTATGTGCCCTGGGACAAGGTGTCGGCGTGAGTGCTCGCCCCGCCCTGGCACGCATACGAGGCGAGCAAACCGAAGCCGGGAGATTCATCTGCTGACGGGGATGGTCCCATGCCGATGCCGCCAGATGACAACCTGCGGGAACGGATGGCGAAGGCTCGACGCGCGGCTGTCCCCCCACTCACCGCCATGGCCCACGCGGTCCATCACGGCCTGGCCGGCGAGATCCTCCCGACCTTGCTCGGGCTCTCCCCCAGCCTCCAGCCCCCAATCCCCGGTCCCCAAGAACGCGCATGTTCAGCATAGTCCTGGCTCCAGGCAAGGAGAGCCGCCTTCAGGCGGGCCATCTGTGGATCTACCGGAGCGAGATCACCCGCATCGAAGACGAGGGCGACCCGGGCGCCATCGCCCTCGTCAAGGACAGCCGCGGGCGGCTCTTGGGCCAGGCCACGGTGAACCTGCAGTCGCAGATCGCCGGCCGGCTCCTTACCCGGGGTGATGCGCCGGTGGATGCCGCATTCTTCGAGCGCCGCATCCGGGAGGCTGTCTCCGGCTGCGGCCGCGCCGCGAGCGGCCACGACGCCTGCAGGCTCGTCTATGGCGAGGCGGATCGTCTGCCCGGCCTCATCGTGGATCGGTACGCCGATCTCCTCGTAATCCAGCTCCTGACGGCGGGGATGGAGCGCGTGCGCGAGTACCTCATCGCCGCCTTGCGGAGCGTGGTGCAGCCACGTGCCATCTTCGAGCGGAACGACGTGCCGCCGCGGAAGCTGGAAGGCCTGGAGCTTCGCAAGGGCTTCGCCTGGGGGACGGGCGAGACAGGCGTCTGGGTCCGCGAGGGCAGTCTGGAGTTCTTCGTGGAGATCAGCGAGGGGCAGAAGACGGGCCTTTTCCTGGATCAGCGGGAGAACCGGCAGGTGTTGGCTCGCCTGGCGGGGGGCCGGGAGGTCCTGGACTGCTTCTGCTACTCGGGCGGATTCAGCCTGAGTGCGGCGGCGGGCGGGGCGAGCGCGGTGCGGGGGATCGACCTCTCGGAGCAGGCTACGGGGTGGGCCGCCAAGAGTGCCGAGCGAAACGGCCTCGGCTCCCGGTGCCGCTTCACGGTAGGCAATGCCTTCGACGAGCTTCGCGCCCTCGACCGCGAAGGCCAACGGTTCGGCCTGGTCATCCTGGATCCGCCGGCCTTCACGAAAGGCAAGGCCGCGCTGGAGGGTGCCCTCCGCGGCTACAAGGAGATCAACCTGCGGGCCATGAAGCTGCTGGCCCCGGATGGAATCCTCGTGACCTGCTCCTGTTCCTACCACGTGGACGCGCCCACGTTCCTGGAGACGCTCCGGTCGGCCGCGACGGATGCCCATCGCGAGTTCCACCTCCGGGAGTTTCGGACCCAGGCCGGCGATCATCCGATCCTGCTGGCGATGCGGGAGACACAGTACCTGAAGTGCGCGGTCCTGGAAGCGGTCTAAGCATCGGAAAACGTAACTCGTAAAACGCAATCCGAGTTACGTTTCACGTTTTACGTTTCAGGGGTGGAGAGCCGACCGTGAGCATGGGATGGCGGTGCGGGGTCTGTCGGAAGGAGCTTCGGGGGGTGTGGGCGCTCTTGCGCGGGAAGCCGTTTCCGGTCTGCTCTTCATGCCGCCTCATGGTCCATCACGGCTGCCTGAAGCAGGTGGATCCTCCCATCTGCCGCCGCTGCGCCGAAGCCCGCCCAAAGGACTAGCCCTGTTCCGAAGAACCTTCCACCACCAAGACTCCAAGGCACCAAGAAACAGGGCCCATTCCAGTCCCAGACAGACAAATGCCCAGGGACACCCGTGGGCGTCCGGCTTTTCGGCATCCTCGCCTTGGATGGCCATTCCCATCCCTGGCGTCTTGGTGGCTTGGGGGTGAGGGAATTGTCCGATCAGGCCGAGGACTTCTCTACGGCCTCTCGAATCTCGACCACGATGGCCTGGGTCAGGCGCTGCTCGATGGCCTCCAGGCTGGCCGCGGCTACCTCCTCAAATTGCAGGCCCATGCCGAGTTCCTCCGGCCGGCTCCTCTGGGCATCCGCATTCCGCCAGATGACCCGGGCGATCAGCGTGATCCAGCTCACCTCCCCCGGAAGCTGGAAGCGAAGGACCAGGCGCTCGCCCACCTCGAAGGGCGTGGGGGTTTGAATGAAGACCCCCCGCGCCGAGAGGGTGAAGCGGCCGGATTCCTGGAGGGCGCGCAGACTCTGGTACTGGATGGGCGTCTCCGCGCTGCGGCGCGGAACGCTGCGGCGCGGCGCGGCGCCGGAGCCGGGCGGCCCGGCATTCCACCCGAGCGCCCCCGTGCGGAGCAGGCGCTGCAGGATCCTCAGGGTCATCCAAACATCCAGGGGGCTGACGGACAGGATCCCGTCCAGGTCCCGGGTGCCGTCCAGGAGTCCAACGAGGACGGCGCACGGCGGAGAGACCTCCTGCTGGATGCCGCTGCGGAGCGCGGCGGGCACTTCCAGGAGCACCCCCGGGCCGGGGAGGCCGATCCGCAGGCCGGGAAGCTCTTCCAGGCGCCGGGCGCCCTCCCGAAGGAGATCTTCGTTGGGCCGCGTGACCTCGCCCCCTTCGAGGGGCGATCCCTCGAGCGGAGGCGACAGGTTGAATGTCCCCTCGTGCCAGGTGAGTAGTTGATAGACGGCAGCTTCCCCTCGCCGGGAGCCCTGAGTTGCGCGGGTGATCTCGCCGTTTACGAAGGTGATCTCACCCTCCTCACCGGGCCGGGAGAGAAGCAGCCGCATGTTGCGCCGCTCCATCTGCTGCCAGCGGATCAGGGTGGGCAGCGGCATGGCCTGGAGCTGGCCGCTGGCCCCGGCGGGTACAGCCGGCTCCGGTGCAGTCGGCGCGGGCGGTCGCGTGCGCCGGAGGATGGACCGGACCCGGGCCTTCAGCTCTTCTGGGTCGATGGGCTTCGACAGGTAGTCTTCGGCCCCGATGTCCAGCCCGCGGATCTTGTGACTGGATGTCCCCAGGGCGCTGACGAACACCAGGGGAATCCCGGCCGTCTTCGGATCTTGCTTCAGGATCTCGGCGATCTGAAACCCATCCATCCCAGGCATCATGGTGTCCAGAAAGATCAGATCGGGGCGCTCGGCCTTGGCCAGCTTCAGCGCCTCGTCGCCCTCCTTGGCCTCCATGACGGTGGCCGGCAGGGTCGCGAGGGTGTCGTGCATGATCCGACGGATCAGGGAATCGTCATCCACAACCAGGATACGCGGTGTCATGACGGCCTCCCTTTGGAGAGCGCCGGTCGCGGGCCCATCGGTGACCGATGGGGGGTCCGGCGGCCTCCTTGCCTGCGGCGGAAGCGCCCGTGATGCGGCATGGAATACGCAGCATCAAAACACATCCCCGGCTGCGCCGTCAAGGATGAGCTGGCAATGGCGGGGGTCAAAGGACAACCGATCGAAGCAGGTTGCGGAGCCAGGAGCCTTGCGGCCGAGGTGTTCCGCCGGAAGGGAGAGTTGAATTTGTGTCACGCACACAGGAGTGGTGGGCTCAGGCCAGCAGGCCAGCGACGGGGATGAGGGTCTTCCGGACCGGGTCGGGGGCGAGGCCAAACTCCTCCAGGCTGACGGCGCGCTGGAGGCTGGTTGTCAAGCCGAGCCGTGAAATGGTGTCGGGCGGAAGCATGGTCCAGGTGGTCCCGGCGTCCACGAGGAGGTCTAGGGTAACCCTGGATTCCCGGCGCTGAGGATTCGCCAGGCGTGCTGTGACAGAAAAAATGTTCATGGGAATATCCACGCGGCCTCTACCACCGACTCCCCCACCCCTCAAGGCGAAGGTCGGCGCGCCGGCGCGTGTTTGAGGACAGTCGGCATCGCCATGCGGCCACCGTCGCTTTCCGCGCTGACCCGCGGCAGCATTTCCCGTTGACAGACCCGACCCGTGAGCGATAGGCTCCCCCCGAGCCAACTGGTACGTTTCCACTGTCGAGGGGGCGCCCACTTGGAAGTGTGTGCGCGCTACGGTTGCGCCGTCGGGCTGGAGGTATTAAAGTTTTGAACGTGCGATGGCAGGAGCGCATCAGTGTCATTCCGGAGGTTCGGGGTGGAAAGCCCTGTATCAAGGGGACCCGCATCGCTGTTTACGATATCCTTGAATATCTCGCCGGGGGCATGACTGAGATCCAGATCCTCGCTGATTTTCCCGACCTCACGGCAGAAGATATCCGCGCCTGCTTGGCCTTCGCTGCCTCTCGCGAACGCCGGCTTGCGACCTCCTCAGCGGCGTGAAGCTCCTCCTCGACGAAAACCTGAGTCCCCGGCTCGTCCAAGCTTTGGGTCAGGAGTTTCCGGGTAGCGCCCATGTTCGTACGCTCGGCCTGAGGGGGGCGACGGACGCGGCGATCTGGGAACTTGCCCGGAGAGAGACCTATGCTATCGTCTCGAAGGACAACGACTTTCGACAGCTCAGTTTCCTCCACGGTGCTCCACCCAAGGTGATCTGGCTGTCGGTCGGGAATGCCGGGACGGAGACCATCCTCCGCTTCCTGCAAAGCCAGCGCGCAGCGATCCAGGCCTTTGAGGCCGACGCCGAGGCCTCCCTGCTCGTCCTTACGCTTGTGGAGAGCGCCGGCTAACGCGTCGCTGAAATGGACAGAGACGACCCGCAACGGTTCAGGGGCCGACCGTCAGTTCGGATTCCTGTTGACATGCCAGAGCAGTGAGCGATAGGTTCCCATCCGAGCCTCCCGGCGCCATCTACACCTTACCGGAGTGCTCGCCCACACGGTTCCCCACCGGGGACAACGGGCCGTACAGGCTCCTGCTCCTCTTGCACTTTACCTATGCGTTCGGGGCTTCGCGGCCTGCCACGTGCCGCGTCGTCAACGACAGTGAAGAATTGGATTCACATCTCCGCGGAATCGAAGGGTTAGAGCTCAAATGGTACCAGGTACTGTTTTAGTGCACCATCACAGCGGCTTGGGCCTGCTGACTCCGTTCGATGTCCATCACGGGATGGCTGAGACCAGACTCGCGGAACCGGAGGCGACCCTACGGAAAGCCTTCGCGGCGACCCCGGACCGGTTCGTCCAAGGCGTGCCCACACCCCCGGCCCTCCCCCAAGCGGTGTGGATCAACAAGCGGCGAACGGCGGGTGCGGCATTGCCGACGGCGGTGCCCAGCGATCCCCCAGACATTGAGCCCGCAGCCCGGCGAGCGCGGGGCGCGCCCAACAGTGTGGCGCAGCGCACCCGCCGAGCGGACAGTGGGGGGGGCTGCACCCCCCGTCGAGGTCGCCGAACACGTTCTCGGGTCTCGGTGAATGGCTTCATACCGAAAGGAGGTGACTGAGATGGCGGACGAATCGACCTCGATGCCCTGGCGGACGGCCCACTGGTTCTGCAGTCCCCACAACTTCGATCCGAACATCCCGGTGCCGCCCCATCCGGCCGAACTTCACGACATCACGGTGCGCGACGGCGAAGAATGCGCGGACGTCGCATTCACCGTGGAAGACAAGGTGCGGATCGCGGAGGCGCTGTCGCTGGTGGGGGTCAAGCGCATGGAGTTGTTCTTGACGGTGCCGGGCTGGCTCGAGGCGGTGCGGGCGATCCTTCAGCGCAAGCTGCCGCTGCAGCTCTACGTGACATGGCACCCGGGGCGGGTCGAGCGCGTGCTGGACCTGGGCGTGCGGCACGTCATGGTCTGGTACCGGATCCTGGAGGAGCACCAACGATACGACCTGCAGCGGTCCCGGGCCGAGCTGCTGGAACAGGCGGCGAACCAAATCGCGGCCGCCCGGCAGGCGGGCTGCGAGGTGAACTTGTTCATCGTCGAGGCCACCCGCGCCCCGCTGGATCAGTTGCAGGAGACCGTGCGCGTGGGCAAGCAGGCGGGGGCGTCCGCCGTCACCGTCGTGGACAGCTTCGGCGTGGCCCGGCCAGGCGCCGTGGCCTTCCTGGTCCGGCAGGTGCGGGAGTGGTCCGGCCTGGCCGTGGACGTCCACTGCCACAACGACTTCGGGCTGTCCACGGCGAACGTTTTGGCAGCCTACGAGGCCGGGGCGACCGGGCTGAACGTGGCGGTCAACGGGCTAGGCTATCGGGCGGGGAACGCGGCGCTGGACGAGGTCGCGATGGCGCTGAAGGTCCTGTACGGCCTCGACACCGGGTTGCGCCTGGAGCTGCTGCCCTGGCTGAGCCACCTGGTCGAGGAGATCAGCGGCATCCCCGTGGACTACTTCAAGCCAATCGTGGGGAAAGGAGCGTTTAGCGTCGAGCAGTGGAAGACGGGGGCCGCCATGGAGGCGGGTGGGGCGCGGCCCGTGGTGTTCCCCTTCGAGCCCGAGATGGTCGGCCGCACGCCGCGCGTCGTCGTCGGCAAATGGAGCGACGTGGGTGCCGTGGCCAAGAAGCTGACGGAGTACGGTCTCACCGCCTCGCCGGAGCAGATCGGCCAGATCCTGGTAGGCTGCCAGCGCGCCGGGATCGCCCACCACCGGCCGCTCAACGACGACGAGTTCCTGGCGATCGCGTTGGCCGGGGGCGCGATGGCCAGCGAGTGAGAGGCTGAGCCCGGACATCGACGTGGTCGTTCGGCGCGCCGGGGTCAGTTTGCCCCCCCGGGGCACAGGAGGAGAGGACGATGAAACGCTGCCTGCAATTGCTGGTCGGTTGCCTCGTCGTCGCCGTTCTAGTCGGGCTCTTCGCGGGCGCGCCGCCCCAGGCGAGCGCCGCCGTCGAGATGCGCCTGACCCATCCCGCCGACCTGACGCACCCGGTGCACCTGGCGGCCGAGCGGATGGTCAAGCGGATCGCGGAGCGGACCAAGGGCGAGGTGAAGATCACCATCTTCCCCAACAACGCCCTCGGCGCGCCGCCCGAGGCCGCGCAGCAGGTTCGCCTGGGCGTCATCGACATGATGCTGCTGAACCCCGCCAACATCGAGGCCGTCGCCCCGAATCTCGGCGTCATCAACATCCCGTACCAGTTCGACGACTATGCCCACGCGCATCGCACCCTCGACACGACGGCCTCGGAGTGGCTGCAGGCGGAGTTCAAGAAGGCCGGTTTCCAGCAGATCGCCTACTTCGAGTGGGGTTTCCGGGCGCTGAGCAACAGCGTTCGGCCCGTGAACGTTCCCGAGGACATCAAGGGGCTGAAGATCCGTGTCCCCCCCGAGCTGGCCATCAAGGCGGCCTTCGAGGCCCTCGGGGCCGTGACGGCCACGATCGCCTATCCCGAGGTGTACATGGCGCTGGCCACCAAGACGGTTGACGGGCAGGACAACCCGATCGGGAACACCTGGGCGGCCAAGTTCTACCAGGTCCAGAAGCACGAGGCGCTCACGCGACACATCTATGCCACGATCGCCTTCGCCGCCAGCCCCAAGGCGTGGGATCGGCTGACGCCGGAGCAGCGGACGATCGTGACCGAAGAGGGGCGCCGAGCCGGAAACGAGGCGCGTGCGGAGGTCCAGCAGCAGGAAAGCGCGTACCTCGCCGACATGGAGAAGGCCGGGGTGCAGGTAACCCGCCCCGAGGTGGCGAAGTTCCGCGCCCTGATGGGCCCGGCCTACGCGCAGCTCAAGAAGGTGCTCGGCGACGACACGTGGGCGGCCTGGTCGAAGCTGGTGGACGCCGCGCGGAAGTAGGCCCATGCTCGTTCTGGCGGTTTTCGGCGGCCTCGTCCTCCTCATGCTGCTGGGGGTCCCGATCGCCCTCAGCCTCGGGCTTACGGCCATTGGGATCATGTACTGGATGGGGGGCGCCGATCTCCTCATCATGTTCGGTCAGCGCGCCTACTTCGGGACCGCCTCGTTTCCCCTCCTGGCGATCCCTTTCTTCATCCTCGCCGGCAACCTGATGAACACCGGAGGGATCACCCAGCGCATCTTCGGCGTGGCCCAGCTCTGCGTCGGCCGTATCCACGGCGGGCTGGGCCACGTCAACGTCATCGCCAGCATGATCTTCGCCGGCATGTCGGGCTCGGCGGTGGCCGATGCCGCCGGGCTCGGCGTGGTGGAGATCGCCGCCATGACCAAGGCCGGGTACAGTCGCCGCTTCTCGGCGGCAATCACCGCGGTCTCCTCCACCATTGGGCCGATCATCCCTCCCAGCATCCCCTTCGTCATCTACGGCAGCCTGATGAACGTCTCGGTGGGCGATCTGTTCCTGGCCGGTATCATCCCCGGCTTGCTCATGGGGTTCGCGCTGATGGCGGTGATCGCCCTCGTGGCGAAGCGCCAGAATCTGCCACGGATGGCTGACCGGCCCTCCGGCCGAGAGGCCCTCCGGGTGTTGGGCGGGGCGCTGCCTGCGCTGGTCATGCCCCCCTTGATCGTGGGGGGAATCCTGAGCGGCTGGTTCACGCCGACGGAGGCCGCGGTGGCCGCCTCGATCTATGCGATGTTCCTCGGCCTCGTGCTGTACCGGGAGCTCCGCTGGGGCGACCTTCCTGCCGTCCTCTGGGACAGCGCCAAGCAGACGGTGCAGGTCATGTTCATCATTGCGGCGGCCTCGCCGTTCGGCTGGGTGCTCATTCAGCAGCAGATTCCCAACGCGATCATCAATGCCATGCTGCACATCTCATCCACGCCCTGGGAGGTTCTCCTCATGGTGAACGTGATCCTTCTGGTCATGGGGATGTTCATCGAGGGGATCGCGATCATGATCATCACGTTTCCGATCTTCATGCCGCTGATCCAGCAGATCCATGTCGACTCCACCCACTTCGGAGTGATCGTGGTCCTGAACCTGATGATCGGCCTGGTGACACCGCCCGTGGGCATGTGTCTGTACGCTGTCTCGGCGATCAGCAACGTGTCCATGGGGGAGATGTTCGCCGAGATGTGGCCCTACGTCCTGGCCCTGATCGCGGTGCTCGCCGTCGTGACCTACTGCCCGGACATTGTCATGTACCTGCCCCGGACCTTCGGCTTCGCGCGCGGGTGAGGAAGGAGATGCTCTCGTACGTCGATCGAGTCGTCCAGCGTACCGGTCGGGCGGTGGTGATCCTGGCCCTGGTGGCGATGCTGGCTCTCCTGGCTCTCGGAGTGGTCGTGCGCACCTTCCCGTTCATCCCCCTGGCGGGGTACGATGAGATCGTCGAGCTGCTGATGGCCTGGATGACGTTTCTCGGCGCCGCGGTGCTGTGGGGAGAGGGATCGCTGTACCGCGTGGACGTGCTGACTTCCCGCCTGGGGCCCAGAGCCGCGCGGCTCCTCGGCTTTGGCGTCCAGTTGATCACCCTGGTGTTCGCCTTCGTGCTGACGTTGGAGGGGTGGCGCGTCGCGGTCCTCTCAGCGGAAACCACCCCGTTCCTGCGCTTCCCCAAGAGCATCGCCTACGCCTCCATGCCCGTCGCCGGCATGGTGATGATCGCCTACACCCTAAGCGGCATCCGGCGGGCACTCTCCGAAATCTGGCGGAAGCGATGAAGCCGGAAACTCCCGCGGCGGCAAGCATCGCTCGGCCCCTGGGAGCGACCGCCTGGCGAAATCAGGGCCGATGCCTGGCATTGGCAGGGGAGACACGTTGGGCCAGAGGGTCGGAGGACTTGGGGGGGCAAACGCAAGGTGCAAACAGGCCGGATGCTCCGCGCCATGCGGATGAGGCATCCCTCTCAAGGCTGAAACTCGGGTTCGAATCCCGATAGGGCCACCATGAAAAAGAGCCTGGAATCTCAACGATTCCAGGCTCTTTGCTTTTTCTCGCCACTTGGGAGGCATGTCTCAGAATCCCGCAGTATCCCCCTGCATATCTCAGCTCAGCGGCAACGGAATGGCAACACTTGTGACTTTGCGAAAGGTAGCCTGGGCTGGATCGAGGTCGGACCGTGGGACTCCCGGCTCCTGTGGTTCCCGATAACTCGCTATCCTGGGGCACTACTGTCCGTGTAGCGCATCCGGTTCCCTGGACACAAGGTTGTGAGTCACGTTGTGAGTCACGCGGCCACCGGGAGCGCCGCCGAGGGCCAGGCCGCGCGGGCTTGCGCCGGGCTCCGGTAGCCGTTCTTCTCGACGAGCCAGTGAACGGTGGCGCGCATGACGAAGTCGGCAACCGCGGCCCGGACGTCGGCGGCGGTACGGAAGGTCTGCCCGTAGATGGCCTGCTCCTTTAGCGTCCGCATGAACCGCTCCGCGACGCCGTTGGTCTCCGGCTCCGCCCCGAAGGCGAAGCGCGGGGTGATGCCCCAGAAACGGAGCTGGTTCACGAAGTGGTCCGAGAGGTACTGCGTGCCATGATCCAGCCGGACGGCCACCCCGCGGGCGACGTCGGCTCCCACGCCACCATGCAGCCGCACCACAGCCTGAGCCAGCGGCTCCAGCGCGGCGTAGGCGTTCCTGTGCTTGGCGACATGCCAGCCCACCCACTCGGCGTTCCAGTGCTCCACGGCCACGACGGCCCAGACCCAGCCCTCGTCCAACATGTAACGCTTGGCGCCGTCCGCGGCGATGGCCGGCTTGGGCCCCCGCCGCGCCAGCGCGACAGGATGCGCCACGCGAGCCTGCCGGGCATAGACCGTGGAGCGAGCCTGCTCCCAGACCCGGCACACCCGGACAATGCCGTACGGCGTGCCGGTGCTGCCGGAGAGCGTGTGGCTCAACGTCATGACCTCCGCTTCGCCAACGGGCCGGGCTTCCGCACCCGCTGCCAGAGGAGCTCGTTCTCCATGGTGAGTGCGCCGATCCGCTGCAGGGCGGCGTCCAGGGCGGCATCGATCCCGGTCACCGCCTTCTCCCACCACTGGGCGAGCCGGTACGGCTCCACCCTTCGCTGGAAAACCGGGCTCCCTTGCTGTTGGTTGGAAATCACAGTTGAAACAGATCGGGATCTGGACCATACTACGATCCAGCGCTTCTGGCGCGGGCCCGGGCGGTCGTGCTGCCAGCCGGACCCTGACGGTTCTCCCCGCCGCCTGAACTGCTTCAGCGGTTCGACCCCTCCACTCTGGGGAGGTGCCCGATGTCGCGCCACGCATCCTGCCTTCTCCTGTCCGCGGTTCTGGTCGCGCTCGTCGGCATCAGCCCTGCGTCCGCCCAGCAGCCCCCGCCGGGCTACCAGCTCCTCACCGCGCCACAAGCGAGCGGCGGGCTCCTTCTCAGCCGACGCCAGGGGGCAGCCAGCGCGGTCCAACTCCTCCGCCAAGGCTTCCGCGAGGTGGCCCCGTTCTTCGATCGCCGCCCCGAGGCGCTCGGGGCCTACGCGGATCTCCGGGACCAGTACGCTCAGGCCGGCTTCCTGACCACGAGCCGCCAAGCCGTCCTGAACGGGGTGGCCTTCGCGACGATCACCAGTGGCGGGGGCACGCTCGGCTTTGCCTTCGACAGTCCCCAGACCCTCAGGCAGAGCCTCCCCCGACTCCTCCAACTGGCTGGCGTTTCGGAGGGCGGTGCCGCGGCTGCTTGCGCTCCGCCGCCGCAGCGGTGGCAGGTCGTGCCCTTCCCGGACGGCAGCGGCCAGATCCAACTCCCCGAGGGCTGGCGGATCACCTCCGCCCAACAGGGCGTCGTGAGCGCGGAGGGGCCGCAGGGTCTGATTAATCGGGGCCAGCAGGTCACGCTCATGACCCGGGCGGGCGCGGCCCAGTCGTTCACGGGGGTCCCCTTCCCGGTGGTTGACCCGATCGATCCGGTCACGCCCCTCTTGGCCGCCTGGGCGCACGCGGCGGCATTCAACCGGCAACAAGGGCTCCCTCCGGCCCAGGTGAGGCGCGTCCTCACCGTGGCCCCCGCACCGCCCCCCGCGGGCTTCATTCACCACGCCCTCGTGGATCTCGAAGTCGACCTGCAGGGGCGGACGTACCACACCCTCTCGCACATCCTTGTGAGCGCCATCATGCCTGGAGGGCTGTACCTCTACCACGAGTCGAACGGCATGGCGCCGGTCGAGTGCTTCAACGAGCACCTCCCCACCCTCATGCAGATCCTCGGGTCTGCGCAAACGGCCAGCCATGTGGTCCGCGAGCGCCTTGAACGCGCCCGCCGCGACCAGCAAGAGGCTCATGAGATCTGGTGGGACGCCACCCGGAACCGCAATCGCTCCCTCGACAAGATTTCCGACGACTGGACGGAAACGCGCCGGGGTACGCGCGTGATCGAGGATACCCAGACCGGAACGCGCAGCGATGCGGATCTGGCCTACAGTGCCGATATCGTTCGCCGGCTGAACCGGGAGGAGGGGTACGATCGGTACCGGGAGATCCCGCTGCGGGACCTGAATCAGTAGGTCGGTGTACGGCGGGCGCTCGGTGACTCACCGGGGGGGGTGGAGGCATACGCGCAGGCTACCGTCCACATCTTTATACTTCCGCGAACAGAGGAGAGAGGGTCATGAGCCAATTCCCGGTCCTCCGCACCACTCTGGCGCTGTTGCTGGCCGTCTCCCTGAGCCTGGCGGCCAGTCTCGCCCTCGCGCAGTGGTATCCCTCGCAGTCGCAGCCGCCCCAGGCTCCCCAGTATCCCCAGCCGCCCCAGTATCCGCCCCAGGCTCCCCAGTATCCAGGCGCCCCCCCGGCCCCGGGCCCGTCCGTCCCGGGGATGGCCCAACCTCCAATGCCGGGGGCTGTCCAACCCGGCGGGCAGATGTTCGCCGACGCATTCGGCCGCTTCCGGGTCAGTCTCCCCCAAGGCACCATGCCAGTGGGGGCCATTTACAACTTCATGAATCCCGCGTCCATGACCCAAATCAGCATCCAGACCATGGGGCAGGACCAGATGTTCCAGATGAACCTCCAGAACTTCCCCGCCATGATGCGGCAGATGGGAGCGACGGTGGACACCGAGCAGCCTCTAAATGTCCGGGGCAAGCAGGCCCGACTGGTTGCTGCCACCATGCGTGACCAAACCTCCGGCACGTCGATGCATTCTATGAACGTATTCATCTCCGAGGTCAACCTGTGGATCCAGGTGATGGGGCCGGAGCAGAATGCCGCGCAGCTCCAGCAGACGCTCCAGGCGATCCTGAACGGGCTGCAGTTCTGATGGTGAATCGTCAGCACGCAATGCGAGGAGAGGCGGATGCGCGTGAGATATAGCAAGCTCGTCGGCACCGCGTGCATCGTCGCGAGCATCGTCCTCGGCGTCCTCGCGCTCTTCTCCCACAACGTGTCGCTCGTGGGCGCGCTGACGCCGGTAGCGTTTCTTGGGTTCGGGCTATCGTTCCTCACCCGATCCTACCTGCTCGTTGATGATCAAGCACTGATCGTGCAGGCGTTGCTCGGGCCCGCCCGGGAAACTTACCGATTGGAGGCCGCGGACTCCCTTGAGTTCGACGGGAAGCACGTCTTCCTCGTCGGCAAGAGCGCGCGTCGTCGAGTGCGCGGCGTGACGGGGTGGCTAGCGGACAGGCGCGATTGGGCCGCGTTCCGGGCATGGGGGGAGCAGAGGGGCCGGCCGCGGGGGTAGGCGCACGAGGAGGTTCTCCGCGGTGCAATGGAACAGCCCCAGCCCGGCTCTTGATTTCGGCCCGAACGTACGGATATGGGGCAGATAGTTCGAGCATCGTGCCTCGAATGCGGGCAGCGCTTCGAAGAGAGTCGCGGCGGAGGCTTCACGTTCCACCTCCTCCGGTGCGATAGTTGCGGCAGGGCGACCGCCGCCAGCTTTGCCGCCCTCGGCACGCTGCATCTCCGCTATCTCAAAGGATTGCCGGGTCCGTACTGTCTCGCCACGGCGGAGCACGACGAACACGTGCGCACGAGCGTCGCTGTGGAACCGATTTCGACCGAGGAGTATCACCAGGCGGTTCAAAAGTTCGCTGGGAGGTGCCGATGCGGCGGGAGCTACGCCTTCGCCGCCCCGCCCCGATGCCCTCGGTGCCGATCGACACGCATCACCGAGGGCGAGATCCTGATCTGCTATGACTGATCGCCGACCATATCCTGCTCCGTCTGCATTGGCTTAGCGGCTCGACCCTCTCCTGGGAGGCACCAGATGTCGCGCTACTTGATCCGCTTCCTCCTGCCCGCGGTAATGGTCTCGCTCGTCACGATCAATCCGGTATCCGCCCAGCAGCCCCCACCGGGTTACCAGCTCCTCACCGCCCCCCAGACCAGCGGCGGCCTCCTCCTCAATCAGCGTCAAGGTGTGGCGAGCGCGACTCAACTTCTGTTCTCCGGGTTCCGCGAGGTCGCGACCTTCTTCGACACCCGCCCCCAAGCAGTGGGTGGCTTCCGGGATGCACGCGACGAGTATGCCGAGGCCGGGTTTCAGGGGACGATTCGTCGTGCGCCGGTGAGTGGCGTAACGTTCGCGGTGACGGCAGGGGGAACGGCAACAATTGGCTTCGCCTTCGACACGCCCAATACGCTCCCGCAAAGCCTCCGTCGGCTTCTCGCACTGGTGGGATTCCAGGGGCTGGCGGCCCCGAGCAACTGCCCGCCGCCTGGCGAAAACTGGCAAGCCGTGCCGTATCCTGACGGGAGCGGGCAGATGGCCCTTCCGGCGGGCTGGCGGATCACATCCGCCAACCAGGGGATGGCCACGGCGGAAGGGCCGCACGGGGCGGTCAACGCGGCCCGGTGGGCTCCGGTTATCACCCGGGCCGGCGCCTCGCAGAACCTCGCCTCACAGCGCCAGCTCTCAGCGTATTTGGGCGTCCCGTTACCGCAGCCCGAGATGCTCGTGGGTGATCCCACCAATCCGGCGTCGGCCTTGGTCGATGTGTATGCCGGCCTCTCTGCAGCGTTGAGGCAGTTGGGTCTGCCCCCGATCCGGATTCTGCGGGTGATTCGGGCCCGACCCGTGCCGGTGCAGGGGTTCGGCCTCGCGCAAGCCGGACTCGTCCACGTCGAGCTCGAGGAGGGTGGGGTGGTGAAGCAAGGCCTTGCGTACGTGATTCTGGGAACCGTCGATGCCGACGGGCAGTGGCTCTATTTCGAGACGAGCGTTAGTGCCGAGGCCACCTGCTTCGCCCAAAACGTGCCCACCCTGGTCCGGATCGCGACCTCTGCCCAAACCGCCAACCACGTGCTCCAGGGTCGCCTGGAGCACGCCGCCCAGGTCGCCCGGGAAATTGAGGACATGGTGAACTCCGGACACCAGAACCGCAGCCGGATCCACGACCGGATGGACGAGAAATATCGTGAGCAACACGTGGGCACGCGCGTCATCGAGGACATGGCCACCGGCACCCGGACGACCGTAGATCTGGCCCACAGTGCCGATATCGTCCGCCGCTTGAATCAACAGTACGGCTCAGATCGCTACCGGGAGATTCCAGCCGGGGCCCTCAACCAGTAGAGGAGACACCCTGAGATGCGTTGGCTGGCGACAACTGTGACGGGGCGGAGCCCCGGAGATGTCAGCGAATCCTCTTCCGCGATACGAGGTGCGCCATGGCCTTGAGAGGTCTTGTCCATCACGCGCTACTCGTGCTTCTTCTCTGCCTCGCAGCGTGTGATCTCGCCTTCGCCCAGCAAGGGCTGCCGCCGGGTTATCGACTCCTGACCGATCCGCACGTGTCAGGCGGAATCCTGGTCGCGCAAGGGCCGGCGCAGAGTGCGACATCGCTCTTGATTCAGGCGCTCGGCGATGTGACGCCATTCTTCGACCGCCGGCCAGGTGTCTTCACGGCATTTCGGGACGCGTACGATCAACGGGCGGAGGCTGGTTTCCAGGGCACGATCCGCCGTGCGCCCGTGCAGGGGGTTGCCTTCGCAACGGTTCGCTCCGGCGTCGGAACGATCGGCTTTGCATTCGACAGCCCTCAGACGATCGCTCACACCCTGCCCCGCCTCCGGCAACTCGCTGCGCCGCTCGTCGGGCCCGGTCAGGATCCCACAGGCGCCCTCAATTGGCGGATCGTGCCTTTTCCCGATGGCAGCGGCCAGATGGAATTGCCGGACGGGTGGCAGTTCACCTTCGCGCAGAAGGGCATGGTGGCCGCCATGGGTCCCCAGGGGATCATCGAACGAGCGGTCGCGAGCCGGATCATGTCCCGGGCCGGCGCGGCTCAGATGGCTGCCATGTACCCGACCCTGCCCTGGCCCGGCCCCGTCCTGGATCCCACCGACCCTGTCTCGGCCTTCGTCGAGTTCTCCGCCCAGATCGCCGCGGGTATTGCCCGGCGGTCAGGGCAGCCGCCCGATCGCCTGCTCCGGGTAATCGAGGCGTCGCCCGTCGCACTGCGAGCCCCCGGGCTCACCCAGGCAGCGTACATCGATTACGAGGTCCAGCGGGCGGAGGGAGTGTGGCGCGGGTTGAGGCTCGTCATCCTCGGCTCGATCATGTCGGACGGATCGTGGTTGCTCTACCAGACGTACGTCTCGTCGCCGACGCAGTCCTTCGCCCAGAACCTCCCCGTGCTCGTGCGAATCTGGAACTCGGCGCTGACCGCGCAGCACGTCATCCAGGAGCGGCTGGATAATGCCTTGAACAGCCTCCGTGAGGCGGGCGAGATCTGGCGCCAGAGCACCCAGAACCGCCAGCAGGCCGAGCAGCGGATGGCCGACGACTGGACCGAGGTCTTCCGCGGGACGCGGGTGATCGAAGACACGCGCACTGGTACGCGGGTGGACGCGAGTATCGGGTACAGTACCGAGATCGTTGATCTGCTGAACCGGCAAAGCCCCGGGCGTTACCGGGAGATTCCGCTGCGGGAGCTCAATCGTTAGGGGCACCTGGTAAAATTCTCGAGGCATGATCACCTGCGGGAGGTCGCGGCCATGGCTAGTCAACGGCTGACCTGTGTCGCTGCAATCGCGGTGCTCCAGATCGCGTTGGGCGCCTGGGGGGTTGTGTCCGGCCAGGCGGCCATGCTTGCCGAATGGCCGACCCGGATCGAATCAGAACAACTCATCGTCCAGTACGACCCGGCGACCTGGGCGAAGGACAGCGTCCGCATCAGCCCCGACGGAAAACGCTTTGCGGTGATCCTCCAGGCCGAGAACAAGGCCCGCGCCACGATCGACGGTCGGGACGGGAAGGCCTATGCGTGGGTCCGCGACATCACGTTCAGCGGGGACAGTCGCCACGTCGCCTACGTGGCGACGATCGACGGTCAGGACCTCCAGGTCGTCGACGACCGGGAGGGAGCCTTTCGGGGCGAGATCTGGGGCGGGACACGTAGCCCGGGCGGGACGCTCCGTCTCAACACCGACGGCACGCGTGTCGCCTTCATTGCCCGGAAGGCCAACACACCGGCCTTCGGCGTGGTCGCGGACGGCGTCATGGAGCCCGCCAACGTCGACCCAAATGACGGCGCTCCGGTCTTCAGCCCGGACGGCAAGCGCCTCGCTTACATCGCCCAAGAAGGCGCGCAGCGGTTCGTGGTCCTCGACGGGAAACCGGGCACGCGGTCGACACCGTGTACAAGGGGACGCTCACGTTCAGCCCGGACGGCAAGCGCCTCGCTTACCTCGCCGGGAAGGGCGACAAGTGGACGGTCGTCGTGGACGGAGTCGAGGGGAGGCCGCACGCGAATGTGGTCGTCACGACACTACGCTTCAGCCCGGACGGAACGAAGCTGGCCTACGCGGCGGAGGTCGAGCCGGGCAAGTGGGCTGTCGTGGTCAATGGGGAAGCGGGCAAGACCTACGATTACATCGGTCCCTTCACCGGCCTCAACTGGAGTCCCGATAGCACGCGGCTGGCGTATGCCGTGCAGCTCGGCACGCAGTGGGCGATCGTCCTCGACGGTGAGGGGAGAGCCTACGATGCGGTGGCGGACGTGGTCTTCAGCCCCGACAGCAGGCGCGCTGCCTTCTGCGCGCAGGTCGCCGGTACGTGGGTGGCCGTCATAAGCGACCGGGAGGCCGGGACGTTTCAGTCTGTCCTGAAGTCCGAATCTGTCCTGAACGAGACCTTGACTTTCAGCCCCGACGGCAAGCACCTGCTCTATGGTGCCTTGACGCCCGACGGGCGGCCGCACATGGTCGTGGACGGGAAGGCGGCTCAGTCCTTCTACGAGGCCATCTGGAACATCCAGGGTGGCCGCGTCGTCTCCGACACGCCCACGAGTTTCTCGTACATCGCTCAGAAGGGCGGGAAGATCTACCTCGTGCGCGAGGCTCTGGTCCAGGCCCCGTGAGGGGAGCCGTCAACCCTCAGCCTTCCGCGCCTCACTGCTCGTTCGCTCTCTGCAGACACTGTGACTGCAGGCGACCACGCGAATGAGCCGGCGAACCGGACGCCTACCGCTGTGCGGGCGATGGCGCCTCGCGCAGGCCGCCGCTCAACCACGCCAGCAGGCGGGCGTGGGCGGTCGCCTGCCACAGGTAGGCGAGGGCCGTGAGCTTGTCCTCCGCCGTGCCTTCGCGCAAGGACCGCGCGGCCTCGTAGTACAGGGTCGCGAAGATGGGATCGGTGCCGCCCTGCTTGGCCAGCGCGACGCTCTCGCGCGTGTTCTGCACGGCGAGATCCAGCATGTTGATCAGCGCCTTCTCCATCCCCACTGTTCGATCGTCCCGGCCTCACCGATGTCGGCACTCAGGGAATAGTACTTGGCGACGAGCGAGGAAGCGGTCGCATACAGCACCATGGAGGGGCCGAGCGTGGCGTAGGGCGATGCACTGAGAGGGGCTTGATTCAGCGCCAGGTAGGCGGCGTAGGCCAGGGCGTACTCGAGGTCCTGCGCCATGAAGGCCCAGCGGAAAAGCGCCAGGCTCACGCCGGCCTCTGTCGCCTTGTCCTGCAGGACCACCCCGTCCAGGTAGTTCATCACGGCGTCCGCGCTCGTGCGAAAGAGTTGGGCCGACTTGGCGAGCGCCGCGGCCGGTGGCGCGGGCGCGCCGCCGAGCCCGAGGCCGACGGCCAGCCGATCCTCGGCGAGGTCGAGCAGCAGATCGGCCACCCGGAGGAAGAAGCCCGCTTCGTAGAGCTTCTGCCCGATCTGTTCCGCCGCCTTCGCCGGGAGCGCCGGCGCAGCCGGTGCGGCAGCGGGCGCCGTGCCTCCCTCCATCACGAGGGGCGCGAGCAGCGTCCTGCCACCCCGACCGACGAGGACGTTCAATGGTATTCCGGGCGGCGCGTTGTCGATCCATTGCTGGAACGTGGCGGCGTTCGGCACGTTCACACCGTTGAGCTGGAGGAGCAGATCACCGGCGCGAAGCCCCGACCGCTCTGCGGGACTCCCCCGGCCCACACCGCTCACCGTCACGCCGTTGGGGCTGTCCACGATCTGCGCCCCGAACGGGGGCCGGGCAGCCGGCGCGGCTGGCGCCGAGGGCGCCGGGGCCTGGCGATTCTGCTCCCTCACCTGCTTGAGCAAGACTGTCATTTCCTGTTCTCGTATCTGGCTGAGCAGCAGACTCCCCGCCGCCTGCGTGGCCATGCCGTAGGCCTCCGCCAGCGCTGCGCCGTCTGCCAGGGTCTGAGGGTTCGTCTGATCGAGTCGCTTGACGAGGGCTTCCAGCTTGGTCGCGGCGGGCTTTCGCAGTGCCTCGAGGTACCGTCGCCCGCCCACCTCGCCGCCCTCGCGAAGCGCCCGGCCAATGTCCAGCCCGAGCACCACCGACTCCCCCAGCACGGTGGCGGTGACCATCCGGTCGTACGCCACCGCGAACAGCCCCTGGATGAATGCCTGGACGGCGAGGGCCTGGGCCCGCTCGGCCTGGCCGGCCATCCCCTGGAGGGCCGGGTCGAGCTGGCCGGCCGCCTTGACCTTCGCCGCGAGGGCCTGATACCGACGCACGAGGGCCTGGGCCCGCTCGCGCACCTTGGCTTGCACGGCGGGGGGGATGTCTGGCTGGGGGTCGCCACTCGGTTTGGCCAGCGGGAGCGCGCGGCCCGTCAGGGTGGCGTAGGCTTCGGCCAGGTTGCGCACCTCCCGCACCTCGACGCCCCGGGCGCGGCCGCGCTCCACCAGATCGACCGGCTGCTTGAGCTTCAGATCCATATCGAAGCGCTGGCCGTACGGGATGAGGATCAGCTTCTTCCCTTGCGCCGCCGCCCCATCGATCTTGTGCGGGATGCCGCCGACCGGGCCGATGGTGCCGTCCGGGTTGATGATCCCGGTCATGGTGGCCTCGGGGCGAACCGTGTCCCCGAGCAGCGCCGCCAGGAGCGCGGTCGTCATGAGGCCGCCGGCACTCGGCCCGTCGATCCGCCCGGCGACGTCGAAGGAGATCCGATACTCGGACAGATCGACGCCGAGCGTCAGGAAGGCGAGGACCGAGGCCATCCAGCCTGAGGCCCGCCAGGTGGCCCCGCTGCCCCCGGCCACGCTCTCGTAGAATCCCACCCGCACGCTGTGCCGCGGGTTGGGCTCCACGCCGACGATCACCGGACTGGTGCCGCCCTGCACCGCGTCCCCCTGCATGGCAAACCAGAGGGCATCGACCCGCACCTCGTGAGGTGCCTGCGCCGTCGCCGGCGCCGCGAGAGCGGTCAGGCAGAGGACGAGGCCAAAGCCGGACGTGATCAGCCGTCTCATTGTGCCCTCCAGGGCCCGAAGTCTGGTGAAACCCTGCGCTCCCCCCTACTGATTCAGGTCGCGAAGCGGGATCTCCCGATACCGGGGGTAACCCTCTCGCTCGTTGAGCCTGCGGACGGTGTCCGCACTGTACGCCAGATCGACGTCATGCCACCGGCCGGTCCGGGTATCCTCCACGATGCGGGTTCCGCGGAACGCTTCGGTCCAGTTCGCGTTCATCCGGTCCTGCGCCTGATTTCGGTTCTGGGTCGTCTGCCACCAAATGTCCCGTGCCTCGCGGAGGCTCTGGGCCGCCCCTTGCATGCGCTCCTGCAGGACATGACCCGCCGTCTGCGCAGAGTCCAGGATGCGCACGAGGGTCGGCAGGTGCTGCGCGAAGCACTCGGTCCGGGTATTGCCCATCGATTCGTAGTACAAGTAGGTGCCGTCCATCCCCACGGTCCCGAGGATGAGCTGCGCGAGGCCGCGGTGCAGCGCCCGCTCGTACTCGAATTCGACGACGAGCAGGGTGACGCTGCTGAGGCCGGGGGCGACCGGCTGAGGCGCCGTCTCAAGAATTCGCGTGAGCTGCATCGCCGGCTTGCCCTGCCGTCGCATCTGCGCCGCAGTCTTTTCCCATTTCGCCCGGAAGACCGCGATGGGGTCCGTCGGCTGCGCCACTGTACGGTCCGTGGAGGGGTCAACCCCCGGCAGTAAGCGCGCGATGTACGCCGCCCCCGCCGGGGTGAGTGCGGTCTCCCAGAGCGCGCTGTACAGGGAACCCTGGGGGCCCTTGGCGCTGACCATGCCCTTGTGGGCTCCGGTGATCTGCCAGCCCGGCGGCAACTGGAGCTGCCCGCTGCCATCCGGATAGGCGACGGTCTGCCAGGTGTCCGGTGCCGGCGGCGGCGCGCATCCCGCCGCCGCACCTCCCGCTGAACCGGCGCCCAACTGCAGGAGGCGCGGCAGCGTCTGGGCGATCGTCTGGGGACTGTCGAAGGCGAACCCGACCGTCCCGGTCCCTCCCCGGACGGTAGCAATGGCCACGCCGGCCAACGGGGCCCGCTGGATGGTCGCCTGGAACCCCACTTCCGCCTGCTGGTCAGCGGCATCCCGGACGCCACCGATGGCCCGAGGGCGGCCATCGAAGAAGGTCGCCACCTCGGTGAATCCGTATCGCAGGAGCGGGGTCGCGCCGGGGACGCCCTGCCGCTGGGCGATCAGCAGCCCGCCGGACATGTGTGGATCGGTGAGGAGCTGATAGCCGGGCGGAACTCCCTGCTGAGCAAATCCCGGGTGAGAGATGGCGAGGGCTAGGACGGTAAGAACAAGGAGCAGGAGCACGGTGCCTGTCCGAGCCATGGGTCACCTCCGCGGCCGACAGTCATCGGCAAAGGTATGCTTCGAACGGAGACACCCTACCCGGTATGGCCGAAACCTGCGTGTGCCGTCGTCTGGAACATATAGCACCAAAGGATTTCGGCGGGCAATGAGAAATTTAAAGCCCTCTCGTCGCCGACTCTGAGCCAGGCGCGCTCGGAAAGCAGCCTGCGCTGACCTCACGGGTCTCGCCACCTGCAGCGGCTACGCGGCCCGCGTTCCCCCGCCGGCGCTTCCAAGCAACAACCGTAGGAAGCGCGAGGAAATCGCGTGGGAGCAGCTTCCTGCCCGCGCGAGAAACGCGGCGCTTCGAGCCGGTAGCGTGAGCCGAGTCCGCGAGGCGACTCCACGGTCTGTGGGGAGGATCGCGATCAGCGTCGGCGGGACGTTGGCGCGAGAGGCAAGACCCGGGGGCCTCCTGGTGGTGTCCCGAACCATTTGGAAGCTAACCCAGGGTGCGTCTGGGGAGCCTGCCCTCTGAGTTCGACCTCCTTCACTGAGCGCGCAACGAGCTCGTCCGATGCGAAGTCGGCGAGGTGGCCGTAGGCGTTTCGATAGGCGCCGTGCAACCGTTTATCGAGTTTCCCCCCTGATCTTAAAGTCCCTGCGCTTAGAATAAGGGCAGCCTTGAACTTGTCCCTTGATGCTGGTAGTTCGGATTCCGCTCGAAGGTGACGCGGGCGCCCGCCTGCTGGCTCGTGAGCATGAGCCGGTACCCGCGCGGGCCACCGCATCCCCCCGGCGGGGCTCCGCCCCGCCCGCTGAGGCACCGTGGCTGGCGGTCCTCGGGCGCGCCTCCTGCAAGATCAAGCACCCAGATCTCCCACTCCCACAAGTCCAGCGTATCAGCGAGGTAGCGGAATTTCTCATGAGGATGGAGTTGAAACTCGCTGGGGTGCTGGAATCGTGGCTGGTGGCGGGACTTGGTGTACTCTTGGCCGTGAATCCGGAAGGAATATCCGTGGTCCAGATTCCACCCCAGGGGAGCTGAGACCATGGTGCCACGCAGGGCTGGGGGCCGGCGTCATGGCTGGGCGGATCAGGCGGTCGGTTTTTCTTGGCTCGTAGTGTCCGGTGCGGAGCAGGCTTCCAAGCACACGCCACGCAGCCCGGGTGGCCAGCAGCCAGTACCGGTGGCACCGAAAAGTGCTGAGGAACCACTCCGTGCACCCCTTGCGGCGGAGGTCCACCGCATGCGGAAAACACGGAATGAGGTCCTGAAGCGCTGCGTGCGTGCTGACCCCGCCGACCCAGATGCTCAGGAAGAGCGAGAGAGTCGGCAGTGCTATTGAAAACACAAACAGGGTCCGCGCCTCCGGGTAGAAACGCCACAGTTGTCCGCAGAGGAGGCCGGCCACCGGGTAGAGAAGGGCGGCAATGGGCCACTCGACGGCCTTGTTGCCTGCATGGCGGATAAGCTGGACCAGATTGAAGGGGGACGGGTCCTTCTGCCAAGCTCGCCAGAGGTGGACGGTGTCATCGAGCACCCCCTTGTACCACCGCGCATTCTGCTGGATCACCTTCTCTGGGGTCTCGGGGAGCTCGCAGAGCTCCACCATGGGCATCGGTTGGATCAGGATGCCATGGAGGCCCAGGGTGTATCCCAGCGTGGAGTCCTCGGTTGCCCCCGTCACCGGGAATCCACCCACCAATTGCAGGGTATCGAGCCGCACGAACTGGTTGTGCCCGAGGAGAATGTGCGAGCGGCGGAGCATCGCGTTGAGCACCGGTCGCAGCGCCGAACCGGCTCCCGGAAAACGAGCACAGAGTCGGGAGAGGAGGCGCATCCGCGCCAGCTCGCTCAGGAGGCGGGGGATGGAAATGCGGAGGAAGATCGACGACTGCTGGACGGCGGAGATCTTTCCCAGGCGGTCAAGCGTCGCGTAGTTCGCCAAGGAGAGGCTGACCCCCTGATACGCGCACATGCCCTGGCCGGTCAGCTCCCGATGCGCGATCCACCGGAAGGTGTCGGGGTGGGGCCGCGAATCGGCGTCGCTCACGCCGACGAAGACGCATGCCGGATCCACCCCGTCACCGAGGATCTCGCGGAGCGTTTCGGGACGAAGCGCCCAGTTGAGTTGATGCGCCTTCCGACCGGGCCCCGGCATGGTGAGGATGTGCAACTGTTCTTGCTGGGGACGCGGGAGAGTGTCTCTCAGCCGGCGGACCACCTCGGCGGTGCTCACCTCCATGGAGGGGTGAGGGGCCCGCTCCTCGTCCTCCTTGGTGATCACCACGACGTGGAGCTTCGCCCGCGCATACCGGGAGGCGAGCAGGGCCCTCACGGTTCCAGCGATTCCCGGTTCCTGATAGGCCGCGACGAGGTGCAGGAAGATAGGGGCGCGAGGCTGCCCTACGAGGTCCCCCTCACTCGGTAACTCGCCAAGCTGTCTGCAGGATTCCCGCACGAAGTTGACAGCGGATCGCATCCGTATCCAATCGGCCAAGAGCTTCCCGATCGCCCGGATGCTGACGCACATCAAGAACCAGACGATGAAGATCGCAAGGCTTTCCATCGGCGCTCCGTGCACTGACTGTCTTTCTGGGGTGAATCTTAAGTCCCTACAAGGGGACGTGAACTTTCACAGCAATTCCCGCAACACCTGACGGCGAAGCGCATCCGGCCATTTGGCCCCCCAATCTTGGCTTGCTCAGAAAGTCAAGCGTGAGGGCTTGCTCCTTCGAAAATCAGGCCTCCATCTCCCGAGCTACATCGCAGCGTCTCGGCCATTCAGGTCTTGACGTACGGCACGAGGAGGGCTACAGACCGGCTCGCCAGAGCTCCTGGGCTCGGCGCACCACCTGCCGCGAAGGAGACGGTCCTTCTACCGCCCTGACGATCCCGTCTACCTGCTCGGGGCGGTTGAGGCCGACGACAAGGCTGGCCACGACCGGCTCAGCCAAGGCGAAGCGGATCGCAAACGCCGTCATGGATTCGCCGATCTCGTCGCGGAAGGCTTCCGCGATTTCCCGTCGCCTGGCAAGGGCGGGCGCATGCTCCGGGTCTGTAAAGCGATCGCCGTCCCGCGGCGTCGCGCGTTCGTCCGTCAGGATCCCCTCGTACAGCGGACGAATCGCAATGAATCCCATTTTTCGCCGTTCCAGGTCACCGAAGAGGTCTGCCATTTCCATTTCAGCGAGGTTGTAGTAGGCGATCAGCCCAGCAAACTTGCCCGTCTGGACCGCCGCCTGCGCGGTCGCGACGGTATAGGGGAAAGTCATCAGATAGCCGACTTTCCCTTCGTCGCACATCTTCTCGAAGACCGCGACCACATCGTCAAGGATGCGTCCCAGCAGCGGGAGCCGTCGCTCGTCGTTGTTGGGATCGGAGCGCCACATCCATTGCAGCACGGCAATGCGATCTGCATGAAGCTCGCGCAGCGCCTCCTCGATGCGCAGGCGGAACTTCGCCTGGTCGAACCGATCGCCATCCGTGAAGTCCGGCACGGGGACCTTGATGACGTGGTGGAGGTCGGCACGCTTCGGATGATCCTTCAACACTCGGCCCATCATCCAGCGCGTGCCGTACTCATAGCTGGAGTGGAGGAAGTTCACACCGAGGTCGAGTGCGCTGCGCAGGGCGCGTTCGCCGGCGCTGGATTTCTCGTCGGTACCCGGCTCCTTCGCCGCCGCCCTCATCGGTCCAAGACAAATCACCGATACATCCAGGTCCGTCCCGCCGAGTCTGCGATACTTCATGGTTGTTCGCCCCCGAAAGGCTGATTGGAATCTGATCTCACGGACAGAGCGGCGATTTCTGCGGGCCGCGTCCACGGCCTCAACACCTCGTCCGGTCCCCCTGGGTCCGGACTCCGGTAGCGGAATGTACGACGGCTCACATGGCAAGGTCAAGCAGTAATGGTGCAAGACTCCGGGTTAAGGAGCCCCGCAAGCGCGTCCCGGACGCCCGCAAACGCCACAAGACCCGCCGACAGATGCCTCCAGGCTCAGAAGTGCGGTGAATACACGCCGGGAAATGGACGACGCGCGTTGGATGCACCTCAATCATTATTAAGGGGAAAGTGCGGAGATTGCGTCGCGGTGCCGGGGGAGCGGCACCCACATTGTGTGCATGGTGGCGATTGGGCAGACTTGTTAGCCTGGAAGGAAGAGCTTCCGCTGTGCTTCTGATGAGCTAGCTCTGAATTCCACTTCAGGATCTCGATTGACACCCTTGTCCAGATTACGCCGTGAAGGATACCTGACAGATTTCTTTGGACCACAGGGGGCATGCTGCAAGGATCGATCTCCATGCGGGCCTCCTTGGCGGTGCGTATTCGAGGGCTTCCCCGATAGTAGCAGGAGCCGGGGAGCGGACGCGGATCGCCCGTGCGCGAGGCCCCCTCAGTGCGTGGCCGGCAGGCTCCCGAGCGTGTGCAGCAGCGGCTGTAACGCCTTGAGGGCCAGGAGGCCGACGGCGTCGATCGCCAGGTGGGCTGCGATGGCCGGCCAGAGGCTCTTGCGCCAGACCGTCAGCGCCCCCAGCGCGATGCCGGCCCCTGTTGTTTGAAGGACGCCCAGCACGCCCTGGTAGCCGTGGCCGGCGCCGAAGCAGAGCGCCGTGAGCCCCACGGCGAGCTCGTCGCGTCGACGGGCGCAGAAGCGCACCCGGACCGCTCTTGCCTCAGCGGCTCCCAGGGCTAGCGTGTCCGGTCGTCCTCAAGCAACTTCTCCATGACCAGCACATCCACCCATCGCCCGTCGAGCTGGCCCTGTTCGCGGTAGACGCTGACCGTCGTAAAGCCAAGCCGCTGGTAGAGGGTCAGGCCGGCAGCGTTGAAGGGAAAGGTGGCCAGAACCATCTTGTGGTAGCCCAGGTCCCGCGCCAGCGCCATGAGTCGCTCCAGCAACTGGCGCCCGACCCCGCCCGCGCCAGTCACGGCGCACATACAGCGAGAAGTCGGCCACGAAGTCGTAGGCGGGGCGGGGGGTGAACGGGTTGAGGCTGCCGCAACCGACTATCTGGCCGTCGTGCTCCGCCACGATCACCGGGTGGCGCGGCCCTCGCATCACCAACCACTGGCGGCGCTCTGCCGGCGAGCGGAGGTCCGTCTCCAGGATGGCGATGCGGTCCTCGATGCCTTGATTGTAGATGGTACAGACAGCCTCGGCGTCATCGGGTCGGGCGAGGCGGATCGAGATGTCGGCCATGGGCGCTCCTCCAGCCCTCACCTATACGCCGCCGCGGCCGCTGGGAAAAATGAATTGCAGAATGCTGACGATAGGGAATATTTTGGGATCGATGCGTGTCAACCTCCTCCCTGTCCGCGCCCTGCAGGCGGGGCGACGCCGCAGGTCGCCATGGACCTCGGCTATGCGGAAGCCATCATCAAGCCGGGGGGCGCTGGTCAGGGGCTCTCAATCGGCCCGGCGATGGCCGCAAAGGACGAGATGCGGCTGTCCAACCCGCGCCGTGCGTATCTCCTGTGGGTGGCTGACCATGCGCGACGCCAAGTACGTTCTGGGGCCCATGCGGCTCCCGTTTCTGGTGCTCACCCCGGCCTGTGTCCTCGTGGGGATCGGGGCCGCGCTTCGCACCTCCGGCAGGGTGAACGCTCTGGAGGTGATCCTGGTCCTCGTTGGAGGCGTGGCGGCCCACACCAGCGTCAATGCCTTCAACGAGTACTGCGACTTCCGGAGCGGCCTGGACGCTCGCACCGTGCGCACGCCCTTCAGCGGCGGGAGCGGCACTCTGCCCGCGAAGCCCGAAATGGCGGGGTGGGCGTTGCTGACTGCCGGACTGGCCTTGGGGGTCACGGCGGGGATCGGCGTGTACTTTGTCCTGCTCCGCGGGCTCGGGCTCCTACCCGTGGGGCTCCTCGGATTACTCGTCATTGTGGCGTATACGCCCTGGCTCACGCATCACCCGGTCCTGTGCCTCCTGGCCCCCGGCGTGGGCTTCGGGCCCTTCATGGTCCTGGGAACGCAGTTCGCCCTCACCGGAGGGTATTCGTGGAGCGCCTTCGTGGCCTCGCTGGTGCCCTTCTTCCTGGTCAGCAACTTGCTCCTGTTGAATCAGTTCCCGGACGTCGACCCCGACCGGAGCGTGGGGCGCCGGCATGTACTGATTGTCCTGGGGTCCCGCGGGGGCAGCCTGATCTACGGCCTCTTTCTCCTCTTGACCTACCTGGCGATCCTCGGTGGCGTCGCCTGGAGGTATTTGCCCGCAATGTGCTATCTCGGGCTCACCACCCTCGGCCTCGCCCTTCCCGCGGCGATCGGCGCATTCCGGCATGCCGAGACGATCGAGAAGCTGATCCCGTACCTGGCATTGAACGTGATCCTCACGCTTGCCACGCCGGTATTGGTCGCCATTGGACTCTTTATTGGATAACGATGGGGCGTGCTCTTGGCGGAAGGTCAGTGCCTGAGATACTCCATGTAAGGCCAAGATACCAGAAGGGGGATGTTTGACGGAAGGCGGGCTTGACCCGGAATACGCGTTGGTCATGGCGGACGTCCCCTGTTCGCAGGCAGAGGGCTCTGGGCCACCACAGACTGGGCCGAAAGAAAGGGGTTGCCGCCAGCGCGGGGGAGGCGATAAAACTATATGCCGACAGTCCCCACGAGGACTCCGGCGTAGGATGGAGGCTGCCGACCCGCCGACGCTCCCGGTCAGCCGCCGCCTTGAAATGCCCTCCCAAAATGATGGGGCGAGGCGGCCGGCGCGGACATTACGGCCCGCAGCCTCTCCACGAAAGCGAGGCGTCAGTGAATCCGCTTGAGCGACTCCTGCGTATCCTGAATCGGCAGCCGGTGGATCGTGCCGCCGTGGTGGGCGTGACCAGTGTAGTGACCATCGACCTCATGCGCCAGGTGGGGACGCGGTGGCCGGACGCACACCACGACCCCGAGCAGATGGCCCGTGCCGGCGCGGCGGCGCACGTCGTCTGCGGCTTGGAGTCAGTGAAGGTGCCGTTCGACCTGGCAGTGGAGGCGGAGGCCCTGGGGGCAGATGTCGATTTCGGGGGCGAGACGACCTTGCCCAAGCTCCGGACGCCGCCCTTCGGCGCGCCGGAGGAGTTCACGTTCGGAGACGATCTCTTGGCCCGCCGGCGTTTCCCGGTGGTCCTGGAGGCCATCCGGATCGCCCGGGGACAGTTCGGCGAGCGCGTGCCGGTGGTCGCCTCGATGCTCGGCCCCTTCACGCTCGCCGGCTGTCTCTTTGGCGTCGAGACCCTGTTGGTGTGGATGCTCGAGGAGCCGGAAAAGGTGCGGGCGGTGGTGGCGACCGCCACACGCCTCGTTGCGCGGTACATTGAGGCGCAGTTCGCGGCCGGGGCCCACGTCGTCCAGGTGGCGGACCCCACGGCCTCCGGAGACCTCATCTCCCCGGCCCAATACTTGGAGCACGTCGCCCCCTCCCACCGCCAACTGACGGGCGGCATCGCCCGCCCGCTCATCACCCACATCTGCGGCAACCTGACTCGGCACTTGCCACACCTGGCGGCAGCCGGATTTCGCGGCGTCAGCTTCGATGCGAAGACCGACATCGGGGCGGCCCGCACGCATCTCAAGGGCAAGGCGGCCCTGATCGGGTATTTGTCGACCTCGCTCCTCCGCGACGGCTCACCCGAAGACGTGGGCGCGGCGGCCAGGCACTGCCTCGCCGAAGGCGTGGATGCCCTCAATGCCGGATGCGCCGTCGCACCGGACACGCCCGTGGAGAACATCCAGGCCATGATCGAGGCCGGGCAGGCACCCCGGAAGGAATAGGCGGCGGGGCGAGGAACGCGATGCCCACGACGCCGGAGGGCGTCGTCGTGGGGGCCGGCACGATTACCAGCGGCCGTACTTCTTGAAGACCTCCTCCATGCTCTTGCCTGCCCGCAGTTCCTCTTTCATGCTCCGCTCGGCCTGATAGCAGCCCTCGGCGGCCACCAGCACCTCCTCCACCAGCGGCCGCGGCACCACAACCACCCCGTCGATGTCGCCGAGGACCAGGTCGCCGGGCCGGATCTCGACGCCCTGGAAGAGGATTGGGTGTCCGGCGTGCACCGGCCGCCACCGCCCCACGGAGGAGACCGGCCAGAAGCCGATGTGGAAGATCTGGAAGCCTGCCTGCACGATCATCTCCGCGTCCCGGATCGTCCCGTCCACGACCACGCCGCGGCAGCCGTTGTTTCGCGCCACCAGCGCCATGAACTCGCCCCACGCCGCGCAGACCTTCTCGCTGCCCGGGTCGAACACCACCATCGAGTCCGCGGGAATCCCGGCCAGGAACTTCAGGATCTCGGGGCGGCAGTCGTAGCCCACGTCCGCGCACGCCTCGCCGAGGGCCGGATAGGCGAATCCTGCCGCCCGCTTGCCCGACAAGAGCGGACGGAACTCCTTGCCGAGGCACTGGCGTCGGAATCCCTTCTCGTCCAGGATGTCGGCGACGGCCCCCGTGTACAACTGCTCATACCGCTCGCAGATCTCTCGCGAATGCATATGGCGACCTCCCGTGACATCGGAGTTGAGAGCCGCTCTCGCATATCACAGCTCGCCCCCCGGTGACAATGACTTTCTCCAGCGGCCGCCGTTCCCTGCGCGGGGGAGCGTGTTGGGGGAGGAGCTGAGGCAGACAGAATCAAACAGCGGCTCTCCATGCCATGCAGGACACCGGCTGGTATGTGACGGCTCCCAGAGGACCCTTATTCGTGAACGATGACAGCGCACCCTCGTTCGGCGTTAGAACCGCATTTTCCGATGTTAGGATCGCCGGCAATGGGCCTGGGTACCGCAGGACAGGCCGACCAGGCCCGGGGTGGATCAGTGGGCGTCCAGAAGCGGGCGCGCCAGTGACACGAGTCCCCGGGGGAGCCAGCGCAGTGAGCGAGCGGATGAGGGGATCGGGATGGGGTTAACCGCGACCTCGCCGTGCTCCGGGCATATGCTCCGGCTGGCCGTCCGGAAGTGGCGCTGGCTGCGCCGGGAGCCCTGCATCGAGATGCTCCCGGAGACCGGGCCGCGGGAACAGGAATTGATGGAGACGGAGGAGGCAAAGCTCCGGCCGGTCTGCTCGGGCGCCTTGTGGACCATCATCCAGGCCGCGATCTTCACCGGCAGGCGCGAAGGGGAACTCCTCGCTCTGACATGGCCCCAGGGGGACCTCGCCGGCCGCGTGATCGACTTCCCGCCGACCAAGCGCGGGCGCAAGCGGCCCATGCCGATCGCGGAGCCCCTGCGCCTGTACTACGTCCTGGCCCGGCTCAAGGCTGGGCAAGGCCATTCGAATGGACATGCTCCCGCGGATCGTGTATTCTTGCGCCCCGATGGCCGGCCGTGGTCCAAGTGGACGCTCGAGGCGCATTTCAAGAAGGCCCTCACCGCGGCCGAGATCACCACGCCTCTCCGGCTCCATGATCTTCGCCACACCTGCGCCTCGCGGCTGCAGCGGGTGGGGGTGCACGAGATGGAGATCCAGCAACTGCTTGGGCACAAGACCCTGCGGACCACCCGGGGATACATCAACATCAGGTCGGAGGAGTTCCGGCGGGCCGTGAATTTCCTCCGGAGCACAAGAACAGCATAAGCGATGGATGTCGAAATCAGCCTCTCTGGTAACTGAGCGTAAACACGACTTGGAGGCGGAGTGGGCCTGGTGGCCCTCCTGGTCTTCAAAACCAGCGTGGCGCCTAACCCGCGCTAGGTGGGTTCGATTCCCACACGCCTCCGCCAACTATTCAAATCAGCATTTTATCCGGTATAATCAAGGCAATTAGCAGCCATACCGATTACCTCTTCCCAAATGCATCTTGCCAGCCGAGGACAGCAAATGACAGGTGATGACGCCTGATGTTGACCAAAATATGAACCAAATTTCTTGGCGGGCGGCGAGGGGCGCCGGGAGCATTCACGGAGGAAGGCCAAGGGCGGGGAGGCGAGTCCTTGAATCGGCTCAAAGCGGCGTACTGGGATATGAGGGCGACGGCACCCTGGGCCATGGACCCCTTCCGCATGGAGGACCGGCCAAAGAACGCCCGCTTGCTCACCACAGCCGAGCTCCGTCCCGGGGTGAGTGTCCTCGAGCCGGGGTGCGGGACCTGCCGCCCGACCGCAATCCGCTCGAACGGGGTCGGTTCTGCCGTTCGGGTCATTGCCCTGGACATCAGTGGCGCAGAGTCATTACTTTTCGGGTGGTATCACTTGGCCGTATCAGTCTCAAGGAGGCTGTGGGCCGAGGAGGGGGCCAAACGGATGTTTCCGGTTGACGCGGTCGCACGTCAATTACATCCTAAGTATTTAGTATTTATATATAGTGAGTGAATAAATCTTGACAAGTAACTTTCCCACGACGATCCCTGGCCCAGGACGAGGGCCAAATCGTGCCAAGACCAAAGATCGCCGCCGAACCCGATCAGTCATCCGTTCCTGTGGCCCGCGAGGCCATCCTCCACGCCCTCGCGAAGCGCGGGTTCCAGGTCCGCAAGGAGGCTGTGCCGCTCCCGGCAGAAGGCCTGCGGCGCGGCCCCGTGCTGGATTTCCTCCTGGTGCGCCAGCGGCGCCAGTTCGGCGTAGAAATCAAGGCCGCGCGCGAGCTCGCGGATTGGCTCTTCCAGTGGCTGGCCCGGCCGATCCTCGTGTTCCAGGCGGCGCACCGCCTCGAGGGCTGGGAGCCGCTCCTGGCCTTGCATGTGGAGGGTCTCGATCCGCGAGGGGTGCGCCGGTTCAAGGCGCAGGTGGCGCTGTACGCACCCGGGCTCTGGTGGTTCATCCTGGACAGCCGGGGCAATCTCGCGGCCCATCTCCCCGGGGGGGACGAGGAGGCGATCGAGGACCGCGCTGAACGCGCGGTCTGGCTGTCCCATGAGTGGGAGATCGCCGTCTGACTTGTCTCGGCCCGGCTACGCCTCCGCCCGCCTTTCGTTCGGCGATCTGGATCAGCGGCTCCTCAAGGTCCTGCTCTTCAGTCGGTCGCAGGGGAACGAGTGGGGCGGGCCCCGAGGTGCCATCCGGAATCTGGCCCAGCTCGCCAGGCTTGCTGCGGTTGCCCCACCCTTAGTGTATCGCTGGGCGGCCGCGATGGAACGCAGCGGGTATTTAGCCAAGGCCATGGGCCGAATCCCCGTGCTGCAGGAGGGGGAGCGCCTCCTGACCGAGTGGCGCGGCCGGTACCGCATCAGCGACAACGAGACCCTCGCCTGCGTCCCGGTCTTCGGCGAGCAGATCGACGCGAAGTTCCTTGCGGAGTTCCTGGACCGCCTTCGCCGCCTCCCGCCGGACGCGCCCGCGTTTGCCCTCACGGGCCACCAGGCCTGCCGCCTCTTCCGTCTGAAGCACTCCGATGCCCGCTCGATCCATCTGTACGTGTCCGGCGACCTTGCGAACCTGATGGAGCGGCTCCAACTGGTCCCGAGCGGACGCGCACAGGCGTCGGTCGTCCTCCTCCGACCCAAGCACCCCCGAAGCGTGTTCGGGGGCGTGGTGCGTCTGGATGGCGTCCCTGCGTGCGACCTCTGTCAGGTGCACCTCGACCTTTACCACCTTCTGGATCGCGGCCGCGAGCAGGCCGACTTCCTGTACGAGCGGGCGCTCGGGACCGTGCTCCGGGCCGCCTCGGAGCTTCCCGATGCCCGTTGAGTCGCCGGATGCGTTCCTGGCCCATGTCCTTCAGGTCTTGCGACCGTACCTGGACCGGCTGGTCCTGGTCGGGGGCTTCGCCGCCCGCCTGTATGCGCTGCATCCGCAGGCGGTGTTATTGCTCTCCCAGTCTGTGGAGGACAAGGGAGGAAACCCCCTCGCGGACTTGGTGGTCAAGCTCCGTGAGGGGGGGTTTTGTTTGTTTCCCATACAAAGCGTGATCAAGATCGGAAGGCAGACCCTCGGAAAGCTCGCTTACTGTGACCTGGTGCAGAGAACGAGCCGTTCGCCGCCTCGGGCCCAGCCAGCTTGAAGACCAGAGAGGCCGGAACTCCTCCGTGATTGGGAGATTCCTGGACACGCCAAAGCACTTTCTGTTACAAGGTTCCGCCCACTGAGAGGCACATACGCGAGGAGAGGAATGCGCTCCCGTATCTTCTACGGCTGGATCGTCGTGGCCGCGGCCTTCAGCGCCTATGCCATCTCGATCGGGCCGCGCCAGTCCTTCTCGATTTTCCTGCTGGCCTTTCTCGGGGAGTTCGGGGGCAGCCGCAGCCGGATCGCGGCCGTCTTCTCGTTCCATATCATCATCTACGGCCTCGGCGGCTGGGGCCTGGGCATCCTGCTCGATCGGGTCGGCCCGCGCCGGATCATCATCTGGAGCACCGCCCTCTGGGCGCTCACGCTCCTCGCCTGCAGCAGGATCACGAGCCTCTGGCAACTCTACCTGCTCTTCGGCCTGGTGGGCGGGGTGGCGGCGGGCGGGTTTTCGTATGTGGCCAACAACGCCATGGTGGCCCGATGGTTCATCCGGTATCGGGGCCTGGCGACCGGCTGGCTGCAGACCGCGGTGCCGCTGGGGGCCGCCATCTTCGCCCCCGCGGCCCAACTGGGCATCGATCGCGTCGGCTGGCGCGCCACCTATGCGATCTTCGGGGCGCTCGTGGCTGCGACCGCGCTGCCGCTCGCGCTCACCTTCCTCCGGGACGACCCCCGGGAGCTGGCCCTTCAGCCGGATGGGAGGGCCCCTGAGCCGAAGAGCCGGGGCGCCCAGCCCGCGCGACCCGCGTTCACCGGGCCCGGCATGCCGGGCGGCTACTGGCTGATCTTCGTCGCGAACATGCTGCGCGGGATGAGCATGTATGCCATCCTGATCCACCAGGTGGCCTACCTCGTTGACGCCGGATTCTCGAGGATGTCCGCGGCCGCGTACTTCTCGGTCACGTTCCTCCTCGCGGTGCTGGGCGGCCTCCTCGCCGGCGCCATCTCCGACCGCATCGGCCGGCTCCCGACCTACGCGGGGGTCGCGGCCCTCTACGTGACGGGGTACCTGTCGGCCCTCCTCGTGACCGGCCCGGCACAGGTCCTGCCCCTGGGGCTCTTCATCGTCGCCTCGGGTCTGGCGAATGGCGGCGCCTCTCCGGTCTTCGCCGCCTTCCTCACGGATCGGCTCCAGGGCCCCCGTCTCGGCCACCTCCTGGGCCTCCAAAACTTGGGGTTCGGAGTCGGGAGCATGCTCGGCCCCTACCTCGCCGGCCTGGCCTTCGACCGCCTCGGTAGCTACAGCTTGGCCTTCCTCCTCATGGCCGCCGCCATAGTCGGCTCCTGCCTCCTCGCCGCCCTGGCGGCGCGAGAGCACCGGTCGGTCGCCTGAGCTGCGCCACGGCTTTTGTCTGTCGGGATACGGTGAAGGGCGT
>CAVQPC010000045.1:0-8936 GCA_963714585.1 uncultured Methylomirabilota bacterium
TTCGGGCTCACGGCCTGAGTGCAGCGGGCTTGGAGGCGGAGAAGAAATTGAATGTTTCATAACATACCTACGTCCCTTTCTACGCAACAAGCTTCCAGAGATGTCCTCTACTGTTACTGTGAGGTGACAAGGCGATGAATCTACCTGATGCGCTCGTTGAGGACGCCCGTCAGGGGCGGATTGTCTTGCTTCTCGGGGCAGGTGCTTCTCACGGCGCCATAAAGGCCGATGGTGTAGGAGCTCCTGCATCGGCCCGCCTGAGAGACATCTTGGCCGATCATTTTCTTGGCGGGAAGTACAAGGACGCCTCCCTAGCCTGGGTGGCAGAGTTGGCAATTTCGGAGACAAGTCTCCCAACCGTCCAGGATTTCATCGCAAACCTGCTGCGAGACCTGAAGCCCGCACCATTCCACTATCTCATCCCCAGTTTCCGATGGTGCGGAATTGCGACCACAAATTATGACCTGGTAATCGAAACGACTTATTCCGGCCATGAGGGTCTCCAAGAGCTTGTGCCTATCCTCGGTAACAGAGACCGTATCGACGAAAAGCTGAGAAACCCGAATCACCTAGCTCTGCAGGGCCAGGCCAGAAGGCGTAACATCCGCGCATGCCGAGACAGCCACGGTTGGATGCCCCCGGCGCCTTACATCATGTCATGGGCCGGGGCATCGAGCGGACCAAGGTCTTCTCCGACGACGCAGACCGCGACGATTTCGTGACCCGGCTCGCCGCGCTGGGCCGGGACCGGAGTTGGGTCGTCTATGCCTGGGCCCTGATGCCGAACCACTTCCATCTCCTGGTGCGCACAGGCCACCGCCCCCTCTCCCAGAGTGTGAAGAAGCTGCTGACCGGGTATGTCGTGAATTTCAACCGCCGGCATCGGCGCTACGGCCATCTGTTCCAGAACCGCTACAAGTCCATCGTGTGCGAAGCGGACCCCTATCTGCTGGAGGTGACCCGGTACATCCACCTGAATCCCGTTCGGGGGGAGCTCGTGAATCGGCTCGCCGAGTTGCGCCGGTATCCCTGGACCGGCCATGCGGCGCTCATGGGCACGGTGGAGCGGGACTGGCAGGACACCGCCACGATCCTGGCCTGCTTCGGCCAGAAACGGAGGCGGGCGGTCGAGCGATACGAAGCCTTCGTGCGGGAGGGCATCGCCCAGGGGCGACGGCCCGCGCTCGTGGGCGGCGGGCTCATTCGGAGCCTGGGCGGCTGGGCGCAGGTCCTCTCGCTGAGGCGGAAGGGAATGAAGGTCGCCGCGGATGAACGCATCCTGGGGAGCGGGGAGTTCATCGAGCAGGTGCGCGCGGACGCGGCGCGCCGAGAGCAGGAGACCTTGCGGCTGTCTCGGAAGATCGTGGACTTGGCGACCGTGGCCACGAAGATCACCGCGGGAAAGGACGTGACCGAAGGCGAGCTGCGATCGGGGAGTCGGCGGCGAGGCGTGGTGCGGGCCAGGCGGGTGTTCTGCCAGGTGGCCGTGCAGGGCATGGGGTACTCGGGGGCGGAGGTAGCCCGGTTCTTGGGGGTGACGACCTCCTCGGTCAACCGGCTGGCCGTCTCCGAGGAACTACCGGAATCCAAGAAATTCCTAAAAGCGCTTTAGAACCTACGTCCCCTATGAGCTTTAGAACCTACGTCCCCTAAGATGGGAGGAGAGGGCAACGGAGAGGGGCAATGAAGAGGACATTTGCCTTGCTCTTGGGCAAGCTCTGGAAGTACCGCGCCGGCCTGTGTGGGCTGCTACTCGTGCTCGGCATGTGTGGCGTGGCCATCGGCGCGGGTCTGATCTCGCCCCACGACCCCTACGACCAGAAGATCACGGGTCGGCTGAAGCCGCCCGTCTGGATGGAGGGGGGCAGCCGGGAGCATCTCCTGGGGACCGATCCGGTGGGCCGCGATATCCTGGCCCGGATCATCTATGGGTCCAGGATCTCCCTTGCCACCGGCGCCGTGTCGGTGGGCATTGCGGTGGTCATCGGCGTCCTGTTTGGACTGGTGGGGGGGTACTATGGAGGGGCGGCCGACTCGATCATCACGAATCTCGTCAACGTCATGATGGCCTTCCCCTTCATGCTGCTCGCCTTGACCGCCGTGGCAGTGATGGGGCCAAGCTTCAAGAACATGGTCATCGTGCTCGGGGTCACCGGCTGGCCCATCTACACCCGGGTCGTCCGGGCCGAGACGGCCCAGTTGAAGGCGCTGGAGTTCGTGTTGGCCGCCCGCGCCATCGGTTTCACGAGCGTGCGGATCATCGCCAAGCACATCCTCCCCAACGTCTTCAATACCATCGTGGTGACCTCGAGCCTGGAGGTCGCCCGGATGATCATCATGGAGTCCATCCTGAGCTTCCTGGGCCTGGGCGTTCAGCCGCCCACGCCATCCTGGGGCGGGATGCTGGGCGAGGGACGCACCTACTTGCTGACCCACTGGTGGTTGGCGACTTTTCCCGGCATTGCCATCTTCGTGACCACCCTCGGCATCAACCTCCTGGGCGACGGCCTCCGCGACTTCCTCGATCCCCACCAGTACTAGCCGCAAGCCCAAGTGCCGGATCGTGCCGAAGGCAAGCCCCCAGCTCATTAATGTGGCGCGAGGGCCGCCCGCAGGCCCGGGACCTCCTCGGCTCCCGTCGGGACAGTGATCGTCGAGCCTTCGAAATCCCGCCCGATCGGCTCGACGCGCCCGCCCAGGTGGCGGCCGAGGAAGGCTTCGGCCACGGCGTTGAATGACTGGCGGTTCTCCGGCCGGGCGAAGCCGTGCCCCTCATCGGGATACAGCACATAGGTCACCGGAATCCCCCGCCGCTGCATGGCGGCCACGATCTGATCCGCCTCGCTCTGCTTGACCCGTGGGTCGTTGGCGCCTTGGCCGATGAGGAGCGGGCGCCGGATGCGATCCACGAAGGTCAGGGGAGAGCGGCTCTCCAGGAAGCGTTGCCCCTCCGCCGTCCGATGGTCTCCCACCCGCGTCGTGAACATCGCGATCCCCGGCTCCCAGTACGGTGGGATGGTGTGCAGGAGCGTCACGAGGTTCGAGGGGCCGACGATGTCCACGGCGCAGGCAAAGACGTCCGGAGTGAAGGTGAGACCCACCAGGGCCGCGTAGCCGCCGTAGGAGCCGCCCAGGATGGCCACCCGCCCCTTGTCGGCGATGCCTTCCCGGATCGCCCAGTTCACGGCGTCGATCAGATCGTCGTGCATCTTGCCCGCCCACTCGCGATTGCCGGCGTTGAGGAAGCGCTTCCCGAAGCCCGTGGACCCGCGGTAGTTCACGCTCAGGACAGCGTAGCCGCGGTTGGCCAACCACTGGCCCTCCCCGCTGAATCCCCAGGTGTCGCGGGCCCATGGGCCTCCGTGGACGACGAGGACCATCGGCAAGGGCCGATCCGGCCGTCCCGGCTCGCTTCGCATCGGACCCCACCGGGAGGGTCAGGTAGGACACCAGAGCCAGCCCGTCGCGGCTCGTGATCACCTCGGGGTGCAGCTTGGCGAGGGGGAGTCCCTCCAGGGCCTGGCGACTGGTGAACACGAGTGTCGCCGTCTTCGCGGGGCGATCGTAGAGGTAAAAGCGAACCGGACCGTCATCCACGATGGCGGCGACCGTCCACAGGCGGTCATCGAGGGTCCGGCTGGTCACCTGGAGGTCCCCAGCGATCGCCGATCGGAGGTACGCCAAGTCGGGCTGGATGGTGGGGTCCAGCACCTTCCACTCGGGGCGCGTGTAGTCGAAAGCCACGGCCTGGATGCGGTGCGTCACCGGGTGCTCCAGCACGCCCGCGACATCGGTCCGCGGGTCCTCGGCCAGCAGGCTCGTTTTGCCGGTCCGGAGGTCAAGCGACGTCAGGGCCGACGTGTCCCGCCCCCGGCTGTCGGTCATGTAGAGCAACTGCCCGGACTGATCGAACCCCATGGGGTGGGTGGTCAGCGCGTCTTCCATGGCAATCGTCTGGAACGGTTCCCAGCCGCTCACGCCCGAAGCGGCGGGGGGCGAACCGCCGGAAGCGCTGACCGGTCGGAGGATCTCCGTGCCGCCATCGCTCGTCGTCCGGACCGCGAACCGCACCCGGTAGTCGTCGTCGGTGACGAAACCGTCGAACCCCGGGTTCTGCTGGACGAGGGTCCGCGCGCCCGTCTGGATGTTCACCCGGTAGAGGTCGTGATAGCGGGGGTCCCGGGCGTTGAGTCCGACCAGGATCGTGTCGGGGAATTTCGGGCTCACCTGCTCGATGCGGGCTTTGGGGCGCATCGGCTTCCCGCTGGGGAGCATCCTCGGCTTGCCGTCCGGGCCCGGGATGCTCTCGATGGGGGTGAGGTCCTTGGCCTGTCCGCTTGCCAGATCGACCGAGAAAACCTTCCAGTTCTCGTCGCCGCCTTGGTCTTGGAGGTACAGAAGGTGTTTGCTCATGTAGGCCCAAAAATAGATGTGGATACCCCGCCCGGTGTCTTGGGTCACCGGCTTGGCGGCCACGATGTTGTCCACAGGCGCCACCCAGACATTCAACACGCCGTTCACTGGCGCGAGAAAGGACAGGTGCCGGCCATCCGGACTGACCCGAAGCGCCGCCCGGTCCGGATTGCCGAAGAGGATGTCGCGGGGAATGAGCGGCGTAGAAGCGACGGCTGCCGATGATTGGTCGGCGGATGCCGGCGCGAATGCCCCGGCGAGAGATGCGAAGACCGTTGAAGCCATCAGTAGAGCCCCGTACGACGCCATAAATCTCCTCCAGAGATTGACTGTGCGGTCGATCGTGATTCCGGGATCTCGTTTGGAGAAATCATTGCTCCCGGTTGGCAGGGGCGGGGGGACCCGCGAGGTACTCCGCGATTCGCTTTTGAGCCTACCCGGCCAAGAGCAGAAGGCCAAGCGGAAACTGGTTGACGACACTCATAATGCCGATCAGTGTAGCGCACCGACTCAACAGTCACCACGGATAGATCGTGAACCCATACTCTGTTTGGTTCTGGCTCTGCCGGGTTGGGGGAGATGCGGTGGATTTCCCTCGCACGAACTGACAGGCTGCCGCGGATGAAGTACCCTGTGCCTGTCTGAGATCAAGCGATCCCGGTGAGATCGGGGTGCAGCCGGGCCTTCAGCGTGAGGCAGCGGGTCCAGGATCCCGTGGGACGAATCGTTCCACGGGTTTTTTGTTATCCACGGCCGGAGCGCACCTCACCCTGGGCGTGGCGCGGATGGCGGGAGGTCGGAATGGAGCCGCAGGGCCGCAAATCGGCGGTGGCCTGGCTGTCGGTCATCTCCAACACGTTGTTGGTCGTCGCGAAGTTTGTCGTCGGGATGCTCATCGGCTCGGTGTCGGTGATCTCCGAGGCCATCCATTCCGGCAAGGACCTATCGGTCGAGGAATCGCACCGCATCTCGGACGCGATCACCCACGCCATCAAGGGAGAGCTTGCAGGCTCCGCGGTCACCATCCACGTGGAGCCATGCAATGGCGAGTGCCGCCCCGCCTGCGTGGAAGGCTGCCTGCTCACCGAGACGGAGCGGGCCGCCGTCCATGCGCGGCGCGAGCTCGTGACGCCCTGAAAGGTTAGCGGGGCCATCTCGTGTGCAGGGAGAGCGACAGCCCTGCTCAAAAATTGAGCTTCAGGCCGCTCGTCAGCCCCCACTCAAATTCGCGGGCCCGCGTGAGGGGGATGTGGGCCCCAACGACGAGGCTGAGCCGTTGCCACCACGGCTTTTCCTCGGATGGCTGGAATTTCTCTCCGTCTGAGGAGCCTCGGGGCTTCATTGGGGCGGCGAGCCATCCGGCAGGACTGATCCGGACTCCCGGGCTGAGGTAGAGCTGTCCTCGATGCCGGATGGCCGGGAGCCCGGTGAAGGCGTAGGCCCCATCGAGCTCCAGGAAGGGGAAGAGCTGGCTGTCAAAGAGAAGATAGCCCACCGCCAGGTTGTAGAGCAGTTTTCGCTCCGGTGTGCCTCCGTCTGGCGCCGCGCGGAAATCGTCCTGGTAACTCACATCCGCCATGAGCTGGACGCTCCCAAGCAGTTTCCCGGCCCCGAGGAATGGCGTCACGGCCCACTGGCCTCCCGTCCCGTCTGTGATCGAACCCGTGGGGAAGCCAAGGTCGAAGCCGCCCGCCACCGCCAGTTGCCGCGCGGGGTCCTGGAGGAACGTGACCTGGACCTCTGTCGAGACGTCCCCGAGGTTCCGCCTCTCGGAGGATGTGCCATCCGGCGCCCGAAGGTCCCGGACTTGGTAAGGAAGCGTCGCCGAGAGCCCGAGCCAGTCGGTCGCCGCGAGGCTGAGATTCAGGGAAGGCTGGTGGAGATGCGTGACGGCAGTCCCTGCATCCTGCCGTTCCCGGTCCCGCTCAAAGTGATATCTGAGCTCAAGGCTCGACGAAGGGAGCGGGGTGCGCGTGACGAGCACATCCGCGAGATCGAACTCAGGCTCGGCCGCCGCCGCCGGCTCTTCTGTGCCCGACGCCTTCTCCTGAGCGCCGATCTCCAGGGGAACAAGGAAGGCGATGGCAAGGCCGAGGGCAAACAGCCAGGAGCGCCACCTGGTGCATCCGGCTCTTCCGCAATCCCCGTGCAGCATCCCCCGCCCTCCCTTGACGCGGGGGCCTCCCGCATCGGGCTGAGACGTGGATTCTCGGTGCTTCCGCGTTTGGGCGCGCATGGATCTGCCTCCTCTCCGCACCCTGAACCGACTACCGCACTAGGTCACGCCTTGCAAGCGGACCCGCATCTAGCTCTGATTGGCGAGGCCATGGCGCACCGCTCCGGCAGTTGATCCGGTGAGCCCTGAAACGCGCCGCCTCCCTATCCCAGGCGTGCGAAGTCGGACGCGCCGACCCCAGTCTGCCTGGTGGGCAAGTCCAGCGCCGCCGATGCCACCCTGCCAACCACGCTCACCCGCGTGCCGAATTCCCACCCGATGAGGCGCCGTCGCATCCTGGAGCCGTCCCCCGCGACCCCGGAGCGGGCGGCGGGGCGATGCCGAGTCGTCCCGGCATCTGTGCGCCTGCACTCCTGGGACACAAGCGGATGTTGATCGCGGGCCACTCCCGGAGCGGCGCACTGCCCGGGGCTTCACTGCAGCGCGTTGACGATCTGGGTCACGTCGTACTTCATCATGGCAATGTAGGTGTTGGCCTCGGGCCCACTCGAGAGGCTGTCGTCGTACAAGGCAGTGATCACCCGGACCCTGGCGTCCTTGGCCAGGAGCTCCATGAGCTTGGGGCTGAATTGCGCTTCGGCGAAGATCGCTGGCACCCGCTGCTGCTTGATCTTCCGGATCAGCGCGGCGGTCTCGCGGGCCGAGGGCTCCTTGCCGGGGCTTTCGACGACGACCCCCACGAGGGTGAGGCCATAGCGTTTGGCGAAATACGGGAAGGCATCGTGGAACGTCACCAGCTTGCGATGGGCCTTGGGGATCGTTCCCACCTGGCCTTGGATCCACTTGTCCAACTCGTCGAGCTGGCTGAGATATTGCCGGGCCCGGTCGCCGTAATACCGGACATTCGCGCTGTCCACTTTGCCCAGGGCGTCCCGGATTCGCTCGACGTACACCTTCGCGTTCCTGACATCCAGCCAGAGGTGCGGGTTCGGCTCCTCGCCGGCCTCCTGGATGAGCGGCAGGCCTTTCGCCAGGATGACGGTCTGCAGGTCCGGCCGTCCGGCCGCGCGGATCGTGGGTTCGAGCCACTCTTCCAGGTGGACCCCGTTGTAGAAGACGATCCGGGCTTGGCTCACGATCTTGATGTCCCCCGGCGTCGGCTGGTACGTGTGCACGTCCCCGCCGGGCGGGACGAGCGCCTTCACGTCCACCTTCTCCCCGACCTGCTGGATGATGTCCTCCAGAACCGTCATGGTGGTGACGGCCACCAGCTTCTGGCCTCCGCCGCTCTGGACGGTTGCGGGTTGGAATTCACCGGCGGCGAGCAGAAGCAGCGCAATCAACAGGATGGCAAGACCGGTCGTGGGCCTACCCATCGTGATCTCCTTTCCGACCCGCCCCGCCGACATCGTCCAGGGGACCCGTGGGGGAGCGAGCGAATAGTCAAGGTTCACTTCAACGCCTGAGCCAACAAGTTCACGATCGCCTCGGTCGTGACGAGGGTAGGCGTCGGCGCCGCTGACGGTGCCGAGCTTGGCATCCAGACGGGCAAGATTCGCCTCAGCTTCCTGGGCCGTGCGGATGATTATGACTGGACCTGCAATGGTCAAAAGGAGCAGGGGAGCTCTCGCCTTCCGCATGGCATGCGTCTCCTCGTCGCACCACCAGGGCCGGGAGTGCTGCCCGCGAATGGGTGAAGGGGAGCCTTGATGGCATTGCTTCTGTCAGGGACCCCGCGGGATGGTTACCCGGCTGCCGGAGGAGCACGAGAGGAGGGGACGGGGGCCGCGACGGCCTGGATTGCAGGCTGGCCCGGGGGCGGCGCGACGTCGACGGGCAGGGGGACATGGACCAGGGGCGCACCTGTCATTGAAAGCCCGGCCCGAGCGCCGTGGATGGCGGCGCACACCGCGCAGTGGTCCGGATCCCCGTTCTTGCCAAGCAGGTGTTCGATAAGGTGGGGTCCCGACAGCACCGTCAGGATGAATATCGCGGCAGCGAGGATCGCGACCCCAAGGGTCCGACATCGCGGAATGGGCCCTCCGCACCCGTCGGTCCGACCGCCGCGAGCTCGGGGGAGGGCGGCCCGCGAACTCGCAAGGAATGCAACTCATTTACATCTTGAAATCCACGTCACGTCATGCATGGCACGTGCGGCAAAGGCCAAGCAGGCGAACCTCGTGGTCAACCACCTGGAACTGGTTCGCCTGCTGGACCCGGCGGCTGAGGCGGGCCAGCGCGTCGTCCGGGACGGGGCAACCCGCCAACTCCTCGACCCGCCCACAGCCCTGGCAGACCAGGTGGGCGTGATGCCCGGTGAACTGCTCGCCCAGTTCGTACCGAAGGC
>CAVQPC010000046.1:0-92968 GCA_963714585.1 uncultured Methylomirabilota bacterium
GCAATGCCTCTCGAGCAAGCATCTCGTCGGTGGTCTTCAGAGGCCGGCCGGAGCGTGGTGTGACGGGGGCCGGATGCATTACGTGGGCGAACGTGGCACCGGCCGTATCCCGGGAGCCCCAGACGAGGCCTTCCGCGTCGAGCAAGCGGCTCTGCCACCAAGCCTCCCAGGCGAGCTCGGGGGGAATGGCCAGAAGCGCCTGCCACCAGCCATGCCCTCGAGACCTCAACCGGGCGAACAGATCCCTCACAGTCAGCGTGCCCACGCTGGCATCCTGAGCGTCCGCAACGGGAAGGCGCTCTGCACCCCCGACTCCCTCCGTCACCGCATGCGCTCCAGCGCCAGGCCCAGGCGCAGCACCACTACCGCCCCCGCGATGATTGCCAAGTACGCACAGGTGGTAATCACTGACCGCAACTGGCTGAGCATGGGATTCCTCCTTTTCCGCATCCGTCATGATCCGTCATGCGGTAATGACGTCTTCGTGCGAATCGACTCCTCGGCTCAGTGGGCGGGTCTCGACCCTGTCCATCCGAGCGGCCATTCCCTGGGTGTCAGTCACCCTGTCCGGATCCTGCTGATGGTCCTCCAGGATTACCGCGACGCGGTTCGCACGGACCCAGAGGGCCATTGCTCCTATGACCATTAGGGACACCGAGCCTTCTGTGAACTCTCGCCAGGCGAGCGACGAGGACGCAAGGTGCGCCGCCACGAGAAGCACAACCGCAAGCGGGAGCAAACCGTACAGCAGCCACCACGCCGGTTCCGGACTTCGCATCATCGCCCCCCTGTTCAGGGCCGTTGATCGGCGTACCTCTCTCGCTCTTGATTTCACGTTTAACCTAGGGGCGCACCTTACGCGGTTCAAGTCAAGAGGTGGTCAAAAACAGAGGCGGAAGCGTTAACGCGTGTCAAGATGCATGCCGGGAATCGATCGTATGCGGGCTAGCAGTTCTTCCACGGCCTGAAGGCGAGCCGCGTCACGGGCACTCCGATACCATTCGCGTCGTCGTTCAAGCTCGGCTACGAGTATGGCGATTATCTGGGCGCTACCCGGACGCAGATGGGGGACCGAACCAATGAACAGACTGCCAACCCAGCAGAGAGCTACGATTGCCACACCATAGTACCAAGTGGAGGCCCGAGAGGTGATGAGGTACACCGCGAGGCCGAGAAGAAAGGCGGCATTCAACTTCGTTAGACACATCCCCAGGAGGATCACGCATTGTGAGTGAGTGCTGTTGGACCTATCGGACTCCCCCCGATCAAAGAGGCCGAGCGTGCGAATCGTTCGCTGGACTGCGACGGTATAGGCAGAAAAGTACATGAGGAGGACGCACAGAAGGATGACCGCCACCGTCATTGTGTCACAATCCCCGCTCTCGCCGGCGGACCTCCGGGTATGCTGCCGAAGCATTTTCTGGCCTGGCAGCCCGGGCGTTCGCCACCGACTCTATCTTCTTCTCGAAACCCCAGTGGGTCATCGAAGGGTTGCTGCATTCCACCATCCGTCAGCAGAGGAATCGGCTTTCGCCGATTCGTCATGCCAGGATCTCCCCGCTGCCTGTACCGCTCTTGCGCGGGCTTCCATGAGGAACATAGGCACGGATTGCCTACGGTTCAAGTCAAGAGGTGGTCAAAAAGGGGAACGGGCGTGTTAAGAAGTATCAAGACCGAAGACAAGCCGGGTGCATGCTTTCCTGGAAATGCGGGGGGTTTGCGACGGGAGTCTTCCGTGAAGGGTTCATACGGTCCGGAGGAACGCGGCCTCCGAGAGGTTGAACGGCTTGCCTGTCAAACCAGGCGTCGCGTACGGATGCCTCTGAAAAGCGGATGTGTTAGAATGCCGCTCATCGAAAACCCGCGAACGACAGAGGATTCATGGCTGTCAGAAGAGACCCACGTCCGGATTCCGAAGGCTGCCCGGCTCATGGGAAGGGGCAGTCGCGGCAGGTCCGCGGCAAGCTCAAGGTGTTCCTGGGCGCCGCCGGGGGCGTGGGCAAGACCTACGCCATGTTGGATGCCGCCCGCGAGCGGCGTGCGGAGGGTACCGACGTCCTGGTGGGCTGGGTCGATACGCACGGCCGCGCCGAGACCGAGGCCCTGCTGAAGGGGCTCGATGTCCTTCCCCGGCGGCAGATCGCCTACCAGGGCACACGCCTTCAGGAATTCGACCTGGACGCCGCACTCGGCCGCCGTCCCACTCTCGTCCTGGTGGATGAGCTGGCCCATACGAATGCTCCCGGATCGCGACACCCCAAGCGCTGGCAGGATGTGCTCGAGCTGCTGGACGCCGGGATCAACGTCTACACGACGCTGAACATCCAGCACCTGGAAAGCCTGAACGACATGGTCGCGAAGATCACCGGCCTCCAGGTGCGCGAGACGGTTCCCGACTCTGTCCTCGAACAGGCGGATGAGGTCGAGTTGATCGACCTCCCCCCTGACGAACTCCTGCAGCGGCTCAAGGAGGGAAAGGTCTCGTCCCCGAGCAGGCGAAGGAGGCCAGTCCAGAACTTCTTCCGGAAAGGAAATCTGATCGCCTTGCGGGAGCTGGCCCTGCGGCACACGGCGGATCGGGTGGACGCGCAGATGCGCGATTACCGGCGAGACCACGCCATCCGCACGACGTGGCCAGTCGCCGAGCGGCTCCTCGCCTGCATCAGCCCCAGCCCGCACGCGGTGCGCGTGGTCCGGGCGGCCAAGCGCTTTGCGGACGCCCTGCGCGCCGACTGGATCGTCGCCTACGTCGAGACGCCGGCCCACGCGCGGCTGCCCGAAGCGGATCGTGCTCGCATCACCGAAACGCTCCGGCTCGCCGAGCAACTCGGCGCCGAGACGGTCGTCCTGAGCGGACCGCGGATCAGCCAAGAGATCTTGAGGCACGCGCGGGTCCGGAACGTCAGCAAGATCGTGGTGGGTAAGCCGGTCCGCCCGATGTGGAAACGGATCCTCCCTGGCTCCATCGCAGATGCCCTCATCCGCGGCGGCAATGACACCGATGTCTACGTGATCAGCGGAGAGGAGGCTGCCCACCTGCCCTTCGTGGCCCCGGCCCGCCCCCGGCGGATCGCGTGGCGCCCTTGGGCCTGGGCCGCGATCGTCGTCGCCGCCGCGACGGCCGTCGCCTGGCTCATGTTTCCCCGCTTCGAGCTGTCGAACCTGATCATGGTGTACCTGCTCGGTGTGGTGGCCGTGGCCTCCCGCTTCGGCGCCGGACCCTCAACTTTCGCCTGCCTCCTGAGCGTGGCGACGTTTGACTTCTTCTTCGTCCCCCCCTACTTCACCTTCGCCGTTGCCGACACCCAATATCTTGTGACGTTCGCCGTCATGCTCGCCGTGGCCCTTGGTATCAGCCAGCTCACCGTCCGCATGCGCTGGCAGGCCGAGGCGGCGCGCCAGCGCGAGCGGCAGACGGCTGCACTCTACGCCATGAGCCGGGAGCTGGCCGGCACCCGCGGAGTTCCCAATATCCTGGAAGCCGCCGTCCGCCACATCGCCGAAGTGTTCCGGGGCCAGGTCGTGGTCCTCCTACCGGACACCTCAGGACAGCTCGCCGCACAGATGGACCTGCCGGGACGGTTCGAGGTGGACGCCGCCGAGCTTGAGGTCTGCCGATGGGCCTACGGGCACGGACAGATGGCCGGCCGCGGGACGGCAACCCATCCGAAGGCCAAGGCCCTCTATCTGCCCCTCGTGGCCTCCGGCGGGACCGTAGGCGTGCTGGGCGTTCGCCCGCAGGAACCGGACTCGCTGGAAGCGCCGGAGCATCTTCACCAGCTCGAGACCTTCGCCAACCAGACCGCCCTGGCGCTCGAGCGGGCACGGCTCGCCGATGAGGCGCAGCAGGCGCAGGTCCAAGCCGAAGCTGAGCGGTTACGCAGTTCCCTCCTGAGTTCGGTCTCGCACGACCTGCGGACTCCGCTGGCTTCCATCACCGGGGCGGCCAGCAGCCTGCTGGAGGCCGGCCCGGCGCTCGACGCAGCGACGCACCGGGAGCTCCTGGAGACGATCCAGGAGGAATCCGAGCGGCTGGGCCGTCTCGTGAACAACCTGCTCCAGATGACGCGACTGGAGTCTGGCGCGCTCGAGCTTCGCAGGGACTGGCATCCCCTCGAAGAGATCGTGGGGGCCGCGCTCGGGCGATTGAAGAAGGCCTTGGGGGACCGGCCCGTGCTGACGCGCCTGCCCGAGGATCTCGCCGCTCGTCCCGATTGATGACGTCCTGATCGAGCAGGTCCTGATCAATCTGCTGGACAACGCCGTCAAATACACCGCGCCTGGCAGCCCGATCGAGGTCGCGGCATGGGCGGAGGAAGGGAGCGTGACAGTGGAGGTGGCGGACCACGGCCCCGGCCTCCCCTCCGGGGAGGAGCAACGGGTTTTTGAGAAATTCTTCCGGGGCCACTTCGCCGCCACGAGGGGTGCCGGCCTGGGACTGGCCATCTGTCGCGGATTCGTGGAGGCTCACGGTGGCCGGATCTGGGCCGAGAATCGCCAGGTCGGAGGCGCGGTCTTCCGCTTCACCCTTCCGCTCGCCGGCACCCCGCCGGCCTTGGAGCCCAGCAATGCCTGACCATCCGCCTGACGTGCCCGCCGCCTCCTCCGAGCCGGAGGCAAGTCACACCCCAGCCCCAGGCATCGTGCTGATCGAGGATGAGCCGCAGATCCGGCGGTTCCTGCGCCCTGCGCTCGCCGGACAGGGCTTCCGGCTCTTCGAGGCCGCGACCGGCGAGGCGGGGCTGGTCGAGGCCGCCACCCGCCAGCCCGACCTTGTCATCCTCGACCTCGGCCTCCCCGACATGGACGGCATCGAGGTGATTCGCCGGCTGCGCGAGTGGACTGCCATCCCGATCATCATCCTCTCGGCGCGGGGCCAAGAGAGCGACAAGATCGCCGCGCTAGATGCGGGGGCGGACGATTACGTGAGCAAGCCCTTCGGGATCGGAGAGCTTTTGGCACGCATGCGCGTGGCATTGCGACATGCCGCGCGTGGCCCAGGCGAAGCAGGCGAGGCGACATTCTCCGTTGGGGATCTGCAGGTGGACCTCGGCCGCAGGCAGGTAATGGTCGCCGGGGAGGCTATCCACCTCACCCCGATCGAGTACCGACTGCTGACCACACTGATCCGTCATGCGGGGAAGATCCTCACGCACCAGCACCTGCTCAGGGAGGTCTGGGGCCCGAACCAGACCGACCAGGCGCAATACCTCCGCGTGTACATTGCGCAGCTTCGACGGAAACTCGAGAAAGATCCTGCCCGCCCCTGCTACGTCCTGACCGAGCCCGGCGTCGGCTACCGGCTGGCTGCAGAATGAGGCCTCTTCCCGTGGCGGCCCTTTCCTCAGCCATTTCCCCAGCCCGCCGAGTCGGCCGCATCCTCGGCGCGACCCTCTTGCTCTGCTGCCTCCTCCCGGCGGCTGCCTTCCCTGCCCCCGAGGTGTACTTCTCCCCAGGCGGAGGCGTGCGCCAGCGGCTCCTGCAGGCAATCGAAGGTGCCCGGCGGACCATCGACCTCGCCATCTACAATCTCACGGCGACCGAACTCGCGGAGGCCCTCCAGGCTGCCCAGGCGCGTGGCGTCCACGTCCGGATCATCATGGACCGGGAGAATCTCGACAACGGTAGCTCGGCCATCCGGCGCTTGCAGCGAAGCGGCATCCAAATCCGCGCGCTGGGGGTCCCCGAGCTGAGCCTCATGCACAATAAGTTCGCCGTCTTCGACGGCCGGCTCGCCGCGACCGGCTGCTACAACTGGACCCAGAGCGCCGAGCACACCAACTACGAGAACCTCGTCGTCCTGGACGATCCGGAGGTGGTCGGGCACTTTCAGCGGGAGTTCCAGCGCCTTTGGCTGCAGGCCAAGGAGTAACGGAGGACTCGTCCGGTGTTACGAGGCACGCCAGGAGCTCGTGAAACGGGACGGGATGAAGGCAACGATGCGCGACAGCGCAATCCGGGTGCCATGCCTTGTGCGCGCATCAGCGCCGTGCGTCTGAAATGCGGGCCGGTGACTCCTCCTCCAGAATCGACGCCAATGATCGGGCCGCGACCTTGCGCGTCTCTCGATCCGGGTGGCTCTCCGAGACGATCCGGAGAGCTTCGACCGCCTCGGGCGCACCGCGAGCGACGGGCGGGCCGACGCGGCCGAGTGCCCAGATGACACCGCGCTCGATGGCGCCTGTTTGAAGCATGTCCTCATCGGTCATCAGCGAGCAGAGCATCGGCAAGAAGTTTTTCTGCAACTCGGGCCGAACCGCAAGGATCTCTCCAATCGCCTCAGGCACGCCGTATGGGACCGCCCCGGATTCATCGCTGAGGGAGCAAAAGAACCGGCGCAGCCGATCGCTGGCCGCTTCCTGGCTGACGAGCTGTCTGTCCGCGACGAGGACACCAAGCCCCCAGACCGCCTGGCACTTCTCCCTCTCGTTGGCGCTGCACAGTCGTCCGGTCAGACGTCGGAAAGTCCATGCGGTCCGACCGCGCGCCAGGTGCAGGAGCGCTTCAGGGTTTTCCTGGGTCAGAATGGACTCCAGTTGCTGCTTCCACGCTGCATCCACGCCGCGCCTCCCTCAGCTTTGCCTCGGCATGGTACCCCGAAGAGTCGGTGTGCACGCAGAATTCTCTTGTCGTTACCTTGCCCGTCTGCTACATAGAGTGTAGGAGGCAGTCGAGGTTCTCTTAGCACCAGGGCGTCCAACGCGGAGGAGAGATGCGCGGGATCCGTTGCCGGGGTGTTCTGGCGACATTTCTCCTCCTCACCGTGTTGTTTTCCTTGCCGCTGGCCGCACTCGCGCACGAGGCGCCCCGCCCCGAGTTACCCAGCCCACCCAGCCTGCACCCCAACGTCGAATTCTGGACGCAGATCTACTCCCTGTTTGGCATCGGCGACTTCGTCCTGCACGACCGCAACAACCTGAGCATGATCTACGATGTGGTCCACATCGAGGGCGCGACCAACGAGGTCCGCGCCGCCGAGGCCGCCCGGCCCGAGATCCAGCGGCGGCGCGAGCTGTACGAGCACGTCCTGAATAGCCTGGCGGACGGCGTGCCCCCGGACGACCTAGGGTTCGAGGGCCGCTGGATTTCCCAGGCCTGGGGATGCCCGTGCCCTCCCGAGGTTCTGCGCCGTGCCGCGACGAACATCCGGGTGCAGCAGGGTCTCCGGGAAAAAGTTGAGGAGGGCATCCAGCGGGCCCAGAAGTGGCTCCCCCGCATCGTCTCGATACTTCGACGCCACCAAGTCCCCGAGGAGTTGGTGGTCCTTCCCATTGTGGAATCCTCCTTCAACCCGAAGGCCAAGTCCAAGGCGGGCGCCGTGGGCTTGTGGCAGTTCATCAAGTCCACGGCCAAACGCTACCTGACCATCACGCGGCGGCGCGATGACCGGACGGATCCGATCCGGGCCACGGAGGCCGCGGCGAAGCTCCTCCGACACAACTACGAGGTCCTGGGGTCCTGGCCCCTGGCCATCACCGCGTACAATCACGGATGCGAAGGGATGCTGGCAGCTCGGGCGGCCGTCGGGAGCGATTCCATCGAGGAGATTGTCGAACACTATACCGGCCCGCATTTCGGCTTCGCGTCCCGCAACTTCTACGCCGAGTTCCTTGCGGCCGTGGAGGTCACCCGCCCGCTTCTTCTCGACCACACCCGCCGCTAACCCCGCAGCAGCTCGAACGGCCTTGCACACCACGCCGTAGAGGCGCCTTGCTTCCAGCGAGAAAGGATTGGCGAATGGCTCCCAAGCTCCTCTTCTGCCACGCCCCGTTCGGCAAGGACCTCCATGCCATCCGGGAGTATGCCGCGACCCGCGGCTACGACGGGGTGGAGTGGGGCCTGGACGGCTGGCGGCTGATGCTTCCGCAGAGCCGGCGGCAGCGCCTCCTGAACGGCTTCCGGAGCGTGGGACCACTGTGCTCGGTTCATGCACCCTATACCGACCTGGAGCTCGGCCATCGTGACCCCGAATACGCCGCGGCCTCCACCCGGATTCTCATGGGATACGTGGATGCCGCCGCAGATCTGGGCGCACACCACGTAAACTGCCACGTGGGGTCCTTCGGCATGGGGCCTGAGGAGCTGTCACATGACACCTTGCTGCGCAACCTGACGGCGCTTACAGCGCACGCCGGGCGCCGCGGGATCGCGGTCACGGTGGAGAATCTCCGCCATGGCGTGACGAGCGATCCCGAGTCCTTCGGCGCACTCCTGCGGGCAACCGGGGCGCCCGTGACCTTCGACCTGGGCCATGCGCACGGCAGCGCCTGGGTGCGATCCGGCCGCGGCTCCGTGGCCGACTTCCTCCGGAGCGTCCCCACGCGGATTCTTGCCGGCCACCTCTACTTTACCGAGGAGAACGACTCCCATTTCGCCCCCAAAGCTGTCGGGGATCTGGCGGGCGCCCTGGATGCTCTGGCCGCGGCAGGATGCGATTTCTGGGTACTGGAGCTTCACAGCCGCACGACATTGGAGCAGACCCGCAGGGTCGTGGACGAATACCTCTCGCTCGCCTGGAAACATCCGCCCGGACGCTCGCTTTGAGGTGGCCCGGAAGGGGCACGCGCCATGGAGCGCAGGTCCGCGCAGCGGGTGGACCCGCACGCGGGGAGGGGATCAGGCCTCCTCTTCTTCCGGCTCCACCTCGTATCCCCGCTCCTCCATCTCGAGGGCGAAGAGGGCGAGGAACTTGACGGTGGATGGCCGCACCACCAAGGGCTCGGCTTGGCCGGCGAACTCGTGATGTTCGGACCCGTGAACTGGGATCGCCTGCGGACGCCCCAGGATCTCCTCTGCTGCCCGCCTCAGCTCTGGTTCATTTGTGTCCACCACGATCGCGCGCTCGTCGGCTCGCCACCGGCCAATGACGTGATCTGACCCTTTCCTCCTGATCGTTCCCTGCTGCATCCTAGGCCTCCCGTCTACCTTGAAGATTCTGCTGAAACAATAATTTAGCTTACATCCAGCACCGCTAGACTCCTGATTCATATTGACAAGGATAGCTTCGCGAAAAATACTGGTCTAGCCGCTAGGCCATTAGGCCGTCCCGATGATTCCACGAGAGGATGCTAGTCCATGGCGTTGCGAGCGGTCAAGTTGCGGCGAATCCACGAAGAGATCGTGGCGCAGATCCGGGAGCAACTCGCGGAGGGGCACTTGAAGCCCCGGGATCAACTCCCCTCAGAGCGGGACCTCGCCGAGAAGTTCCAGGTTAGCCGGGCGTCCGTCCGGGAAGCCATGCGCGCCCTGGAGTTCATGGGGCTGGTGAAGATCAAGTCCGGCGACGGCACCTATGTTGCTCCCAGTGTGGATTGCCTCCTGTCCCCCTTCTCCTCCACGCTCCTGCGGCAAGACCTCCTGCACGATGTCTTCGAGGCGCGAAAGCTCCTCGAGCCGGAGATTGCAGCCCTCGCTGCCAAACGTGCCGGCTCCCAGGAGATCGAGCGCCTCGAAGCCATCCTGACAGACCAAGCCCGACAGATCGCCGCTGGTGAATCGGGGGTCGAGGCGGACACCGCGTTTCACTCGATGCTGGCCCAGGCCGCGAAGAACCAGGTGTTCCTGCGGCTCAACGAGTCTATCGTGGACAGCCTCCGGGAGAGCCGGGAGCGTTCGCTCCGGGTCCCCGGGCGCGCTCCCCGCTCCCTCGAGGGTCACCGTGCCATCCTGAAGGCCATCAGGAGCCGGAACGCCGCCCAGGCCAGGCGAGCCATGCTGGTGCACCTCACGGCCATGGAACGGAACGTCCTCATGTCCACCGGCATCAACGATGGAGATGGAGAAGGAGAGGGGGGAGCGACTGAGCGCACGGTGTCGTGAGACGTCTTCAGAGCCAAACGCGGTATCTTCCCGAGAGGAGGGGGTAGCATGACAGGATCAGTTGAGGTCGTCTACCGCGGGATTTTCCAGAAGCATCTGGGCCAGCGTATCACCCGCGGGATCGTGCTGGCAGCCCGGAAGGAAGGAAAGGTCGGAGTTTCCTTCGGGCGCTACGGGGATTCGCCCGAGCGAAACGGCATCCCCGCCAAGAGCTTCGCGGTCGTGGCGGACACCAGCGAGGAGCTGGAGGAGCACCTCGCCCGCTACGAGCCCAACAACAACGACGTCACGGTTGCCGTGGACGATACGCTGTGCAAGGGGGTGGAGTGCTGGGCGTGGTACGGGCTCCAGCCCATCAACCGCCTGACCCGTCCGGGCGGCACGCTGCTCGTCACCTCCATCCTGAGCCCCGACGACCTGGTGAAGTTCTGCCACCGGAAGGGCGCGGAGTGGAGCCTGGGAATCGTCAAGGGGATCGCTAGCTTCTCGGGCCTGTGGGTGTACAAGGACGACCACACCGACGTGCGGGTGCTGGGCGCCATCGCCAAGGTGGCCCCCACTGTCGTGAAGATCGAGTCGGTCGAGGCCGCCATCCGCGAGCAGTGGACGGACGAGCTGAAGGTCACCTCGGCCCGCAAGGCCTACGAGCGGACGACCACCCGTCGGGTGGGCCCCGACGAGGGCAACCCCGAGACCCCGTACGAATTCCAGCTCCTGAAGTGGTGGGAGATGAAGGAAGGCCTGGTCATCCCCGCCATTCCGGTGAAGCAGGAGGTGCCGGGCTGGGAGGGGGGCTATCGCCCGGGGCGCAACCCCACCTTCAAGAAGTTCTCCACCCGCACCATGCGGCCGGTCGTGAACTTCGACACCTGCACGAAGTGCACGCTCTGCTGGCTGCAGTGCCCCGACTCCTGCTTTGACGTCACCCCCACCGGCCACTACGATGCCAACATGGAAGCCTGCTGCGGCTGCGGGGTCTGCGAGGCGGTCTGCCCGGTGGAGGACTGCATCACCATGGTGAACGAGGAGGCCTTCACGGACAACAGCAGCCAGTCCGCGGCATACGAGAAGGACAAGGAAGGCTATCTCCGCTGGCTGAAGGGGAAGATTGAGAACGAGGCCATCACCCACCGCTCGCACGGATTCCGCTACCGGGGGCAGTACGAAGAGGAACTAGCCCAGGCGGCGACAGAGGGCGAAGGGCACGGGGACGATTAGCGCCGAGGCGCGGCCCGGAGGCGCAGGGCGGCGGATGGCTCCGGCGCCTCCCGACAGCCTGGACGAGGTGTTCTCCTCTCAATGAACGATGGAGGTGAAGACATGAGCGTAGCAACGGTAGCGGCGCCCCCGGCCGAAAGAGAGATGCTGATCAGCGGGTGCGGGGCCATCGCCCAGGCCTTGCGCCTGGCCGACATTGATGTGGTCACGGCCTATCCCATCCGGCCGTACGACACGGTGATGCAGGCCGTGGCCAAGCTGGTCGCCGACGGGGACCTGCAGGCCGAATACATCGTGGCATCCAGCGAACACGACCAGTTCGAGATCGTGAAGCACGCCTCGGCGGTGGGCGCGCGGGTCTTCTGCGGCTCCAGCGGCGTCGGCTGGATGTACGCCATGGAGGCCTTGGCGGTGACGCCCGCGCTGCGGCTGCCCCTGCTGGCCCTGGTGGGGAACCGAGCCCTCGACGATCCGGGCGCATTCGGCTGCGAGCACAACGATGCCATGTGCGTCCGCGATCTGGGCTGGCTGATGACCTGGGTGGACACGGCCCAGGAGGCGCTGGACACCGCCCTGATCGCCTATCGCGTGGCGGAGAATCCGCGCATCTTCCTTCCCTGCGCCATCGGGGCCGACGGGGCGTTCCTGACGCACTCCGAGGCCCTGGTGAAGGTCCCCAGCAAGGAGAAGGTGGACCAGTTCCTCCCCAAGTACAGCCGCGGGGACAAGCAACTGCACCCGGACAATCCCATCACCGTGGCGCCCCAGGCCAACGAGGACTGGGTCATGGAGATCCGGAAGCAGAACGACGAGGCCATGCGGCGGGCGCGGGGCGTCATCGAGGAGGCCTACCGCGACTTCCACCGGATCTTCGGCCGCCAGGGGGGCAGCCCCTTTGTCGAACAGTACATGACCGAGGACGCCGACGTGATCCTGGTCGGTCAGGGCACCCTCTCCCTGTCGGTGAGGGTGGGCGTCCGCAAGATGCGAGCGCAGGGGCAGAGGGTCGGCTTCCTGCGGCTGAAGTGGTTCCGGCCTTTCCCGACCCAGGAGGTGCAGGAGGTGCTCGGGCGGGCCAAGGCGGTCGGGGTGGTGGACCGGGACTACTCCTTCGGCTCCCCCAACCACGGCGCCATCGTCTACAACGAAATTCGCTCCGCCCTCTACGATCTGGAGCAGCGGCCCCAGGTCGTGAGCTTCATCTCGGGCCTCGGCGGGCGCGAGGTGACGCTGGACAACGTGACGGAGATGAGTGAGATCCTGCTCAAGGTGGCCAAGACGGGCCGCATGGAGCAGCCGAATTACTGGATCGGAGTGAGGGGGTAATTGCCATGGCGACAGAGCTCACTGTATTGCCGACGCAGACGCTTCCCCTCTTCAAGGGGGTCAAGAAGGTCACGACCGAGGAGTTCTTCACCTCGGGACACCGGACCTGCCAGGGGTGCGAGTCGGCCCTGGTCATGAAGCTCATGGCCAAGGCGGCCGGCCCCCGCACGATCGTCCTGGGCTCCACCGGGTGCATGTATGTGGCCAACACCACGTACTACTCCACCTCCTGGGTGGTGCCCTGGATGCACACGCAACTGGGTGCCTCGGGCTCCGCGGCGGTGGGCACCGCGGCGGGTCTGAAGGCCCTCATGCGCAAGGGACGGATCAAGCAGGAGCCCATCAACGTTATCGCCTTCTGCGGTGACGGGGGCGGGGCGGATATGGGCCTCTCGTCCATCTCGGCGGCCCTGACCTACCCCGAGTACAACTTCCTGATCCTGATGTACGACAACGAGTCGTACGCCAACACCGACATCCAGCTCTCCAGCATGACACCTTACGGGGCCAACACGACCTTCTCGCCACCCGGGAAGGCCCGCCGGCTCCTGCACACGCGCTGGAAGAAGAATGTCGCCGGGATGCTGGCGGCGGGGCACCCGGATTGTCGGTACGTGGCCACCGTGGACGCCTCGTACGCCCTGGAGATGATGAACCGGGTGCGGAAGGCCCTGTCCATCGGCGGGCCCACCTACATCCACTCGCTGGACCCCTGCCCCAAGGGCTGGGATTACGATCCCTTCATCTCTCATGAGCTGGGCGAGCTGGCGGTGGAGACGGGCGTGTGGCCCCTCTTCGAGGTCGAGGACCATGTCCTCAGGTTCTACGGGAAGTCCAAGGCCATCGCCCAGGGGCGCAAGCGCAAGCCCGTGCGGGAGTACCTCCTGAAGCAGGGCCGCTTCGCCCACTTCACCGATGAGGACATCGAGTACTTCCAGAAGAAGATCGACCAGATGTGGGACCGCTGGCTGATCCCGGGCGTCTGCGCCTTCGACCTGGCCGATGACATCAAGAAGAGCCTGGCCAAGTCCGAGGCCGAGGCAGTAACCGCGGACTGAGCGAACACCCCGCTGGGAGGGCCGGGGCGGCCTGGAAGGCCACCCCGGCCCTCCGTTTTCTCAGTCCGCTCGCGTTCTGGACGACTCGGAGGCCCGGACCGGGGTCCATCCGACCTTCGGTGCCAGCCGACGGTCCCGCATCCCCCCCACGGCGGTACAATGGAATACGAGTCCTTCCGCAGCATCGCCCATCTCAGCAGCCTCACGGAAAGCACTTGACATCCATACATATGTTTGGTATATAGTCTCCAACACATGATTTCGAAACAGGATTAGGGGCATAGCGGAACCACACGGAGGTCATATGCCAGCCCTCGTCAATGATGGGTACGCACGCAACTGCGGTGAAGGCGTCACCGAAATGAGCGAGAAAGATCTGAACGCCCTGGTCACCGCCATGGGGAAGCGGTTGCAGGCAGAGTACATCGAAGGCGCTATTCCCTACCTGCGGGAACAGGAGCCGGAATTGTGGAGTCGCCTCGAAGCGCTCGATCGTGAGGAGTCCCTCTGTGCATTGATCGAATACGAGCGCCTCTTCTTCGAGGGGCTTTACCGGTACATCCGCTTTCGGGAGAGGCGGAAGGCTGCCTGATCGGGACTCCGCTTTCCGGTAGCCAGTCCGCTGCTCCCTTCTTGATCTCCCCGCGCCCGCGACCGGACTCTTGCCAGATTGGTCGTTGCCTTGCCCCCACCCTTTCGCTCTCCCGATCCTCCCTTGCATCGGATTCGTCCTCTCGTCTAAAGCGGGCAGTTGCTGTGCAGTTCTTGCGCGTTGCGGCAAGTCTTACCGATCGTGTACGGCAGCGCACGAAGAGATCCACAGACGCCGGAACGCATGGGAAACCGGAAAACTCCTCGACAGGAGCGCCCCCGCGAGTGTAATCTCTGGCCAATGATGCGGCCGATCCACCTTGCCACCTCGCCAGGGTGCCCGATCCGATCCCCGCGGGAGGTGGTGCAGCCTTGGTCCGCTCGCTGCAATAAGCTGGCGGATTCCCTCGGGTGTCTATGAGCGTAGAGTTCACGTCCTTTGACCTCCCAGAGCCCGTGATGCGCGGCATCCAGGCCGCCGGATTTGCCACCTGTACGCCCATCCAGGAGGAGGTGCTGCCCATTGTCCTCCGCGGCCGGGATGTGGCGGGCCAGGCCCAGACCGGCACGGGCAAGACGGCGGCCTTCCTGATCGCGATCTTCACGCGTCTTCTGCGGGAGCCCGACCGACGACCGAAGGCCCTTTCCAGCCCGCGTGCCCTCGTGGTTGCCCCCACCCGCGAGCTGGCCGTCCAGATCCATCAAGATGCCCAGTTTCTCGGACAGTTCACCGGCCTGGACATGCAGGTGGTCTATGGGGGGGTGGATTACCAAAAGCAACGGGAGATACTGCGCGAGGGCGTAGACCTCTTGATCGGCACCCCCGGCCGTCTCATGGATTACTTCAAGCAGGGGGTCTACGAGCTGAAGGGGGTGGAAGTGCTGGTGATCGACGAGGCGGACCGGATGTTCGACATGGGATTCATCAAGGACATCCGCTACATCGTCCGGCACCTGCCACCCCCGGAGGAGCGACAGTCGTGCCTCTTCTCGGCCACCCTAAGGCAGAAGGTCCTGGAGTTGGCGTACGAGTCCATGAATAACCCCACCATGGTGGCGGTCTCTCCGGAACAGGTCACGGCGGAGAAGATCGAGGAGGTCCTCTACCACGTCGCCAAGGAGGAGAAGTTCCCGCTGCTGCTCGGGCTCCTGGAGCGGGAGAAGGGCAAGCGGATCCTGATGTTCGCCAACATGAAGCACGAGGCCGAGCGCCTGGCGGAGCGGCTGAGCCGCCAGGGATACCACGCACGGGCCATCACCGGGGATGTGGACCAGCGCAAGCGGCTGAAGATCATGCAGGACTTCAAGGAGGGGGGGCTCCACATCCTGGTGGCGACGGACGTGGCCTCGCGCGGCCTGCACATCGAGGGCGTGACCCACGTCATCAATTACGACCTTCCCCAGGATGCCGAGGACTACGTCCACCGCGTCGGCCGGACAGCGCGGGCGGGGGCCTCGGGAAAGGCCATCAGCCTGGCGGACGAGGAGTATGTCTTCTCCTTGGAGGCCATCCAGGCCTACATCGGGCACCAGATCCCGGTGGAGTGGGCGAGTGACGACCTCTTCCTCAAGCCCGCTCCGCGGCCGGCCGGGGCGCTGCCGAAGCCGGCGCCGCGGGAGACGCGCCCGCCCGGCGAGCGCGCAGCCGCCCCCCCCGCGGCCGCCGGGCCCGAGAAGAAGCGGCGCCAGCGACGGCGGAAGAAACGGCCCGCCAGCGAACCCGCCCTGCCCCCCATCGGGGATCAGTGACGCGGCTGCCAAGTGCCCCTCTTCTCACGGTCGGAAAAGCGCAGCGCTGCCGTCGCGAATCTTGTGCGCGGGCGGTTGCCGCGTTACGATGCAGACGCCAAGTGAGCCGTGGAGGATGACATGCCTCCGATCGTCTCGACCGATCCGGCCGAAATCACCGTGAGCCGCGAGGCGCGCGAGATGCGCATCCGCTGGCAGGACGGGCACGAGAGCACCTACTCGTTCGATCTCTTGCGGCGGGAGTGCCCCTGCGCCCTCTGCAACGACGAGCGGGAGAAGCGCGCCGCGGCTCCCCGCGGCCTCGGCCTCGCCGTCCTGAGTGGCCCCGTGGTGCGGGCGGGCGAGATCCAGGTCACGGATGTGAAGCCGGTCGGGCGATACGCCGTCAACTTTGTGTGGAGCGACGGACACGACAGCGGGATCTACTCCTACACGTTTCTCCGGGACCTCTGTCCATGCCCCGCCTGCCGCGGCCGCCAGTGACCTCCTGCGCGACGCCGGTGCATCCATGAGCCTCGACATCACCGTCTATTCGGACTATCTGTGACCCTGGTGCTACAACGCGGCGGTCCGGCTGCGCCGACTGGAACGCGAATTCGGAGACCGCCTCCGCGTGCGGCACAAGAGCTTCGTCCTCGTAGCCGAGGAGCGGAGCGACCGGACCTTTACCGAGTACCACCGTGCCCACCGCGATGCGGCGCGGCGCCAGAATGACGACGCGCCTCCGTTTCAGCTCCCGCCGGTGGGCGCACGCTATCCCCGCTCGAGCCTGCCCGCCCTGGAGGCGGCCACGTGGGTTCGGGAGCGCCATGCTGCGGGTTTTCCGGCCTTCGACCGGGCGCTTTTCGAGGCTTTCTTCGAACGAACGGAGGACATCAGCGATCCTGCCGTGCTCGGGAGGATCGCCGCATCCGCCGGCCTCGACCCCGCCGCCTTGGGGGAAGCGCTCGCCGGCCACGCCTACCGGCGGATTGTCTTGCAGGAACACCTGGAGGCTAGCGACCGAGGGATCCGCGGGATTCCCGCGATCCTCATCGCCGGCCAGGACCCCATCATCGGCGCCGTCCCGTATGTCGACTTGCGACAGGCCGTCGAGGGCGGCGTGGCCAAGAATGCCGGCGCCACCTCCCGAAACCGGGAGGCCGGTCGGAGGGACACGGGGTCCACGTGAGGAAAGAATGACACAAGGGGGAGGGGGGAAGAAGGAGCAGCCTCAGGCGCCTCGTCGCGCGCGACGCCGGCAAGCGGCAAAGCCGCGGCAACGCGTGGAGCCGACGAGTCCGCGGTGGAGCAAGGAGGCCGGCCCCAAGATTTGCCTGAAGTGCGGGGGCCGGATGTACCCGGCGGACTGGATCTGGCAGAAGTACGGCCTGTGCCTGGGGTGGCGGTGCTCCAAGTGCAAGGAAAAGGTCATGGCGCGCTCGCTCCCCTTCAAGGGGCTGCGGAAGCGCACGCTGGATCCCGACGAGCTGGGGGCGACGACTACGCGGGAGACGTCGGACGACGAGCCGTCCGACGGGAAGTGACGCGCCAGCGACCAGGGGCGGCGGCCGCGCATCCGAATCCAGGAAGGACTGACTGATGCGAGCGATCCTCGCCCGACCCTCCGGTGGCTTTGCGCTCGCCGAAGTGGAGCCGCCCGCCATCGGCCCGGGGGAGATCCTGCTGGAGATGCGGGCCTGCGGGCTCTGCGGCACGGATCTTGTGAAGCTGAGCCGGCCGGAGGAGGCCCGCGAGGCGCGGCTCGGCCACGAGGTGGCGGGTGTGGTGCGGGCCGTCGGCCCGGGTGTCGCCCGATTTGCGCCAGGCGATCGCGTGACGGCGGCCCATCATGTGCCCTGTGGGAGCTGCCGGGCCTGCCAGCACGGGAACGAGTCCATGTGCTGGCAGTTCAAGCGCACCCACATCGATCCCTGCGGTTTCGCCGAGTTGATCCGGATCCCCAGGCTCCAGGCGGAGCGCGTGGCCTTTCGGCTTCCCGACGATATGTCGTTCGAGGTGGCGGCCTTCACGGAGCCGCTGGCCTGCGCCGTGCGGGCGGTGGAGCGGTCCCAGGTCCTGCCGGGTGACCGGATCGCCGTGGTGGGCGCAGGCGGCATGGGCCTGCTCATCGCCCAGGCGCTGGTCCTCCGGGGAGCGGAGCCGATCGTCGCGGATATCGCCGAGGCCCGGCTCGCCCTGGCCCGAGCGCTCCGGGTCAAGGCCACCGTGAATCCGACCCGGGAAGATGTCCCCGAGGCCCTGGCGGCCCTCACCCAGGGGAGCGGCCTGGACGGGGCCGTCCTCACCGTGACGAGCGGGCGGATCCTGGCGGACGTCCAACGCGCCCTCCGGTCGGGCGGGCGGATCAACGTCTTCGCGGGGCCCTCGGATGGCCCGGTGATGGGCGTGGACCTAGCCGACCTCTACCATCGGGAAATCGCCCTCTTCTCCACCTACTCCTCGACGCCCGCCGCCTTCGCCCAGGCCTTTGATCTCCTGGCGAAAGATGAGGTCCGGGTGATCCCCTTGATCAGTCACCGGCTGCCCCTGACGGCCTTCGAGGAGGGTGTGGCGCTTCAGAGGGGTGGTGCCGCCACCAAGGTGATCTTCCACCCATGAGCCCGGCCGATGCGGACCGGCGTTCCCCGATGCCAACGATGCCCACGCCTCGCCGGATGCGGGCCGCCGTCCTCTACGGGGCCGAAGACGTTCGCATGGAGGAGGTGCCGATCCCGCGTCCAGGCCCGGGCGAGGTGCTGGCCCGGGTGGAGGTGGCCTCCGTGGACTTCACCGACCGCAAGGTGTATCTGCGCGGGCACCACCCGATGATCACGGTTCCCGGCCTCTTCGGTCACGAGTGGGCGGGAACGATCGCGGAGGTTGGAGCGGGTGCGGAGGACCCTTGGCGGCCTGGCCAACGGGTGGCTGCTGCGAACTCGGTCCCCTGCCTCCCCGACGAGGGGCCGGTCTGCCGGCAGTGCCGCCGGGGTCGGCCCAGCATGTGCGAGAATATCCAGTACGTGAACGGGGCCTTCGCCCCATACATCCTGGTGCCTGCGAGGCTCGCCAAGGTCAACCTGCATCCGGTTGCGGCGGATGTCCCGCTCGAGCGCATGGTCTTCACGGAGCCCTACGCCTGCGTCCTCCACGCGGTCCGACGCATCCCGGTGCATCCCGCGGAGACGGTCGTGGTGCTGGGCGCAGGCCCCATGGGACTCTTTCTGCTGAACGCCCTGCGGCGCCGGCACGGGCCGGATCAAACCCTCGTGGCCCTGGATCGTCTCGACGGCCGACTGGCCGTGGCGCGCTGCATGGGGGCGAGCCACGCCCTGAACACCGGCAGCCGGGACGCCCGTGAGGCCCTCCAGACGGTTACCGGGCGGCCCGATGCCGACGTGGTGGTGGAGGTCATCGGCACGGTGGAGACCCACCAGGAGGCCCTGCGGCTCGTGGGGCGAGGCGGGACGCTGGTGTCCTTCGGGGGCGTGGCGCCGGGGCAGATGCTCCCCCTGGACATCGGCCGGCTGCACTACGAGGAGATCGCCATCCAGCCCATCTACCACCACACGCCCACCGACGTGGCGGAAGCGGTCCGGCAGCTCGCCGCGGGCTTCGTGCCCGTCGAGCACCTGATCACCGCGCGACTCCCGCTCTCGGAGCTCCGGACGGCGCTCCAGCTTGTGGCGGACCGCAAGGCCCTCCGCACGATCCTTTTGCCCCAGCCCGCCTGAGCCGATGGCCCGGCGGGGGAGGGCAGGCCGGGCTGTTCTCGCGCACCCCCTGGTCGGAGGCAGCTTGACAGGCGTGGCCCGCGTTGCTAGCGTGTCGCGCAGTCACCCCCGCCGTCTGGGGGCTCGCCCCCGAACCCTGCTCCGCGGGCAGGAGAGAGATGCTTGAACGGGTCGCGGTCCTTTTAGGCATCACCCTCGCCAACACGCGCACACAGGCGGCGCTGGTGGAGCGCGTCAAGGAGCTGACGTGCCTCCACGGCATCGCGCGCGCCGTCGGCCAGCACGAGACCGACATCCCCACCATTCTCCACGAGATCGTGGCGCTCCTCCCGCCGGCCTGGCAGTACCCCGAGGCGACCCGGGCGCGGATCGTCCTTGAGGGAAGGACCTATGCCACGCCCGGCTTCGAGCAGACGGGCGACCGGCAGGCCGCGGACATCGTGTTGCGAGGACAGGTCTGCGGGACCGTGGAGGTCGGGTACGTGGGGCCCCAACCCCCCGCGGACGAGGGGCCGTTCCTCATCGAGGAGCGGACGCTCATCGACTCGGTGGCCCAGGAGCTCGGGTCGCTGCTGGAGCGGCGGACGATCGAGGGGGAGCGGGCCCGCCTGGTGGAGCAGCTCCGCCACGCCGACCGGCTCGCCACGATTGGACAACTGGCGGCCGGCGTGGCCCACGAGCTGAACGAGCCGCTGGCCACCACCCTGGGCTTCGCCCAGCTCTGCCGCAAGCACCCCGGGCTCCCCGCGCCCGCCGCGGCCGATCTCGACAAGATCGTGGCGGCCACGCTGCACGCACGCGAGATCGTCAAGAAGCTCGTGCTCTTCGCCCGCGCGCAGCCGCCGGCGCGCGAGCAGGTCAGCCTCCGGCGCCTCGTGGAGGAGGGGATTCCCTTCCTGGAGTCCCGCGCCCGCCAGACGGGCATCGAGATCCGCCGGCGAGTCCACCCCGGCCTTCCCGAGATCCTTGCCGATCCGCACCAGATCCATCAGGTCCTGGTGAACCTGGTGGCGAACGCGATCCAGGCCATGCCGACAGGCGGCCTCCTCACGCTCAAGGCCTATGCGGAGGCGGGCGGGGTCGTCCTCGGCGTGGAGGATGAGGGCGTGGGCATGACCGCGCAGGTCCTCCAGAACATCTTCGATCCGTTCTTCACCACCAAGGACGTGGGCGAGGGCACGGGCCTGGGGCTCTCGGTCGTCCACGGGATCGTGACCGCGCACGGGGGGACCATCCAGGTGTGGAGCGAGCCCGGCAAGGGCAGCCGGTTCGAGGTCCGGCTGCCGCTTTCGCCGCCGGAGGCCTCGAGGCTGGAGCCGACCCGATGACGCCAGCGTCGGGCAAGGAATCCATCCTGGTGGTGGACGACGCCCCTGAGACCCTGGAGGTCCTCCGCCGCAACCTCGAGTCGGAGGGGTACCGCGTCTTCACCGCATCCGGCGTCGGCGAAGCCCTCGCCGTGCTCGAGACCGCTCCCATCGACCTCGTGATCACCGACTACAAGATGCCGAAGGTGAGCGGCCTCGACCTGGTGCGCCACATCCGGGAGAACCTCCAGGGGACCGAGGTGGTCATGATCACCGGCTACGCCTCCATCCAGGGCGCCGTCGAGGCGATCAAGAACGGCGCCGAAGAGTACCTGCCGAAGCCCTTCACGGAGGAGGAGCTCTTCGGCGCGGTGCGCCGCGCCCTGGAGAAGCGCGCCCGCCGGAGCAGCGCCGAGCCCGGGGACTCCCCCGCGGTCGGGCCGCTTCACGGCCTGATCGGCCACTCGGACGCCATGCGGCAGATCTTCGTCGCCATCCGGAAGGCGGCAGGCACCTCGGCGACCGTCCTCATCACCGGCGAGAGCGGGACCGGGAAGGAGCTGGTCGCCCGGGCCATCCACTACGGGGGGCGCCGGGCCTCCGCGCCCTTCGTACCGGTGAACTGCGGCGGGATCCCTGAGGGCCTGATCGAGAGCGAGCTGTTCGGCCACGTGAAGGGCGCGTTCACCGGGGCCGTCACCTCCCGCGCAGGCTTCTTCCTCACGGCCGACGGCGGGACGATCTTCCTGGACGAGGTGAGCGAGCTGAGTCCGGCCACGCAAGCGAAGCTCCTCCGCGTCCTGCAGGAGAAGGAAATAGCGATGGTGGGCACGACAACCCCGCGGCCCGTGGACGTGCGGGTTCTCGCGGCGACCAATAAGGAGCTCGGGAGACTCGTGGAGCGGCAGGCGTTCCGGGAGGATCTGTACTACCGCCTGAACGTGATCACCGTCGAGATTCCGCCGTTGCGAGATCGGGGCGATGACGTCCTGGTGCTCGCCCGGCTCTTCGCGGAGAAGTACGCCCGGGAGATGGGACGGGCGATCCCCCGCTTCACGGATCGCGTCCTGGAGAGCTTCCTGACGTACGCGTGGCCCGGCAACGTGCGCGAGCTGGAGAATCTGGTGCAGCGCCTCGTGGTCATGACCGAGGGCGACACGATCGATGTCTCTAGCCTGCCCGTCACGATGCGCTTCTCGGTCCCTAAGGCGGGAGCGCTCCACCGGACGCTCGCCGCAGTCGAGGCTGAGCATATCCAGGGCGTCCTGGCCAGCCTCGGAGGGAACAAAACGCTGGCCGCCAAAGTCCTCGGCATCGATCGCAAGACCCTTCGCCAGAAGCTGAAGCAACTGACCCGGGACGCCTCGTAGCTCCTCCGGGGAGAATTGCCCCGGCGGGGCGGATCCCCCCGCCTCACCGGGCCGTCCTTTCTCGATCCTGCCTCGTGCCGGAATCCGACCGTCACCCAGCAAGCCCCCACAACTTCAGGGATTCGGCCACTCGCCCTGAAGTGGTCATGCGCCCGGCCCCCCCTCTGCGTCTGGCATCCTCATTGCTCAGGAGGAGCGTGGCAAACAAAACGGGCGGCGCAGCCTCGCGCCGAGGTTCCCGCACCGGAAAGGGAGGGTTAGGACGATGGCGGACGTGACGATGGTAACTCGGGAGTCGGAGCGCGCCGTGGTGCACGAGATGGCGCCGATCGAGGGGCTATGCCGCGACTGCTTGCAGGCGGAGCAGTGCACCTTCCCGCGCGATCCCTTCCGGCCGGTCTGGTCGTGTGATGAGTTCGCAGGGGCTGGACGCGCCCTGCCCCGCCCCAATCGCCCCCCGCGTCCGGGGGCCGCCGAGCAGCCCGGCGAGGCGGCCGAGGTCGAGGGGCTGTGCCGCGGCTGCGCGAATTGGCCGACGTGCACTTACCCGAAGCCCGCGGGTGGCGTCTGGCATTGCGACGAGCTGGCCTGAGGCGCCCGCGACGCGGACGAACCCTCCAGGTAGGGGATGGACGACATGAGCCCTGACAGCCTTTCGGACCTCGTGGAGATGCACCAGCGGAGTCGCGGCGGACTCGTCTCGACACTGCAGGCGATCCAGGCCCGGTACGGGTACCTCCCCGCCGAGGTCCTCCGGACCCTGGCCGATCGGACGGGTCGCTCCCTGGTCGACATCTATGGCGTGGCGACATTCTACCGGGCGTTCAGCCTGAAACCCCGCGGCAAGCACCTGTGCTCGGTCTGCCTGGGCACGGCCTGCCACGTTCGCGGCGGACCGGTCATCGCGGAGGAGTTCGGTCGCGCTCTGGGAATCGGGCCCGGCGAGACCACTGCGGACGGGGAGTTCACGCTGGAGACGGTGAATTGCCTCGGGGCCTGCGCGCTGGGGCCGATCGTGGTTGCGGACGGGCACTACTTCTCCAACGTGACTCCGGTAAGAGTGGTGGAGATCGTGAAGCGGGCCCGCGCCGGGTTGGACCGGACCGAACTCACGGGCGACCGGCGGATCTTTCCCCTCGAGGCCAACTGCCCGCGCTGCAAGCACAGCCTGATGGATCCGGACCATCCGGTCGACGGGTACCCGTCCATCCGGGTCACGCTGTCGTTCGGGTGCGAGCACGGCTGGCTCAGGCTGTCGTGTCTGTACGGCAGCTACACGGTGGAGTCCGAATACGAGATCCCGCTGGACACGCTGGTGAACGTCTTCTGCCCGCATTGCCACGCAGAGCTGAACGGCGCCTCGCGCTGCCCGGAATGCGCCGCGCGGATGGTTCCCCTTATTGTGCGCGGCGGCGGCATCGTGCAGATCTGCTCGCGCCGGGGCTGCAGGGGTCACATGCTGGACCTGGGCAACGGGGAGTTCTGACCCGCCGGCCGGCACCAAGGGCGGCTTCTGGCTGTCAGGGGTCGTCACCGGGATGCCCCGGGACCTTGCAGGGACAGGGATCGGGACCGAGCCATGGAGAGACTGCGGACACTTGATGACTTCCATGCGCACAGGGCGCACCTGACGGCCGGCCGGGACCCCGGCGTGCCCGTGATCGTCATTCCCGCCGGCACCTGCGGCCAGGCCAGCGGCGCCAATGACCTGATCCGCATCGCGAAGCGGGAACTGCTCGCCCGGGGACTGGCGGAGGCCATCCGGCTGCGCATCACGGGCTGCCACGGCTTCTGTCAAGTGGAGCCCTCGGTCTTGATCGAGCCGCGCGGGACGTTCTACCCGCAGGTGGGGCTCGCGGAGATGGCGCGGATCGTCGAGGCGGTGGCCCGCGGCGAGGTGCTCGAGGACCTGCTGTGGCTGGACTCGCGGACGCGAAAACGGGTCGAGAAACAGGCGGACGTTCCCTTCTTCCGCAGCCAGACCCGCCGCCTTCTCTCGCGGAACGAAAAGGTCGACCCGATTCGCATCTCCAACTACATCGAAGACGACGGCTACGCGGCCTTCGTTCAGGTGCTCACCCAGGGGAGTCCCCAGGCGGTGCTGGACGAGGTCAAGGCCTCCGGGCTGCGCGGCCGCGGCGGCGCCGGCTTCCCCACCGGGCGGAAGTGGGAGCTGCTGGCGCAAGCAGCCGAACGGCCGGGGCAAGGTTCTGGTCTGCAATGCGGACGAGGGCGACCCCGGCGCCTACATGGATCGCAGCGTCCTGGAGGGCAACCCGCACAGCATCATCGAGGGGATGCTGATCGGCGCCTTCGCGACCGGGGCCACCGAGGGCGTGGTCTACGTGCGCACCGAGTACCCGCTGGCCATCAAACACCTCCTCATCGCCCTGCGCCAGGCGCGGGAGCTGGGCCTGCTCGGGAGCGGACATCCTGGGCACGGGGTTCTCCTTCGACATCCACATGGTCCAGGGGCGCCGGGGCTTTCGTCTGCGGCGAGGAGACGGCGCTGATCCGCTCCATCGAGGGGCAGCTGGGCGAGCCGCGCCAGCGGCCGCCCTATCCGGTCCAGAAGGGCATCGACGGCAAGCCCACGGCGATCAACAACGTCGAGACCTGGGCCAACGTTCCCCTCATCCTCGCCGGCGGCGCCGCGGCAGTTCGCCAGGATCGGCACCCCGCAGAGCTCCGGCACGAAGATCTTCAGCCTGGTCGGCAAGGTCAAGAACACCGGCCTGGTCGAGGTGCCCATGGGCATCACCATCGGCGAGATCGTCCACGAGATCGGCGGCGGCCCCGCGCGGCCGGGCCGAGATCAAGGCCGTGCAGACCGGCGGGCCCCAGTGGCGGCTGCATCCCTGCCGCCAGGTTCGACCTGCCCGTCGACTACGAGAGCCTGACCCAGGCGGGGTCGATCATGGGCTCCGGCGGCATGATCGTCATGGACGAGAACACCTGCATGGTGGATGTGGCCAAGTACTTCATGAAGTTCCTGAAGGACGAGTCCTGCGGGAAGTGCTTCACCTGCCGCAAGGGCACCCAGCGGATGTGGGAGATCCTGGACGACATCTCGACGGGAAAGGGCACGCCCGAGCACCTGGACCTCCTGGAGGAGCTGGCCCTCGTCGTGAAGGACACGACGATGTGCGGCCTGGGCCAGACCGCCGCCAATCCGGTGCTCTCCACCCTGCGCTACTTCCGCGACGAGTATCTCACCCACGTGGAGCGGAAGTTCTGCCCGGCCACGGTCTGTCGGGACCTGTTCGCGTACCGGGTGATCGCCGAGCGATGCACGGGCTGCGCCCTCTGCGTGAAGGTGTGTCCCACGAACGCCATCTCCGGGCCACGCAAGGAGCCGCACAACCTGGATGCATCGAGGTGCATCAAGTGCCGCGCGTGCTACGAGGTCTGCCGGTTCGACGCCATTGCCGGCGACGCCATCATCAGCGTGCCGGCGGCGTAACACACTCTGGGGAGAGGCCAGATGATTCCGCTCAGCATCAATGGGCTGCCCGTCTCGGTGGAGGAGGGAACGACCCTGCTCGAGGCTGCCCGATTCCTCGGGTTCCCCATCCCCACGCTCTGCCACCTGGACGGGCTCAGGCCCTACGGCGCCTGTCGGCTCTGCGTGGTGGAGATCGGCGAGGGCGCGAGAGCGAAGCTCGTCTCCGCCTGCACGTATCCGGCCGAGCCGGGACTCAAGGTCCGGACGGGGTCCGCCCGGGTCCTCCGGGCACGCCGAATGATCGTGGAGCTGCTCCTGGCCTCGTGCCCGCAGTCGAAGACGATCCAGGACCTCGCCTCGACGTACGGGATCCGGCGCCAGCGTTTCCGCCAGGAGCATGAAGACTGCATCCTGTGCGGACGCTGCGTGCGGATGTGCGCGGAGCAGATGATGGCCGGCGCCATCGGCTTCCAGGGACGGGGGGAAGGCCGGAGGATCGGCACGCCCTTCGACCTTCGCTCGGAGGTCTGCCGGCTGTGCGGCGCCTGCCTGTATGTCTGTCCGGCCTGCCAGCTCCGCTGCACGTACAACGAGCCGGACAGCGCGATCTGCGGCGGCTGCGCGAATCTGCGCCCGCCCTGTGTCGAGAAGGAGTCGTTCGACGATCTGATGTGTTACCTGGCGCCGTGCCTCGCCTGTGAAACGCCGAAGGAATGAGCAGCCCAAGGGAGGGTAGCAAGATGTCGCTTTCGAGACTGAACTCCTCGGCCGCGACACTCACGAAGAACCGCACCGACGGGTCGGTGGTGCCCGCCTCCGGGATGTGCGTCACGTGCGTCGACGGCTGCATCGGGATGTGCGAGATCGGCAAGTCGGCCTACCGCGGCCATGAGGTGATTTACCCTCAGCCGTTCGGGGTGATCACCACGGCGGCCGAGAAGAACTACCCGGTCGATTACTCCCACTTCAACATCATGGGGACCGCGGTCGGCGCCCACGGCATCGCCGCGGACAGCGACAAGGCCATCTTTCCGGCCGTCAATCTGGAAGTGGCCCTCGGCCACGACCGGGGCATCCAGTTCCGGTATCCCTGGATCATCTCCGGCCATCGGCTCGACGAATATCGCCAAGAACAACTGGGAAGGCCTGGCCGTCGGTTCGGCGCTGGCCGGCACCGGCCTCACCATCGGCGAGAACGTCGTCGGCATGGATCCCGAGGCGGAAATCCGGAACGGCAGGGTGGTGGACACGGTGGACCTGAAACGACGGGTCGACCTCTACCAGCGAGCACCAGCGCGACGGCTACGGCGCCATCATCGTGCAGGCGAACATCGAAGATAGCCGCCTGGGCGCGCAGGAGTATGCCATCGCGAAGCTGGGCGTGGAGTGCGTGGAGCTGAAGTGGGGGCAGGGGGCGAAGGACATCGGCGGCGAGGTCAAGATCAACAACCTCAAGAAGGCCCAGATGCTGCATCGAGCGCGGCTACATCGTCCTGCCCAACCCCACCGACCCGGTGGTGATCAAGGCCTTCGAGCGCGGGGCCTTCAAGGAGTTCGAGCGGCACTCCCGCGTGGGCATGGTGACCGAGGAGACCTTCGCCCGGCGGGTGGAGGAGCTGCGCCAGGCGGGCGCCAAGTACATCTTCCTCAAGACCGGCGCCTACCGTCCGGCGGACCTGGCGCGGGCCATCGCCTTTGCCTCCCGCTACCGGCTCGACCTGCTCACCGTGGACGGCGCCGGCGGCGGCACCGGGATGAGCCCCTGGCGGATGATGAACGAGTGGGGCGTGCCCCCGGTGGAGCTCCACTCGCTCCTGTACCGGTACGCGAAGCGGCTGGCCGACGCAGGGAAGTATGTCCCCGCCCTGGCCGTGAACGGGCGGCTTCACCTTCGAGGATCAGATCTTCAAGGGCCTGGCCCTGGGTGCGCCCTTCGTGAAACTCGTCGGTATGGCGCGCAGCCCGATCGCGGCCGCCATGGTCGGCAAGACCATCGGCCGGGCCATCGAGGAGGGCCAGCTCCCCGTCTACATCGAGCGCTTCGGCCGGTCCAGGGACGAGATCTTCGTGACCGCCAGCGCGCTGCGGCAGGAGCTGGGGGACGAGGCGTTCGAGGCCCTCCCCGCCGGCGCCCTCGGCCTCTACACCTACTACGAGCGGCTGGCGCAGGGCCTGCGCCAGCTCATGGCCGGCAGCCGGAAGTTCGCCCTGGAGTACCTCACGCGCGACGACCTCGCTGCCCTCACCCGCGAGGCCGCCGAGGTCAGCGGCATTCGCTACATCATGGATGTCGACCAGGAGGAGGTCGACAGGATCCTGGACGCCAGGTAAACCCGCGCAGAGCTATCCCTTCCGAGGACGCCTCTCCATCCGCGCGCGTCCCGCTCTTCCGTGAGGCTCGGGTGCCTCGCCGGTCGGGACTTGTCCATCTCCCGCCCTCCTTTTCCCTTGACAGCGCCTCCGAGGGTAGGTTCGGCGCTGAAATGCGCCCCTTATATTGCATTCCACGAATGCCGCTTGACATCGGGTCCTCCCCCCAGGATAGAATCCCGTGACGCTCCCGTCACACACGCGTACACGGGGCGCGCACCTGGCGTCGCTTCTCGAGGCGGCCAGCCGGCGAGGGCGCTGGAGAGGCCGAAGTCCCCGGTCCAGGAGCGAGCGCGGCCCGCGGTTTTGCGATAGAACTCAAGGAGGTGAGGCCTATCCACCGCGAGGCCGGCTGAGGGCCAGTTCGGCGAGCCGGCCGGGACCTCTGGCGACGAGCGCCAGCATCCGCGATCCGGGCAAGAGGAGGCTCCGCCATGAAAAGCAAGCACGTAGCCGTTCTTGCGATTGTCGCTGCCTTTGCCGTTCTGACTGTGTGCCCGGCGGGCGCAGGGGAGAAGATCACCATCCGGGTCGGCCACGTGAATCCGCCCGGCGATCCGTCGTACGACGCCTGGGAGGTCTTCAAGAAGAGCCTGGAGGCCAAGAGCCAGGGTCGGTTCGCGGTGGAGCTGTACCCCGCCGGCCAGCTCGGTGAGGAGAGAGAGCTGATCGAGCAGGCCAAGATGGGCTCGCTGGATCTGGTGAGCGTCAACAGCGCCCCTCTCTCGCTGCACTTCCCGAGGTTCGACATCTTCGTGCTGCCCTATCTCTGGAAGGACGAGCCGCACGTACAGCGCTTTTGCGACGGTCCCGTGGGGCAGAAGCTTGCCGAGGAGTTCGACAAGGTGACCGGAACCACGCTGCTGGCCTATTGGGCTAACGGCGTCCGCCACACCTTCCTGCCCAAGAAGGCCATCACGACCCCCGACGACTTCAAGGGCGTCAAGATCCGGGTGATGAACAACGAGGTCTACATCGGCCTCTTCAACGCCTTGGGGGCCATGCCTGTCCCGATGGCCTACGGGGAGGTGTACACCGCCCTCTCCACCGGCGTGATCGACGCGGCCGAGAACGATACGAGCGGCTACCTGGCCATGAAGTTCTACGAGCCGGCCAAGTACTTCTCCATGACGAGCCATGTGGTCGCGGTCAAGATCGCCCTGGCGAACCCGGGCTTCCTCAAGAAGATCCCCTCGGACCTCCGGCCAGTGTTCGACCAGGTGGTGAAGGAAACCCGCGATTGGCAGCGAAACCGCTACGCCGAGCAGCAGAAAACGGACCTGGAGTGGATGAAGGCCAATAAGCTCAACGTCAACGAGGTGAAAGATCTGGCCGCGTTCCAGGTGAAGGTGAAACCGCTCTGGGACAAGTACGCGCCGAAGATCGGGCAGGACCTGATCAACCAGGCGGTGGCGACGAAGTAACCTTTCGGGAGACGGGGACGTGCTCGTCTGTTCCCGTCTCCCCTCGCATCTCGGAGTGCACCGGCATGTCCGAACAGAAGCGAGGACCCCGGCTCATCGAACTGGAAAAGAGTCTTGCCGGGGCCTTCTTCGCCGTCCTCATCCTCTGCCTCTTCCTCCAGGTGGTCACCAGGCTGCTCCCGCGATTCTTCGGCGAGGCGGCCATCATCTCCCTCCCCTGGACCGAGGAGCTTTCGCGCTTCTGTTTCGTCTGGCTGTTGATGTTGGGGGCCTCCGTCGCTCTGGCGAACCAGGAGCACTTCGCCCTGACGCTCGTGCGCGACGCCGTCTCGCCATCGGTCCAACGGTGGATGGAACTCCTGGTCTACCTTTTCGAGCTGGTCTTCATGGGGTTCCTCATCAAGTACGGGTATTTGATGTCGGAGATGGTCTGGGGACAGATCTCCCCTGCCCTCGGCCTCCGCTATGCGTATGTCTACATGTCGGTTCCCGTGGGGGCGGTCCTGATGGCGATCCATATCCTGGGCAGCATGGTCAAGCGGTATCTGCGGCCGCTCCGGACAGTTGGCGGAGCCTGACAGCGTGACCGTCCTGATCGCCTGCTGCCTCATCGCGCTGCTCATGGTGCTGGGGGTCCCTATCGCCATGAGCATCGGCCTGGGCTCCGTCTACTACTTCCTGGTGGCCGACCGGCCGCTCATGATGATCCCCCAGAAGATGTTCACGACCGTGGACAACTTCACGCTGCTGGCGGTCCCCCTCTTCATCCTGGCCGGGAACATCATGAACACGGGTGGGATCACCCAGCGTCTTTTCAACTTCGCGCGGACCTGGGTGGGGCACATCAAGGGGGGCCTGGGTCACGTGTGCGTGCTGGCCTCCATCATCTTCGCCGGCATGTCGGGCTCGGCCACGGCCGATGCCGTGGGCCTCGGCAGCATCGAGATCCCCGCCATGGAGAAGGAGGGATACGACAAGGCCTTCAGCTCGGCCATCGTCCTGGGGGCCTCCACCATCGGCCCCATCATCCCCCCCAGCATCATCATGGTCATCTATGGGGTCACGGCCGGCGTGTCCGTGGGCGCCCTGTTCATCGCCGGGATCATCCCGGGACTCCTCATGGGCGGGGCACTCATGGTGGGGGTGTACCTCATCAGCAAGAGGCGGGGGTACCCCAGCTATCCTCGCGCCACATTCCGGCAGCTCGTCCTGGCCACCGGGCAGGCCATTCCGGTTCTCCTCACCCCGGTCATCATCATCGGCGGGATCTACTCCGGATACTTCACCCCGACGGAAGCGGCGATGGTCGCGGTGGTCTACGCGGTCATCCTCGGATTCTTCTACCGGGAGATGAGTGTCCGGGCGCTCTGGCAGATCCTGCGCGAGACCTCGGTCACGGTCGGCGTGATCATGTTCATCATCGGCATCACCGGGGCCTTCGCCTGGTGGCTTTCCCTCGAGAAGATTCCGCAACTGTTCACCACCGCCATCTACGGTTTCACCCATGATCGCATTCTCATCCTGAGTCTGATCAACGTCATCATCCTCGTCGAGGGCTGTTTCCTCGACGCGACCCCCATCGTCCTGATCATGGTCCCCATCCTCATGCCGCTCCTGAAGCTGCTGCACGTGGACATGGTCTACTTCGGGATCCTCATCTCGGTGAACACCATGATCGGCCTGACCACGCCGCCCGTGGGGGTGTGCCTCTTCGGCGTGTCGGCCATTGCGAAACTGTCCATCGAGCAGATCGCCAAGGCGTACTGGCCATTCCTGCTCATCCTCATCCTGGTCCTCTACCTGCTCACACTGTTCCCGCAACTTTCCACCTTCCTCCCCAATCTCCTGCTACAATAAATCTGGAAGGTGGTTCACGCATGGTCAATCCTCCCCATAAACGCTCTTCTAAGGTGGTGTGGGCCCCTTGTCCGTGGCCACTCAAGCGTGTAGCGTCCGCGTCCAAGAGGTGGAACGATAGTGGACCGCAAGATGCTGACCGGCCATACGCCCGAAATCCTGGGACGGCAGCTCGAAGACTTCCCCGCCCGATTGGCCAAGCACGCCAGCGACGTGAAGGGCAAGATCGAGATCACCATGCGACCCGAGCAGCCAGCAGGAGACAGGAGGGGCATAGTCTATGGCGAGGCAGATGACCCGGGCGGAGAAACCTGTCCTGACGGGCGAGGAAGCGGCCGCCCTGATCCCGCGGGGCGCCACGCTCACGGTGAGCAGCTCGGCGGCCCAACTCGTGCCCGACAGGGTGCTGGCCGGGATCGCGGCCCGCTTCCAGGCGACGGGCGAGCCCCGGGATCTCACCGTGGTCTTCCCCGTGGCGGTGGGGGACTCCTTCGGCGTCGTGGGCCTCGACCACCTGGCCTACCCGGGCCTCCTCAAGCGGCTCATCGGCGGCTCCTACGTGAACGCCCCCGCCGCGAAGCCGTCCCCGAAGATCTACGCCATGATCCACGCCGAGCAGGTGGAGGCCTATAACCTTCCCCTGGGCGTCCTCATGCACCTGCACCGGGACATCGCCGCCAAGAAGCCGGGCGTCATCACCAAGATCGGCCTGGGGACGTTCGTGGACCCGCGGGAGCAGGGCGGGCGCATGAACCGCACGACGCCGCCGGATCTCGTGGAGGTGATCCAGTTGCGGGGCGAGGAGTGGCTCCTCTACCGCGCCTTTCCCATCCACGTCGCCCTCATCCGGGGGACGACGGCGGATGTCCACGGCAACCTGACCCTGGAGCACGAGGGCGTGGTCCTGGCCGTGCTCGCGCAGGCCATGGCGGCCCACAACTCCGGCGGCACGGTCATCGCGCAGGTGCAGCGGGTGGCCGCGGCCGGCACGCTGGATCCTCACAAGGTGAAGGTGCCCGGGATCCTGGTGGATGCCCTGGTCCTGGACCCGGAGCAGCGGCAGAACATGGGTCCCTACGACCCGGCCATCAGCGGCGAGATCCGGGCGGCCCATTTTCCGGTCGAGCCACTCCCCCTCGGCCCCGAAAAGGTGATCGCCCGCCGGGCCCTCCAGGCGCTCCGCCCCGGCGACATCGTGAACCTGGGCTTCGGCATCTCCTCCCTCGTCCCCCAGGTGGCCCTCGAGGAGGGGGTCTTCCCGGCCCTCAGCTTCACGGTGGAGCAAGGGGCGATCGGGGGGCTTCCCCTCACCGGGTTCGCCTTCGGGGCCTCCCACAATCCAGAGGCCATCATCGACTCGCCTGCCCAGTTCGACCTGATCGACGGGGGCGGGGTGACGGCCGGCTGTCTGGCCTTCGCCGAGGTGGATGGGCAGGGCAATGTGAACGTGAGCCGCCTCGCCGCTCAGCCCCATGTCCTGGCGGGGGCCGGCGGCTTCATCAACATCTCCCAGGGCACCCGGAAGGTCCTGTTCTGCGGCACCTTGGCAGCGGGTGGGCCGGATGTCCGCGTGGAGGACGGCCGCGTCCGGATCGTCCAGGAGGGCCGCTTCCAGAAGTTCGTGGACAAGACGCAGCACGTCACGTTCAACGGGCCGCAGGCGGCGAAGGCGGGGCAGGAGGTGTGGTACTTCACCGAGCGGGGGGCCTTCTTCCTCACGCGCGATGGCCTGCTCCTCGCGGAGGTGGCGCCGGGGATCGACGTGGACCGGGACATCCGGGCCCGCATTGGTTTCCCCCTGCAGGTTGCCCCGAGCCTCCGGCCCATGGACCCCCGCCTGTTCCTGCCCGAGCCCATGGACCTGGCCGCGGACTGGGAGCGGGGCCCGGCAGCTTGAAAGGAGCGAGCATGGAACGGTTCTACGAGGACCTGGAGGTGGGGGAGGAGTACGATTCCCCCGCGCGCACCGTCACGGAGGCCGACATCGTGAATTTCGCCGCGCTCTCCGGCGATTGGAGTCCGGTGCATAGCGACGAGGAGTACTGCAAGCGCTCGCCCTACAAGACCCGCATCGCCCACGGCCTGCTGGGCCTGGCGATCGTCGAGGGACTGAAGCAGCGCATCCCGGCCTTCGCCGACGTGCGCTACATGGCCTCGCTCTACTGGAACTACAAGTTCACGGGGCCGATCCTGATGGGGGATACCATCCGGGTGCGGGTCCGGGTCCAGAGCAAGCGCGAGACGAAGAAGCCCGATCGCGGAATCGTCGTCGAGTACGTCACGATGCAAAACCAGCGGGGCGAAATCGTCCAGGAGGGGGAGCACGGGTTGATGATCCTGCGCCGCCCGATCGTGTGAGGCGGGCGCTCGCGCGCTCAAGATCCGCACCCGGTCGTCGGCGGCGGACGAAGATGGCGAAGGAGGTGGTCATGGATTTCGGGCTGAGCGACGAACAGCGGATGCTTCGCGACATGGTGCGCGAGTTTGCCGAGAAGGAGATCAAGCCGCGGGCCGCGGAGATCGACCGGACCGACGAGTTCCCCTGGGACCTCTGGCGGCGGATGGCCGAGCTCGGGCTGCTGGGGATGACCCTGCCTCCCGAATACGGCGGGACGGGCATGGACACCGTCTGCTGGGCTATCGCCCAGGAGGAGATGGCGCGGGCGGCCGTGGTGGTGGCCGACATCCAACTGCTGGGCAAGCTCATGCAGGATGTGATCCTGCGCAACGGCAGCGAGGCCCAGAAGCAGAAGTACCTGCCGGCCATGGCCAAGGGCGAGAAAATCTGCATCATCGCCCAGACCGAGCCGGGCGCCGGCTCGGATGTGGCGGCCATCCAGACCACCGCCCGCCCGGAGCGGGGCGGCTACGTCCTGAACGGGACCAAGCGTTTTCTCACCTGCGCCATGCTGGCCGACCTGGCGGTGGTCGTGGCGACCGTGGACAAATCCAAGGGGCGGCAGGGGATCACCCTCTTCCTGGTGGAGAAGGGGACGCCCGGCTTCTCGCCGGGAAGCAAGGAACACTTGATGGGCGTCCGCGGCATGGCCACGGGCGAGGTGGTCTTTGACAACTGCTGGGTGCCCAAGGAGTGCCTCCTGGGCGGGGAAGGCGAGGGATTCAAGCGGGCCATGCTGTCGCTCGACACCGGCCGGATCGGCATCGGCTGCCAGGCCCTGGGCCTGGCCCAGGCCGCCATGGAGGAGGCCGTGCGGTACGCCAAGCAGCGCACCGCCTTCGGCGGACCCCTCGCCAATCTGCAGGCGATCCAGTTCAAGCTCGCGGACATGTCGGCGGGCATCGAGGCGGCGCGGCTCCGCCTCCGCCACGCCGCCTGGCTGAAGGACCGGGGACGACTCATCATCCGGGAGGCCGCCGAGGCAAAGCTCCTGGCCTCGGAGCTGGCCGTGGCGGTCACGCGGGAGGCGCTCCAGATCCACGGGGCCTACGGGTACAGCACGGACTTCCCCATCGAGCGCATGTACCGCGAGGCCAAGGTCTATCAGATCTGGGAGGGCACCAGCGAGATCCAACGCCTGGTGATCGCCCGGCAACTGCTCAAAGAATATTAGTGTAGTGTGTCATAAGTCTCATAACTTTCGTCACCCCGGCGAAAGCCGGGGTCCAGGCTCCGGAAAGGGTCCGTGGCGGGAACTGGATACCGGCTTTCGCCGGTATGACGGCCTTGCTGATGCAAAGAAGCGTTGGACGCACAACACTAGGAGGGAGAGTCGAGAGCCGAGGGGAAGGACAACGAGGGGAGCCACTGAAAGCGGGCAGAGACGTCCGGCGTCCCTCGAGGGTTTTGCTGTCCCCTTGCGACACAAAGGAGTGACCATGGACTTCACGGGGAAGGTGGCGCTGGTCAGCGGCGGCGGATCCGGCATTGGCCGATCTACCTGTGAGCTGTTCGCGGAGCGAGGTGGCGCCGTGATGGTGGTGGACCTCAATGAGGCGTCGGCGCGGACCACCGCGGAGGCGATCCGGAAAAAGGGCCAGCGGGCCGCGGCCTGCCGCTGCGACGTCACCGTGTGGGAGCAAGTCCAGGCGGCGGTGGAGCGGACGCAGCGCGAGCTGGGCAGACTCGACATCCTGATCAACTGCGCCGGGATCCTGCGGATTCGCTCGATCGAGGAGATGACCGAGGCGGAGTGGAATGAAGTGTTGCGGATCAACCTCACGGGGGCGTTCCTGCTGACCAAGGCGGTCATGCCGGTGCTCCGGCAGCAGGGAGGCGGGTCCATCGTCCATATCGCCTCCCGCATGGCCCTGCGGGTCAAGGAAGAGCATGCGGCCTACGCCGCCTCCAAGGCGGGCGTCATGCAGCTCACGCGCATGGCGGCCTTGGAGGGGGCGCCCCACGGGGTCCGGGCCAACTGCGTCTGCCCCGGCTTCATCGACACCCCCATGACGCGCCTCTCCGGCCCCAAGGAGGACGTGGACGCGCAGTTTGCCGGCTGGAACAAGGTCTGTCCCCTGGGTCGGGCCGGCCAACCCGAGGACATCGCCCGGGCCATGCTGTTCCTGGCCTCGGACGACGCGGCCTTCATCACGGGCGTCGCCCTCCCGGTGGACGGCGGGCGGACGATCCTCTGAGGAGATGAAAGCCGTACACGAGGTGGGGTTGCCGGCTTCAGAATTGGATTGGGGTTGACGCGCCTGCGCCGGGTGTGGTTTGCTCTTACGCTGACGTGACCCCCCTCATCATCCTAAGCTCCTGACTCGCTCGGATGCGGACACATCCCGCGGTGCCGGACGTCTCGGCAGTTGTGCACCTCATTAGCAACACGCTCGGAAGAACTGGCGGGGCGCTGCTTTGCGCCGATCCCTGACCCGTCCGGCTAGGCTGTTCATGTTTGCGCTCACGGCACTTCCTTGCAGCTACTGGAGCGAGAATTGAGGTAAGAATCTGTGGGTAGTATGGGGTCGGTGATTGAGAATTTCAAGGATTTCTTGAAAAGGTAATAAGATGTATGTCAGACAATACAACCGGACTGACTGGGCCCAAGATGCCAAAGAGGATCAAGGGTTCCAGCGCCGCTCGATCCCCTCAACTGCCGAGGAGGACGCGCCCGTCTACAGTTGGACGACCGGGAAAGCGGTGGGTGCCGGAATGTTCTCAATTGTCGGATTTCATGCCGTGCGCCAAACGACAGGAGGCGGTCAAGGGATTGACATTACAGCAGTCCGGCGCTTTGCAGTTCGCGACGGACGCCCATGATGTCTTTCCAGAGGCAGGCGCGTCGGTGGAGGTCTGTGGGAAACTCGACGACCTGGGCCCCGCGCTTCTTGGGCGGATTCGGGTGATTGCTGAGCATCTTTGCGCAGAAACAGTGGACAGCGGAGTGGCGCGGAGCCCTGGCGTTGGGCGCCGACCTACCCGAATGCCGCACATCATCCGACTTGTATCGGCTACTTCGCCTGAAGAAGGAGTCTGCCCATGCCTGACACATCGCTCGGCTTTCTCGGACTTGGCGTGATGGGCGGGCCGATGGCCCGGAATTTGATGAAGGCGGGTTATCCGGTCAGGGGGTTCGATACGGATGGCGACAGACTAAAGCGCTTCGCCGCGGCGGGCGGCAAGGCCGTCGGCTCGGTGGCCGAGGCGGGCAAGGCGGGCGCCATTGTGCTTCTGTCCCTGCCGACGGGAGAGGTCGTGCGCGAGGTGGTCCTGGGTTCCGGGGGGCTGCTGTCGGTGATGGCGGCGGGCACGATCATCGCCGATCTGAGCACCACCGAGCCCAAGGTGGCCCAGGATGCGGCGGCGGCCTGCGCCGCGAAAGGGATCACCTTTCTGGACGCGCCCGTGAGCGGCGGGGAGCAAGGGGCGATCGACGCCTCCCTCTCCATCATGGTGGGCGGCGATCCGGCAGCCTTCGCGCGGATGAGGCCCGTCCTCGCCTGCCTGGGGAAGTCTGTCGTGCACATGGGCGGGAGCGGGATGGGGCAGGCCACCAAGCTCATCAACAACATGATCGTGGCCGCCGGCTTCACCGCGGTCTGCGAGGCGTGGGCCCTGGCCGTCAAGGTCGGCCTCGACCCGGCCACCTTGCACGAGGCGATCAAGGGCGGATGGGCCGGCTCCCGTGTGATGGAGGAGACGGTGCCGCGCCTGCTCCAGCGCAACTTCGTCCCGGGCGGGACAGTGGATATCATGACCAAGGATGTGGGTTACGCGTTGAACATGGCTCGGACGGCGAATGTCCCCGTGCCGGTAACGGCCCTGGCGCACGAGCTGTTCCGCATGGCCAAGGCGCAGGGCAAGGGGCCGAAGGCCCAGCCGATCCTCGTCACGCTGTGGGAGGAGTGGACGGGGATCAGGTTGGCGGCAAGAAGGAGCGAGAACCTGCAGAGGGGCAGGGGAGCAGGGGGACCGGAAACGCGGCCCGGTTCGAGAGGTCGTCGAGCAAGTGCAGCTGGAGACGCTCGGGGGATGAAGGTGGAGCAGACACGTCGCCAGGAAATCCGACAACTCCTGTCGGAGCGAGCCTGGACGCTGGACGAATTGGTCGCCCGCTATGTCGTGGCGAAGCGGATCATCGTCAATGACCTCGAGCACATCGCGCGCTCGGTCGCCCCTCGGCACCGGATCGAGATCGTCGCCCCGGTCTGTAGTGAGTGCGGGTTTCGGTTCAAGGACCGGTCGCGGTTCACCGATCCCTCTCGCTGCCCGCGCTGTAAGAACGAGCACCTCGTGTCTCAGCGCTTCCGCATCACATGAGGGCGGGCTGCCGAGGCGCTGCGCGCCTTGGGACAAGCCGCGCGCCGGAGAGACACCATGCGAATCTGGCTCAGTCTGGCCTACTTGAGCTTGGCCACCTCGCTCGTGAGCCTGGCGATCGCCAACATCTCCTGGCTGCTGAACTCACCTGCGGCCGGACTGAGCCCCCGGGCGTACGCGATCGGGGCTGGCCTCGCCCTCCTGTACGCTGTGGTGTTCCTGCTTCTGGACCAGTCGCATCGCGGATGAAATTCGCACCTCTGTGCCCGTGTGCCGGGTCGTTCGGGGGCAGCTAGCCTTCCCTCCAGGAATTCCAGGGTTCTGCCCTTGCTCGCTCGTGGCATGGTCCCGCCTCAGTTCCGCATCGCGCGAACCTGCGCGTCGAATTTGGGATCCCGCGCGAGCCGAAAGTCTCCTCCACACTTGCTACACTTGCCCACCCAGGATTCGTCCTCCTGCCGCGTGAGGATAACGACGCCGCAGACTTCCTTCCGAGGAATGCGGTGCAGGGTAATTGCGATGTACTGACCACTCGTGGCCATGGGATTGATCCTGCGCCGGTCTCCGCGGGGCAAGCGAGCGTTACGCACGCCAACCGCCGCGTCGACTCCGCTCAGTTGGGCATACGGATCTGTCTACAGAATGCCACCTCTTGGGCGGGGTGGTCAAGAGGAAGGGCGCGACACCTGCGCCGTGCACGAAAACGGGAGGCCAATCGACCGGAGGCGTGCACATTTGGACGGATGTGCTCGCGGAGACCTTCTGGCAAGACACCGGCAATTGCTGCCGGTGCCGGGACTTCCGTGCGACGGCGGTGTTCCGGGCAGGTGGAAATGGCGGTGGCCCCGCACTTGCTTGGCATTCGTCGGCAGAGGGTGGATCGAGCGCCCGGCACGCCCCTGCGGTGCAGCGCGCCTCCTCCGTGAGGCCAAGCAAGGAGGTCTCGTCATGACATTTCAGTTCGAAGGGCTGAACGTGTATCAGCGGGCATTGAAGATGGCGGAGACGGTCAGTGGGATGACGGCGGCTTTCGGGCGCGGACACTATCTGCTGGCGGACGAGATTCGACGGAACAGCTATCGCATCTGCCAACGGATCGCCGAGGGAAGCGGGCGCTGGCCACGCGCCCTGCAGCGGGATGCCTATGTCGCGGCGCGGGGCGACGTGCTGGAGGTGGTGCCGCTCCTCGAGCTGGCCCGCCGGGCCAGCCTTCTCCCCGCCGAGATGCACGAGGCGCTGAAGGGCGAACTGGAGATCCTGTCCAAGATGCTCGTGGGCTTGATCCGCGGCGGAGAGACGGAAAACGGTGGACAGAAAGCGAAGGGATGAACCGAAAAAGCGGCCCTGCACGGTGGCAGGGCCGTTGGACTTCGAGGTGACACTCCCCCGACCCGGTGGGCAGTGATCCGGCACCCTCTGTTCGAATTCAGCGGGGGCGATCTACTTCGCCAGCTTGTTCTTCTTCACGTACGCCCAGAGCTTCTTGGTCATGTCGCTCGGGCTCACCGGCTTGCTCCCGAACACGGCCTCTACAGAATCAGCGCATCCTTTGAAATTGATGGTGTAGCCGCCGAACGCCGCCTTCTTCGTTGCCATTCACCGTCTCCTTTCCTACCAGGGCCGGAGCCGCGGCCATCTGGCGCAATACCCCACCCCTCTCTGGGTGGCGGCAACGTAACAATACCAAGCCACGAACGCCTGTCAACATATTTCCGCACATGACCCACAAGATGTAGCGAGCTACTCCTTCTGAGTCCCTATATGCTGTGGTCCGTCAAGCGGACGTTTTGCTTGGGGGGGAAGGAAATTCCTGTGGCAGCCGATCGGTGAGACGGCGAGAAGCTCGCGGGTGAACGAACCTTGACGATGGCAGGCATCGAACGTATGCTGTGCCATGTCGCAGAAAAAAGCCGACGTTCCGGCGGTGGGTGGAGGATGCCGGGTTCGATGAAAGCCTACATCGTCGTCGTCCTCGACATGTTTGACACGCTGGTGAAGTGGAACAACCATCACCTGCCTCTCGTCAAGGTGAATGGGCAGGAATTCCGCTCGTCCAGCCCCTTCGTATACGAGGCGCTCAAGCCGCTCTGCCCGCATCTTTCCCTCGATGACTTCGCCCAAGCGTTCGTCCAAAGCTATCGGACTGCCGAAGAAGTTCGGAGGGACGGGGACCGCGAGATAACCGCCCGCGAGCGTTTCCGGATGCTCTTTCGCCGACTCGGCATTGCGGAGAGCCCCGACGCGGACCGACTCCTCGAGGCCGGGCTCGCCGAGCACCAGCGGCACATCATGCGCTGCATGGAGTTTCCGGATTCCCATCTCGCCACGCTGGAGACCCTGGCGCGTCGGTACCGGCTCGCCGTCCTCTCGAACTTCGACCACGCGCCGACCATCGAGCAGGTGCTCGCTGCCTACGGGATCCGCAACCGGTTCGAGACCGTCATTGTGTCCGGGGACGTCGGGTGGCGGAAGCCCCGACCGGAGATCTTCGCGGAGGCGTTCCGGCGACTCCGCGTGGGTCCGGCGGAGGCCATCCTGGTCGGGGACACACCCGAGGGAGATGTTCTCGGCGCGCAGGGGGTGGGGATGGACGTCATCTGGATCGATGACGGCAGCAAGCTGTTGTCCCCCGGGGCGCCGCCACCTACTCATACGGTCCACAGCCTTCCGGAGATCACGCATCTGCTGTAAGGAGCGCCGCCCCCACAGCCGCGGCGCAGGAGGATGACCATGGCCACGAGCGCAGACACGCCCGGCTCTCCGGTCGAGGTGGGCAATCCCGCGCCCGACTTTCGACTGCCGGCCACCGGCAACAAGGAGATCGGCCTCGCCGAGTTCCGGGATCGGCAAAATGTGGTCCTGGCCTTTTATCCGTTCGACTGGTCCCCGGGCTGAACCAAAGAGATGCCCGCGCTGGAGGCGCGGCGCGCCGATTTTGACGCCGCCGGGGCGGCCGTCCTGGGCATCAGTTGCGACAGCCTCTACTCGCATGAGGCCTGGGCCCAGCATCACAGCCTGTCTTACCCCCTCCTGAGTGACATCCACCGGGCTGTCTCCAAGCGCTACGGCGTCCACAACGCCGAGCGGAACTGCGCCAAGCGATCCATCTTTATTGTGGACAAGGCAGGCATCCTCCGCTTCGCGGAAGAATATGGGCCAGGCCAGTTGCCCGATTCCGATACGCTCCTGCAAGTGCTCAAGGGACTGGACCGGTAGCGCCATGGGCCGTTCGCCTCAAACGGTCATGGCGTGAACACGTTCGAACGACCGACACAGCATGAGTCCGGGGCTTGATTTCTCCCGCCCCTTGGTGTAGGCATGTCCCCAACACGCGGCGAGGAGTCGCCGGAGAGGAGGCACATCATGAGACAGACGTGGGGATGGCTCGTGGGGGTTGTGGTGGTCGCCTGTGTCCTGGGATGGCAGTTGGTATGGCCTGGGCGCAAGGCAAGCCGGAGGACTCGGTGGTGGTGTACTCGGCGGCGGACGCCGACATGGTGAACGCGGGAGTCGCCGCCTTCGAGAAGAAGTACCCGGGCATCAAGGTCTCCACCGTGGTGGCGGGAACGGGGGAGATCATCAAGCGCATGGAGGCCGAGAAGGCGAGGCCGTTGGGCGACGTGGGCTGGAGCTTCGGCCCGGAGGCCATCGGCGACCAGAAGGGCCTCTTCGAGCCCTACCTCACCAAAGAGCAGGCGAGCTTCTTCCCCGGTCAGATCCCGGCAGATCACGTCTGGACGCCGTTCACCACCATGCCCTACGTGATCATGTACAACAAGAAGCTGGTGAGCGAGACTGAGAAGCCCAAGGCCTGGAAGGACCTCCTGGACCCGAAGTGGAAGGGCAAGATCGCCTACGCCGACGCGTCGAAGTCCGGCTCCTCCTACACCTTGCTCATCACCTGGCTCACGATCTACGGGAAGAATGACGCCGGCTGGAAGTTCGTGGAGGATCTCCTCCGGCAGTGCAAGGTCCTCCCCAAGTCCAGCATGACGTATCAGGGCGTGGCCAACGGGGAGTACCCCCTCGGCCCCACCTTCGAGCAGGGCGCGTTCGAGTACCTGAAGGGCGGGGCGCCCGTCGGCCTGATCTACCCCACGGAGGGGACGGCCATCACGCTGGACGGCAGCGCCATCGTCAAGAATGCGCCCCACCCGAACGCGGCCAAGCTCTTCCTGGATTTCACCGTCTCCAAGGAGCTGCAGGACATCATGGTGGAGCGGTTCGGCCGCCGTTCGGTGCGAAAGGACGTGAAGTCCCCGGCGGACCTGCCGACCCTCGACCAGATCAAGACCATCACCTACGACCTCGACTACGCGGCCAACAACCGCGCGCAACTGCTCAAGCAGTTCCAGGATGTCCTGATCAAGACCCAGTAGCCGGACCCCTGTGGGCTGCGGCAGCGGAACCTGATGGGAAGCGAGGCGACCTTGGTGCCTCGCTTCCCCTTTTTCGGCCAGGGGGCGAGCGGTCCATGACCCGCGTCCAGGTGGAAGGTGTCGTCAAGCGGTTCGGCGAAACCGCGGCCATCAACGGCGTCAGCCTCGAGGTCCGGGCGGGCGAGCTGTTCACCCTGGTCGGGCCCAGTGGCTGCGGCAAGACCACGCTCCTCCGCATCCTCGCCGGCCTCTTGGAGCAGGACGCGGGGACCGTCCGATTCAACGATGACCGGATGGACGAGGTGCCATCCTACCTCCGCAATATCGGCGTGGTCTTCCAGAACTACGCCATCTTCCCCCATCTCACGGTCGGCGAGAACATCGCCTACGGCCTGAAGGCGCGGCGCATCCCGGCGGAGCAGATCGCGCGCAAGGTGGCCGAGGCGGCCCGGCTCGTGCAGATCGAGGAGCTGCTAGATCGGATGCCGGCCCAGCTCTCGGGCGGCCAGCAGCAGCGGGCGGTCCTGGCCCGGGCCCTGGTCATCGAGCCGCGGCTCCTGCTCATGGACGAGCCCCTGTCCAACCTGGACGCCAAGCTCCGGGTGCAGATCCGCTCCCTCATCCGCAGTGTGCAGCGGGCGCTCGAGATCACCACCATCTACGTGACCCACGACCAGGAGGAGGCCCTGGCCATCTCCGACACGATCGCGGTGATGGACCGCGGCCGGGTCCTCCAGGTCGGCAAGCCCTGGGAGCTGTACCTCAAGCCCGCCAACCGCTTCGTGGCCGATTTCATCGGGATGATGAACGTCTTTCCGGCGCGTGTGGAGGGACCCGGAGACGGGGGGGAGCATCTGGCGGTCGTGACGGACTTTGGGGAGCGGTGGCAAGTCCGGGGGGCGGGCGCACCGGGCGAGGCCATCCAGGTCGGCGTCCGGCCCGAGTCGCTCCTGCTCGACGCCTGGGCCGAATGCGGCCGAGAGCTGGAACGCGCTCAAGGGCACGATCGCCGAGGTGGCCTACCTCGGCGCCGTGGTCCGCTACCAGGTGCGGGTGACGGAGGCCCTCAGCATCACCGCGGACATCCACAACCCGGACTTCGGGGCCATCGCCTCCGTGGGGGACCGCCTCACCCTCTGGTTCGCCGCCAGCCGGGCGGTGCCGTTGCCCGGCGAGGCCAGCGGGGACTGACATGGCACGGTACCGCCGGGACCTGTGGTGGACGGTCACGGTCGTGGCCTTCCTCACCGTCCTGGCCTTCCTGGTCTACCCGCTGGCCACGGTCCTCCTCACCAGCTTCAGCGGCGAGGAGAAGCGCTTCGTCTTCTCCGAGAACTACATCCGGTTCTTCGCCCACCGCTACTACTATTCCAGCCTCATCAACAGCCTGTACCTGAGCGGGCTGGCGACGATCGGGGCGCTCCTCCTCGGGACCTCGCTGGCCTTCGCCGTCACGCGCCACGCCCTACCGGGGAAGGCCTTCATCCGCACGGCGGCGAACCTGGCGCTCCTCTCGCCGCCCTTCATCGGGGCCTATTCCTGGGTCGTCCTCTTCGGGCGGATGGGCCTGGTGAACCGCGCCCTGGGGGCGTTCGGGTGGAGCCTGCCCACCATCTACGGCTGGCGCGGGATCCTGCTGGTCTTCGTGGTCCAGTACTTCCCCTTCGTCTTCCTGCTGGTGTCGGCGCCCTCCGCTCCGTGGACCAGTCCATCGAGGACGCGGCCCTGAGCCTGGGGTCGCCGCCGCGCCGCACCCTCACCACGGCCATCCTCCCCATCCTGGCCCCTTCGCTCACGGCGGGCGGCCTCCTGGTTTTCATGGGGACCATGGCCGACTTCGGGACGCCCATGATCATCGGCGAGGGGCTTGCGCACGCTGCCCACCCTGATGTACGGGGAGTTCATGAACGAGCTGGGCGGGCAACCCCGCCATGGCCAGCACGCTGGGGAGCCTCCTCATCCTGGTGAACACCGTTGCCCTGATGGCGCAGCGCTACTACGCCTTCAAGAAGGCCTACAACGTGGTCTGCATCCAGCCGCTGCAGCCGAAGAGGGTGACGAGGGGACACCTCCTGGCCCTCACCGCTGTTCGCCTACGGGGTGGTGGGCGTGGCGCTCATCCCCTCGCTCACCATCATCATCTCCTCGTTCATGCCCACGCGCGGGCCCGGTGATGTACGCGGGCTTCAGCTTCCAGAGCTACCAGATCATCTTCCATCTGGTCCCCCGGGCCATCGCCAACACCTTCGGCCTCACGGCGGCGTCCGTGTCCTGTTCGACGTGGCTCTCGGGGTCCTGGTGGCGTATCTCTTGGCCCGGCGCCGCTCGCGGTCCCATGCCCTGCTCGACGGCCTGATCATGCTGGCCTACGCCATACCCGGGACGGTGGTGGGCGTGGGCCTGATCGTGGTCTACAATCGCCCGCCCCTGATCCTGACGGGGACCTGGATGATCCTCCTGGTCTCCTACTTCATCCGCCACCTGCCCTATCCCGTCCGCTCCTGCACGGCCATGCTCCAGCAGATCGACGTGCGGGTGGAGGAGGCCTCGGTGAGTCTCGGTGTCCCGCCCTTCCGCACCTTCCTCAAGGTGACCATCCCGCTGATGTTCCCGGCCATCGTCTCGGGCGCGGCGCTGGCCTGGATGACCACCATCGGCGAGCTGAGCTCCTCCATCCTGCTCTACTCGGGCCCCTGGGCGACCATGTCGGTGGCCATCTTCACCGAGGTCTTCAGCAACCATTTCGGGACGGCCTCGGCGCTGGCCTCGATCCTGATCGGGGCAGCCTTCATCCCGCTGTTTCTCACCTACCGCTTCCTGGGTGATCGGGCGGCGCTCGGGCGTGTGAGGTCCGCATGGCGAATGGATTCCGTCAGACCCTGCTGCGGCTGCTGGGGAAGCCGCCCGCCCGGTGCGCCCTCCGGCCGCGGGTCCTGGAGCGCGTGCCCCTCCAGGGGTGCATGCGCGAGAAGGTGAGCTACGCGGTCGAGCCCGGTGAGCGCGTGAGCGCCTACCTCTTCCTGCCGGAGCGGCCGGGACCGCGCCCTGCGGTGCTCTGCATCCACCAGCACCATCGGGAATACCACCTGGGGAAGAGCGAGCCGGCGGGCCTCGCGGGTGCGCCGGAGCAGTTCTACGCCCTGGAGCTCGCCAAGCGAGGGTACGTGACGTTCGCGCCGGACGCCCTGGGGTTCGAAGAGCGGCAGCACCCGACGCTCCGCGGTGCGGAATTCGAACGCTTCAAGGCCATGCGTCTGCTCACGGAAGGCTCATCGCTCCAGGGGAAGATGCTCTGGGACCTCCGGCAGGGGCTCACGTACCTGGCGGGTCGGCCGGAGGTGGATCGCCGCCGGCTGGGATGCCTCGGCCATTCGCTGGGCGGGCAGGAAACGCTCTTCCTCTGCGCCGTGGACCGCCGCATCGCGGTGGGCGTGTCGAGCTGCGGATTCAGCAGCTACCGGGCCATCTTCGATGCCGCCATCCTGCACAACCTGGCGGCCTACGTGCCCGGGCTGCTTCCCTATGGCGATCTGGACCGCGTGCTGGCACTGGTGGCGCCCCGGCCCTTCCTCGTCCTCGCCGGGAGTGGGGACCCCATCTTCCCGCTCGCGGGCGTCCAGGCCACCCTGCGCGGGGCGGGGCGGGCCTACGCGCGCGCCAAGGAGCGCCTGCACCTCGAGGTCTTTTCGGGCGGCCATGCGTTCTCCCCTCCCATGCGGGAGGCGGCCTACGCGTGGTTCGACCGGTGGCTCAAGCCGGAAGGGTGAGATGCCGCAAGCGTCGTGCATCCGGTTGATCGTCAGCGACTTCGGCGGGGTCATCTGCACCTTCGACTACCGGATCTTCTGCGAGAGGCTTGCGCGCCGCATCGGGGGCACGGCGGAGCAGATCCACGCCGCAGCCTTCGGCGATCACCTTCAGGAGGATTTCGAGTGCGGGAGGCTCTCGGGGCCTGCGTATCATCGGGAGATAATGGCGCGGCTCGGGGCGGAGATCTCCTACGCGGAGTTCTTCCCCATGTACGGGGACATCTTCACCGAGGTCCCGGCCACGGCTGAGTTGCTCCGGCGCCTGAAGCGACGCTACCCGCTCTATCTGCTCTCGGACACCAACGAGATTCACTTCGGCTATGTGCGGGGGACCGTGGGGGTCCTTCGCCTGTTCGATGAGTTCGTCGTCTCCTACGAGGTCGGCGTCCTGAAGCCGGACCCGCGGATCTACGAGGAGGCCCTGCGGCGCGCCGGGCTCCCCGCCGAATCCTGCGTCTTCGTGGACGATCGCGCGGGGAACGTCGAGGGGGCTTCCCGCCTGGGAATCCACGCCGTGCAGTTCACCTCGGCGGATCAGGTCGCCGCAGACCTCGCGCGCCTGGGAGTCGTGATTCCCTGATGGGAGACGCCGGAGTGCGAGTCCAAACGCCTTCCCACGCGCCGTCTCGTTTACGGCGGCACGGCCTGCGCCTTCCCCTCTCCCCGCGCGCGGGGAGAGGGGAAGGGTGAGGGGCAGAACGGACCTGAGGCGTGGCGACGCTGGATGTGGTGGCCGTGGGGGAGCTGAATCCAGACCTCATCCTGGAGGGCCTGGAAGGACCGCCCGTGCCGGGCCGGGAGATCCTGGCGAACGGCTGCGCCTTCACGCTGGGAAGCTCCACGGCCCTGTGCGCCGCGAACCTCGCGGCCTTGGGGCTTCGCGTGGGAATCGTGGGGAAGGTCGGGCCGGACCCCTTCGGCGACTTTGTCCTGCAGGCGCTCCGCGACCGAGGAATCGACGCCAGCCGGGTGATCCGCGATCCCGCTGTCCGCACCGGCGTCACGGTGTCGCTCACGTCCCCCCAGGACCGCGCCATGGTGACCTTCGCAGGCGCCATGCGGGAGCTGCGGGCAGAAGAGGTGGACATCGAGTACGTGGCGGCGGCGCGACACCTCCACATCTCCTCCCTGTTCCTTCAGGAGGGCTTGCAGGCCGGATGCGCCGGACTGTTCCGCGCGGCCAAGCTCCGCGGCCTCAGCACCTCGCTCGATCCCGGCTGGGACCCGGGCGAGGAGTGGGACGCCGGGATCGGCGGCATCTATCCCTGGCTCGACATCCTCTTTGTCAATGAGGTGGAGGTGTCTGGGCTGGCGCGGAGGCAGGGGTGGCGGGAGGCCGCCTTGAGGCTCGGGACTCAAGTGGGCCTCCTGGTGGTCAAGCGAGGGGGCGCGGGCGCGGCCGCCTTCCAGGGCGGGAGGGAGCGAGGCCATCCCGCGTTCACGGTGCCGGCGGTGGATCCCACGGGGGCGGGAGACGCCTTCGATGCGGGGTTCCTCCTCGGGCACCTGGCTGGGTGGCCACTGGAGCAATGTCTCGAGTGGGGGAATGCCTGCGGAGCGCTGACGGCAAGCCGCCCGGGGGGAAGTGGCGCCTTTCGGTCGCAAGACGAGGTGAGGGCGTTTATGTCTGCCCTTCATCCGTTCCTTCTCCCCTGAGGGGAGAAGGGCAGGTTGAGGGGAGTCCGGGCGAGAGCACGTGTTCGCGAATTTCTGAAACCGATCGCGAGGGGAGCAACCGCATGCCGGGGGCGCGAACGCTTCGGGAGATCGGGGAGCAGCCAGAGGCCTGGCTCGCCGCCATCGACAGTTTCGACCGGGGGGCAGAGGAGGTCGATCGCCTCTTCGATGAGGCTGCTCCGGACGAGATCGTCTTCACGGGCTGCGGCTCTTCCTACTATCTCTCCCTGACGGCGGCCGCGGTCTTCCAGGAGGCGACCGGCCTCCGAGCGAAGGCGGTCCCGTCCTCGGAGATCCTCCAGTTCCCGCACGGGGTCTTTGCCGAAGGGGCTCGGCCCCTGCTCGTGGCCGCTTCCCGCTCCGGAACCACGACGGAGACGCTTCGAGCGCTGGAGGTAGCGCGCCGCCGAGAGATCTCGACGCTCGCCCTCACCTGCGCCCCGAGGAGCGAACTGGCGCGGCGTGCCCATCTCAGCCTGCACTCGCCGCACGGGCGCGAGACCAGCGTGGTCATGACGAAGTCCTTCAGCAGCCTCTTGCTCTTGGGCCTGCTCTTGGCTGCCCAGCGTGCAAAGTCGCTAACCCTTCGCCGAGAACTCCGCCGCCTGCCTGCTCTGGGGCGGCGGGTGGTCAAAGCCGCGCTGGCCCTCAGCCGGTCCATCGGGGCGGATGCCTCGCGCTTCGTCTTCCTCGGCGCCGGCCCAATGCACGGGATTGCCTGGGAGGCCATGCTGAAGATGACGGAGATGGCGCAGCGAACGGCCGTGGCCTATCACCCGCTGGAGTTCCGCCACGGTCCGATTGCGGCCGCGGGGCCGGGAACGCTGGCGGTCCTGTTCGAAACGCAGGCCGGCCGGCGGATGGAGGCGGACCTCGTTCGCGACCTGCGGCGGCACGGGGCGAGCGTGATGCGCCTGCGGGACAGCGGACAGGCAGCAACCGAAGCGGACGTGGATATCATCCTCGAAGCGGGGGTGTCGGATGCGGCCCGCTCCCTCCTGTACCTCCCCTTCGCGCAGGGCCTGGCATACTCCCGGGCAGTCGGGGCGGGGCTCGACCCGGACCGCCCACAGCACCTCACGTCTGTCGTTCGGCTGTAGACCCCGTTTCGGTCCTGGATGCTTTCGGAGCACTCGCCGCCTTATGGAACAGAAAGGCATCTTCGCCCTGGCGATGCAGCTCAGTTTCCGGGCGGTCGTTCTGGAGGAGACCCCGATGGAAGGCTGGACGGCAGAGGAGCTGCCGGGCAGCCACTGGTCTCGAGGCGTGCTGTTTGCCAGGCTCTTTCAGGAGGCCGACCTTGTCGTCCAGACGTGCTGCCTCAAGCCGCAGATCATGCTTTTCGGCACCGATCGGGTGGCGCTGGATGCCGTGGGTGTTGCCATCCTCCGCATGCATGGGGGGAATGCCACCATCTCCCGCGGCCGCATCTTCGACCAGGATCAGATCGCCCGGGCGGTGCAGCTCGGCCTCGGCGTGAAGGGGCCGGATGGGATCGAGCTGGTGACCGACGATCCCGAGAGCCGGAAGGTGGCCGAGCGGATCCGGGCAGTGCTGGCCAAGGGGTGAGCAAAGACCACGGCCCGCGCGGCGGCGCGGGCCGTGGTCGGGTGAGCCGAATGCGGGCGGCTTGCCCTAGGGTCGGTAGTAGGCGCCGACGCAGAGGACAGCAAATCCCGCCACACCCACCAGGGTCTTCGCGATCTGCAGCGTCGATCCCTGCTCCGCCGGAATGAAGAACCAGGGGATGAGGATCATGAGGCCACCCAGGACCATGACCCCGATCGCTCCCCCCTTGCTGAAGCGCTTCTTCGGGCCCGCTTTCTTCTGAACCGTTTCCTCAGCCATTGTCCGCTCCTTGGAGAGAGGCCGACATTCCGTGGGCGCCTCCCGCGCACGATTGGATCCATTTCGATCGTTCTCGGGGGTCAGGAGAGGAGCGGACTACTCAGATCGTCCGAGGAGCTGGGCGTGAGACGTATCGCGTGAAGCTGACGCCGCGGGAGATTCCGGCAGACGTGCTGGATGCGCACGTTCAATCGCGCGCTGCGATTCCGGACGACGGGGATGATGACGCGTGAGACCCGATCGGGCTTCCGGATGAAGGGACGTTGCGACTGGGCCTGCTTCTCGATCCGGATGCCAGAGGTCTCAGCGAGGGCGGCCAGGGGGAACTCGGGCGCCCGGATCGTAAGGCAGGGGATCTGATCCGCGCCGACTGGGGAAGGAAGAACGACGATCCCTCCCAGCAGCGCCAGACACACCGGAACGATCAGAGGCAGGCGCCAGTAAGGAAGCCTACGCAGATTTCGACAGAGCATGGAAACTGCCACCCCCAGACGGTCCCCTTCTACGCCCATCCTGGACGAAAGTCAACGCTTGAAATCCGGCGCGGAGTGGTGTACGGTTTCGCCCGAAGATCCTCTCGATGGCAAATGGATTGCGCGCCGCGCATATGCGAGAGATCGTCTCCGCAAGATTGGGTCCTCGTTGTCGCACGCAGGAAGGGAAGCCCGGTGAGCGACACCCACTTCTGCCAGTACTGCATATCAGATCAGCCGGTATACGAATACCTGGAGGGAGGGCGCACGAAGCGCCGCTGCCAGACGTGTGGCATTCCTCTGGACATAGGGAATCTGGAGGCCGGAAAGCTCGATGTGGGATCCGGCCGCCTTGCCCGGCCCAAAGTCCTCTGTGTCGATGACGACCAGCTTCTCCTCAGCCTCTTCGCCGCGACCCTGGAGAGCGAAGATTACCAGGCCTTGACGGCCACGACCGGTTATGCGGGCATTGAGCTGGCCCAGAAGGAGCATCCGGATCTGATCCTCCTGGACGTCATGATGCCCGGAATGAGCGGCTTCGAAGTGTGCCGCCGACTGCGGGCCAACCCCGACTTCAAGGAAACGCCTATCATCATCATCACGGCGAAGTACGACCCGCGCCTCAACGTGAAGGGGTTCCAGGCCGGGGCGACCCTCGCCATGCGGAAGCCTTTCGAGACGCGACAGCTCATCGACACCATCAAGACGGCCCTGGCCCTCAAGGCCAGACAGTCCGGTGCCTGACCTCGATCGGACAATCCCTTCACCACCACCAAGCCACCAACGCTTGCCCACCAGATCCCCGATCTACACGGAATGTGATCCCGGATGGCACAGCCCGTGCTTTCTCGTCTCGAGAGACAGCGGGCTGGAATGGCTTCGCCGCACATTGGCACGTACGGCTTGCCAGGCGCAGTTTGGCTTCACGCTGAGCAGATTCAATGTGCCGTGCCTCCGGTCACTCTGACAGTCCTTACCGACGGCGGTGTCAGTCATCCCTGGAGAGAGCGACCCCACGCCGTGTGAGCGCGAGAGCGGGGGAGCAATCCATGATTGTGAAGGTCCGAAGCCTGCCGCTGGCGCTGACGCTCCTCCTGTCGGCCTGTTCCCAATCGGGTAGCCTCTTTGGGGACATGATCATTCAGATGGCTCCCGGGGTCGAGAGCCGGCCGGGCCGCCTGAGCGTGCAGGCGATTCTCGTCACGGAAGCCTTCACTCAGGACTGGGCCACGGCCCTGGCGGCCTTCCACGCGGAGGTAGAGCCTGCCCGACAAGTCGAGGAGGCGGCCACGAAGGCACTGGAACAGGCCCGGTGGGAGTGGGACCAAGCCGTCGCAGCCCCGCGGGGCCGGCACAAGTTCGCCCGGACTACCGCTCGGGAAGGGGAGCTGCGCGCGGCGGAGCACCGCCTGATCCAGGCTAGGCGCCGGGTGTGGGAGGTGGCCCGCACGCATGATCTGCAAGCCGTGACGGTGCTCGACAAGCACACGGCGCAACTCGTGCAGACGGATGGGACCGGCCACTACGTGATGGCCGGACTGCCGAGCGGTCCGGCCTACCTGTACGCTCGGGTCACCATTGGCGGCCGGACCCGGATCTGGTTTTGCCCGGTCCGGGTGCGGACCGGAGTGCAGCGGGTCGATCTGACCGACGCCAACAGCGGCGGCTGGCCGTTTGTGCCGTGACGCCCGCAAGGCACCCTGGATAGCCGCTGCGGTCTCAGACCCCTGCCGCCTTGAACGCCGCCTCGATGATCGCGCGTGCTTCTTCCTGGAGACGCGCCAAGTGCTCTCGCCCCAAGAAGCTCTCGGCGTAGATCTTGTAGACATCCTCGGTTCCGGACGGGCGCGCGGCAAACCAGCCGTTCTCCGTCACGACCTTGAGACCGCCGATCGGCGCGCCGCCCTCGGGCGCCTGCGTGATCTTGGCGATGATCCTCTCGCCGGCAAGCTCGGTTGCAGCAACCTGGCCGGGCGAGAGCTTCTTCAGCACGGCCTTTTTCTCGCGGCCTGCGGCGACGTCGATGCGCTCATAGATCGGCGCCCCGAACCGGTCCGTCAGATCGGCGTAGACCTCGCCCGGATCGCGGTTGAGCCTCGCGGTCATCTCCGCGGCCAACAGGTCGAGGAGAATGCCGTCCTTGTCCGTCGTCCACACCGTGCCATCCAGACGCAGGAAGGAGGCCCCCGCGCTCTCCTCCCCGCCAAACCCGTAGCGTCCGCCCAGGAGACCCTCGACGAACCACTTGAAGCCCACCGGCACCTCGGCGAGGCGTCGCCCCAAATACCTGGCCACACGGTCGATCATGCTGCTGGACACCAGCGTCTTGCCCACCGCGGCGTCGCACTTCCAGCCCGGGCGGTGCTGGAACAGGTACCAGATTGCCGTAGCGAGGAAGTGATTGGGGTTCAGCAGGCCAACGCTCTTGGCCACGATGCCGTGCCGATCGTAATCGCAGTCGTTGCCGAAGGCGATGTCGTAGCGATCCTTGAGGCCGATGAGGCTCGCCATGGCGTACGGTGACGAGCAGTCCATGCGGATCTTGCCGTCACGGTCGAGCGTCATGAACGCGAAGGTCGGGTCAACATCCGGATTGACGAGGTCGAGGCTGAGACCGTACCGGTCCGCCATCGGCCCCCAGTACCCGATCCCGGACCCACCCAAGGGGTCGACGCCGATCTTGAGGCGGGCGCTCCTGATCACTTCCATGTCGATGGCCTGGGCCAAATCGGAGACGTACGGCGTGATGTAGTCGTGGGTGTGCGTGGACGACGCGGCGAGCGCCCTGGCGTATGGTGTGCGGCGCACGGCGCGGTTGTCCGCGGCCAATAGCTCGTTGGCTTTCTGCTCGATCCAATCGGTCACGGCGGTGTCTGCCGGTCCGCCGTGGGGGGGGTTGTACTTGAAACCGCCGTCGTCGGGGGGGTTGTGGGATGGCGTGATCACGACGCCATCGGCGAGGTGGCGCGTGCGGCTGCGGTTGTAGGACAGGATGGCATGGGAAATGACCGGGGTCGGCGTGTAGCCGTCCCCCGTGTCCACCATGACCTCGATGCCGTTTGCCGCCAGCACCTCGAGGGCCGTCAGGGAGGCCGGCTCGGACAGCGCGTGCGTGTCCTTCCCCAGGTAGAGCGGCCCGTCGATGTCGTGCGCCTCGCGGTAGAGACAGATCGCCTGCGTGATTGCCAGGATGTGGGCCTCGTTGAATCCTGCCCTGAGCGACGAGCCGCGATGGCCGCTGGTCCCGAACGCCACCCGCTGCTCGGCGACGCTCGGATCGGGCTTGGTTATGTAGTAGGCGGCGATGAGCCGCGGCACGTTGACGAGCATCGACCGCGGCGCCGGCTTGCCAGCGAGGGGGTGAGTGTTCATGCCTCCACCTCCTGGAATAGAAAAGACGATCGGCCACCCGGACGCCGCCGGGCGTGTTCAGCAGCAGCTCCAGCACCGCTGAGGCGTCGACAACGATCACCGCGTCGACATGCGGACAGTGTATCCACATGTGCAGCACATGTCTACATGGATGGAGGATATCCATCTCGCTGCCGCCCGAGTCGCTGCAGATGGACGCCGTCTCGCCGAGGATGAATCGTCTAGGATGGGGTGCTGATCCGCGTCGAGAGCATCGGGAATCGCAGCGCGCCGACCTTGCGGGTGACAGCGGAATAGCCGGCAAGGCGTGAACGTGACACCCAGCCTGATACCATGGCTTTTGGCGGAAATCCAGGGGACGGTGTCAGTGCTGAAGAAGGAAAGGAATGGTGACCCGGCTGGGAGTCGAACCCAGAACACCCGGCTTAAAAGGCCGGTACTCTGCCAGTTGAGCTACCGGGTCGCGGGCTGGATTTTAACGCAGCTAGTGTATGAGGGGCAAGGACAGAAGTAACGGCGGTGCCTGCGAGCTTCCGCGACCCTTCCGGGAGATCGGTATCGCATACCCATTGCGACGGGCCGTGGGATGGTCTGCCCCGTCTCGCGCCCGAGCCGATCAACACGCTCGGCCAGGCGGTAGAGCAGGACTGGAATGCCGGCGTTGAGCGGGATATCGAGGAGGAATCCGCGGACCGGCGGTCGGGTCGGATCGGATGGCGTGGTGCGTGTGGGTGCCTGCTTCATGGCATCTCCTGAGTCACCAGGGCTTCACCCCGTCCCCCAGGCTCACCGTGAGTCCCCGCCAGACGAAGAGAGGCCTCAACTCCTCGGCCGCAACTCCGCCGGCATGGCACGCATGGGAATCACTTCACCGTTCCCGCCTTCTCGTTCAATCGCCTGATCTCCGCCAGGACCTCCTCGCGCGTGATCACGCCGTGCCCCTCCAGGACATTGATCAGCGCCTCGTACTCGACAGCTTGTGCCAGCACGACCTCTTCCAGGGACACCGCTTGCGTCTTGCTCTTTCGCTCGGCCATCACTCGCCTCCTTGTCGTCGTTTCGGTTGCCCCGCTCCCGTCCGAGGCTCAGGTCTGGATTCCCGCGCTTCACCGGAGCGGCAACCTCCTTCCGGTATTACTTCGTCGCCCCGGGCTGACTGGTATTCCAGATGTCCCGGTGCAATTTCCAATTTCCTCTTTCGGTCTTCCAGATGACCACGTACTTTCCGGCGTCGGCGACCCGACCGTCCGCCCCCAGCAGCGTGTACTTCCCCACCTCGATCGCGAAGTTCTCGTAGCCTTCGACTTCAACCGTTTCGAGCTTCGCCTGCTTGAGACCCATGATCCCGTGTACGCTGGTTCTCCCATCATGTCCGTCAGAAGGCCCTCCGGATGCCCCCGATCCCGATACGCCGTCCGCTGTCGCCGGCCGCCACCTCCAGGCGGGCCCTCAGGCGCCTCAACCTGCCTGATGAATCGAGCGCCAGCTCAACAACGAGCCGGCGATGAGGAGCAAGCAGCCCAGCCACAGACTGGAGCTCGGCCACACGCGAAGATACACGCAGCTCACCGCGGTCGAAAAGAGCGGCGTGAGATACGAGCAAGACGCCACCAGCACCACATCCCCCGCGCGCATGGCGAGATCCCAGAACACGTAGGCCAACCCCGTGGCCAGGGCGAGACAGGCGACCTCGACCACGACGCGGCTCCCCCACGCCCCGTGTTCCGGGCGGAGCAGGCGCAACAGCCAGAACGCGAGGCCGGTGGCCAGGGTAAACAGCGGCACGGCTCCATTTCTGGTGGGTGCACCCCAGCGGCGGGTCAGGTTGGAATAGAGGGCCCACGCCATGGCGGCGAACGCCCCGAGCCCGTAGGCCAAGGGATTGCTCAGGACATTCCTCGCGAACGATTGCCACGAAATCGCCATGCCCTGGGTCAGCACCAGCACGACGCCACACAGGGCCAGGAGCGTTCCGGGGATCAGCCCAACACTCGCCCTCTGACCAAGCAGGACCAGAGAAAAGAGGATGGTGAGGGCGGGCCATAGATAATTGAGCAGACCGACCTCAAGCGTCTGGTGACGAGTGGTGGCGAGGCCCAGGGCAAAGAAGAGGGCGACGGTGTAGAGCACGAAGAGTGCCCCACAGCCGAACACGTATCTTCGAGAGAGGTCTTGCAGGTTCCGCAAGGACCGGTCTTTCAGTAAAAGATGCCCTGCCAAAATTCCCCCGGCGGTGAGGTAAACAGCGGCTCCTGCCGTCACGGGGCCGATCTGTTCGGAAATGCTGCGCGCCAGGGCAACCGTCGCACTCCACAGCAGGATGGCCGCTAAGCCCAAGACCGTATTTCGGTTCATGTTGGCGTTTCGGACCATCGTTCAACTATCGAATCCGCGATCGGAGGGTTGGACAGTCTCCGGAGGATTCTCCGCCACAGCCACCAGTGGGAGAAGAGAAAAGGAGCCGCGGTCCAGCGGGGACGATAGCTCATCGGTCACGGGGGAGGCCGTTGGACACCGTCAGGATCCCCTCCGCACTCCCCCCCAACGCGAGCCACTCCACGATCCGTTTGAGCACGGCCTGCTGCTCCGGGGTGACGTCGACGAAGGTGAGCCCGGTCGCGTAGCGGCGTTGTCGGGTCCCCCTGGGTCCCGGCGCATCACCAAGGACCACGCTGTGCACGACCCGTGCGGCGAGGACCAGCGGGCTGAGCGCGGCCGGGAACCCGAGCGCGCAGGAAGTGCCGGGGCGGAGAGGGGCCCGGTGTTCGATGCGAGCGCCCGTCAGGCTGAGGTCGAGGAGCCAGACCTCCCGAGCCTCTCCCACCCGGGCTCGCACGGAAAGGGGCTGGGGCAGGGCGACCCGCGGCGCCCGTCGGCGCTCGCCGATGACCGGCGGGGGCGTGCCTTCTGCGGCTTTGGCCTGCTCCCGGTACGCTTCCCCCCCCGGGCCCTCAGGGGCATCCAGCGTGGGTGGGTTGGGCTCCCGTCGGGGGACCGGAGGGCCCGGCTCGTGGGCTGGCTGAGGGCGGTGAGCTGGGCTTGGCGTCCCCCCTCCAGCCGCTCGCCTGGCGAGCACTGCGGTCAGGAGTTCGCGGGCCTTGGGCTCCATGGCGGCCCACTGGAGTCCGTGCCGGTGGAAGCCCGTCGCCGGCTCGCGCTTGGTTTCCAACTCGACGCTCACGATTGTCGCGCGGGCCTGAAACGGTGTCCCGTCTAACTTCGCCGCGATGTCCGCTTGCCGGAACCGGGGGAGGCGCCGCGGGAGCCACATCTGGGCCCCCCGCAGGCTGATGTCCCGGAGCTCACCGGCCACCGGCGGACTCGGCCAGAACTGCTCCGGGTCCACCAAGCGACACTCGATGGGGAGCTTCAACGACACCCGGGGGTCTCGACGCTCGGGGGCTGTCCGGTGCGCCAACGGCAGGGCGACGAGGTCTCCCCGTTCCATGGTCACCGTGGCGGCGGCACCGGGCTCGTACAGATGCCCCCGGTTGACGCAGACTTCCCGGACCTGGGTCAACACTTGGAGGAGACGGGGTAGCTGGTCGACCGGGAGGCGGATCGCATCGCTTCGCGAGAGGGAGGACGCCTTGCCGGCGGCGGAAGTCCCGTGCATCCGGAGCTCCAGTTGGGCCCCCCCTCGGACCTCCTGCAGGGAGACCCAGATCTCTCCCAGCGGACTACAGGCAACCTTTCCGAGGTGTTCCATGGTCGGCCGCTCCTGTATCCGAGAACGGCGCGTAGCCCCACCAATTATTCACGGATACGCTCTAATAATTGAACAAGCCTGGGCCTGTTGACGTGCCTCGTAATTGCACGAAGGGCTTCAGTAATAAGAGGGTCAATCTTTGCTCGAAGATCCGAGTAGTCGAATGAAGAGCCTCGGACGGCGGTCAAGTGGGCCAGCATCTTGTTCAGTTGCCAGCAAGGCGAACCGATCGCATCAGGATGACCATAGGTCTGCCGAAGTCGCCGAATGGCCTGCCCCATACCCGGCAGTCTGCACCAGTCTGGAACGAGATCATCCAGCGTAACATCCCCCACCTCTGAGGACCGGTTGAGGAGGGCATCCACTAGAATGCGCGTATGGATCAAGGCGCTTTCTTCAAGCGCGTTATCGAGAACCCGACTCTCTGGATGTTCGTTGTAGGCGTGTTCCGCGAGAAGTGCACGAGTACGAAAGAACATCCAGACTTCGTACTCGAATGCCGGCCAAGGATTCGGCTCGTCGTTAGGGGCCCTCATTCCCTCTCTCCCGCCCGCGACCTTCCCAGGAATCTTGCTGTAGCCCTGTGATCATGCGGCATTGAGGTATTGCCCCGCGGCCCTGAAGGCCTTGGCGTCCATGCCGATGAGTCGCCATCGAGATTCATGACCAGATCGTTTCCGGAGGACAGTCCAATTGAGCCGGGGCAAAGGATAACCGCAAGCCCACGTCGAACAGGAGCGCCTCGCATGCTGCCCTCGCTCTCGTATGGGTCTTGCCTGTGCAAGAGGGCTACATGCGCCCTCTATATGGACATCTCGTGAGGGTACAGAAGCAAGGCCAGTAGCCCCACTGTGCGCGGCTGTACGCCGGCTGGAACGGGCCCTCCCGTGCAGTGGGGATGATAGTGGGGGTCTTCCACGGGAGCGTAGCGCTAGCGGGGCTTCCGTGTCAAGGGGGACTCGGGCGGGGGAGCCCGGTTGCGGCGCGGAGTCTGTCCGGGGACGTCCAGGAGCCTGTCGGAGAGAAAATCGCACAGCACGGACTATTCGTGGCTATCCCGCAACGCGTTTGCGGCATAGTGCCCGCATGAAAACTTTCAAACCGTGCACACCCGATCGGCTGTGAGTGACGGCACGCGCCTTAGAGGATCTAAGCGGCAGGCCGCAGCCACACGGCGGTATCGTGAAAGGCGCCGCCGCCGTAAGGCGGAATCGGGTCGTCGCCGGTCAGGGCGTTGATCCCGATGCCCCCCTCGAAGTCCGAGTTCGGCCAGATCCCCTCGACCACGACCGTCCCCCGCTGGAGGCCGTCGAACCGGCGGACGTGGACGGTGACGGTACCTCGCTTGTTCCCGATGGCCACGCGATCGCCGTCGGCGAGCCCGAGCTGATCGGCGTCGTCCGGGTGGACCAGGGCGGTCGGCCGCTCCTCGCGTTTGCGGGAGCCGGGCGTCTCCGTGAACGAGGTGTTGAGGAAGCCCCGCGAGGGCGAGGTCATCAGGCGGAAAGGCGTCTCCGGGGTCGCTGCTTCGATGACATCGAACTGATCCGGCAGGCGCGGCATGCGCTGCCAGTTCTCTCCGACCCTCGACCAGTCGGGCGCGAAGTGAAACTTCTTGTCCGGCGTGCCGAATCCGTCCAGGAAGTGTGCCTCCCGGAACGGCACGGCGGCATCTACCCAGCGCTGCTCCATCACGGTCTTGGCGTCAGGCCAGCCGGAGGCCTTGAGCGTCCAGTCGATCAGCTCCATCGGGCTCATCTCGAAGCCGGGGTGCTCGGCGCCGAGCCGGCGGGCGAGCCCCCGCAGCACCTCGTGGTTCGATCGGCACTCGCCCAGCGGCTCGATGAGCTGGGGGCCGACCTGGATGTGGGTGTGGCCTCCGGCCTGATAGAGGTCGTCGTGCTCCATGAACATGGTGGCCGGCAGCACGACATCGGCGTAGCGGGCCGTGTCGGTCAGAAACTGCTCGTGGACGGCGAGAAACAGGTCCTCGCGGGAGAGCCCGCGGCGCACCGTGTGAGAGTCGGGCGCCACCACGGCGGGGTTACAGTTCTGGATCAACATGGCCGCGATCGGGGGTCCACCCTTCAGCGCCTCGGGGTCCCCCAAGAGCGCGGCGCCGATCCGGCACATGTCGATTTCCCGCGTGCTCCGGTCGAGAGCGTCGAGCCCCTCGATCATCGTCCTGTTCCAGTGGTAGATCGACCGGTTGCTCCAGAGGGCGCCGCCGCCCTCGTGGGCCCAGGCGCCCGTGACCGACGGCAGGCACGTGACCGCGTGCATGGCGGCGGAGCCATTGCGGGACCGGGTGAACCCGTAGCCCACCCGGATGTAAGCCCGCTGGGTGGTGTTGTAGAGCCTGGCGAAGGTCTCGATCTCCTCGACCGACAGGCCCGTGATGGCCGCCGCCCACGCAGGCCCTCGGGCCGCGAGGTGGGGCTCCAGGTCCGCAGGGAAATCCGTGTAGACCCGAAGGTAGCCTCGGTCGGCGTAGCCGTCCCGGAAGGCGCAGTGCATCACCGCACAGGCGAGCGCCGCGTCCGTTCCGGGGCGCAGGCACAGGTGCATGTCCGCGACGGCCGCGGTGCCACTCCGATAGGGATCCACGACGATCAGCTTCGCCCCGCGCTGCTTGCGCGCCCGGGTGATGTGGGTCATCACGTTCACCTGGGTCGCCACCGGATTGCCGCCCCAGACGACGATCAGGTCGGCCTTCGCCAACTCGCGGGAATCGGGCCCGACGAACCGCCCGGTGCCGGCGATCCAGCCGGCCTCGGCGGCCGCCGTGCAGATCGTCTTCTTCTGTCGAGAATACCGCATGACGTGGCGGAACCGATTGATGCCATCGCGCATCACCAGGCCCATGGTGCCGGCATAGTAGTAGGGCCAGATAGCCTCGGGCCCGAAGGGCAGGGCGGCGTCCTGGAAGCGCTCGGCGATCCGGTCCAGGGCCTCCTCCCAGCCGATCTGCCGGAACTGTCCGGAGCCCTTGAATCCGATTCGCAGGAGCGGGTGGATGAGCCGATCCGGGTGGTGGATGCGTTCGGCGTACCGGCCGACCTTCTCGCAAATCACGCCGGCCGTGTAGCTATTGGCCGTTGCGCCGCGCACCCGACCGATGCGGACGCCGTCGATCACCTCCGCCTCCAGCGCGCAGGTCGAAGGGCAGTCATGCGGGCAGACGGTGTTGCGAATCGTGATCGTGGGCGCGGAAGGAGTGTTCGAAGGCATGGAGTCTCTCATTCTCATAGGGAGGAGAACCCGCGAATCGGGGAGCCTGGTGATGGAGGCCGATCGCCTGCTCCTAGCCCTTCACCGCCCCCGCCGTCAGGCCGGAGACGTAGTGCTTCACGAAGAAGGAATAGAGGATGGCGACGGGGAACGAGCCCAGGACCGCCGCCGCCATGAGCGAGCCCCAGAAGAGGACGTCGGCCTTGATCAGGTCGCTCACGACGCCCACCGGGATGGTCTTCATGGAACCGGAGGACATGAAGATCAGGGCGTAGAGGAACTCGTTCCAGCAGAGCGTGAAGCAGAAGATGCCCGCCGAGAGGAGGCCGGGAACAGACAGGGGCAGTACCATCCTCCACAGGATCTGGAGGCGCGAGCAGCCGTCTGCCATGGCGCTCTCCTCGATCTCCTTGGGGATCGTGCGGAAGTAGCCCATGAGGAGCCAGGAGGCGAAGGGGATGAGCTGCGTGGGATAGGTGAGGATGAGCGACCAGTAGGTGTTGTACAGGTCCAGCTTGGTAGATGACCTGCGCCAGCGGCAGGAAGAGGAGCGTGGGCGGCACCAGGTACGCCAGGAAGATCCCCACGCCCAGGAAGTTGCTGCCGGGGAAGCGCAGGCGGGCCAGGGCGTAGCCGGCGAAGACGCTGCACGCCCAGCGACAGGACCGTGGAGACCACCGAGACGATGAGGGTGTTCTTCACCCACTGCGGGAAGGCGGTGCTCTGGAACAGGTACACGTAGTTTTCCAGCGTGAACTTCTGGATCCAGAAGGGGTTGATATTTCATCTCGAACAGGTCGTTGGTCGGCTTGAAGCGAGACGATGGTCATCCAGTAGAACGGGAAGAGCAGGAAGACCAGATAGAAGACCAGCGGCAGGTAGATGTTCAGCAGCCGGTTGCTCAGCCGTTCACTTCCGACCATCCTACTCCTCCCGCCGCAGATACACCAAGAGGATCACGGCGAACACCGCCAGGATGGGGAACATGTAGAGGGCGATGGCCGCCCCCATGCCGATCTCCGTCGCGGAGAGGCCGATCTGATAGGCGTAGGTGCCAAAGATGTGGGTCTCGTTGGCCGGCCCCCCCTTGGTCAGGACGTAGATCAACTGGAAGTCGGCGAAGGTCCAGATGATGGAGAGCAGGCTGGCGATCAGGACGACCCCCTTGATGTGCGGCACCGTGACGTGCCGGAACCGGTGCCACATGCTCGCCCCGTCGATGGCCGCCGCCTCGTGCAGTTCGTGGGGCACCGCCTGCAATCCGGCCAGGATGGTGATGCCGAAGAACGGGATACCGCGCCAGATGTTGGCCAAGCAGACCGACGAGATCGCCAGCTTCGGGTCCCCCAGGAAATTGATGTTCTGTGTTGATCAGTCCGAAGTGCCTGAAGCAGCCAGGAGATGGGGCTGAACACCGGATCGAAGATCATGAACCAGCCGAGGGTGCTGAGAGCGCGGTCGGCACGATCCAGGGCATCATCACCGCTGCCCGGATCGGGGTTGCTGAACCGCATGTGGTTGTTCAGGAGCAGCGCCAACCCCAGCCCCAGGACCGCCTTGAAGGGCACCGTCACCATGGCGTAGATGAACGTGTTCCACGCGGTCTGGTGAAAGATGGTGTCGCTCAGGAGGTCGGTGAAGTTTCTGAGCCCGATGAACTGGCCGATCTGCCCGATCATGCTGTCCGTGACGGACAGCCAGATCCCCAGGAAGAACGGATAGGCCATGAAGACCATGAGGAGGAGCGCGCCCGGCAGCATGAGGATGACACCCAGGCTTGCCTCCCGCTCCAGCAGCGACCCAGAGGTCACGGCGCTACCACGCATCTCACGCTTGGGGCTCAACGTTCCCTCCAAGCCGAGGGCAGCCGCGAGGTCGCGGCTGCCCGTCTTTCCCTATCCCGGAACTTCCAACGAAGCCGGACGGCGTGGCGTCCGCATGCCACGCCGTCCGAGATCCCAGGTGTGGCGGACGGCTAGACGCCGTACGTTCGCTTGAGTTGCTCGGCGCCCCACTCGATCGACGCCTTGGCATCCCCGCTCTGCACCGCCTTGGCGAAGGTGTCCACGACGATGTACTTGGACCAGGCGAGCGAGGCCTTCTCGTTCGGCGGCCCGGGCCAGCCCACGTCCACACCGTACTTGGGCTGCTCGCGGAATGGCAGCATCTTCGGGTCCTTGGTCCAGATGGGGTCGTTGTAGTACTTCACGACCGGCTGCAGCATGTAGCCTTCCTGCAGCCGCCACCAATCGCCGAACTGCTTGTCCTGGAACCACCACTTCAGGAACTCCTTCGCCGCCGGCGATGTTCTTGGAGTTCTTCAGGATGGCGAAGGTCCGGCTCCCCAGCCAGTAGAACCGGCCGGCCGGCCCCTTCGGGATCAGCATGTGGTGGATGTCCTTGGCGAGTTCCGGCTTGTCCTTCTTGGCCGCGAAGTAGATGCTGGAGCCGTTGAAGGTGCAGGAGATCTGCTCGGACAGGAACGCCCGGTTGTTGTTGCTGTCGTCCCAGGAGGTCCCGGTCGTGTCGTAGCCGTCCTTCCAGGCCTCGATGAATTTCCGCATGCCCTCCACGAACTGGGGCTTGTTGAACTGGATCGATCTTGTCGTCCTTGTCCACCTCCATGGCCCCGTTGGACCACATGTAGGGATAGCAGAAGCCCGGCGGGTCCCCGGTGCTGTGGCCCAGGGCCTGGCCGAACGGCTTCCCCTTCGCCTTCAGCTTCTTGGCGATGGCGTGGTACTCCTCCCAGGTCAGATCGACCTTGTTGCCATCTTCCGCGTTTGGGCATTCCGCTTCCTTGAACAAGCTGATCCGATAGTTCATGGAAGCGTTGGAATAGCCGTGGGGAATCCCCAGATAGCGCTTCCCAACCGGGGCGGAGTTCAGGACGTACTTCTCGAAGCCGCCGCCGCGCTTGCCGAATTCCTCGGCCTCCTTCGTCATGTCCACCAGGTTGTTCTTGTACAGATGGTTCCACGACGGCCACAGCTCCACGATGTCCACGCCACCCGCCTGGATGGCCGCCGCGATCTTCGGCTGGAGGTCCGGCCAGTTCAGGAAGTCGGCGCTCACCTCGACGCCGTTGGCCTTGCCCCATTCCGCGGCCTGCTTCTTGTAGAGGTCCTGGGCGGGGGCAATGAAGTAGGTGCCCTGCAGGATCGAGAGCTTAGTCCCCTTTTTGATGGCCGGCGCCGCTCCAAAAACCTTGCCTGTCAGGCTACCCAGCGTCGCCAGGCCGACGCCAGCGATGGCGCCCGCCTTGAGCACTTCCCGCCGGCTGACGGGACGATCGAATACGCCACGAATGCGATTGCGCGTCTTGCCCATGAATGCCCTCCTTTGTTGATACCAGACACGGCTCCCATGCTTACCCCATCTGCCGGTTCAGTCTTGGAGTCTTTGAGGTTGTGTCACCTCCTTCCGGTCTGCCTATCCGCAAGATGCCTGGGAGCCTCCCGGAGGCGACGGAGCTGCTTCCAGTCGCCTTGGGCCTTGCAGCGAAAGCAGGAATGACGGTTGGCCGCTACCCTCCGATGGACACGCCTCGAAGCAGCCGGGAAACCGGTTTGGAGCGAGGTCGCAAAAAAAGAACGGCTCTCCGGGGCTCAGGGCCCCCCAGAAGGCCGGGTCATGCCAACCGCATGATGGAGAGGCAATGCATGAACCCGCTGCCCTCCGACGAAAAGCCCATTCTCTAGCCTGGAAGGGCTTTAGTGCATCATGACCGTATCACTGCCAATGGGAGAGTCAAGGGGAAAATGGACACGGAGGGCAAAGGTAAGGAAGAAACGAACCTATAGCGGCAGAGGGGGAGGGCGCAGGGGAGAAGTGAAAGGCACAAGACAGAAGGCGGACGACTGTACGAGTGAATGGGAGACCTGGGGCCGCGGCGGATCTAGTCTGAGTGGGAGGGGTTGGCCAAGAGGGCCGCGACGTCTGCCGGGCTTCCGCGCCAGGGGCCTGGTTGCTCCTGCTTGAGGGTGGTGACGGCGCCGGCCCAGCGACAAGCCTCCCCTGGTGAGGCGGTGAGCCGCATCCCCACGTAGGTGGCAAAGCACGTGTCTCCGCGGCCGGTGCGGCCGGCCAAAGAGCGCGGTGTGAAGGGGGCCCTGTAGATGCGACCCTCGGCGTAGACGGTGACGCCGGAGGACTGGGTGAGGACGATCTCGTGAGGGCCGAGGGCGGCCAGCTTCCGCGCGGCGGCCTCCAGATCGGTCTCCTTGGTCAGCAGCTCGGCCTCGGCCCGGTCCACCTTGAGGTAGGTGACATGGGAAAGCCCCTCGCGCATGTCGGGCCAGTCGCGGAAGACCAGCTCGTCGCCCTCGCGGACGCGGACGAAGCCCTGCACGTCCATGCCCACCGGGCCGCGGGAGGCCATGTGCTTCAGGAGGGGGAGGTCCACCTCCCCGGCGATGATGGGAACCAGCAGGTACACCCTGGCGCTCACCGGGGGGATGTCCTCGAGGCGGAAGGCCCCGGCGAAGGCCAGCGGCCTGCAGATCCGCCGCTCCATGTCGGCCGACTTGTAGATGTTCTCGATCCCGGAGGTCTCCGGGGCCGTCGCGACGAAGATTGCAACTCCCTCTCGCCGCAGTGCGTCGAGGCGGGAAAGGTCGGTGGGGTGCATGCGCGTCACGATCCCCACCCGCACTCCCAGGTGCCGCAGCGCCATGCTGCCGTAGTAGACGGCCCCGCCCGACGCTTCCTCCCCCTTCCCGTCCACCACGAGCCGGTCCTTGGCGAAGTGCCCGATCATTAGGATATCGAATGCGTCGTCGGCCATGGATGGCTCCTCCCGGGCGGGGGTCACCGTGTCAGAGCAGGATCTTGCTCAGGAAAAGTCCGGCCGAGGACCGGCTGAAAGCCGGACAGCAATCGGAATTGAATCGAGGGGCCGGCCCGGTTGAGAGGGAACGCATGCCCCTCAAAAATGCCGTGAGGAATGCGGCGCAAGCCCCGACCGCCTTGAGCCCCTCAGGTGCCCCTCCGTACGTTCAGCAGGTCGAACCCGCCGTGGTGGGCATCCAGGCCGCCGTGCCGCTCGACCGCCCGTCCGTGCTCACCCTGGGTCCCGTCCGGTTGGGAAGCGGGGTGATCTTCGATCCCGCGGGCTACATCCTGACGGGGAGCTACCCATTTAATGACGGGGAGCACGCTCCGGGGTCTCAAGCCGGATCTGGAACTCCAAAATCTCCCGTGTACCATCGGGCGAGGGGTCGACCTCAGGCGTGCAGCGGCAGGGTCACCGTGAACGTGCTCCCGGCGCCAGGGGTGCTCTGAACGGCGATCCTGCCCCCGTGAGCCTCGGCGATGGTCCTGGCGATGCAGAGCCCCAGCCCCGCGCCGCTGGTCTCACGGGAGTGGGCCTCGTCGGCCCGGTAGAAGCGTTCGAAGATTCGCGGGAGCACCTCAGGCGGGATGCCGATGCCCGTGTCCCGCACCATGAGCTCGGCCCATTCCGCGTCGGCATCCGCGGCCGCGGTGTCCTCTCCCCGGTCCGGGTTGGGCTTCACGGCCCGGACGGCCAGGCGCACCTGTCCTCCGGGTGGAGTGTACTTGATGGCGTTATCCACGAGATTGAGGAGCAGTTGCTTCAGACGCTGGCCGTCGCCTTGGGCGATCAGCGGCTCCACCGACTGGATGCCCACCTGGACCCGCCGCTCCCGGGCCAGGATGTCCCCTTGCTTGGCCACCTCCTCCACCAGGCGATCCAGCTCGACCGGCGACTTCTCCCACTTCATGGCGCCAGCATCTGCTCGCGACAGGAGGAGAAGGTCGTCCACGAGCCGGGACATGTGCTCGACCTCCTCCAGCAAGCTGGCAAGGACGCGCTGGTACTCGGCCGGCTCCCGCGGAGTCCGCAGGGCCACTTCGATCTCCCCCTTCAGGACCGTGAGGGGTGTGCGCAGTTCATGCGACGCGTCCGCGGAGAACCGCCGAACCTGCGCGAAGGCGACCTCCAGACGCCCCAGCATCTCGTTCAGGGTTCGGGCCAGACGCCCCAGCTCGTCATCCACGTTGGCTCCCTCGAGGCGCTGGGCCAAGTGCTCAGCCTCGATGCGCCGGGCCGCCCGGGTCATCCGATCCACCGGACGCAGGGCGCGCCGCGCCAGGAGCGAGCCTCCAGTCCCGGCGAAGAGGAGCGCCAGGGGGAGCAGAGCGGCTAGCGTGTACAGAAAGCGCTGGCGAGCACGGTAGAGACCCTCCAACGACAGGCCCACCTGCAGCAGGTTCACCAGTCTGCCGCGCAGCATCACCGGGGCGGTGATGATGCGGACGGGATAGCGACCCTGGCCGGGAATGGTTTCGAAGGTCGCGTCTCCCTGTTCCGCGTTGTGAAGGACATTCGGGCTGACGTGAAAGGTTTCACTGTGGAATCGCGGCCAGCGGGGGTCCAGGTGACCCCGGGGGTCCAGGAATTGGTAGAACTTATCCGCCAGGTTGGGCCCAAAGAAGCGGCGCAGTACCTCGTCCATCTCTGCAGGGATCGGTTCGGCGGCGGGCTGGCCGACAGCCTGGACCACGGCCTTCGCGACGCCCTCCAGCGAGGCGTCCACATCCTGCCACAACCCACGCATGAGGAGACCATAGGCCACCCCCCCCAGCAGGATCAAGGTGGCCGCCAGGATGCCCGTGTACCAGAGCGTCAACCGGCCGCGAATCGAAAGAGGCTTCATCCTGTCTTCAGTCGGCCTTGAGGACGTACCCCACGCCGCGGACGGTGTGGAGCAATTTGGGCTCGCGGTTGGCGTCGATTTTCTTCCGCAAATAGTTCACGTACACATCGATGACGTTGGTTGCCGAGTCGAAGGAGTAATCCCAGACGTGCTCGGCGATCATCGTCCGCGTGAGGACGCGGCCCGGGTTCCGTAGGAAATACTCCAGGAGGGCGAACTCCCGGTTGGTGAGGGCGATGGGTTTTCCTCCGCGCCTGACCGTGCGGGTCGCCGGATCCAGGACGAGGTCGGCGGCCTGGAGGATCGGCGCGCGTGCCTCGGAGCCGCGTCGCAGGAGGGCGCGGAGCCGTGCCAAAAGCTCGGCGAAGGCAAAGGGCTTTGTGAGGTAGTCGTCAGCCCCGGCATCCAGGCCCTGGACCTTGTCCTCCACCGCGTCCCGGGCTGTCAGCAGGAGGACGGGGGTGGCGACTTTCGCCTGGCGCAGCTCTCGCAGCACCTGGAACCCCGGCTTCTTCGGGAGCATGACGTCCAGGATGATGGCATCGTGGAGGCGGTCCAGGCCCATGGCCAGGCCTGTCTCCCCGTCCGGAGCCATGTCCACGGCATACCCTTCCTCTTCCAGCCCTCTCCGGATGAAGCTGGCCACCTTCCGATCGTCCTCGATGAGCAACACCCGCATGGCACGCGCCGACGCCACAAAGCCGACTGGCTGGAGGCTTCAAGCCTTCACGCTTTCTCGCCCCTCAGCTTGCCAGCCGCGTTGAGGATGCCAGGGAAAGCGGGAGTAGGCAAGTGCAATCACGCAGCGCTGCTGATCTCCGTCGCGGGAGAGCCAGCCGGAGTTCGCGCCGCCCCTGGCGAGGACAACCGTATCCGGCGAGGAGTCGAGACATGTCTACTTCTGCCGGCGGTGCCGTCCCTCGTGGATGACGGTCACGACGGTATGGATCCCGCCGCGGACGTAGAAGTCGCCCACGACCGTCAGGGCGCGAGGCCGGGTTGCCTGCACCAGGTCGTCCAGGATACGGTTGGTCACAGCCTCATGGTAGTGGCCCTCGTTCCGGAACGCCCACAGGTAGAGCTTGAGGGACTTCAGCTCCACGCAGAGCTTGTCGGGAACGTAGCGGATGCGGATCGTGGCGAAGTCCGGCTGGCCCGTCCGGGGACAGAGGCAGGTGAACTCCGGACAGTCGAAGCTGATTTCGTAGTCTCGCTCCGGCTTCGGGTTGGGGAAGGTCTCGAGGCGCTTGCTGGGTGTGGTCGGCACGACGCCCTCCGGGTCAGCGGCGACGCCACCAGCCGTCCACGCCCCAGTACCGGCCGGCGCCGCTGATCAAGACGATCAGCAGCAGGATGATGAAATGCTTGTCCTGGGTGGCCAAGGGATTCGGCCAGCCCTTGGCCAAGAGATAATTGCTCACCATGAAGATGCCCACGACCGCGGCATAGCGGGTGAAGGCCCCCAGGATGAGGCAGATGCTGGTCAGGCTCTCACCCACCGCGGTGAGGATTGCGAAGAGGTGCTCGTGAGGGATCGCGACATTGACGAGCCAGGCCTTGTACCAGGCATGAGGCGTGCCGGCCGCGAACCGTTCGAGTTGCGGCAGCAGGGCACCCCCCCAGAGGAAGCCGCGGCTGAGCTTGAGGAGAGCGGTCCGGAGGAAGAACTGTCCGGTATACAGTCGGGCCAGGAGCAGGGCGATGCCCGGCAAGCGTTCGGACCAGCGACTCTTGATTCCGGTATTTCCAGCCATGGGTCACCTGCCCGTGCCGCGGGGTCCTCGGGACCCGCCCGACGCGGGTCTGGAGGATCCAGTCTCTGCTGGGGATCCGGGAGCCTGCCTGTTGACGGGGCTCATCGTTCGCCTTGGCCTGAAGAACTGACCCCCGCACGGCATGGAAGCCGGGCAGAGCATACACCGCTGATGGCATGCCAGCAACCCCATCTGGCCCTGTCCGTGACTCCGCCTGACGGGGGCAATGCAGGTTGCCCGCGCTATCGGCTTTCGCAGACGATAGGGCGGGGGGACGCCGGGCGCCATCGGACGAATCCGGGAGTGAAAAGGAAGGGAGCTGGTTGCCCACTGATGGAGAACCACCTTGACGTGGGCGCTCAGGGGGCATAATCTTCTTGCGAAGTCCGGCGAGCGCGGAGACCCAAGGGATCTGGACGGGGCGAGCCGCAGAGCGGCCGTCCCTCACGGTGAGGAGCGAGCATGAAGATCAGTTGCTGCTGGTTGTACGCCATCTCGAAGTACGGGTACCCTCCCAGTATGCCCGACACCCAGCGGGCCCTGGAGGAGATGGCGGGACTCGGCTTCACGAATGTGGAGCTGGAAGGCGTGCGAGAGGAGAACCTCCGGGCGGTGTACGAGGCGCGCAAGGAGTTGAAGCAGCGAAGCGACGATCTGGGCCTCACGATCGTGAACTTCTGCCCGGTCCTGCCGGACTTGGTGCACCCCGAAAAAGCACGGCGGGTCCACGGGTTGGATCTGTTCAAGCTGGCGGTCGAGGCAGCCGCTTTCTTCGGCTGCGGGACGATTCAGAGCGACAGCTTCATTCCGCCCCTGGAGTTCGCCGGCGAGGCTCCGTATCAGGATGCCCTGAAATACGGCCAGCGGTACCAGGTGAAAGTGGACCCGGCCTTTCGGTGGGGCGATCTGTGGGAATGGCTGACGGACAGCATCGGCGCCTGTGCCGACGAGGCAGCTCTCGCCAATCTGAAGTTCTGCCTGGAGCCCCGCGTGGGGGAGATTATCAGCAACACGGATGCCCTCCTGCGCCTCATGGAGGGGGTGGACTCCGACAACTTCGGTGCCGTCCTGGACACGGGACACCAGCACGCGCAGAAAGAGATCCTTCCCCTCAGCGTCGAGAAGCTCGGGGATCGAATCTACTACGTGCATGCCTCCGACAATGATGGGCAGACCAACCAGCACCTGGCAGTCGGTCGCGGGACGGTGGACTGGGACGGCCTGTTCTCGGCCCTGAAGAAGCACACGTTCGAGGGCTACGTGGCGGTGGACGTGGGTGGCGTGCCGGATGTGGACGCGCAGTACAAGGAGTCGAAGCTCTACCTGGAAAAGCTGGCAGATCGCCTGGACGTGTAGTCGTGCTGGTCGGCAATCATCTTCCCGGCGCTGTGGGAATGTGGAAGGAGAACGCAATGCCGGATGTCGAGGAGCCTCTGGTTGAGGCGGCGAAGCGCTACCTCAAGGAGCGCTACGGCGAGGACACCGTCTCCATGACGGTGACGCGCAACGGTGTGGAGAAGGGCGACGGCGTTCTCGGCGTGGACTGCACGGTAAGCGTCGGAGGCGCGACGTCCGACTGGAGCAAGAAGTTCACCTTTCAGGGCGGGAAGGTGACCACGATGTCCGCTCGGCTCCGCTGAGGCGGGGTCCCACCGCAAAAAACGGGGAAGGAGGTTAACCTCCTTCCCCGTTGTGTTAACCAGCCCCTCCAGAGGAGGCGGGTGGAGATCAGGCAGCTTCGATCTTGATCTCCTTCGGCTTCGCCTCTTCCTTCTTTGGAAGCAAGATCTCCAGGACCCCGTCCCGATACGTGGCCTTCACCTTGTTCGGATCCACAACCGAGGGGAGCAGAATGTTGCGCTGGAAGGTGCCGTAGCTCCGCTCCACCCGGTAGTATTGATCTTCCTTCACGTCAGCATCCCGCTTGCGCTCGCCCTTCAATGTGAGCGTGTCCCCTTCGATCGAGACCTGAATCTCCTCCTGCTTGACGCCCGGGAGGTCGGCCACCAGGCGGATGCTGTCGTTGGTTTCATGAACATCCACCATCGGGCTCCAGAGAGCCTCGGTGGCTGCCATCCTGAACGGCGTCCGGCCGAAAAACTCCCCGAAGACCTGATCGGCCATCCTGTGCAGATCGGCCATTTCTGCGAAGGGATCCCAGGTTGCAAGCGACTGATGCTGTGGTTGCCATTTTTCCAGAAGCATTGTGTTTTCCTCCATCTTTGCGTGTGCCGGATTCGTTCGTGAATCCGTCTTGAGCTAGACAACTAATCTCGTCCTCATCTCAGTGGTGTTTCTCATATCTAAACATACATATATATAAAACATGAGCCATAGTATGTCAAGATATTTTCAGTTACAAAATTAATAATAAAAAGTTATTCAAATTCAATACGTTATGATTCACAAGCTGATTTGAAAGCAGCGAACTATGGCAAAGGCCACAACAGGCAGGACGTGTCTCGGGGTGGTCAGGAGTTTGGGTTGAGAGCTCGATGGGATCGTGCGGCCTCGATGGCATCCCGCACGACGGGCAGGATGAAGACGTCCTCCAAATCGAATTGAGCGAGGCCGGCTGCGAGGAGGCGGACTTTCTGACGGCAGCTCAGCGATCCCTCGACAATGATGCGCCGCTCGCCGCGGATGACGCAGAGCCCGCCTTCTCCCGAGAGATCCTCAGTCGCAATCGCGGCATACGTCACCGGGATTCGAAGCTGCTCGGCCACGGCTTCCAAGGCTGACAATAACGCCTCGTCATGCACCGCCTTTGCCCTTTCGGGTTTCCCTTGCCACGTCTCACAGGGGCCGGCGGGTGGCGCGGGATCCATCCTCAGCGCTCCCACCAGGCCCAGGAGACGCGTCAGCCCCTCAGGTCGAACGCAGTGCCTCGGCCATGCGGACTGCTTCGCGAGTTGGCCCGACATCATGCGTCCGGATGAGGTGGACGCCAGCCGTCACCGCCACGGCGGTGGCCGCCAGCGAGCCGATGAGGCGATCGGCCGGATCATCCTTCCCGAGGATCTTCCCGATGAAAGATTTCCGCGAGAGCCCCACGAGAATCGGGTGGTCGAGCCGCCGTAGATCGCTGAGGCGTCGGATTACCTCGCAGTCCCATGCCTCCCACGGCAGGGCCGCCTTTCGGAAAAAGCCGATGCCCGGGTCCACCACGGCCCGGTGAGGGGGCAGGCCGGCTTTCCACGCGATCTTCAGGCTTTCTTCCAGGAGGGCGCAGACTGTCTGGACGGGGTCGCGGCATCCCGGCGTGGCTTCGGAGGCCATCAGGATGACCCCCCGGGCGCGCCGGGCGACCAACTCCGCCATGGCGGGGTCGTGACGCAAGCCACTCACGTCGTTGATGACCTGCGCGCCGGCGTCGAGAGCGGCCAGAGCCACGCGGCTCCGCTTGGTGTCGGCGGAGATGGGGACGGCCGCTGCCCGTCGGACGACGCCGATCGCCCACGTGAGTCTCTGGATCTCCTCCGCCTCGGGAACCTCGGTCGAGAGGTATGGCGCCGTGGACATTCCGCCGATGTCGAGCAAGTCGGCCCCTTCCGCCGCCATCTGCTCCGCCTGTCGGCGCAGCTCGTCCTCCGCCTGAGGCACCGAGCCCTTGTAAAAGGATTCGGGACTGACATTGATGGCGCCGAGGAGGCGGACGGGGTATCCCTCGCCGGCCTCGACGCCCGCCAGGTTCGCATAAGCGGTCACGAGTGCCCCTCCGTTCGTCTTGCCCGCTCCCGCGAGGCCCCTCCAGCCCCAGAAACCAGAACGGCGTCAGGAGCAGGATTCCCGACGCCGCACCGGTCACATGGTGGATGGAGCCGCACGCTCAGGCCGGCTTCTTGTAATCTCCCATGAGGTTGCGCAATATCTCGATCGGGAGCGGGAAGACGATGGTGGTATTCTTCTCGGTCCCGATCTCGGTCAGGGTCTGGAGGTAGCGGAGCTGTATGGTGACCGGCTCGGCCGCGAAGATCCGGGCGGCCTGCGCCAGCTTTTCCGAGGCCATCAGCTCGCCCTCGGCGTGGATGATCTTGGCCCGCTTCTCGCGCTCCGCCTCGGCCTGCTTCGCCATGGCTCGCTGCATCTCCTGGGGCAGATCGATGAACTTCACCTCGACGGCAGTCACCTTGATGCCCCAGGGCTCGGTGTGCTGGTCGATGATCTGCTGGAGTTTCTGGTTGATCTTGTCCCGCTCCGAGAGCAGCTCGTCCAGCTCCGACTGGCCCAGGACGCTGCGCAGCGTGGTCTGGGCAATCTGCGAGGTGGCGAAGAGGTAGTCCTCCACGGCCACGATCGCGCGCTCCGGGTCCATGACCCGGAAGTAGATGACGGCGTTCACCTTGAGGGAGACGTTGTCCCGGGTGATGGTGTCCTGGGAGGGCACGTCCATGGCCACCGTCCGCAAGCTCACCCTCACCATCTTGTCGATGATCGGGAGCAGGATGACGATCCCCGGGCCGTTGCCGGCCCCGCCGGGATTGAGCAAGGCCTTGGAGAGTCTGCCCAGGCGGAAGATGACCGCCCGTTCGTACTCCCGAAGCACCCGCACCACGCTGGAGAGGATGTAGATGGCGAGGATGAGAATGACGATGGCGGGGATAAAGGTGTACGACAATGCGTTCATCCTGACCTCCCGGTTTGGACGGCGTCGGATGCCGTCGTCGCGGCCTGGACTGGGACGACCCGCAGCGTGAGGCCGTCCACCCCTGTCACCCGGACTGATGTGCCGGGCTCGATTTCACCATCCCCCTCCGCATTCCACAGCTCCCCCTGCAAGAACATCTGGCCGCGCGGCGCGAGGCGGGTTCGCACGACCCCCACCTCGCCGATGAGCCCTTCCTGGCCCGTGCTGGTCTTGCTCCAGAGCGCCCTCACTCCGGCACCCACCACGAAGAGGAAGAAGCCGGCGGTGGCGGCGGCCGTGGTGAGGATGGCCCAGATGGAGATCTGCAAATAGGGCGCCGGCGAGTTGATGAGCATCATGGAGCCAAGGATCATGGCCGCGATCCCCCCGGCCGTGAGGACCCCGTGCGAGACGACCTTGATCTCGGCGATGAACAGGATGATACCCAGGAGGATGAGCAGGACCCCCGCGTAGTTGATGGGGAGCTGCTGGAAGGCGAACAGCGCCAGGATCAGGCTGATCCCCCCCAGGACACCCGGCAGGACGGCGCCCGGCGTGCTGAACTCGAAGTACAGGCCGGCCAGGCCCAGGATCAGCAGCAGGTACGCGATGGTGGGATCGGTCAGGGTGCGCAGGACCTTGTCCCGGAGGGTCATGTCCTCCTTGTGGATCACCGCGTTCTTGGTCTCCAGCTTCACCTTCCCTGCGGCCGTGGTGACCACGCGGCCGTCGATGGTCTGGAGCAAATCCTGCAGACTGGGGCTCACCACGTCGATGAGCTTGGCCTTCAGGGCCTCCGAGTCCGTGATGGACGTGGCCTTCCGCACCCACTGCTCGGCCAGGTCCACGGGCCGCCCGCGCTTCTCAGCGATGGTCCGCATGTAGGCGGAGGCGTCGTTCATGACCTTCCGCTCCATGGTCTTGCCCATCTCGCCCCCGATGGACACGGGGGAGGCGGCCCCGATGTTGGTCCCCGGGGCCATGGCCGCGATGTTGGCCGCCATGGTGATGAAGGCGCCGGCCGAGGCCGCCCGCGCCCCGCTGGGCGACACGTAGACGATGACCGGTCGCGTGGCGGCCAGCATCTCCTTGATGATGGCGCGCATGGAGGTATCGAGGCCGCCGGGGGTATCCAGCTCGATCACCAGGGCGGCCACGTTCTCCCTCTCGGCTTCCTGGATGGCGGAGACCACGTAGTCGGCGGAGCCGGGGGAGATCACAGCCTCCACCCGGATCACGTTGATTTGCGGCGTGGGACTGATCTGGGCAGCACGTGCCGGATGGGAGGGAAAAAGGCACCAAACGACACAGATCGCCACGAGTGTCCTAGCGAAGATCCGGAGGCCGAGCACGGTGGCGAGGCGCATGAAATTTTCCCGTGTCTTAGGGCAATCTCATATCAATCCCATTATACCACACACAGGTGGCGCAAGATAGCCGGGGCAATATCGGGCAGGCTCCGAATGGTCGCCGCCGCCTCCGCCGCCCCGGCTCCCCAAAGGAGGGTGGGAACGAGGTTCGTGGTGTGCTGCTTCGTCGAGAGGTCCTCCAAGTTCCCATGGTCGCTGGTCAGGACGACCAAGGTCTCGGCGGGGTTCAGGGCGGACAGGACCGCGTCCAGGAAGGCCTCCAGGTTCTCCAGGATTTCGATGGCTCGGCCCATGTCCCGGGCGTGGCCGGCCCGGTCGGTCAGGAAATGCTCGTACATCGTGAAGGCATGCGCCTCGGCCAGATGTGTCAGGCGTGCTCCCGCCTCGTGGGGAGTGATGGGGGGCAGATAACACCCTCGCTCGGGAAGCAGGCGATTGGTGAAGTCGTGGAAGACGGCTTCACCACGGGCGAGGTCGTCCAGGGTCCGGAGGCGGAGGCCCGCCTGCTCCGCGGCGACCGTGCTCACCGAGAGGAACCGCGGGCGCTCCAGGAAGAACTTTGGCGTGTAGGCGTTCGCGAAGGTCGCGGCCCGGCCTGCGGCTTTCACGCGGCTGAAGAGTGAGCGACCACACAGGAGCGCTGCCAAGGACGTGGTGCAGTACCCGTTGATGTGGCGTCCGACGGCCGAAGGGGCGTTGATCCCCGCCAGGATCGAGGTGAGGCCCGTGCCGCTCTGCGGGAGGCCCGAGACCCCCAGGCAGGCATCGGTGGGTGCGAAGGCAGCCGCCGGGTCGGGGGCGGGCTGATCCCGGAGGAGGCGGAGCCGCCAGAGGCGAGCCCGGGCCACCGGGTTTTTCTCCGGATCATTCTCCCCGAGCCCGAGCCCGTCCACGAAGATCAGCAGGACGCGCATCGCACTCTGCCGCCTGATTGAAGAAGTAATTGGCATTCCCGAATGTCGTCACCCCGGCGGAAGCCGGGGTCCAGAAGCCCTCGCAAAACATGGATTCCGGTTTTCACCGGAATGACGGCAGTGATCTTGCCAAATGACACTCACCTAGGCATCGGGGGCATTACCATAAGAGCGTTCGGCCGTTCGGGGAACCGCCGAACAGTCGAACCCTCGTACAGTCGAACGGCCTTTGCCTCAGCCGGCCCGGAAGAATCCGGAGAGATCCTCCCGCTCGGTGGTCACGGGACAGGGCGGCAAGCTTTCCAGGAAGATCCGGCCGTAGCCCCGCGAGAGGATGCGGCTGTCCAGGATACACAGGGCCCCGCGATCCTGTCCGCTCCGGATCAGGCGGCCGAGGCCCTGCCGCAGGGCGATGATCGCCGAGGGGACCTGGTAGTCCCAGAAGGGATCGCCGCCCTGTCGTTGGATGTATTCCAGACGGGCCTCCAGGATGGGATCGCCCGGAAAACCGAAGGGGAGCTTGTGGACGATGAGACAACTCAAGGCCTCGCCCACCACGTCCACGCCCTGCCAGAAGCTCCGCGTGGCCAGGAGCACCGAGGCCACCTCTTGCCGGAAGCGGTCCAGGAGCTGGGTCCGGGGCGCCTCGCCCTGCACCATGAGCGGGAAGGGCAGCCGCCCCAGGAGCAGGCGATGGGTGGTCTCCATCGCGTCCAGGCTCGTGAAGAGGACTAGGGCGCGCCCGTGCGACAGCGTCAGGATCGCCTCGATTTCGGCCGCCGCGGCCTCCAGGAATCCCGGCTGCCGGGGATCGGGGAGATGGCGGGGGATGTAGAGGGTGGCCTGACGCTCGAAGTCGAAGGGAGACGAGGCGCGAAACTCCTCGGCCTCCGCGATGCCCAGCCGCGACTTGAGGAAGTCGAAACGGTCTCCGGTCGAGAGGGTGGCCGACGTGAGGACCGTGGTGCTCGCCGCCTGCAGGATCGTCCGGCGGAAATCCGCGGAGACATCCAGCGGTGTCGAGCGGAGGAAGAGGCCCCGGCCCCGGCGCTCCATCCAGCGCACACGCGGCACCTCGGCCGTGGCACTCCCGAGGTCTTGGGATGGCGCCAGGAGGTCCTGGAGGATCGCCGCCTGCTCGCGCGCCCGTCGCGCGCAGCTCAGCAACCCCTCCGGCTTCAGGCTGGCCGCCTGGATGAGATCGGAAAGCAGGACGAGGTCCGCCAGAAGGTCGCGCCCCGCCTCGGCGGGGAAGCCCTCCAGGGCATCCCCTCGGATGCGCCGCGTCCCCTCGCGGACGTCCAGGCCCTGGAAGAAGCGCGCCGTGGATTCGGCCAGGCGGGTCAGGTGGGAGGACACGGTACGGTCCTCGCTCTTCGTCCGCATCCATTCCCGGTGGGTGTCCCGCACCAGGCGCTCAAGGCGGAAGTTGCTGAGCTCCACGCCGAAGAAGTCGGTGGCCACGTCCTCCAGCAGGTGTGCCTCATCCAGAATCAAGATTGCGAAGGACGGGATCACCTGGAACAGGCTGCTGTCTCGCAGGACGGCGTCGGCCAGGAGCAGGTGGTGGTTCACGATGACGAGATCCGCGGCCGCCGCCTCCTGGCGCATTCGGGTGAGGAAGCAGGCATCGAAGTCCTCGCAGGTGCTCCCCAGGCACGTCTCGGACCAGGCGGCAATGTCGTCCCAGAGGGGGTCCGGATCCCCCAGGAAGTCCAACTCGGCCCGATCCCCTCGGGGCGACGTGGCCGACCAGCGCTGGATCTTCAGGAGGGCCTGCCGCTCGGGCCGCGTGTGGCGCTCCTCCAGGGCACGCCGGAGGTTCCGGCGACAGAGGTAGTTGGCCCGGCCCTTCATCAGGCTGGCGACGAAGCGGCGAGGGAGGACCGAGGCGAGGAGGGGAATGTCCTTGAAGAAGAGCTGCTCTTGCAGCGTCTTGGTCCCGGTGGCGACGACGGTCTTGCGACCGCCCAGGATGGCGGGGACGAGGTAGGCCAAGGTCTTCCCGGTGCCGGTCCCGGCCTCGGCGAGGAGGGTCCCACCGCCTTCGATTGCCCGCTCCACCGCCTGGGCCATCCGGAGCTGCGCCGGCCGGAACTCGAACTCGGGGAGCGTTGCCTGAAGCGTCCCCCGAGGGCCGAAGATCACGCCGAGGGCCGTGCTGTCCTCTTCCGCCTGGACCGGATGGCGAGTACGCACCATTCCCGCGACCCGTGGGCGCTAACGCCCCTGGGCCTTGGCCTCGGCCCAGAGGGCGTCCATCTCCTGGAGGGTGGCGTGGCGGAGGGACTTGCCCCGCCCGGCCAACTCCTCCTCGATGTACCGGAAGCGCGCGATGAAGCGGGCGATGGTCTTGCGGAGGGCCTCCTCCGGGTTCACCGCGAGGAACCGGCTGAGGTTGACGAGGGAGAAGAGGAGGTCGCCCAGCTCCGCCTCCATCCGGTCGGAGCGTTCCTCCTGGATCGCAGCCCTCAGCTCGGCCAGCTCCTCCTCCACCTTCTGGAAGACCTCGCGCGCCTCTTTCCAGTCGAAGCCCACGCGGGAGGCCTTCTCCTGGAGGCGGTGGGCGCGAAGCAGGGCGGGAAGCTCGCGGGGCACCCCATCCAGGATGGAGGCCTTCCCCTTGGCGTTCTGGCGCTCCTGCTTCTTGATCTGCTCCCAGTTGAAGAGGACCTCTTGCGCCGTGTCCGCCTTGACGTCGCCGAAGACATGGGGGTGGCGACGAATCAGCTTGTCGTTGATCCCAGCCAGGACCTCGGCGATCGTGAACGCTCGCACCTCTTCGGCCATGCGGGCATGGAACACGATCTGGAGTATCAGGTCCCCCAACTCCTCTCGGAGCTTCTCAGGGTCCTGCTCGTCGATGGCCTCCAGAACCTCGTAGGTCTCCTCGATGAGATAGGGCTTGATGCTTTCCGAGGTTTGCTCGCGGTCCCAGGGGCAGCCATTCTCCCCCCGGAGCCGGGCCATGATCTCCACCAACTCTTCGAACAATGAGCCCGCAGATTCACTCACGATGAAAGGTCTCCTTCATGAAGCAATCAGCTCTCAGCGGTCAGCATTCAGCCCCCATCAGAGAACGCCACCAGGATTTGTCCGAGGCTGAGGGCTGACCGCTGAATGCTGCCCGCCGGTCTCGGCTACGATACGAGGAAAGGGCGGAGCCGGCAAGTGGAAATGTCATCGGCCTCTCACCGCCGACGTTCAGAATTGCTGTCCGAGCTCCAGGTAGAACAGGGTGGATTCCTTGCTGAAGCCGACATCGAAACTGATGATCGTGGCCAGGTTCCAGATCAACCGCAGGCCGATGCCGCCAGTCACTTGCCAGTCATTCACGCTGAACCGGGCGATCTTGTCGAAAACCCGGCCGGCATCCACAAACGGCACGAGCTGGGCTCGCAGGTTCTGCTCCAGCACGTTGAATTCGAGGGCCGTCCAGCGGAGCTCAAGGCTGCCGTGCATTTCCACCTTGCCGACGAAGCGGTTGGCATAGTAGCCGCGCAGCGTGCTCCACCCGCCCAGGCCTTCCTTCCCCTCGTCGCCCGGAACGGCCAGGCTGGACAGGGCAAAAAACGGCACGACCCCGAAATGCGCCGAGTAGGCGAGGTTCGCCGCCAGGACCAGCCGCGTCAGGTCCGGGAAGAGGCGGTGATACCCCTGGAATCCCAGGGTCAGGTGGCCGTAGTCGGAATTCGCTCCCAGCCACCGGGCCGTTCCTTCGAGCAAGGCCTGGCCAACGATGCCGGAGGTTGGATCGGGCTCATAGTCACGCGAGTCATAGGTGAGTCCCAAGCGGGCGAAATTGAGCCAGCCTCCGTCGAAGCCGCGGATCTTCCCGTTCCGGTAGTCCTGTCGGAGCAAGGTCTCCTGGTTGACCGCGTCGTCCAGCATGGTGCCAGTGTAGTCCCGGGCGTCCACGTGGGAGATCTGGATGCCGACCAGCGGGCGCAAGAGGCCGCCCCAGAAGTCGCGCTCCAGGTTGAGAACGAAAACGGGCTGCCGCTTGTCGTAGTAGTTGAAGCGCGCCCAGCTCTTGCCATCGCGGATATCTCGCAGCGCATTGAAGTACTGGTCGATGCGCCGGTACGTCACGCCCGGCGTCCCGGGAAAGCTCAGCCGCCCCAGCGTTCTCTCCCCGATCCCGAAATAGTCGGCGAATTTTTCCGCAAAGTACGCCCCGTAGGCCCGCACCCGATACGGTGAGTCACCGATGTAGGGCTGGTCGTATTCCAGGATATATTCTTGGCGGCCGTTGGTGCTGGCATCGGCGGTGACGCTGATCTTCTTCCGGTATGGGGCGTAGGAGAAAAAGGGGCTTTCCTTGGAGCCGTTGTCGTACCATTCAATGTTCGCTCCCAATTGCACCCCGCTTTCCGGGTCGCTGCCGATCACTGGGATCCCCGTGAAGTAGTTCCCTTCCCGCTTCTCCTTCAGGATGAATGCCGGGATAGGTGGCTTGTTGCGAATGAAATCCGGGGGCGGAGGAACGCGGGGCGGCTCGTCCTCGGCCGCCGAGGCCGCGACCGGCAAGAGGAGAAGCAACGTGGAGAGCATCACCCAGAGCAGGAGGACCGGGATCGGGAGGTCAGGCTGGCCTGCCTCTTCTGTGTGCGGGGAATGGCTCACGTCTCGGTCCTCCCGCGTAGCATGCTGTTGCGTTTCACACCGGGACGAATGAGCAGAATGGCATGCTGTGTCCAGGAGAGAGAAATGCGGTGGGCGAAGGGGTCAACCCTCTCCGCGTCTCACGAACCCGTGCAACATGGCGCGAAGGGGGAGCGGCTGTCAAGGAAAAACGGATTGGTGCTTGTCAGCCGGAGAGCGGTCTGCTATAGGTCACTAGCTATGAGGAAGGTGGTGCTGGCTGTCCTCGCCGGAGGGATCCTCCTCTGGCTGCCGTCTGTCGCGGTGCAGGCGGGCGTCTACGTCTATGTGGACGCCGAGGGCACGGCGCACTTCACCGATGCGCCCACCAAGCCGTACTACCGGCCGCTCCCGGCTTTCGGGCTCCCGCGCGGCATCGACCTCACGCACGGCCAGTACGCGGAGCTGATCGACACCATCTCGGCGGAGCACGGGGTGGACCCGAGGCTGGTGAGGGCCATCATCAGGGCCGAGTCCAACTTCGACCAGTACGCCGTCTCCCGCGCCGGGGCTCAGGGGCTCATGCAGCTCATGCCGGGCACGGCGGGCCGGTATGCCGTGAGCAACGCTTTCGATCCGGCGGAGAATATCCGCGGCGGGATCCGATACCTTCGCTCCCTGCACGACATGTTCCCCGGTCGGCTGCCCCTGGTGCTCGCCGCCTATAACGCCGGGGAGAACGCGGTCCTGCGCCACGACGGGATCCCACCCTTTCCCGAAACACGCGAATATGTGCACCGCGTCCTCCAATTCTATGGCCGTCCCGACCTGGCCGTGGGAGTCGCCCCCGCTCACACGACTTCCCGACGGCCGGCCAAGGCCGCGGCCGCCCAGGTTGCCCCGTCGACCCCGAGCGTGTACCGCACGGTGACCACCGACGGGACCCCCCACTACACGAACCTCCCGCCGCTGAGCTTCTCGGGAGGGCGACGCGGTCCCTGACCCGGATGATGCGTGGAAGCCTCCACGCGTCATCCGCGCAATGACCGATCCCCAATTTTCCCAACGACCAAAGCGAGGCGCCGCGTGTGTGTTGCGGGGCGGGAGCCTCATCGGGATTTGGAAAATGGCCATTCGTCATGCGCATCGAAGCATTCCGGCTGTGTCCTTGACAGGCCCCGGCGCCAAGGCTAGACTCGGCGAGCAGTTTCAAAAAGACAGGCCTCTCACTGTTTTTTGCAGAGGGGACAGGCCGTGAAACGACTCATTGACGTGGATCCCGAGATCGCCGAAGTCATTCGGTCGGAGACGCAACGCCAGGCGTCCAAGCTCGAGCTGATTGCCTCGGAGAACTTCGTCAGCGAAGCGGTCCTCGAGGCGATGGGCTCCCCGCTAACCAACAAGTACGCCGAGGGCTACCCGGGGAAGCGCTACTACGGGGGCTGCGAATTCGTGGACATAGCGGAGAGCTTGGCCATCGAGCGGGCCAAGCAGCTCTTCGGCGCGGACCACGTCAACGTGCAGCCGCACTCCGGGGCCCAGGCCAACATGGCCGCCTACTTTGCCGTGCTGGAGATGGGCAGTACGATCCTCGGGTTGAACCTCTCCCACGGGGGCCACCTCACCCACGGAAGCCCGGTCAATTTCTCTGGCCGCTTTTTCAAGGTCATCCCCTACGGTGTGGACAAGGACACCGAGCAGATCGACATGGCCGAGGTCCGGAGGCTGGCGCTGGAGCACCGGCCGAAGCTCATCGTCACGGGCGGCAGCGCCTATCCCCGCACCCTGCACTTCGACAAGTTCCGGGAGGTGGCGGACGAGGCTGGGGCCCTCCTCATGGCGGACATCGCCCATCCGGCCGGGATCATCGCGGCAGGGCTGCATCCCTCGCCGGTCCCCTACTGCGAGCTGGTCACGACCACGACCCACAAGACGCTGCGGGGCCCCCGGGGCGGCATGATCATGTGCAAGGCCGCCTACGCCGCCGCGGTGAATAAGAACATCTTCCCGGGCATGCAGGGTGGCCCGCTGGAGCACGTCATCGCGGCGAAGGCGGTGGCCTTCAAGGAGGCTTTGACGCCGGAGTTCCGCGCCTACCAGGAGCAGATCGTGCGCAATGCCAAGGCGCTGGCCGAGGCGCTCATGGCCCAGGGGTTCCGCCTCGTCTCGGGCGGCACGGATACGCACCTGATGCTGGTGGACCTCATGCCCAAGGGCCTCACCGGGAAGGTGGCGGAGACGGCACTGGACCGGGCGGGCATTACGACCAACAAGAACGCCATCCCCTTCGACACCAAGCCCCCCACGGTCACCTCGGGCATCCGATTGGGGACGCCCGCCCTCACGACGCGCGGCATGAAGGAAGCCGAGATGCGACTGGTGGCCGCCCTGATCGCCGAGGTGTTGGCGGACGTCGAAGACGCGGCCCGCCAGGCCAGTGTGGCGGCGCGGGTGTGGGAGCTGTGCGCAGCCTTCCCGCTCTACCCCGAGCGGCTGGCGGCCTGACGATCCGGCGTCCAGCGGAGCGTTCGCGTGCGCTGTCCCTATTGCGGCCACATCGAAGAGAAGGTCGTGGACTCCCGGGAGGGGAAAGACGGGGAGGTCATCCGCCGACGCCGCGAATGCCTGAAGTGCCACCACCGGTTCACCACCTACGAGCGGATCGAGGAGATCCATTTCATGGTGGTGAAGAAGGACGGGCGCCGCGAGCCCTTCGACCGGCAGAAGCTGTTGAACGGCCTGCTCCGGGCCATCCAGAAGCGGCCCGTCAGCGTGGCACAGCTCGAGACCATTGTGGACGACATCGAAGGCCGCCTCTCCGAGAAGCCGGACCGGGAGATTGCCTCCAGCGAGATTGGCGAGCTGGTGATGGCGCGGCTCCACGACCTGGACGAGGTCGCCTACGTCCGGTTCGCCTCGGTGTACCGCCAGTTCAAGGACGTCCATCAGTTCGTGGAAGAGGTGAAGGGGCTCCTCGGCCCGGGCAAACGGAGCCGGGAGTAGTCCCGGAGAAGGGGCCCGCCGGGGGTCGCCGCGGCAGTCGGATGCCGCCGGGCCTCTCCATGTCTCGCCCGATTGGCCCCGTTCGACCATGCGGAAATTCTATCCCATGTTGGTGGACCTCGAGGCGAGGCGCTGCCTGGTCGTCGGCGGCGGTCGGGTGGCCGAGCGCAAGGTCGGCCTGCTCCTGGAGTGCGGGGCGGAGGTGGAGCTGGTGAGCCCGAAGGCCACGGCGCGGCTCGCGGCCCTCGCCGGGGCCGGGCGCATCCGCTGGCGGCGGCGCGCCGCGCGGCCCTCGGACGTCCGCGGGGGCCTTCCTGGTGGTGGCGGCCACCGACGATGCCGCGGCCAACCGTCATGTGGCGGAGCGCGCGCGGAAGGCGGGGAGCCTGGTGAACGTGGTGGATGATCCCGAGGCCTGCACATTCCTGGTTCCCTCGGTCATCCGGCGGGGGGAGTTGACCATCGCCATCTCCACCGGCGGGGGGAGCCCGGCGCTGGCGAAACGCCTGCGGGAGCGACTGGAGGCGATAGTCGGCCCCGAATATGAAGGGTACGTGGCGGCACTCAGGACGCTGCGCCTGCAGGCGCATGCGGCGATCGCCGATCCTGCGGAGCGCCAGGCGCTGTACCGTCGCGCCGTGGAGTCCGACCTGCTCGAGCACGTGGCCCGCGGGGATCGGGAGGCGGTGGCGGCCTGCATCCGGGATCTCGTGCGGGCCGCTGCGGGAGAGAAGTCCGGGACAGCCCTGCCCCGGCACGGCACCGATGACCACTGACCAGATCGTCTTCTACGCGGCCCTCTTCGGGTATCTGGTGGGCACGCTGCACTATCTCTTGCTGATCGTCAGCAAGCGGTCGGTGATCGGCACGGTGGCGACGTATGCCACGGCCGCCGGATTCGTCGCCCACACCCTCTCGATTACCCTCCGCATCGCCGCCCTGGGACGGCCACCCGTCGCGAGCCCGTACGAGACCCTGTCCTTCTTCGCCTGGGCCGTTGTCCTCATCTACCTCATCACCGAATTCCGCTACGGGAACCGGGTGATGGGCGCCTTCGTCCTGCCCATCGTGCTCCTGGCTGGCTCGACGGCTGCCGCCCTCCCGCGACGGCTGGCCGAACTGGGCCCGACGCTCCACGGGGTGGGCTTGTGGATCCACGTGGCACTGGCCGTCTTCGGGAACGCGGCATTTGCCTTGACGTTCTGCGCGGGTCTCATGTACATCCTGCAGGAGCGACAGCTCAAGTCGAGGCATCCGGGGACGATGCACTTCCGCCTGCCGTCCCTGGATCTGCTGGACGACGTCGGGGTCAAATCGCTCCTCTTCGGATTCCCGCTGCTCACCCTCGCCCTCATCACCGGGTCCATCTGGGCGGAGCACGTCCGCGGCTCGTTTCTGAGCCTCCGCGCCCGCGAGATCTGGTCCGTGGCGAGCTGGGTGATCTACGCGGGCCTGCTCTACGCCCGGCTCTCGGCGGGGTGGCGCGGGCGGAAGGCGGCCATCCTGGCCATCATCGGCTTCTGTCTCGTGCTGTCCACGCTGCTCGGCGTGAGCCTCCTGCGGGGGCGGTGGCTCTGATGCGGCGCGACAATCCCGCCGCGCGACGGCCCGGTGCCCCGCGCGCGCGGCGCAGGGGCGCAGGGTAAGTCATGGATCTGCTCGTCCTTGGGGTCAACCACAAGAGCGCGCCCATCGAGGTGCGCGAGCGGCTCTACGTCGCGGAGGGGGACCTCCCCAAGCCGCTGGAGCTCTTGGGGGACGTGCCGGAGGTCGCCGAGCGGATGCTCCTCGCCACGTGCAACCGCGTGGAGGTCTACGCCGTGGTGGAGGGGGCAGTGGAGCAGGCGGCCACGGCCATCGTCGACAGACTGGCTGCCTACCACAACCTGGAGAAGGGCCTCTTCGCCGACAAGCTGTATGTGTACAGCGCCAGGGACGCGGTGCGGCACGTCTTCCGCGTCGCCGCCAGCCTGGACTCGCTGGTGGTGGGGGAGCCGCAGATCCTGGGGCAGGTCAAGGCGGCCTACGCCGCCGCGCGATCGCAGGAGGCGGTCGGCAGCATCCTGGGGAACCTGCTGGAGCAGGCGTTCCATGTGGCCAAGCGCGTGCGGACCGAGACGGGCATCGCCAGCTCGGCCGTGTCCATCTCCTCCGCGGCGGTGGAGCTGGCCCGCAAGATCTTCGGCGATCTGGCCGGCCGCACCGTCCTCATCATCGGGGCGGGCGAGATGGCCGAGCTGGCGCTCCGGCATCTCCTGGACGACGGCGTGCGCTCGATCCTGGTGGCGAACCGGAGCTACGATCGCGCCGTGGAGCTGGCGGGGCAGTTCAACGGCCGCGCGGTTACCTTCGAGGGCTTCCGCCAGGAGATGGTCGGGGCTGACATCGTTCTCAGCTCCACCGCGGCCCCCCACGTCATCCTGGAGAAGGAAGACATGGAGGCCATCATCCTTCAGCGCCGCCATCGGCCCATCTTCCTCATCGACATTGCCAACCCCCGGGACATCGACCCGGCCTGCAACGACGTGGACAACGTGTACCTGTACAACATCGACGACCTGCAGGCGGTGGTGTCGGCCAACCTGAAGGAGCGGCAGCGCGAGGCGGAGCGCGCAGAGGCCATCATCGAACGGGAGGTGGGGGTGTATCTCGACTGGCTGCGGGCCCAGGACGTGGTGCCCACCATCGTCTCGCTGCGTTCCCGCGTGGAGGAGATCCGGAACGCGGAGCTGGCCAAGGCCCTGGGGAAGATGGCCGACCTCACGCCCGAGCAGCGCGAGATCGTCTCCGCCATGAGCCTGGCCATGGTCAACAAGATCCTGCATCAACCCATGACGGAGCTGAAGCGCCGTGCGGTCCACAAGGACAGCCACCTCTACACGACGATCCTGCGCCGGCTGTTCGGCCTGGAAGAGTCGCAATGAGAGCGCTGGTCATCGGCACCCGGGGCTCCACGCTCGCCGTGTGGCAGGCCGAGCATGTGGCCGGCCGGCTGCGGGCCGCTTTCCCCCAGCGGACCGTGCGCCTGGAGACGATCAAGACCACGGGCGACAAGATCCTGGACGTGCCCCTGGCGCAGGTGGGGGGCAAGGCCCTTTTCGTGAAGGAGATCGAGGAGGCGCTCCTCCAGGGACGGGTGGACCTGGCCGTCCACAGCATGAAGGACCTGCCGACGGACCTGCCGGCGGGCCTCAGGATCGCCGCCATCGGTGAGCGCGAGGACCCCTGCGACGTCCTCATCTCGCGCACAGGGGCGAGGCTCGAGGCATTGCCGCAGGGGGCGCGGGTCGGCACGAGCAGCCTGCGCCGCCAGGCGCAGCTCCTCCACCATCGGCCGGACTTGGTCGTGGTGAGCCTGCGAGGGAACCTGGACACTCGCATCCGGAAGCTCACGACCGACGGGCTGGACGCCATCGTGGTCGCGGCAGCGGGGGTGAAGCGGCTGGGACTTTCCGATCGCATCGCGGAGCGGCTTCCCGCGGAGATCCTTCTTCCGGCCATTGGGCAGGGGGCGTTGGGAATCGAGGTGCGAGAGCCGAGAATCGAAGGCAGGGGAGCTGGGACAAGCCGCGAGGGAAACATCGCGGAAATCGTTGGGGTCCTGGATCATCCGGAGACCCATGCGGCCGTCCTGGCGGAGCGGGCCCTGCTGCGCCGTCTGGAAGGCGGGTGCCAGGTCCCCATCGCCGCCCATGCGGAGGTGGCAGGCGAGGGCATCGTGCTCCGCGGCTTGGTCGCCAGCCCGGATGGAAGGACCCTCATCCGGGGCGAGACACGAGGCGAGCGGCGGGACCCGGAAGCGGTCGGCCATGTCCTGGCAGAGGATCTCTTGCGGCGCGGAGCCGCGGAGATCCTCCGGGCCATCTATGCGCGGGGTGAGACGTGACATCTGAGACGGGGCGGAGTGGCAAGGTGTACCTCATCGGCGCGGGGCCCGGGGACCCCGGACTCTTCACGCTGAAGGGCAAGCGCTGCCTGGAAGAGGCGGATGTCGTGGTCTACGACGCCCTGGCCAACCCGCGATTGCTCCAGCACGCCAAGGTGGACGCGGAGCTGATCTACGTGGGCAAGCAGGCGGGGCAGCACACGCTGCCCCAGGAGGAGATCGGGCGCCTCCTGGTGGCCTGCGCCCAGGACGGAAAAGTCGTGGCGCGGCTGAAGGGCGGGGACCCCTTCATCTTCGGCCGCGGCGGCGAGGAGGCCGAAGAGCTGGTGGCGGCAGCGATTCCCTTCGAGGTCGTCCCGGGCGTGACCTCCGCGGTGGCCGCGCCTGCCTACGCCGGGATTCCCCTCACCCATCGGGACTTCACCTCGACGGTGGCCTTCGTCACGGGCCACGAGGATCCGACGAAAGACGAGAGCAGCATCGCCTGGGACGCGCTCGCCACCGGAATCGGGACCCTCGTCTTCTTCATGGGCGTGGGACGGCTGTCCGAGATCGTGCGGCGGCTCACCGAGCACGGCCGCTCGCCTGCCACGCCGGCCGCGATCATCCGGTGGGGGACGCGCGCCGATCAGCAGGTGCTCACGGGCACCCTGGCCGATCTTCCGGCGAAGAGCCAAGGCATCAAGCCGCCGGCCCTCATCGTGGTGGGCGAGGTGGTGGCCCTCCGGCAGAAGCTCCACTGGTTCGAGGACTTGCCGCTCTTCGGGAAACGGATCCTGGTCACGCGGGCGCGGGAGCAGGCGAGCCAGTTCGGGAAGCGGCTGGAGGCTGCCGGGGCCGAGGTGGTGGAGTTCCCCGCGATCAGGATTGTGCCACCCGAGAGCTGGGCCCCCCTGGATGCGGCCATCGCAGGGCTGCGGGAGTACCAGTGGGTGATCTTCACCAGCGTCAACGGGGTGCGATTCTTCTGGGAGCGGCTAGCGCTGGCGGGACGGGACCTGCGCGACCTGTACGGCATCACGGTCTGCGCCATCGGGCCGGCCACCGCGGATGCCCTGCTCCAGCACGGCATTCGTGCCGACCTCGTCCCGTCCGAGTTCAGGGCCGAGGCCGTGGTGAAGGCGGTGGGCGCCCGGCCCATCCAGGCTGCCCGGGTCCTCCTGCCCCGGGCGGCCGAGGCGCGCGACGTGATCCCGAGAGAGTTGGCGAAGCTGGGGGCTCAGGTGGACGTCGTCCCGACCTACCGGACGATCAAGAGTGCCGCGGAGGCAGAGGCGATCCGGGACCTCTTGCGGGAGAGGAAGATCCACGCCGTCACCTTCACCAGTTCCTCGACGGTGAAGTACTTTCACGACCTGCTGGGGGAGGACACCGCGGCCCTCTTGCAGGGCGTCGTGGTCGCCAGCATCGGTCCGATCACCGCCGAGACTGCCATGAAGCGTGGCATCCCCAGCCACGTTGTCCCCAGTGAGTATACGATCCCCGCCCTCGCTGAGGCCCTGGTGGCACACTTCCAGGCCAAACGCCAGTAACCCCGCACGATCGATCCAGCAGCCTCCCCTGGGGTTTTCCGCTTGACAACTCTCTAATTTTACCGATAGTTATCAGACTTACGCTCTTCCCCGCCGGTGCTCCGGGCCGTTCCCAGCACCGCTTTTCTTTTCTGGAACGGAACGTGCAACTTCCCTGAGCTGAAAGAGGTTCTCAACCGCCAAGACGCCAAGGTCACCAATCGACCGGAATCTGATCATGAGGTCCGCATGGGTGTTCCCGTCCTCGATCTGAAGAAACAGTACGAGGCGATTCGCCGCGAGATGGACGAGGCGGTCCAGGGCGTCCTGTCGAGCGGCCAGTTCGTTCTGGGTCCGAACGTGGCGGCCCTGGAGCAGGAGCTGGCGGCCTTTCTCGGCGTGGCCCAGGCCGTCGCCCTGGCCTCCGGGACAGACGCCTTGCATCTCGCGCTACGGGCCTGCGGGGTCCAACCCGGGGATCTCGTCCTCACGTCCCCCTTCACCTTCGTTGCCACGGCCACAGCCATCTCCTACATCGGGGCCCGGCCGGTCTTTGCCGACATCGATCCGGCCACCTACACGCTGCAGCCGGACCGGGCGGCCGAATGCCTCGCCGGGCGAGGACCGGGCCCGAAGCCGGCGGGACGCATCACGGCCCTCATCCCGGTCCACCTCTACGGCCTGCCGGCGGCCATGGCCCCGCTCCTCGCGTTGGCCAGAGAGCACCGGCTCCGCGTGATCGAAGACGCGGCCCAGGCGATCGGCGCGACGTATCGCGGACAGGCGGTGGGAGGCCTGGGCGACGTCGGCTGCTTCAGCTTCTACCCGACCAAGAACCTGGGTGCGTACGGCGATGGCGGCCTGGCCACGACGCAGGACCCCGGACTTGGGGAGCGGCTCCGCAGGATTCGGGTGTACGGGAGCCGCGAGCGCTACCTTCACGATGAGTTGGGCTTCAACAGCCGGCTGGATGAGATTCAGGCCGCGGTCCTGCGGGTCAAGCTCCGGCACCTGGCGGACTGGAACGATCGCCGCCGGGCCATCGCCGTGCGCTACCGGACAGGCCTGGCCGGATCGGGGATCGGGCTGCCCGTGGAGCCGCCGGGAAGCCTGCACGTCTACCACCAGTTCACGGTCCGCGTGCCAGATCGGGACGCGGTCCAGCGACGCCTTGGGGAACTGGGCGTCCGTACGGCAATCTATTACCCGGTTCCGCTTCACCTGCAGCCGATGTACCGCGATCTCGGCTATCGCGCGGGAGATTTCCCGGAGGCCGAGCGGGCCGCCCGGGAAGTGCTGTGTCTCCCGATGTACCCGGAACTCACGGACGAGCAGGTGGACGAGGTGATCGAAGCGTGCCGGCGGTCGCTGTGAGAGGAGGTCGCGCCGAGTGGAGACAGGGGTCCAACTGACGGGGACCATCCTGGTGACCGGCGGGATGGGGTTCATCGGCTCGAATTTCGTCCGCTACGTCCTGCGCGAGCACCCGGCCGCCCGCGTCGTCAACCTGGACAAGGTCACGTATGCCGGAAATCCCCGGAACCTGGCCGACGTGGCGGCGGATCCCCGCTACACGTTCGTCCGGGGGGACGTCTGCGATGCCGAGGCCGTCGCGCAGGCGCTGGCGGCGCACGGGGCCGACCAGATCGTCCACTTCGCGGCCGAGACCCACGTGGACCGCTCCATCCTCGGGGCGGGCGAGTTCATCCGGACCAACGTGGAGGGAACGCGGATCCTCCTGGACGCCGCCCGCGCCGCGGGGGTCCGGCGGTTCCTGCACATCTCCACCGACGAAGTCTACGGGACGCTGGGAAGCTCCGGCGCGTTCTCGGAGGAATCCCCGATCCGCCCCAACAGTCCGTACGCCGCCAGCAAGGCGGGGGCGGACTGCCTGGCCCGCGCCTACCACGTGACCTACGGCCTGCCGGTCATCATCACCCGGACCTGCAACAACTACGGTCCGTACCAGTTCCCCGAGAAGTTCATCCCGCTGATGATCGTCAACGCCTTCCGGGAGGAGCCGCTGCCCATCTACGGCGACGGGCTCTACGTGCGCGAGTGGCTGCATGTCGAGGATCACTGTCGGGCCCTGGCCTTTGTCCTGGCGATGGGGCTGCCCGGCCAGGTGTACAACATCGGCAGCGGGGAGGAGCGGGCGAATCTGGAGGTGGCGCGGGAGATCCTGCGCCTCACCGGGCGGCCCGAGACATTGCTCCGGCACGTGAAGGACCGGCCGGGCCACGATCGGCGCTACGCGCTGGATCACACCAAGATCCGCCGGGAGCTGGGCTGGGCGCCCATGATCCCCTTCGCCGCCGGCCTCCGCCATGCGGTGGAGTGGTATCGCCGGCATGAGGCCTGGTGGCAGGAGATCCTGTCGGGCGAATACCGCTCATACTATGAGCGGCAGTACGGCGGGCGCGTCCCGGGAGCGATCCAGAGGGGAGCCGGATGAGCCACCCGAATCCATCGGCTGAGGCCGAGGGGCTTCCCGCCCTGGTGGGGGGGCGACCCGCCCGGGATCGCATGCTCCCTTACGGCCAGCAGGACGTGACCGAGGCCGACATCCAGGCCGTGGTAGAGGTCCTGCGCGGCGACTGGCTGACCAACGGTCCCACGGTCGCCCGCTTCGAGGAGGCCTTTTCCAAGCAGGTCGGCGCCCGCTTCGCCGTGGCCTTCTCGTCGGGGACGGCGGCGCTGCACGCCGCGACCCATGTCGCCGGGATCGGCCCCGGGGACGAGGTCGTCCTGAGTCCTCTCACCTTCCTGGCCTCGGCCAACTGCGTGCTGTACTGCGGGGCTACTCCGGTTTTCGCCGACATCGATCCCGAGACGTTGAACCTGGATCCTCGCGTCGTGGCGGCCCGGCTCTCGCCGCGCACGCGGGCTATCCTGCCGGTCCATTTCGCGGGCCTCCCCTGCGCGATGGACGACCTGCACGCGCTGGCCGACCCCCGGCACCTCACCCTCATCGAGGATGCGGCCCACGCCCTGGGTGCGCGCGACGCGGGACACCCCGTCGGGAGCCTCAGCCCCCTCACCACCTTCAGCTTTCACCCGGTGAAGCACATCACGACGGGTGAGGGCGGCATGGTGACGACGGACGATCCCCTGCTTCGAACCCGGCTGCGGCGGTTCCGCAATCACGGCATCGAGCGGGAGGTGCGGGAGCGGCAGGCCACTTGGCGGCAAGACATGGTGGACCTTGGGTACAACTACCGACTCAGCGACATCCAGAGCGCCCTGGGGTTGAGCCAGCTTTCCCGCCTGGAGGCCGGCCTCACGCGCCGCGAGCAGATCGCCGTCGCCTACCAGGATGCCTTCGCGGACCTGCCGGAGGTCACCCTCGCGCCCACGCGGCCGGGCTGCCGCCACGCCTGGCACATCTATCCGCTCCAACTCAACCTCGAGCGGCTGCGGGAGAGCCGCGAGACGATTTTCGAGGCGCTCCGCGCCGAGAACATCGGGGCAAGCGTCCACTACCTTCCCGTCCATCTGCACCCCTATTACCAGGAGCAATTCGGCACCCACCGGGGGATGTGCTCCGCTGCCGAGGCGGCCGCGGACCGCCTCCTCAGTCTGCCGCTCTTCCCCCGGATGACTGACCAGGACGTGTCAGACGTGATCGCCGCCGTGCAGAAGGTGATAAAGTGGGCGCGGCGGTGACACTCGGTCGCGGACGGGCCACTGACGAGACGCCTCATCGAGTATATCGGCGCATCGTCGCCCTTGGGATCCGCCCGCGCACCGTTGCGGGCGGGCCATCCGCCGAGGATAGCAAAGAGTCACAAGAACGAAGGGCAAGGTGCTGCAGGAGGCTTTCCCGTCCCCAGATTCTGCTCGTGGCCGAGGCGGTAGCCATGGGGGATGAAAAGCGCTAGAGTCAGCGCGGGAGGTAAGGGATATGGCAAAACTGGTTCTGGAAATCCCCGAAGAAATACGCGCTGCTCTGCGATTGCCTCCAGGCGAGGCGGAGAGGGAACTGCGAAAGGAATTGGCCCTGGCCCTGTATCAGCGGCAAGTGCTTTCGTTTGGCAAGGCGCGAGCACTGGCTCAGGTGACGCGCTGGGAGTTCGAGGAACTCCTGGGGGAACGCAAGATCACCCGGCACTATTCCGAAGACGATCTGCAGGAGGATATTCGGTATGCCCGGGGCCATTAGTGACTCCTCCG
>CAVQPC010000047.1:0-62121 GCA_963714585.1 uncultured Methylomirabilota bacterium
GCTACGTAGTCCCCTACACGACGCTCCTCGACCTCGGATCAGCAGGGGGCTTCCGAAGCCCGAGAGTGGATCGGGAGCGGCCGATCAGGTCGAGGGCGGGCGCCAGGCTCCCTGGGCCGCGTCGCCGGTCAGCCGCAGCCACACCTCCCGCTGGGGGAATGGGATCTTTGCCTCGGTCAAGGCCGCGCACGTCGCCTCGGCCAGTTCGCTCCGGATCGCATATTGCCCGCTCGGACCGACTCGTCCATACCCGCAGCTCGAAGGCGAGGCCGCTGGCCCCGAACCCCAGACAGACGGCCGCCGGGGCCGGATCGCGTAGGACGTCGGCGTGACTGCCGGCGACGCGGCAGAGCAGCTCCATCACCCGGCGGGGATCGCTGTCATAGGCGACGCTGACCGGGAGGTCGATCCGGAGCGTGCGGTCCGTGTACGTCCAGTTCGTGATCTTCTCCGTCAGCAGATGCGCGTTCGGCACGAAGACGTTCGCGCCCCTCCCGGTTCGGACCACGGTGGCCCGGATCCCGATGTGGCGGACCTGACCCTGGACGTCCCCCACCTGGACGGAATCTCCTTCCCGGATGGGCCGCTCGAACAGCAGGATGAGCCCCGAGGCGAAATTCCGACGAGCGTCTGCAATCCGAACCCGACGCCGACACCAAAAGCTCCACCAGGATGGTGACCTTCGTCAGATCCACGCCCAGAGCGGCCAAGCCCAGGATGAAGCCGGCGAGCACGATCGCGTACTGCGCGAGATTCGCCAGGGCGAGCGGGACGCCCTCGGCGAGACGGACGCGCGGCAGGAGACGTCCACTTGCAGGACCGCCCGGACGATCGCGGCCAGGGCAAATGCCACCCATACCGTCACCACGAAGAGCAGGAACGTCGCCGACCGTGATCCGGATCGACCCCCAGGCGAACCCCGCGCCCAGCGCGGCGCGAACCAGGCCGGCCGGGGCGCTGAAGAGCGTGAGGGGCCGCAAGGAGATCAGGACCCAGGCCGCGCCGCCGACCCCCCGCAGGACCTGGCCCGCGCGGCGCTCCAGGAAGGCCCGATTCCGCTGCACGGACTCCAGCAGTCCGAGCGGGCGCGCCCAGAGGGCATAGGCGAAGAGCACCAGGAGGACCCACACGCCGATGAGGATCGCCAGCGCCGCGTAGGTGCTCTCGAGGGCCCCATCCCCTATGAGCCGCGCCAGTTGCATGTAGCCCGCCGCTCCCAGCAAGAGGGAGAAGGCGAAGGCAAGCCACAGGATGAAGACGATGAGGAGGCGGCCGGTGTGCCGGCCCGTGACGCCATCCGTCTCGCTTGCGGGACTGGCACGGCGTTCCACGACCAGGATCCGCGCCCAGGAGCAGGCTCGCCCCGAGCATCTCGGCGAGAAAGAGCGCGTGATCGAAATCTGGGGCGGTCGCCAGCAGCGGCCGGAGCGCATCTGCCGCGATGACGACGCCGAAGCCATACAGCCGGCGGGCCTGGGCACGCGAAACCAAGGGGGTCACGAGGCGGAGGGCAGGAATGATGCCGACGAGCTTTGCCGTCCGGAAGACCGCCAAAGCGTAGCTCGGGTAGATCCAGGGCGTGGCGAGGAGTGTCAGGACCAACGCGGCAGAGGCCGGACGCTCCGGCATCCGGGCCGCAGCGGCGATGCCGGCCTCCGGGAGGATCCAGGACCGGGCCCGGCCACGGGCACGCACCAAGAGGACCAAGAGCGCCATGAAGAGGACAGCCTGGAGGCCGAGCCCCCGCCACTGGTTTCTTGCCACTCCGAGCAACTCGTTGCGCCAGCGGCGGCCGGCGGTTTGGAGCCCGGCGGCGGCCTCGCGCTGGACCCCGACCCCACAAGGTAGGGCTCCAGATCGGCAGGGCATCCTGCGTCCCCAGGTGGCTGACCAGATCGCTCTTCGCCTGCGCGATCCGCGACAGCACCTGGTCGCAGCGCCGGATTTCCAACGCCACTTCGTACTGGAGCACCAGCAGACTCGCCAGCCGCGCGTTCACCCTGGCCTGGGCCGCGCTGATGGTGCTCAGGATGCCCTCGATCTCGCGCGCCACCTCCGGTGGGGCCTTGGCGCTCTGCGCCTCCTTGGACGACTTCGCCCAGGCCTCGCGCAGGTCTGACAGGTGCTGAAGCTCCTGTTGGAGCCGAGTCCCCTCGCCCGCCAACTGGTCGGCCCAGGTGCGGAACTCCACGCGAACGCCACGCCAGGCGATGGTCATGTCTTCGAGTTGCGGGGCCGAGGGCTCGCCCGCGAGCCGCTGGATGGTCGCGTCCCAACCCGCTTGAATGCGCTTGCTTCGCTCCGGCAGGCTCCGCTCGATCTCCAGGCTCTCCGGACTCGGCGCGGAGACGGCATCCACGTTCGCCAGCAGGGCTGCCACCTCGGCGGCCCGGGTCGCGATCTCCGTGGTGGGAATGGGGCTGACAGCCTCTTGTGCCGGTGCCGCCGGCTGGGCCGGTGTCGGTGCGGCAAGGATCAACGCCAGCCAGAGAAATGGCCATCCCATGGCCCGGCGCACCGCGGCCTTCTGGTTGAGACCTCTGCAGATCACGCGCGCCTCCCCTCCAGCCCGATTCGGGCGGGATCATTGCCCACACCACCTGGACACTCGGACTGCGGCCCTTGTCTCGACTGGGTCCCAGGCTTCGAGGCCGCCCCGCACAGGACGCCGGGCTCTTCCGAGGTGACCGCCATTATACCAGTGATAGGCAGTGGTCCCTAGCGCCCGCCGCGGACTGCACCGCCTCCCACGCTGGGCTGGCTCGGTTGCGCCGGGTCGCCCCGTCCACCTCTGGCGGGCAGCAAGAAAATCGACGCTCGCCGGACCGATTTCGCTTGGACGGCTCATTACGGGACCGCATCCCGTTCGTTGCAGAGGGGAGTAGATCAGCCCACACCCTGGGGACAGCGTCAGGCGGGCGTGGCCCTCGTGGGCCCCGATCACCCCTGGCTGCGCCCGCTCGTGACGCGGCTTCGCGCATGGCGCCCGAAGCGGGATCGGTCCCAGTGACTCGCCCTGGCCCGCGGCTCCGTGGATGAGGCGGTCAGCCCAGCAGGTCTTTCATCACCTCGCCTCCCTTGAGGACGAGGCGGACGGTCTTCAGGCCGTCTTCGAAGAGACCGGGGTCCTTCAGCGGATTGCCGTCCAGCACGATGAGGTCGGCCCACTTGCCAGGCTCGACGGTTCCCAGCCGGTCGGCCATCTGGAGCAGCTCGGCGTTGGTCTTGGTGGCGGACACGATGGCACCCATCGCGCCCAGGATCTCGGCCTTGATCGCCAGCTCGCGGCCCTTGAAAGCCTGCCCTGGGCCGACGATGTCCGAGCCCGAGGCGATCTTCACCCCTGCCCGGTGCGCCAGCTCCACGGCACGCCGCCCCGACTGCCCGACCAGCGCCAGTTTTTCCAGACTGTACTCGTCCAGGCCGCTGGACTTGCCGGTCCTCACCAAGAGATCATACGTGGTCAGGGTCGGGACGAAAAAGGCCCCCCGCTCCGCCATCAGCTTGGCTGTCTCCTCGTTCAGGAGGTTCCCGTGCTCGATGGAGCGGACGCCCGCCAGGAGACAGTTCTGAATGGCCCGCGGCACGTACGTGTGCGCCATGACATAGCTGCCGGCCGCCTCGGCCACCTCCACGGCGGCCCGCAGCTCCTCCACCGTGAACTTCCACTGGCCGGGCTTGGCGCGATCGGCCGCCTGGGCCGCCAGGACCTCGCCGTCGGCGAAGACCTTGATCTGATCGGCCCCGCGGGCCAGGGTCCGCCGCGCGGCGGCCCGGACCTGGTCCGGTCCGTCACAGATCTCCGGATAGATGCCGAGGGAGTTGCGAGGCATGGGCGTGTCCGGCCCCCAGCCCTGCACTGCGGTGCTGCCCCCGGACTGGGCCAGAGGGGTCACGCTGAGCAGAAGCCGTGGACCGCGGACCAACCCCTGCTCGATGGCCGCGCGAAAGCCGGGGTCCAGGCCGGCCGCGTCGCGGACTGTGGTGAAGCCCAGGTCGAGATCGGTCTCCAGGTTCCGGCAGGCCCGCAGCACGTAGACGGCCGGAGGGAGCTGGGCGGTGAGGTGATTGCGGATCTCGATGTTCCCGACGTGCACATGGGCATCGATGAGACCGGGCATGAGTGTCTTGCCCTTGAGATCGACGAGCCGACCCTTGGCGTGCCTCGCGCCCGGGCCTTCCACGTCCCGGATGACGCCGTCGGCCACGACGACGGTCGCACCCTCGTGAGGCTCGGCGCCGGTCCCGTCGATCAGGAATGCATTCGCGAAGATCAGGGTCCCGCCCATGGGCTGTCTCCTCCCTGGCCTGATTGCAGCCACCCGCGCGCGGCCCGCCCCGCACGCTTCGCTTCTACCCTCGCCAGAACCGGCCGGGCCAGTCCCGTTTCTCGGGCGGAACCTGGAAGTCGAACTGCTTCACCTCCTCCAGGAAGGCGGCCAGGTGGTCGCTGATGCGCTCGAAGAGCGCGAAGCCCTGCTCGACGCTGGAGCGCAGCGGGTTGCCAATGGTGGCGGTATCCGAGTACTCGTGGTGGAGCATCGGAACAAAAATATTCTCGGTGCCACGGAAATTCACGGTGTTGGTGCCGTCTTTCTTGGAGAAGTGTGGCCCCATCCACTTGGGGGCATGCGCTCGATCCGGCTTGGCGCGCTCCATCAGGACGGAGCCCTCGTACAGCCCCTTCTCCTTCAGATAGGCCATGCAGGTGGAGGTCTCCAGCTCTCCCGCATGCCAGCCGGGGGTCTCCTCAGGGGGACCCTGCAGCAGGTCGGCGACGACGGCGCACTCCCTCTCCGTGGGGGTCTTGTAGAAGGCACAGAAGCACCCGGTCTCCGCGCGCAGCGTGCGCAACACCTCTCCCTGGGGGGCCATGTTGGTGCCGTGGTGAGAGATGTAGACGAGCTTGTTGAAGCCGGCGAAGATCAGGCTGCGGCCGATGGCGTAGAGAACCTGCCGGTAGACTTCGGCGGGCAGGGAGATGCTGCCGGTGCCCCAGCCGGCCTCACCCATGTGATGGGGGGAGTGGCCGAAGGGCATGAGCGGCGCGTAGACCACCTGGGCCTTCACCGCCGCCCGCTCCACGCTGCCCATGGTGGTGTACGAGTCGACGCCCAGGGGCACGTGATGGCCGTGCTTCTCGCAACTGCCGACGGGGATCATCACCACATCGTTCCCGGCCTTTATCCAATCGGCGACGTCGGTCCAGGGCAGCTCCAGGAGGTCGTACTTCGGTAGGTGCGCCATGTCGATTCTCCTTTCTCCTCAATGCACCTTGACGACGACCTTGATGGCGTCTTCGACTCTCTCGCGAACATACTTGAAGGCGGTCGGCAGCTCCTCCAGGCTGAAGGTGTGGGTGTGGATGAGTTTCGCGTCGAAGCGGTGCTGTGCCATGAGGGCCGCAGCGCGGTGCGTGGCGCTGTTGCCCTCGCCCCGGATGCCGTAGACGTACACGTTGTTCCGCACCAGCTTGGCCAAGTCCACCAGCGCCGGTTCCGCGGGGAAGGCGGCCAGGCAAATCCGGCCTCCCCGATTCACCATCTCCACGGCCTCGTTCAGGGCGTTGGGGGCACCTGAGCATTCCATCACGTAATGCACCCCCTTCCCCCCGGTGAGGCGTCTCACCGCTTCCACCGGATTCTCCTCTTGAACATTGATCACGGAGTCCGCCCCCAGCTTGGTCCCCAGGGCAAGCCTGGCGTTCCGCGTTCCCGTGAGGATCACGGGCTGTGCCCCCAGGGCCTTGGCCACCGCCACGCTCAGGAGCCCGATCGGACCCGGGCCGATGACCACCAGGCTTTCCCCTGCAATCAGGCCGCCCAGCACGTCGAGGCCGTACATGGCCGTGCCGGCCGTCACGATGAGGGTCGCCTCTTCATCGCTCATCGCGTCGGGCACATGAACCAGGGTGTTGACGTGATTGACCGCGTACTCGGCGAAGCCGCCATCCGTGGTGAACCCATTTGCCCGGTGCCCCTTGTTCTTCTCCCCATAGTTCAAGCCATAATTGAGACAGGACGTGTACATGCCCATCCGGCACCGTTCGCACCGGCCACAACCGGCATGGATTTCCACGGCCACGCGATCGCCGATTGCGTACTCGTCCACCCCTGCTCCCAGTTGAACCACGGTCCCCATGTACTCATGGCCCGGCGTGAAATTCTTGTTGAACGGAAGACCGCCCTCGACCCATGCGGGCAGCCCCTTGGTAATGATCTCCACGTCTGTTCCGCAAATGGCCACAGCATCAATGCGCACCAAGACCTCAGCAGGCCCTGGCTCCGGAACGGGTTTCCCCACCAGCCGGAGCCGCTCCGGATCATCCAGCACCCAGGCTTTCATGGACTGGGGAATCGGGAAAGCCTTTCGTCCACTTGTCGTCTTCATGCGTGCCCTCCGCCGTCGGGATTTCGCGAGCGACTCTCCCCGCCCAAAACAACCCCTGGCCATTCGGGCGATGGCGGGCAGGATGGAGGTGGGCCGTGGGCGAGACCAGAGGAATTCCGTGGCGGCCTGAAGCGGCGGCGGATGCACCCTGTTCCACCAGGCTTTCCGCCTCGCATCCGGCACCGGGCAGCCTTCGTTACTGCTGTTCGTATTGCCGGATAATGGCCGTCGTCTTCTCCAATCGTTCGGCCATGATTTTCATCACCTGCATGCCGATATCCGGACTCTGGCGCAGCAGGTCCAGGAAGACGTAGGCAGAGATCTTGAGCGTCACCACGCGGCCCTTGGCCTGCACCGTGGCTGTGCGTCGGCCATTGCACAAGACCGCAATCTCGCCGAGCAGGCTGTGGCGGCTCAGGGTCCCGAGCCGCACCGTGTGGCCATCGAGGGCCGTGAGCCACACCTCGGCCTCACCGTCTGCGATAATGAACACGGAATCCGCGGGGTCTCCCTGCTGCACGATCACCTCACCCGGCTCGAAGTGAAGCACCTCCGCGGTATAGGCGATCAGCTTGAGCCTGGCCTTGGGCAAGCCCGCAAACAGTGGGATATTTCGCAGCGTCTCGACGTCTTGCTCCAGCGGCTGCATCCTCGCCTCCCTTTACGCGATGGTGCCGGCCTGGGCCAAGAGGTGGCGGAAGAGACCATCCCTGGCGGCCAACTCCTGATACGAGCCGACCTCGGCGACCTTCCCTGCATCCAGGACCACGACCCGATCGTAGTGGCGCGCCAGATCCGGGGACTTGAGCACCGAGATGAGCGTGCGCCCCCTCATGGCCTCGAGAATCCGCTGGTGCACCGCGGCGCGCGTGTCCGGCTCGAAAGCACTGAGGGCATCGTCCAGGATGAGGATCTGCGGACGCTTGAGCAGCGCCCGTGCCACGACGATCTTCTGCCGTTGGGGCGGGGAGAGGCGGCTGCCGCCCATCCCGACGTAGTAGTCGAGCCCCGCCTGCATCACCACCTCGCGCAGGTCATGGGTGGTGATGACCCCCTCGACGAGGGCGTTGACCTTCTTGACCGCGTGGCTGCTCGTGACGATCACCTTGCCGAACAGCAGATTCTCCAGCAGGGTGCCCTGCGCGAAATACCGATGGCGGTCATAGGGCACGAAGGTCCCCCGCCCCGGCGGCAGCGTCTCGGCAAAGCGATGGCGTGCGGCCACGACCTTGGCCATGAAGGGCTCGTCGATGTGACCCAAGCGATGCCGGGCGGGAATCAGACGCAAGGCGAGGGCGATCAACCGCTCCTGATCTTCGGCGGGAAGCGCCTCGCTGGCCAGCCGGTCCAGCCGGGAAAGGAGCCGCGTGTAGTCGGGCAACTCACTCGCCGTGATCAGGCTGAAGTTCACAAAGAGCTCGTGATCTGCGGGAATGTCCTTGAAGATCTCCACCATCTCCCTGGCCACGTCGGCTCCCAGCGCGAGGAGGGGGTCCCGAAGGCCCACCTCGGCGATGACCTGGCGGAAGTGGTCATCTCCGGCGAGTCGGTCCAGGGCGATCTCTGAGTCCGTGCTCTGGCCGAAGAGGATGTTCTCACCGATGGAGGCGTAGGCGGCAAAGCGATCGCGATCGAAGAACTCCACCGCCGCCTCTCCCCGTTCCTGCGCAAAACGCTCCATGACGAGCCGGCGCGCCGTCAGCAGGCGCTCGGCGATCTCCGCCTGCTTCGCAGGGTCGATTTTGCCCCGGAGGCCGAGGCTGAAAAGGTCTTCGTCCAGTGCCACCAAACGGGCCGAGGCGAGCACGACGGCCATCAGGCCGGCCCGGTCGCTCACCCCCGCCAAGGACAGATCCAACCACTCAGCGGGCTCCTCAGGCCCGGCGCCGTCTTGCCCGCCGTCCCCGGGCTGGCCTGCGGGGCCATTCGGGCGATGGCGGAGACCGTAGACCAGATTCTCAAAGACGGTTCCCGTGAAGAGCCGTACATCACTCCCCACATAGGCGATCTGGCGGCCCGCCACGGCCGACGGGATCTGGGTGAGCTCTGTCCGGTCCAGCAGCGCGCTGCCCGTGTACCCGTAGAGTTTCGCCAGAACCAGGGTGAGGGTGCTCTTCCCGCTTCCGGCGGTGCCGACGACGGCCACGTGCTCTTGCGGGGAGATGGAGAGCTGGAAGCGATCCAGGGCCTTCGTCCGCCCGTCCAGGACGACGCTGGCCCCCCGGACATCATAGGCCCCGGCCACCTGGGGGAGCGTCTCGGGCGGCTGCTCCTCCAGGGAGAACTCGGGCCGGAGCTCGGGGGGATCGAAACTGGCGATCACCTGTTCGTAGTTGACCCTGGCATTATCGCGGTTCTGGATGTAGCCGATAATCTCACGCCACGGCTCATTCAGTTGCTTGTAGGCTTCGAGGAAAGCCACCAGCCCCCCCAGGTCGAGGGAGCCGGGCCGCTTGATGATCAGCCAGCCGCCGATCAGCAGGAGGAGGAAGATCCCCAGCTTCTCCATGAAGTTGTTGAACCACTTGACGAGGTATTTGAGGTTGTAGATCCCGATCCGAACCTTGAAGATCCTGCGGAGCGGGCGGCGGAACCCGCTCGACTCGTAGGCCATGGTATCGTTGGCCTGGATCTCCTGGAGACCTCCCACCGACTCCTGCACGCGGTCGGAGAGCGTGCGGATCAGGTTGACGCGCTCCCGGGATAGCTTGATGACCCGCCGCTGGAGCTTCCGGACCAGCCAGATCTGGATCGGGAAGAGGAGCAACGCGAGCAGGGCCATCCAGGGGTTCTGCCAGAGCATGAACCCCACGGAGCCCAGCAGCATCAACCCATGGTACAAGGGCACCGAGAACGCCTCGCCGAAGAAATTCCCCAGCGCCTCTGTCTCGGCGAGGATCATGGACGAGAGCTGGGCCGCCGTGGTGTTGCGGACGTGCGGAAGGGGGAAGCGCAGGATCCGATGGTACAGCTCGCTCCGCAGATCCCGCAGCATGGTCTCCTGGACGATTCCTTCCAAGTTCTGCCGGAGGTACTTCAACCCCCCGGTGGCGAGGACCGCACCCAGGTACCACATGAGGAGGGTCAGCGTCCGCTCGAGGTGCATCTGGCGGATGCTGTTGATGGTCTGCTTGGTCAGGAGCAGGATGTAGGGATTCAGGAACCCCAGGACGAAGATGGCGGCGACCATCGCCACCTGCATCCGCAGGCTGCAGCGAAGAATATATCGGTAAAGATTGCGCTCCATAGGCCGACCTTTCAGGCCGTCATCGCTCTAGGCGTAGGGGTCCGCGGCATCGCGCAGGCCGTCGCCGAAAAAGTTGAAAGCCAGGACGGTCGATACCACCGGGAGGACGGGGAGCAGCAGCCAGGGGTAGAGGGCCACCGCGTTGATGTTCTGGGCTTCGGAGAGCAGCACCCCCCAACTGGTGACCGGGGCCCGGAGCCCCAGGCCCAGAAAGCTGAGGGCCGTCTCCCCCAGGATCATGCGCGGGATGCTCAGGGTGGCGGAGACGATGAGATGGCTTGTAAAGGCGGGGAGGAGATGTTTGCGGATCACATAGGCGGGCCAGGCCCCGGCCAGGATCGCCCCGGTGACGAAGTCCTCCTCCCGCACGGCCAAGAGCTTCCCCCGGACGCTGCGGGCGAGCCCGGTCCACTCGATGACGCCCAGGATGACGGTGATGCCGACGTAGACCAGGATCGGATCCAGCCGCGACGGCAGGGCTGCCGAGAGGGCCATCCACAGCGGCAGCTCGGGAAATGACCGGATCACCTCGATGAGCCGCTGAATGGCGAGGTCGATGCTGCCGCCATAGTAGCCCGAAAGCCCACCCATGACCAGGGCCAGCACAAAGCTCACGCTGATGCCGACCAGGCCCACCGTCAGGGAGATCCGCGCCCCATAGATGATCCGCGAGAGCACGTCCCGCCCGAGCCGGTCCGTCCCCAGCAGGAAGAGCGACCCGCCCGGCTCGACGCCCACCAGATGCCGGTCGGCGCGCCACAGACCCCACAACCGGTAGGGCTCCCCGCGGGCCAGGAGGAGCACGCGATACCGCCGCGAGCGGTCTTCGCGGTATTCGCGCTTGAGGGTGTCCATGTTGAGGGTCATGGTGTAGCCGTAGACAAAGGGTCCCACGAAACGGCCGGCGTCGAAGAAGTGGACCCGCTCGGGCGGGAAATAGACGTGGTCCGCATGCAGCGTGTGCAGCGCGTACGGCGAGACAAATTCGACGAAGGGGATGAGGCCGTAGAGCCCCAGCAGAACCCAGAATGAGGCCATGGCCAGCCAGTGCCTCCGCAGCCGCCACCAGGTGAGCCGCCACTGCGAGGCGGCGTAGTAGCGCTGAACATCCGGTGCGAGGACCTCGTTGTCCCGGGTGGGGGCCTGCTCCAGCGTCGGGAGGCTCATGGTCAGCGGCTCCTCCCGCCCCCCTGGCGGATGCGGGGATCCAGCATCGCCAGCGCGATGTCCGACACCAAGACACCGATGACCGTCAGCCCGGCCAGGAGCATGAGGAAGGATCCCGCCAGGTACATGTCCTGGGTCCGCAGCGCCCGCAGCAGCATGGGCCCGGTGGTGGGCAGGGACAGCACGATGGAGACGATGATCGAGCCCGAGATGACCTGCGGCAAGAGACTGCCGATGTCGCTGATGAAGGGGTTGATGGCGATGCGCAGCGGGTACTTGAGGAGCAAGCGGATGGGGGACAACCCCTTGGCCCGCGCGGTCACGACATAGGGTTTCTTGATCTCGTCCAGGAGATTGGCCCGCAGCCGGCGAATCATCCCCGCGGTCCCGCCGGCGGCGATCACCAGCACGGGAATCCACAGATGCGTCAGCAGATCCAGGACCTTCGTCCAGCTCCAGGGGGCGCTCTGCAGATTGGGCGAAAAGAGCCCGCCCACGCTCACGCCGAGCAGGGCAAACGAGACGAACATCAGCACCAGGGCCAGGAGGAAGTCCGGTGTGGCGAGCCCCAGGAACGCCAGGAAGGTCAGCAGATGATCCCCCCAACGATGCTTGTGGGTGGCGGAGTACAGCCCGATGGGCAGCGCCAGGATCCAGGTGACGAGGATGGCGGCAGACGACACGACCATGGTGAGGGCCAGATGCTCGCCGATGATACTCGAGACCGGCCGGTCGTACTCGAAGGAGTAGCCGAGATCGCCGTGGAGCAGGCCCCCGACCCACCTCCAGTACTGGACCCAGATCGGCTTGTCCAGTCCGTACTCGTGCCGCAGGAAGTCGACCTTCTGGAGGTCCGCCGGCTCACCCGAGGCCTGCAGGTCGGCCATCATCGAGTCGAAGTAATCGCCCGGGGGGAGCTGGATGATCACGAACGTCACCACGGAGATGAGGAAGAGGGTGGGGATCATGAGCAGGAGGCGATGGACCAGGTAGTTCAGCATGGGTGGGTTCCTCGTTGCTCAAAGAGGCGGCCAACGGGACGGCGGTCCGGACGGACTCAGCGGTGCCCTCCCTTCCAGTAGAAGGTGTCCGGGCTCAGATAGCCAATCTGAGCCCCCGCCTCCCAGGAGTAGATCGTCTGCTCCGGCACGCCGCATAGGCCGGTGGCCACCACGACCGGCTGCGGGGTGTTTCCCAGGATGCCGATGGTGAATACCTCCTCGGCGTTGATCTCCAGCATTTCGCCCCAGATGCGCGCCTGCTCATTCTGGTCCGGGGCAACCAGCCAGCGCCGGTACAGCTCCACGAGCCGCCGGGCCGCCGGCAAGGCCGGCGGCTCCCCCCGCTTCCCATTCGATTCGAAGTAGAGTCCCCACCGACTCCACTGGAGCTGCTCCTCGCTCACCGGGGCGAGCCAATTGGGGTTCATCTCCGGGGTCGGCAGGCCGAACTCGCCAGTCCCAGCCCCCACGCTCATCATCGCCTTGCCGGCGAACACCCGCAGGCGGTACAACTGTCGCTGGCTGGGCCGGATGAGGAGCTGCACTCCGATCTCGGCCCACGTATCCTTCACAAGCTCCAGCACGTCGGTCTGCTCGGTGGACTCGCCCGCTGTCTCCACCACGACGTCGAGCCGTCTGCCGTCCGGGCGCAGCCGGTAGCCCCTCCCATCGCGCCGGGTGAGCCCCATCTCGTCCAGGAACCGGTTGGCCTGCGCTGGATCGAATCGGGCGTAGACCATGCGCAGCCCCTCTTGCGGCCAGGGTGCGGGACTGCGGAGCACGGTATTCTGGCCGATGACCCCGAGGCCGAAGTACAAAATCTTGTTGATCTCGTCGCGGTTGATGCCCAACGACAGGGCCCGGCGGAACCGCCGGTCCCAGAAGAGCGCGCGCATGACCGGTTCATCGCACGTGAGGTTGGGATACAGGGTGACGACGGACGCGGTGGCGGTCTGCCACAGGAACACGCGGTAGCCGCCGTGTCGCTCGTTCTTCTTGAGGAAGGTGTACTGATCGAAGGTGAGCGAGCGCGCCTGAAGGTCGGCCTCGCCCGTGGAGGTCTTGAGGGGGATGACGGCATTGTCGACCAGTGTCAGCCGGATCCGGTCGATGTAGGGGAGCTGCCGGCCCCGCTGGTCCACCCGGTGGAAATAGGGGTTCCGCTCGGCGACGAACACCTCGGCGGGCGGGGAGACCGTGGATCGCCACGGCTGGAGAGTCGGCAGCTCCGGGTTGCTCATGACATACATGCTGTCCCGGGCGTTGAACAGGGCGGCCCAGTTCCGGCGCCGCTCCGCCTTGGCGAGCCTCGCCAGCTTCTCGGGGTCAGCGAAGTCCGCGTGGAATTGCTTGAGGTAATGGGCCGGCCGGAACAGCACCGTGGGGGCCGCGCCTGCCTGATCCAGGAGGAAGAGATTGTTCGGCTTGGACCAGTGGTAGCGCACCGTCCACGGATCGGGGCATTCCACCTTGGGAAGCTCTCCCTCGACCATCAGGATGGCAGGCGGGCCGGCGGGAGAGAGGTCGGGACTCTTCGCCACATGCTTCCACCAGAAGGCGAAATCGTGACTGGAGAAGGGAGCGCCGTCCGACCAGCGGTGCCCCTTGCGGAGGTGGAAGGTGAAATCCCCCCCCTCCTTCACCTCGACCCGCTCGGCGATGTCCGGGACGATCCGGTACTCCCGGTCGTAACGGACCAGGCGGGCGTAGCCATACACGGAGAGCAGCTTGAGGTCCTTCGGCGTCCCGATCAGCATCCGCAATTCGCCGCCGTAGACCGCCCCGGGATCCGTCTGCAGCACCAAAGGATCCCTGGGGAGCCGTTGCGCCACGGGCGGCAACTTTCCCGCCGCCACTCGCTCGGCCAGGGCGGGCGGCTCCTCAGTCGCGACCGCCCGGGCCGGCAGCCAGGGCATCAGGCCGGAACCGACCAAGAGCCGACAGAACTCGCGCCGCCTCATGGGCGTCCCCGGAAGGCGAGACGGGACGGGCGGAGGAGGGGGGTGAGGTGAATCTCATTCACCCGGTGGCAGCGCGCAAGATGCTCGGGGCCCAGCGCGGCCAGCTCCGGGGATTCCCGCCGGCACCGCTCCACAGCGTATCGGCAGCGCGGGGCAAAGGCACATCCCTGCAGGGCGGGCGCTTCGGACTGGCCGTTCTGCGCGAGGGCAGGCTGGCGTGGGCGGATCGCGGGATCCGGCCGGAGGACTGCAGACAGGAGGGTCTCCGTGTACGGGTGCCGCGGATGCTCGAAGATCTCGCGCTTGGGGGCCAACTCCACGATCTGCCCGGCGTACATGACCGCGATGCGATCGGCCATGTAGGCGACCACCGCGAGGTTGTGGGAGATGAAGAGGTAGGCAAGCCGCAGCTCGGCCTGGAGATCTTTGAGGAGATTCAGCACCTGGGACTGGACGGAGACGTCCAGGGCGGACACGGGCTCATCGCAGACCACCAGGTCGGGGTTGAGGGCCAGGGCGCGGGCGATCCCAATCCGCTGGCGTTGGCCGCCGGAGAAAGAGTGCGGGTACCTTCGGAGGTGATGGACGTCGAGCCCGACCATAGCCATCAGGGCCCGGACCCGCTCGGCGATCTCTGCAGGGGTGCCGCAGCGGTGCAATCGCAGGGGTTCGCCGATGATCTCTCCCACGGGCATGCGCGGGTTGAGCGAGGAGTAGGGATCCTGGAAAACGAGCTGGATCCTCCGGCGCAGGGTCCGCAAGGCCTTCCCCCCGAGCTGATCCACCCGGACCAGGCGATCGCCGTCTCGGAACAGGATCTCGCCCCGGGTCGGGCGGAGGACCCGCAGGATGAGGCGAGCCGTGGTGGTCTTGCCGCAGCCGCTCTCGCCCACCAGTCCCAGGGTCTCCCCTCGGTGCACCCTGAAGCTCACGTTCTCCACGGCCCGGATCACGCCCGCCTGATGGCGGGCGAACCCCAGGAGCCATGCTTGGTAGAGGGGAAAATATTTGGTCAGATCCCGAACGATCAGCAGAGGCTCCTGCTGTTCAGTCTCGGGTCTCCGCTCCGCTGGCGCCGTCAACGCCTCAGCTCCTCCTGGCGCCCTGTGCCGGTTCGGCCACGGAGCCCCGCTTGTAGCAGGCCACCAGGTGATCGGGGGTCACAGGGGTGGGACACGGCATGGCCAGGCCGCAGGGGTCCTGCTCGCCTTCCGGACAGCGGGAGAGAAACGGACAGCCCGGCATCGGAAGCAGGGGATCCGGAACCGTCCCGGGGATGGCTTGCAGCCGGTCGCCGTCGTCCAGGCCGAAGTCCGGTGTGCTCCCGAACAAGGCCTGCAAGTAGGGATGCTGCGGGTTCGCATACAGGCTGGCCACGGGCCCCGTCTCCATGACCTTGCCGCGGTACATCACGACCACGCGATCCGCAAGGTAGGCGACCACGCCGGGGTCGTGGGCGATGAGCAGCAGCGCCAGGCCGTACTCGCGCTGCAGCGCGAGGAGGAGGTCGAGGATCTGGATCTGGATGGTCACGTCGACTGCGGAGGTGGGCTCGTCCGCGATCAAGAGCGCCGGCCGGCAGGCCAGCGCCATGGCGATCATGGCGCGCTGGCGAAGGCCACCGGAAAGCTCGAAGGGGTAGGCGTCGACCTTCCGCTCCGGATCGCGGAAGCCCACGGCCGCGAGGGTCTGAACGGCCGCCATCCGGGCTTCGGTCCGGCTCGCCCCCCGGTGGAGCCGGAGCATCTCGCCGATCTGGTCGCCGATGGTGTGCACCGGGGAGAAGGAGGTCATGGGCTCCTGAAAGATCATCCCGATGGAACCGCCCCGGATGGCCCGCATCGTCTTCCCGTCGGGTGGGAGCTGGGCGAGGTCCAGCGGCGGCTCGCCGGTGGGGGAGAACAAGAGTCGGCCGCCTTCGATCCGGGCGTTGTCCGGCAGGATGCGGAGGATGGACTGGGCCACCATGCTCTTGCCGGCGCCCGACTCTCCCACCAGGGCGACGGTTTCGCCGCGCTCGACCGCAAAGGAGACCCCGTCCACGGCTCGCACCACCCCCTCGTCGAGGGAGATGGACGTGCGCAGATCGGCCACCTGTAGAAGAGGGAAACCCATCTCCACGACCTCGGATCCCGCTCTTGGCATCGATCCCCAGACCACCACCACAGGCCCCGGGGGGGTGCCGGGACCTCCCGTGTGCCGTCACCAGTAACATCCTGGCCCTTCTCTGTCAAGACGCCCCGTCAGGGCACCCCCCGTCAGCGCCGTCAGGGCGGCCCATCCCGCCGGGACGACACCATTCTTGCCTTGTACCGCGAATTGTAGCATAGTAGCGGACGTCTCTTCTGCACGGTCCCGAGTGGGGGGATGCGCACGCCAGAAAGGACACACCAATGGTGACGCCGCGGATGGCTGTGAAACCTCTGAAGGGCCAGCGTCGCGGGGGCCAGCGGTCTCCGGTGGCCTCTCGGTCCAGCTACCGGGTCCTCATCTACAGCCATGATTCCTTCGGGCTGGGCCACCTTCGCCGCTGCCGGACCATTGCGCATTCCTTGGTCGAGCATCACAAGAAGCTCAATGTCCTGATCCTGACCGGCTCCCCCATCATCGGGCGATACAGCTTCCGCTCCCGGGTGGACTTTGTCCGGGTCCCGGGGATCGTCAAACTGCGGAGCGGTGACTACACCAGCCTGAGCCTCCACGTCAATATCGAGGACACCCTGGCGCTCCGGGCGTCCATCATCGAGCACACGGCGCGGGTCTTCGACCCGCACCTGTTTCTCGTGGACAAGGAGCCGCTGGGACTGCTGGGCGAGGTCCGGCGGACGCTCGCCATGCTCAGACGACGCGGCCACTGCCAACTGGTGTTGGGCCTGCGGGACATCATGGATGAGCCAGGGCCGTTGGCGGCGGAGTGGAAGCGCAAGGGCGTCATCCCGGCCCTGGAGCGATACTATCACGAGATCTGGGTGTACGGCCTGCGCGAGATTTACGATCCCATCACGGCCTACCGGTTCCCGCCTCGCGTCGCAGCCAAGACGGTGTTTATGGGGTACCTCAAGCGGGAGTTGCGGCCGGAGGTGCCGGCGCCGCATGAGCTGGAGGCCTTCCGGGAAAGAGGGCCGTACATCCTGGTCACGCCGGGAGGGGGCGGCGATGGGGCCGACCTGGTGGATGCGGTCCTCTCGGCCTATGAGCGGTTCGACCGTCGCCTGCCATGGAGTGCCCTGGTGGTCTACGGGCCGTTTCTCCCCGCGCATCGCCGCGAGGAATTTGAGCGTCGCGCCGCTCGCCTTGAACGGGTCGCGACCCTCACGTTCCACGAGCACCTCGAGAACCTGATGGAGGAGGCCGTCGGGGTGGTCTGTCTCGGGGGATACAATACCTTCTGCGAAGTCCTCTCCCTCAACAAACGGAGCATCATGGTCCCCCGGGTGACGCCCCGGGCCGAGCAATTGTTGCGCGCCGACACCGCACGCAAGCTGGGCCTGGTCCAGGTGATCTCTCCGTACGAGTTGACGCCCCAGCGACTCACCGAGGCCCTCATCCATCTGCCGGAGCAGCCTCCCCCCGCCGAACGCCGGATCCCCGGGCTGTTGAATGGCCTCCGAAACATCAACGCGGCGGTGGGTCGGCGGCAGATGAGCGGCAGGAGGCGGACATAGGCCCTCGCACCATGCGTGGCAGTGGCATCACGGCCCGGGCCGCGGAGGCAGAGGGGGCGCGATCCGCCGCGGCCCAGGCGTCAGGCGCCCCCTCTCCCGGGCCCCTCCCCAGGTTGACGATCGTCGTCAAGGGGTACCCCCGGATATCGGAGACCTTCATCGCCCAGGAGATGGCGGCCTTGGAGCGGCGTGGCGTCCGCCTCAGCATCGTCTCCTTGCGCCGGCCGTATGATCCGATCACGCACCCGGTGCACGGGGAGATCCGGGCCCCGGTGCTGTACCTGCCGGAGTACCTGCTGGAGGCGCCCGTCCGTGTCCTCACCGGTCACCTGCAGGCCTTCCGGCGGCGGCCACGACGGTACTTGCGAAGTGCGGCGCTGTGGATCCGGGACCTGCTGCGGGAGCCGACCCCCAACCGCATCCGACGCTTCGGCCAGGCCGGCGTGCTGGCGGCCGAGCTGCCCGCCGGCACGGCCCACCTGCACGCGCATTTCCTGCACACGCCGGCATCCGTGGCGCGCTATGCCGCCGTGATGACCGGCCTCACGTACAGTCTCTCGGCGCACGCCAAGGACATCTGGACCCGGCCTACCTGGGAGTTGCGGGAGAAGCTGGAAGGCGCGCGTTTCTGCGTGACCTGCACGCGGCTGAACCACGAGTATCTGACCAGTCTGGCCCCCGGAGCCCGCGTGCGCTTGGTGTATCACGGGCTGGACCGGCGCGTCTTCGCGCCCCCCGCCCGCTTCGGCTCGGGGCGCGACGGGTCGGATCCCGGCGACCCCGTGCGGCTGCTCTGCGTCGGGCGCTTCTTGCCCAAGAAGGGTTTCGACGTCCTCCTGCGGGCCGCGGCCCTGCTGCGCCCGCACGTGGTGCTCAGCCTGGTCGGGTACGGTCCGGAGGAGCGGCGCCTCCGCAGCCTGGCGCAGGAACTGGGGATCGAGGAGCGGCTGCGCTGGCTCGGCCAGGTCGACCAGCCCGCAGTCCGAGCGCTCTATCGGGAGCACGATCTCTTCGTCCTGAGCCCCCGGATCGCCCCCGACGGTGACCGAGACGGCTTGCCCAATGTGCTGGTCGAGGCCCTCTCGCAAGGGCTCCCCGTCGTCGCCACCCGGGTGTCGGCCGTGGCCGAGATCGTCGAGGAGGGCGTGAACGGCCGACTGGTCCCGCCCGAAGACCCCACGGCCCTCGCCGCCGCCCTCACGGACCTGATCCAAGACCCCGCGGCGCGCCTTCGGTTGGGGGCCGCCGGCCTTCGGCAGGTCGCCGAGGGCTGGGACGTTGAAGTCGGCGTCACCCGTCTGCTGGCCCTCCTCCGCCAGGCACTGAGTGACGCCGCGGTCGTCTCGACCCCTCCGCGGGGCGTGGGCAGCCCCTCATGACCGTGCGACCGCCCGTTGCGGCCTTCTATACTCCCCTGAAGCACCCCTTCCAGTCCGAGGTCTCCGGCGACCGGGCGATCGGGCGGCTGCTCCTGGATGGGCTGCGCGCCTGCGGCTATGCGCCGGAGCTGGCCAGCCGGATGCTGACGTGGCGGCGCGCTTTCGACCCCGAGGCGGCCGAACGGCTCGATCGCGAGGCCGCCGTGCGCGTCGAGACCCTGGTCCGCCGATACCGGCGACGACCGGCGGACCGCCGGCCTCGTCTCTGGATGACGTACCAGAGCTACTACCGGTGCCCCGATCTGCTGGGTCCCGCCGTGGCCACGGCGCTGGATCTGCCGTACGTCCTGGCGGGCCCCGCAATTTCTGACACGAGTCGCCGGACCCCCTTCCGGCCCTGGGTGAGCGCCGCACGCCTGGCGGTGCGCCGGGCCAATCTCCTCTTTGTCACGAGCCCCAGGGACCTCCCGCGGATCGCCCGGCTCTGCGGCCAAGCGGTTGCCGAGCAGCGTGTCCTGCTCCTCCCACCCGCCGTGGACACCTCCCGGTTCGAGGTGAGCAGCTCCAAGCGGGCCGCCTATCGGAGCGATCTCGCCCGTCGCTTCCCGGGGTCGGAGGGGCCCCTCTGCCTCTGCGTCGCCATGATGCGGGCGGCCGACAAACTGGATTCGTACCGCCTCTTGGCCGCAGCCCTCGGCCGACTCATTCGCGACGCACCCGCCCGCCCCTGGCGGCTGTTGATCGTCGGCGACGGACCGGCGCGTCCGGGCGTGGAGGCCGCCATGGCGTCCCTGCCGGCTGCGCGGGTGTGCTTCGCCGGTGCCCTGCAGCCCGAGGCGCTCCCGCCGCTCTACCTGGGCGCGGACATCTTCGCCTTCCCCGGTCTCGGGGAGGACTTCGGTCTCGTGTACCAGGAAGCTGCCGCCGCCGGGCTCCCGGTGGTGGCCTGTCGGGGGCCGGGTCCGGACTTTGCCGTGGCGGCGGGCGGCGGGATCCTGACGGAGCCGACGCCCGAGGCATTCGCCGAGGGACTGCGCGGCCTCTTGGATGACCCCGCAGTGCGGCAGCGCCTGGGCGAGACGGCCCGGCGCTTCGTGGCATCGGAGCGCAGCCTGGAGGCCTTCCGGGGACGGTTCCGGGAGGGCCTGGCGCGTCTGGGGCTCCTGTGAAGCGGGCGCCGATCCTGTTTTACTGCCAGCACCTGCTCGGACTGGGCCACTGGCGGCGCGGGGCACTCCTGGCGAGCGCCCTGGCGGAGTCCGGCCAGCGCGTGCTGTTCGTGACCGGCGGCCTCCCCGCGCCAGGACTCGATCTGGGCGGGGCCGAGGAGATCTGCCTGCCACCCCTGACGGCCGCAGACGACGCTGCCAGCGGGTTCATGCTCCCCGATGGGCGCGCACCGGATGCAGCCTATCTGGCTGCTCGCCGGGCCCGGCTCCTTGAAATTGTCGCCCAGGAGGACCCCGCGGTCGTGCTGCTGGAGCTGTTCCCCTTCGGCCGGCACGCCTTCTCCTTCGAGCTGGTGCCCCTCCTCCTGGCCCTGGCAGACGACCGTCGCCGTCGGGGCCGGGCAGCGGCTCGGGTCGTCGTCAGCCTGCGCGATATCCTGGTGAGCAAGAGGAATCAGCCGTGGTACGAGCTCACCGCGTTGGCGGTGGCCCGGCAGTGGGTGGATCGAGTCCTGGTGCACGGCAGCCGCGATCTCCTCCCCCTCTCCCGCACATTCGAATTGGCCGAACGGTTGGGCGAAAAGCTCGTCTACACCGGATACCTGGCCGCACCGCTTCCTCCGGCCAGCGGGAACATCCGCCGGGGGGAGGTTGTGGTCTCCGGCGGTGGCGGCCGCGTCGCCGGCCCTCTCTTCCGGACGGCGCTGGCGGCCCGTCAGCTTTGTCCGGCCGCACGGGCGCTGCCGTGGCGCCTCATCACGGGCCCCTACATGCCGTCGGGACTGCGGGCCGAGCTGGAGGCGGGGGCGGCAGCGCTGGAGCCGGAGGCTGTAGCGGCCGGGACGGTCCTCGAGACGTTTCGCGATGACTTCCCCGGCCTCCTGCAGCGGGCCGCGCTCTCCATCAGCCAGGCTGGGTACAACACGGTGCTGGACGTGGTGTCGAGTGGCGTCCGTGCAGTGCTGGTCCCCTATGCGGGGAGCGGCGACGAACAGCCGCTCCGGGCGCAGGTATTCGCGGAGCGGAAGCTCGTCAAGGTGGTCCCCGAGGCGGAACTCTCGCCTGCGCGGCTGGCTGCGGCCATGCAGGACGCGCTGACCTCGCCCAACTTTCCGGCGGCGGCCTGCCTGGACGTGCACGGGGCGACCCGTTCGATCGCCATCCTGCAACGGCTCGTGGCGGAGGTGGTGGCTGCCCGGGAGGTGCGAAGGCCGGCGGTCGGCCCGGGTGACCGCCGTCAATCCCGTCGGCGCCGGTAGATATGGTAGCGGTCGGCGTGCTCGACCTGACCCGCGGCATCGGCCGGCACGAGCTGCCAGGCCGGCTCGAGCGTCAGGTCCTGATCGCTCAGCACCACGGCCCCCGGCTTGAGCCAGCGGTGCATGTGACCCATGAGCCGCTCGGGTGTCACGTCGTCTTCCGGGCCGCCCGAGCCGATGTCGATGTGGGCCAGGATCACGCGGCCGGCGAAGCGGGTGTGCAGGGCCGAATCCGCCAGCCGGTCGGTGAACTCACCGAGGTAGAGGTGAGAGGCCGGCGGGCGAGAGCCGGGAGGCGCAAAATCCCGGCGGTCGAAGCCGAAGATCTCGCGGCCGGGGAACTGCTCCCGCAGATGCGAGTACGACCGCCCGTTGCCGAGCCCGAATTCGACGATGATGCCGTCCTCGCCGGCCAGCCATGCGGCCGCGAGATTGATGCTGTCCCGCTGAGCGATCTTTTGCCGGATATGCGAATCCAGTCGACTCATGCCCTGCCTCCTGCGGTCACAGAGCGCAATCCGACTATAGCATGGGCTTCCTGGCAGCACCATTCCTCTGCGCCAGGGCGGACCCGGTCGAAGGTCCTTCGATCGGAAGACGGGAGGGGCGTTGGGCGAACCATGGGATGAGCCGGCCTGGCGGGCCTTGGCCGCAGAGCTGGACGCGTGGCTCGGCCAGGGGCGCCGGGCCAGCTTTTGGTGGCGGGACGACGATGCGGGTCGATCTGATCCGGGCCTGGAGCGTCTTTTGTCCCTCGCCACGAGTGCGGGCCTCCCCCTGGGGGTGGCCGTGGTCCCCGCCTGGCTCAGCGCTGAGGTCGTGGAGGTGCTTCGGGCCGCTCCGCAGGCCGTGGTCGTCCTCCAGCACGGGTTTGCCCACGCCAATCATGAGAGGCACATTCAGCCCGGCGAGCGGAAGGTGCGCCCGGCCGAGTGCGGGGGGGCTCGACCAGCCCGGGATGTGCTCGCGGAGGTGGCGGAGGGTGCCGCCTGTCTCCGCACCCACCTCGCGAATCGTTTCCTGCCGGTGTTCGTGCCGCCCTGGAACCGGATCGCCCCGGCGGTGATCGCCGGCCTCCCGCAGGTCGGGTATCGTGGGCTCTCGGCGTTCGGGCCCCGTGCCGCGGCCGAGCCGTCGCCCGGCCTCCTCCAGGTCAATTGCCACGCGGATCCGATCGTGTGGCGGGAGGGGAAGCGCTTCGCCGGGGCGGCCGCCACGCTCGACCGACTCCGCGCGCATCTCGCGGCCCGCCGGGAGCACCATGTCGATCCCGCCGAGCCCACGGGGCTCCTGACGCATCACCGGGACACCGACCTCGCCGGCTGGGCCTTCCTCGAGGAGTTGCTCGGCCGGCTGCGGGCGCACCCGACGGCTGCGTTCCCTCCCCTCGCGTCCCTGCTGATCGCCAAGGGCGGGACCCTTGGCGAGAGCGCGCGCACAGGCAGCCAGCGACAGCCGGAGAGCTAGCCTCCTCCGCGCCCTCCGCACAGAGGCGACAAACAAGCGCTCGAAGGGTCTCCCACGGTACGGAGACGGCGAGAGGCTTCACACGCTGTCAGGGGGAGCCTGGCGTCTTGGGTGGTGGAACCTTGCGGAGTCAGCGGGAGGACGCGCGATCCGACCTGTCGATCTCGCGTGGAGCGACGTTCGTCTCAAAGAATTCCCAGCAGGAACAGTTGAGGAAGCAGCAGCGAGCCTTCTTGTGTATCCACGAACGCCAGACCGTGCGGGATCAGCCCATCCGGCCGGGGGTCCTCCCGCCTGACGACGCGCGCATCTGCCCTGAGGCTCTGGGTCGGCGTCCGGACCTCGAGGCACAGAACGGTGCCCACGGACACGGGCACAGACAACACCACGAGGAGCCCGCCCCGGCTGACGTTGACCGCGAGGGCGCGCCCCCCCACACCCTCGCCGCCCTCCTTGCGCCGACAGGTGATGGGAAGGTCGATGTCGAAGCGAAGCGGTCTCCGACCCACCTCCCGGCTCGCGTCCTCCAGGAAGGAATTCCAGGCGAGCTCCTGGGGGGGCTCCAATGGGAGGATCCGAATCCCGTGCCGAAAGGTTCGCGGGACCGCCATCCCCTCCGCCCACACCACCTCTCCCTGAACCTCGATCGTCCCCTGTTTCCCCCGGACGAGAAACAGGGTCAGTCGAGTGCCGACGGGGAGATGCTCCCCCGCCTCCAGCAAGAGCCCACCTTGGCCCAGATTGCGGGCGCAGACGCCCTTGGCCTTCTGCGCAGGTCGGACGCCCGGCAGGGTCTCCAGGCTGTACAAGACCTCGGTCTCGATCTCGTAGCGGGGATGGCGTCGAGTGGGATGGCTCATCCGGCTTTGTCCCCTCCTGGGCCGTGGCTGCACGCTGGCGGCCTCCGAGCCCGAGGGCCGCTGGCGGGAGGCGCGCATTCCCTGGGGATCCTCCGTGGTCTCCGGCCGACGCTCGAACGCCCTTCGCTTCCCAGCGCGGAGGAGCCCGAGGCTCGCGGCATCGTATCACCCGCGCCGCCGGTGTCAAGAGCGGATCGGGGATGCGGCGGCGTCAGGGGATGGCATAGGTGGTGACGGTGATCTGGTCCGCGCCCGGGATCTCGAACGCCTGATCGTGGAGCTGGAATTGGTCCGCGAGCGCCGGCCGCTCGGCGCGGAGGGATTCGACAAACTCCGCGCTGGCGATGATTCCACCCGGGGGGATGTGCTTCAGCAACCGGGCGCCCACGTGCACACTTGTCCCGACCAGCGCGATGGACTGGCGCAAGGCCGTGCCCACCAACCCCACCACCACCTCTCCCGTCGTCAGGCTCATGCGAGCCGAGACCGGGCAGGATGTCCCGCAGGCCCCGGCCGCGATGGCGTCCCGGATGGCGAGGGCCGCTTGAGAGGCCTCGGCCGTGGATTCGAAGTAGAGCAGGGCGCCGTCCCCCTCAAAATCCTTCACATCCCCGCAGTAGGCGAGGGCGACATCGGTCACGAGGTGCATGAAGCGCTGCACGAGGGCGAGCACCGCATCCACCGGGTGGTGCTCGAGCAGGCGGGTGGAGCCCGCAATATCCACGAACAGCGTCGTCAGTCGCCGGCGGGTCGGGAGGCCGCCATCGGACAGGTAGCGCGTGGCAAGACTCGGCAGAAAGGACTCGGCTCGGGCGACGGCTGATTCGGCCGGGCCGTCTTCAGTCACACGCACCGGCGCCTTGGTCTGCGGCGTGTCCATAGGGAGCCCGGCCTCGCGCCACGCCGCCAGGCCACCCGCCAAGATCGAGAGACGGCTGAAGCCCTCTGTCGCCAGCCAGTGTGCCACACGGGCACTGGTTGCCTCGCCGGGTCAGGAGCAGTAGAGAACGATGTGGGTATCCGGGCGAAGCTCACGGGTGCGCTGTGGGACCTCCTCCAAGGGCACCCACGTCGCCCCGGGGATATGGTCAGGATCGGCGACCCACGCCTCCCGTCGGCGCACGTCCAGCACCACAATGCGTTCTCCCTGGCGCAAGTAGCCGGCCAGCTTGTGCGGCGCGATCCGCATCGCGTCATTCGGGGAAGGTGGCATCCGACTGCCCTCCGAAGAGTTCGAGCGGGAATTCCATCCAATCACCTGCGCAGGCGCCCGCCATTCTACCAGGGAAGCGGGCCGGGTTCTACCGGGGCGACGATCCCTCCGCATCGGCCCCGGGGTCCCATTGCGCCCAGCCCAAAGGGCGGCATCGCCAGCGGGAATGAAAATCCCGGGCTAAGCGTGTAATATGTGGTGACCCGAGGAGCCGTGCCCGTACGCGCTGGGGGGGAGATTCTGTTCATCGCGCGGCGGGGTCTCTCTTCCAGGCCCCAAGCGGCAGCGCAAAGCCATGAAGCGGCCAACACTCTTTCAGGCATTGATCTTGGTCAGCGGCGTCGGCCTGTTTCTGTTCGCCCTGAGCGTATATTTCGTGCTGCCCGGGGCCATGCAGTTCTGGATCTGGCCGGAGACTCCGCCCCTGGGATGTGTCTTCGTCGCGGCGATGCTAGCTGGAGGCGCCGCTCCCCTGGTGTGGATTGGCCTCAGCGGCCACCTCTCCGCGATTCGTGCGGCGATGCTGACGGGGATGGTCGCCAACACGGGGATTGCCCTGCACCTCTTGGCGAGGCATGCGCTTCCGGGTAACGAGCGCTATCTGCCCTTTTCCGCTCTCTTCGCGGGCGGGTCGATCCTGGCGGCTGCCGTCTTCGCGCGGATGGGGCATGCGCCCGCGACGGGAGACCGGGACAGCCCGCCCATCATTCGCTGGGCCTTCCTGCTCTTCTCGGCAATCCTCTTGCCGGTGGGCGTCGGCTTGGTCCTGGGTGTGCCTCACGTCTTCCCGATCCCGCTCACCACGGACATGGCGGCGGTGTACGGATGGTTCTTCCTCGGGTCGTTCGCCTACTATGCGTATGGATTCTGGAAACCGTCGTCGCTCAACTCGACCGGGCAGTTGCTCAGCTTTGTGATGTACGACGTGTTCATGCTCCCGCCGTACCTGCAGTACCGGTCGGTTGTGTATCCGGGGTTCCGGATCAGTCTCTCCGTATACCTCAGCGTGCTCCTCATCAGTGCGCTGTTTTGCGGCTATTTTCTCCTCGTCGATCCCCGGACCCGGCTCTTCAAGAGCCATGCACCCATCGCGTCGACGGCTCGAGAGCGTAGGTGAATCGCCACCAGTCCATGCCTGCGCGGTGGTCGACACCTCGTCCCCCCGGCGTCGCCCAGACGTGGCCCGGGCCCGCCCCGTTCGTCCTCGCCGTGCCGTGATCAGCCCGCCGCTGTCTCGAGCTGCTCCTTGTATTGCGCTGCGGCCAGGGCATAGCCGCCGTCGCTGCCATCGATGAAGTGCACGTGGCTGTCCTCCTTCAGCGAAAACACCACGCAGGTCATGATCGCACTCGGGGCGCGGTGCACACCATACAGGAGCGCCCCCCGGCGGTGCTCCTCATCCAGCAGCGCGAGCAGCGCGGGAATCTTCTCTGTGGGCGCTTCGAGCACCATGCGGAGCATGCCGTCGAACTTGCGGAAGTCCGAGCGCTGGATCATCGACCGCCTGTACTGCTTCGGATCGATGAGGGGCGTGCGCATCCCCGTGGCGAAGATGAAGCGACCACCCATGGAGTGCAGCAGCGTCCAGAGCCTGGAACCGATGCGCGCCCAGAGGCGGCCGCTGCCGGCGTGCACGCGCGATTCGATCTCGAAGTCCGTCGGCGGCCACTTCGTGTGCAGCGCGCCGGCCTTCACCGGGTTCAACTGCTCATCGGAGAGCGCGAGGATCGCGCGCATCTTGCGGTACAGGTCGTGGTAGTAGGCGTCGGCCTGCGCCTCCGGCGCGCGCGAGCGGATCAGCAGCGACAGGATCTCGCCGTGCGCCGAGTGGAGCGGCTCCCACCGGCACGACAGCCCGTTCAGGTTGGCCGATTCCGACGGGCTCTCCGCCGCCGCGACGAGGTACACGCTGCTCGGCGCCTTCACCCACCGCTCGGCCTCCGCCACGCCGTCCCCGCGGAGCATGGCCAGCGTGTCGTCCCCGGCGATGCGGTACTTGGCCACCTGCACGCGGTGGCCGCGCGCGCGGAGTGTCGAGATCGGCACCCGCCCGATGCGCAGCGCCAGCTCGAACTGGCCGTGCGCCATCGCCGCCACGCTCGCCAGCTCGCGGCAGACGATCGCGTCGCGGGAGGCGGGCGCCGCCAGCGTCGCCCCGTCACCGCCGAAGACGAAGGGCAGCGGGAGGCCCGGGCAGGCGTTCAGCGCGGCGGTGATACAGGCGGCGCCGACCATGTTCACCGCGCGGTAGAGCCCGCGCCGGATCGCCTCCGTCGAGTTGCACACATCGGAGATGTAGAGGATCCAGTCGTCGGGGAGGTCGCGGTAGTGGGCGGCGCGGAATACCTCGCCGAAGTCGTCCAGCGCCGGCAGCTCGGCGTAGAAGCGCTCACTGGTCATGGAGTCCCGAAAGATGGCCCGAGGGCAGGCGCCGTGTCCCGGCGAGACTGCTCTCCGGAGTTTTCCGATGCGCGAATCTCGCTGTCGGAAGAGCAGTCGCAGCAGAACTCCTTGGGGCAGGATCTGTAAGCCGGATTCTGTGCGAGTCCACGGATCCGCTCTGGGCGTGGCTTCGCGGGCCTCACTTGCTCTTGAGTTCCCGTATGAGATAATCCCTGGCCTCGCGCCACGCCTTGAGCCGGGCCATGGCCCGCTTCAGGTCGCGCCCCGTCACCCGGATGTATCGCTGAGTCGTGGACAGGTCCTCATGACCCATGAGGGCCTGAAGCTCGGTTACCGGGACGCCGGCCGAGGCAGCCTCCGCCTCGTGTGCCGTACCTCACGCTGCCGCAACCGCACGCTTGCGCCGTTTCGGCAGGAAGCGCTCCTCCATCCGACGCGATGCCTCAAGGTCGAAGAGCTTTTCCCCGCAATCCGGGCAGACTTCGAGTTCCAGACCGGCGACCGTGGCTTTCTTGTCCCGGACGGTGGCCGTGAGCATAACTGTCTGCCTACGAAGTCGTTTGCTGCCGCAACTTGGGCACGTTCGAATCGCCATAGCCTACCCCTCCACGGCCCTCTTTGAGGAAATCAAGTGGATCAGACCTGGCCTTGGACGATGCATCGCTTGATTCGCTTCAGGGTTGGGTCCATGCTCATCTCAGGGCGAGAAACATGCCGCAGAGGGCCCGTAAGCCGGATTCTGTCCCGGGCTTACGCTAGCCGCTATTGATCCGGCTGCGCGTGATCTTGAATCTGATCGCCACCACGTGCCACAGAAGCCACCGATTTTTCTTCCTCCTTCTCAGTAGCGACCCTCTTCCATTCCGGCTTATGGTATCGAGTTACTTTCCCAATCAGCGCAAGCACCGCCAGGAAGATGAGACCGGACCCGGATACGACAAGCGCGATAATTGCCCACTTCCCCTCCCTGCGTGCCTTTTGGAGATCGTCACGGGCCTTACCCGCAAGCTCCTCAGTCGCCTCCAATTCCTTTTTGTGCAGAGACAGCTTTTCCTCACGCACAGACGTATACGTGATTAAGGCGGTTCCGTAATTCATGAATGCCCGGCCGTATTTTTGAAGTTCGTCCGTCCCCGCCCTCCCCTTAGGCCCGACCCGCTGAATGGCCCGGATATATCTCTCCAACGAGTCCCACAGCTCGGTCTCGCTTCTCAGTACACACATGCCTTCAGTTCTCCTTGAACCTTCCTGTATGCTGGGACGTCGCCCGTGTTGTATCCACGCAACTCGGCTTCGCACCAGTCGCGGAATTCACGAATATCGAGCTTTGTGCCAACGACTAGAGCAGCCCGCACAATATCGGCGACACCCGCCTTGGAATCCATGGCCAAGCGTTGCATTTCCAGAACTAGGGATGAGCCCATCTTTTCACTCCTGCTGTCCGATCTTGCTGCCTCCCGATAGGCGCAAATTCGTGGGCCTGAGCATGGTCTTGACTTCCTGTGTTACTGACCCCATCGCGTCCCGCCACGCCTTGAGGCGGGCCATGGCTCGCTCCAGGTCCCGCCCGGTCACTCGGACATACCGCTGGGTCGTGGACAGGTCCTCATGGCCCATGAGGGCTTGAAGGTCGGTTGCCGGGATGCCGGCGGAGGCGGCCTCGGTCCCGAAGGTATGACGCAACTGATGCGCGGTGAAGCGCGGGACCCCTGCGCGGAGGGAGAGCCGGTTCAGGGCACGGCCAATCACTTGGCGACTCAGCCGGGGACCCCTCCGGCCAGGGAACAGGGCACCAAGGGCGTCACGCCGCACGAGGCACCAATCGGCCAGGGCCTCCCGCAACGTTGGGTCCAGAGGGATCGTCCGCTCGGCCCCACCCTTTCCCCGGCGCACGGTCAGGCAGCCCAACAGGAAGTCCACATCGCCCAAGTCCAGATTGACCACCTCGCCGATCCGATGTCCACGGCTCGCGGCTCGAACTTCCATTATTCTCGCCTGTCGCCTTTGGCGACATCCCCCCCAAACTATCGCGGCCGATGTTTTCCCGAAGCTCAGCCTGTCTCAGCGGACAGCGTGAATTCCTACGGTGGCTTGGTATCCAAGGCGGCCCAGCATATCTACGGCGTCCTGCCAAGTAAGCCCAAACGCCGCCACGTCCGCGACCCCAAGCCGAGCCACCGCGTCGCGGATGGCGGGAAAGTCCTGCTCGTCGATCTCTGCCTCTTGCATGGCATCCTCAGCCCACGCCACAAGGTTCTCCAGCGACTGCCGCCCTTGCAGGTATGCGGAGATTCTCTCAGCCAGCACCTGCCGGGTAATCACCATAGCCCTACTCCCTTACGCGCGCGTGCCCCCATCCCTCGACGGCCAGGAACATCGTACAAATACCTCCTTCCGCCGCCAGGCAGGTTCTCCCAGTTCCCGAAACTTCCGCTCGTTGGTCGCTCGCTTCCTTGGGTCCACCGCCATGGGTGTTGCCCGATTCTAATCAAGCAGCTCTGAGAAGTCTCGGCTCTCATCAGCCAGGAATCGCATCGCTCACCGCGTGGCGCGCTTTCCGGCCGTGCCTACCAGAACCGTCTCCTCATGCGAAACCCTGTCGGCTGCATAGGCAATTGCCGCCCTGATGTCCTCACGCGTCAGTCGGGGGTAGGCACCCAGTAGCTCCGCCTCGGTAGCCCCCTCGCTCAGCTTTCGGAGGATCAACTCCACAGTGATGCGTGTTCCCCGGATCACCGGCTTTCCCAGCATGATTCGAGCGCTGACTTCGATCCGGTCCGTGGTCATCACAACCCACCTCGCCCTTCCTTCGAACTGAAGATGGACCGCGATAAAAACGCCGGAGAGGGTCTGTAAGCCGGGTTCTGTGACGCCCCGTTGCCGAGGCCGGTGACCATTTCTCTGGGCCGGTCATTGCTGACAGGCTCTAGCGGCCAACCCGGGAGTCTCGGGCGGGACCACCCTACAACCCCGCCGTTGCCGGCAGGGACGCTCCCCTATTTGGCCTTGCTCCGGGTGGGGTTTGCCGTGCCGGTCCCGTCACCGGGACCGCGGTGCGCTCTTACCGCACCTTTTCACCCTTACCTCGCAGCGCAACTCTCGCGGGTTGCGCCCGGGGCGGTATGTTTTCTGTGGCACTTTCCCTGGGGTCACCCCCGGTCGGCGTTACCGACCACCCTGCCCTGTGGAGCCCGGACTTTCCTCCCCCCCTGCCTTGCGACAAGGAGAGCGGCCACCCGACCCTCTCCGGCGATTCGGAGCATACTCTAGCCGCGCGCCGCTTTCAACCTGTCCGCCGAAAACACAAGAGCCGAGGCGCGCGGGAAGCTCCCCTCGGCTCCCCTGCGCCTCGGCTCCTCTGCTCTCTCTTCAGAGAACCGTGATCACTTAAACCGACCGGCTCGCTCCAGTCGCAGGAACTCCATCAGGAACGCGTCCCGGCGCGCTCGAACCTGTTCGGCCTTGCCGGGCGGCCACTCCAGGAATCCGCGGCCCGTCTTGGCCCCCAGTTCCCCCTTCGCCACCTTCTCCCGGTGTATCGGGGAGGAGCCCTTGACGGTGCTGAGATCGGGAACGACATAATCCTGGACCGCCTTGACGAGGTCCAGGCCCACCAGGTCCGCATGCTCGTAGACCCCGTAGACGGGTGTGCGGAGGCCGACGCCGGCCTTGACCGCCAGATCCACGTCCTCGGGCGTCGCGATCCCCTCCTGCACGATGTACATGCACTCGCGGATCATGGCGTGCTGGATCCGGTTGCCGAGCTGGCCCGGCACATCCTTGCGGACCAGCACCGGAACCTTGCCGCACGCCCGCAGCAGCGCCACCACCCCCTCGGCGATCTTCAGGTCGGTGCGCTGCCCTACCACCACTTCCACCAGCGGCATGAGATCGGGCGGGTTCCAGAAGTGGGTGGTCAGGACGCGTTCCGGCCGGGCGCACTGGGCGGCGATGGCGGTGATGCTGATGCCCGAGGTATTGGAGCACAGGATCGTGTCGGGCGCCGCGCGATCCAGGCGCGCGAAGTACGCCTGCTTGATCTCCAGGTTCTCGGCAATGGACTCCACGAAGAGTTGGACGGAGCGGGCCGCCTCCTCGGGGCTGACCGAGGGGTGGAAGCGCCCGGAGGCCCCCTTGGCCTTCTCCGCATCCGTCAAGCCGTTCTCGAGCAATCGGGTGATGATCTGCTGGGCCGTCGCCACGCCCCTGGCGGCATTCTCCGCCGTCCGGCTCACGATGATCGCCTCGCAGCCGGCCAGGGCGAAGGTGGCCGCGATGCCGGGCCCCATCATCCCCGTGCCGGCGACGGCGACGCGACGCACATCCATGGAGAACTCCCTTCAATGGATAATGAAAAACCGACAACTGACAGTTGAAAATCGAAGACGGGGGACCCGCCCTCGACCCTGACCAATCTCTCCGCCTTTCAGTTGTCAGTTTCTCATTGTCAGTTTGAGATTATTCATTGCACGGAAGTGCTACCGCTGCCGGATGCGGAAGTTGCCTTGGGCGTCGTTGTAGCGCTCGGTCCTGACGCCTTCCAGGACCGTGAGGCTGGCCTCGGCCCGGTAGGCCACCACGCTCCCCGGCTCCAGGTGGCCGATGTAGACCTGCTTGCTGTCCCAGTCGAAGACACTGATATGGGCGTGGACGTCGCCCCCGATCACCGAGCCCTGGACGCTGGCCAACTCGATGGCGCCGGTGAAGCTCCAGAACTTGTCCACTGACTGGGGGGCCGTGGTCGTGATGGTGTGCAGGTGGACCCGCTGGAGCGAGCCGATCCCCCCGGTGATGGCCGCCGTGTCGATCTGCTCCTTCTTCACCACCTCCTGCAAGCCCTCCAGGAACAGGTCGTCCCGATCGAACATGATCAGGATGACCGGCGGGGTGGTCTTGGACACGAAATACTGCATGGAAAACCCTCCTTTCAGGTGTGGTGTGAACCTCAGCCCTTCAGCGCCCCGGCCGTGAGGCCGGAGACGAAGTAGTCCATGAAAAAGGAATAGAGCAGGGCCACGGGCACCGAGCCCACCAGCGAGGCCGCCATAAGCTCCCCCCAGAAGTAGGCGTCGCCGCGGATGAGTTCCGTGGGCACGGCCACCGACATGGTCTTCTGCGTGGTGTTGGAGATGAAGGTCAGCGCGTAGACGAACTCGTTCCACGAGAGGGTAAAGCTGAACATGGCGGAGAAGATGACCCCGGGGATCGCCATGGGAATGACGATCCGCACCATGGCCCCGATCCGGCTGCACCCGTCCATCATCGCGCATTCCTCCATGTCCTTGGGGATGGACTTGAAGTAGGCGATGAGCATCCAGGTGCAGAACGGAATCAGGAAGGTCGGGTAGGTCACCACCAGCGACCAGATGGAGTTGGACAGGCCCAGAGACTGGACCACCCGGGCCAGGGGAATGAAGATGAGGGTTGTCGGGACGAGGTAGGTGATGAACGTCGCCAGGCCGAAGGCCTGCGCCCCGGGGAACTTCAGACGCGCCAAGGCGTAGCCCGCCATGACCCCGAAGGTCATGGAGATGAGCGAGGTGAGGAACGAGACGAAGAAGCTGTTCGCCAGCCAGCGCAGGACGGCGGTCTTCGCGAAGAGATCCCGGAACTGGTCCAGGGTAGGGTGCTGTATCCACAGGCGGTTGGCCCGGAGGTTGTACAATTCCGGGTTGGACTTGAAGCTGCTGATGGCCATCCAATAGAACGGAAACAGGGCGAAAACCACAAACGCCGCCAGGGGGAGGTACACGCCCAGGATCCGCTGGAGCGTTCGGAGCCGTTTGCGTCGCATGGCGATCCCCTACTCCTTCCGGAGGTATCGCAGCATCAGGATGATGACGACGAGCAAGGCCGGGAACAAGAACAACGAGATGGCGGAGCCTTCGCCGATCCGCCCTGCCACCAGGGCGACGTCGTAGGCCATGGTGGCGAAGATCTGGGTCGCATTGATCGGCCCCCCGTGGGTCAGGATGTACACGATCTGGAAATCGGCGAACGTCCAGATGGTGGAGAAAAGGACGACCACGGCGATCACCGGCTGCAGGAGCGGCAGCGTGATGTGCCAGAACTGGCGAAAGCGCAGGGCCCCATCGGTTTCGGCTGCCTCATAGAGTTCTTTGGGGATGGTCATGAGGCCCGCCAGGAACGAGACGGCAAAGAACGGCAGCCCGCGCCAGGTGTTGACGATGATCACCGAGACCATGGCCCAGGCCGGATCGCCCAGCCAGGGGATCTTCTTCCCGATAAGGCCCACCCCCAGCAGGATGTAATTCACCACGCTGAAGAGGGAGTCGAACATCCACAGCCAGGTGAGGACGCTGAGCGAGGTGGGCACGATCCAGGGGAGCAGGATGGCCCCGCGAATCAGGTTTCGACAGGGGATGTCCTGGTTCAGCAGGATCGGCCAGGATGATCCCCAGGACCATCTTGAGACACACGGTGCTGATCGTGTAGACGAAGGAGTTCCAGACTGTCTGCCGGAAGAGTGAGTCCTGGAGGAGCTTGACGAAGTTCCCGAACCAGATGAACTTCCCCGGCTCCCCCAGGACCCGATCGGTCATGCTGATGTAGACGGCCAGGACGAAGGGATAGGCGAGGAGCACCAGCATCAGGAACACGGCCGGCGAGATGAGGAAGTACCCCGTGAGCGCCTCGGGCTTCAGGAAGCGCCGCAGCCGGGATACCGCCGGCTGTTCTCGGATTGGTGCGGCCGTCGCGATGGTGTCTATGGCTCTCTCCGTCCCGGTCGCTTGCTTACGCCTTGCTGTAGATTTCCTTCAGCTCGCCCTCGGCGACCTTGATGGTCTCGGGCGTGGACATGCCCTTGGCCGCGCGGGCGAACATGTTGACGATCACGTACTTGACCATGGACTCGGCGGCCTGCCGGGTCGGCGGACCAGGGTAGCCGGGCATGCGCACGTACTTCGGGATCTCCCGGATGACCTCCAGCTTGGGGTCCTTCTTCCAAACCGGGTCATCCTCGTAGAAGTTCAAGAGTCCCGGCAATCTGTCCCTCGCCGACGCCGATCCAGGCGGAGTACTGCTTGGGCTGGATCAGCCAGGTGATGAACGCCTTGGCTTCCTTCTGGAACTTGGAGAACTTGAAGATCCCCAAGCCCATGGCGGTGGAGTACCCGAAGCGTCCCGCTGGTCCCTTCGGCCAGAGCGCATGGTTCGTCACGTCGCGAAGCTGCGGGGCGTTCTTCTTCTCGGCCCAGTAGATGCTGGCGGCATTGCCCGTCACCGAGATGGCCTCGGCCAGGAAGGCGCGGTTGTTGCTGGAATCGTCCCAGGACAGGACGTCCTCCGTCTCGGCTTCCTTGAACACCCGCCGCCGCCAATCCACCGCCTTGGCCGTGCCGGGGGAGTTGATGGCGACGGTCTTCCCGTCCTTGGTGCACTCAGCCCCGCCGAAGGCCCACAGCATCGGGTAGTGGGACTGGTTGCCGTCGCCGATTGCCCGCCCCAAGGCGAAGCCGACGGGGTGCCCCTTGTCCTTCAGCTTCTTGGACATCACCAGGAGTCTCGTCGTAGGTATCCGGGAACTTGGAGTATCCCACCTCCTTGCACCAGTCGGAGCGGTAGGTGATGCAGATTGGGATGATCCCCCAGGGGACAGCCTTCCAGGTCTTCCCCACGATGCCGATGTCCTTGGCAATGTTCGTCCAGCCCTTGAGCTGCTTGCCCAACGGCTCTGCCACGTCGCTCATGTCGATGAGCGCCTTGTCGTGCAGGTGCGCCCCGTCACTCCAGGTGGTGATGATGTCCGGGCCGGCCCCGCTCTCCACGGCCGCCGCCGTCTTGGTCGGGAGATCGGTCTGGTTGATGAACTCGAAACTGACCTCGACTCCCTTTTCTTTGGTGTACTGCTTGGCCTGCTCCCGCAGGGTGTCATCCATCGCGTTCAGGGTGTTGGACCAGGTCAGGACGTTGATCTTGGCCGCCCCCAGACCGCTGCGGATGAAGGTCCCGAACGAGAGGGCTGCCGTGGCGCCGGCGGTCACCCCCAGGAACCGGCGCCGGCTGATGCCTTGGCCTCTGATCGTCCCTACGCCGTTCTTTTTCTGCCGCATGACTCTCTCTCCTCTCCGTGTGGAAGGACGTACAACCGGATTCCGACCTCACCTCTCCCGCCCGAATCGGGCGGGGCCCGGCTCTCAAACTCGCCCCGTGCCGACCTTGTCACCGGTCAGCCTCCCCGCGCCCAGGACTCCCGCGATCAGGCCTGCCTCAGGGGGCACCGCAGGAGGACCGGATCACCAGCCGCGTGGGGATCAACGTGATGGTCGAGGTTCCTTGGCCGGCCTCGATCCGCTGGCGGAGCACCTCGACAGCCTTCACCCCCATCCCCGCCGGGTCCTGCTCCACCACCGACAACGGCGGCGTCAGGACCTCCGCAGACCGGAAATCGTCAAAGCCCAGCAATCCGACATCCTCGGGGCAGCGGAGCCCTCGATACCTGATGGCCACCAGGGCCGCCTCCGCCATGAGGTTGTTGAAGGCAAAGATCGCCTGAGGTCGCGGCATGGCGTCCAGGCACTCCAGGACGGCATCGAACCCCTCCTTGGTCCGGCCGGCCCCCACTGCGACCTGCATGTCGTCGAGGTTGAGGCCGAACTCGGCCGCCGCCCGGCGGCAGCCGCCCAGCCGAGACTCGGTGGTGCTGAGGCCGGGCGTCCCCACGATGATGGCCAGGCGGCGCAGGCCGGTGGCCAGGAGGTGCCGCATGCCCTCGTAGGCTCCCTGTTCATTGTCCGAGGTCACGGCTGGGAGCGCCGGGTGCCGCAGCACGCGGTTCACGGTCACCAGGGGAAGCCGATGCTCCAGGTGCGGTCGCAGGTACTCATGCGAGCCCGCAGCAGGGCACAGGATGAGGCCGTCGATCTTCCGCTCCGCCAAGGGCGCGGGAAACCGTGGCCGTGGAGACCTTGGCACGGCGCGCCACCTCCTTGAGGGAGGCAGGCTTCTGCGGTCTGACCGCCACGGGACCCCCTGAAGTACCTCGGGCAGCGGACGGGCCTGCCCGCGCGGAACGGGCTCCGGGCTGGCACTGCAATCCATTACAGCAGGACGTTTATAGCCGATATTGCCGTCCGGAGTCAAGCCACAGTAGGAAAGGTACCCCGGAAAGCTGACCCTCTCCCGCCCGGCCGAGCCCACCCGGAGTCAATGGCCGATTATCTCCTCGTCTTCTTGTCCCCCTCCCCGGCCCTACCGCCTTCGGCTCTCGACTCCAGCCTCTCCGTCATGGCTCTGCCCGCAGGATCTCCACCCGGCACGTCACCCCTTTGCGGAAGGCCTCCGCATCCTCGACCTTCCCCACGATCGCCCCGTAATGCATGGGAATGGCCAGCTTGGGTCGAATGGTCTGGCAGGCCTTGACTGCTTCCGCCGCCGTCATCACGTACGTCCCGCTCACCGGCAGGAGGGCCACGTCCACCCCGCTCGCCATGGTCATCTCCGGGATCTCGTCGGTATCCCCCGCATGGTAGATGCGGATGCCGCCCAGGGTGAAAATGAACCCGACCTTCCCGTCTTCCTTCGGGTGGAAGGGGTGGCCGGGGGAGCGAAACTTGTTGACGTTGTAGGCGGGGAGGACCTCCACATCCACCGTCCCGACGCTGAGGCGGTCACCCGGTCGGACGAGCTGCACGGCCTTGGGATGGAGCGGCTTCACGGCCGCCTCGCAGGCCGCGATGGTGACCACCGTGGTCTTCGGCGTCACCACCTTCTTGAGATCCTCCACGCTCAGGTGGTCGAAGTGCTCGTGGGTCACGCAGGCGAGGTCCGCTGGCTCGGGTGACGAGCGCAGTTGATACGGGTCCACATACACCACCACGTCCTTCTTGAGCTTGAACCCATCGTGGCCGAGCCAGGTGATCTCGATCCCCTCGTAGCGCAGCATGGCGCACCTCCTGTGCTCAGGTTTTCGCCTCGGACCTCCCGAGGATCCGCTCATAGATGGTTCGCACCCGGCGCGTGTGCATCGCGTAGTCGTCGAGGAACTGCTCGCGGGCCACTCGCTCCCCCACCGGCATGTATCCCAACCGCTTCGCCAGCTTCTCCAGCTTGGCGGGAACGCCCGGCAACGTATTCAGGCTCAAGTCGGCCACGATGCGGAGGCGATTCTCCACGCGGCGGAGGAAGCCATAGGAGTCCTCCAGCGTGGCCGCGTCCTGGCCGGAGAGCAGTCCCGCCGCACCCGCGGCCGAGAGCGCCGCCAGCGTGCTCGGGGTCTGCAGAGGCGGATGACTTCTCCCGTGCAGGATTTGAAGGTACTGGGCTACGAACTCGATGTCCACAATGCCCCCGCTCCCCAACTTGACATGGGCCCCGCGGCCCCGGCCGGCCGGGGCCCGCTCCGTTTCCATGCGCTGGCGCATGACCTGGATGCGTTCGGCCAGATCTGCGGGCGGCGGAGTCTCGTACACGAATCGCCGCACCCGATCCAGGAATTCCGCACCCACGCCGGGATCTCCGGCCACGGGGCGGGCCTTGATGTACGCCTGCCGCTCCCACAGGTCGGCGAGCCGGTCGAAGTGGGTCTCGAAGGCGGCCAGTGGAACGGCGAGCTCCCCCTTCTGTCCGCCCGGGCGCAACCGGGCATCCACGCGGTAGGCAGAGCCCTCCTGGGTGATGGAGGTGAGAAGCTTGCTCACGCGATCGGCCAAGCGGCTGAAGTATTCCTGGTGGCTGATGCGCTCCGGCCCCGTGGTCGTGCCCCCCTCCCGATAGATGAAGAGGACATCCAGGTCCGAGGCGTAGCCCAGCTCCATGCCCCCCAGCTTCCCCATCCCCGCGATGGCGAATCCCGCGGGATCGGCCTTGCCGAACCGCTCCGCGAGGTCCCGCTCCGCCAGCTCCAGGGCGGCCCCGAGACACCCCTCCGCCAATGCGGTGAGACGCCGATGGGTCTGGGTGACGTTGGATCTGTCCAGGATGTCCTGGAGGCCGATGCGCAACTCCTCCGCCCGCTTCACGCGCCGGAGGGCGTCGAGTTTGGCGCTCCCCGGGCCGGCTGCGCCGAGGGCCCGCGCCAGGTCCGCCGCCACCTGCTCCCGGCCGCGGCTGGCCGCCGGCTCGGGCGAGAGGAGCGCGTCCAACAGGTCCGGGTAGCGCAGCAGGGTGGCGGACAAGAACTCGCTGGTGCCGAAGAGCTGGACCAGGAGGCCTACGAGCTCCGGCGTGTCCGCCAGCAGGGTGAGGAATGTCGTCCGCGCCGCCACCGTGGCCACGAAACGCTCGAACGTGGTGAGGGCGAGGTCGGGGTCCGGCACGCTGCGGAGCCGCTCGATCAGCGCCGGCGCGATCCGCGCCAGGGCGCGGCGGGCCTCGGGGGCGTAATGGGCGAAGGGCTGCCCCTCCCGGATCGAGATCAGGTTCCGGAGGGCCCGCTCCACATCCTCGAACCCCACGGCGAGGAGGCGCGGTCGGAGCTGTTCCACGCCAAGATCGGCGCTGAAGAAGAGGGACAGCTCGTCTGCCGATCCCTCCTCGGCCTCCGCCTCCGGCCGGACGCTTTGCAGGAAGGCATCATAGAGCGCCCGGACCGCCCGGCTGTGCCGCTCGTACTCCGCGAGCAGGCTCGCCACTGGATCGGCGTGCTCGGGCGGATGATAGCCCATCCGGCGGGCCAAGCCGAGCAACTCGCGCGGCTCCTCCGGCAGGGTGTGCGTCTGCCGGTCGTGGATGATCTGAAGGCGGTGCTCCAGCCGGCGCAGGAACGTGTAGGCACGGACCAGCGTCTCGTATTCCTGATCGGCCAGGATCCCCTGTCCCGCCAGTCGGTGCAGCGCCCGCAGGGTGTTGGCCTCGCGCACCCAGGGGTTCTTACCCCCGTGGAGGAGCTGCAGCCCCTGGACCAGGAACTCGATCTCCCGGATCCCCCCATAGCCCAGCTTCACATTCCGCCGGGCGCGCCGGTCCTGGGCCACCGCCAGGTTGATCCGGTCCTTCATGGCCCGGATCTCCTCCAGGGCCCCGAAGTCCAGGTACTGCCGGTACACGAAGGGCGAGACCATGCGGAGGAAAGCCTCCCCCAGCGCGAGGTCGCCCGCCACGGGCCGCGCCTTGATGAGGGCCTGCCGCTCCCAGGTCTGGCCCCAGGCCTCGTAATAGATCTCGCAGCTCCGCAGGCTCGTCACGATGCTCCCTGTCCGTCCCTCGGGCCGCAGGCGAAGGTCCACCCGGTAGATGTGCCCCTCCGGCGAGGCCTCGGAGAGGCCCTTCACGAGAAGTTCCCCCACCTTCCGGAAGAACTCGTGGTTGCTGATGCGCCCGTTGCGGCTCCCCTCCGTCCCCGCCAGGCCCGAGGTCTCCCCCTCCCCTTCGTACACGAAGACCAGATCGATGTCGGAGCTGAAGTTCAACTCCTGCCCGCCCAGCTTCCCCAGGCCCAGGATCACGAAGGCGCAGGGGCGGGTCCCCCGCGGTCCATCCGGCAGCTCCGGCCTTCCGTGCCGCCGGCTCATCTCGAGGCAGGACAGCCGATAGGCGGTCTCCAGGATCACGTCGGCCAGGTTCGACAGCTCCGCCGTGACCCCCACCAGTATCTGTCGGCCCAGGAGGTCCTGGAGCCCGATGCGCAGGATCTCCTGCACCTTGAAGCGGCGGAGCGCGCTCCACTTCCGCTCCGGGGTTGACGCCGCCGCCGTGAGCCGGGCCGCCTCGTCGCTGAGCTCATCCTTGCGCTTCGGCTCCCGGACGATCCCCGGCTCGAGCAGCCACTCGAAGAGCTGGGGGTGGCGCACCAGGATGTCGCTCAGGAACTGGGAGCTGCCGAAGATGGTCAGGGCGAGGTGCAGGACGCGCGGGTTGTCCCGGAAGAGACCCAGGAGGAACCGGCGATCCAGGACCCCCTGGGCGAAGCGCTCCAGGTTATTCAGGGCGAGGTCGGGGTCGGGGACACGGCGCAGGCCCGTGAACAGCGCGGGGAGCGCCACCTCCAACTGCGAGCGGGTCGCCGCGTCCGGAGCCAGGCGACGGACGTTCTGGGCCGCCTGCTCCGGCAGCCGGCAGCCGGCTGCCGCGAAACTCTCCACAAGCTGGGCTGTGAGATCTTCCATAAGTTGAGGAGGCCGACCAAGGCGTGAGGCTGCGGCCATCTGCATGCATACCACGAAAACAGGCCCGGCCGCAAGCGACGCCATCGGAGGCCCCCCAAACGCCAACGCCCCGGGGGACGGGACAGACCCCCGGGGCGCGGCGACAGGACGGGCGGGATGGCACTCAGATGTCGTAGTACAGCACGAACTCGTAGGGGTGCGGGCGGAGGCGCACGGGGTCCACCTCCTTTGTCCGCTTGTACCAGATCCAGGTGTCGATCGCATCCTGGGTGAAGACGTCACCCTTCAGCAGGAACTCGTGGTCGTTCTCCAGGGCGGCGAGGGCGGCGTCCAGCGAGCCCGGCACCGAGGGGACGTCCTTCAGTTCCTCCGGCCCCAGCTCGTAGATGTCCTTGTCCAGCGGCTGGCCCGGGTCGATCTTGTTCTGGATGCCATCCAGGCCGGCCATGAGCATGGCCGAGAAGGCCAGGTACCCGTTGCTGCTGCAATCCGGGAACCGCACCTCGACCCGCTTCGCCTTGGGGCTGGGGGAGTACATCGGGATGCGGATGCCCGCGCTGCGGTTCCGGCTGGAGTAGGCCAGGTTGACGGGGGCCTCGAAGCCCGGCACCAGGCGTTTGTACGAGTTGGTGGTGGGCGCCACCAGGGCGCACAGGGCCGGGGCGTGCTGCAGGATCCCGCCGATGTACCAGAGGGCCAGGTCCGAGAGGCCGGCGTAGCCGTTGCCCGCGAAGAGCGGCTGGCCGCCCTTCCAGAGGCTCTGGTGCGTGTGCATGCCGGTGCCGTTGTCGCCGAAGAGGGGCTTGGGCATCAGGGTGACGGTCTTGCCGTGCTTCCGCGCCACGTTCTTCAGGATGTACTTGTACCACATGAGGCTGTCGGCGATCTTGGTCAGGGTGTTGAAGCGCATGTCGATCTCGGCCTGGCCCGCCGTGGCCACCTCGTGGTGCTGCGCCTCGATCTGGATGCCGATCTGCTCCATGGTCAGGACCATCTCCGTCCGGATGTCCGCCATGCTGTCCGTGGGCGGGACCGGGAAGTAGCCCTCCTTGTAGCGGGCCTTGTAGCCGAGGTTCGGCCCCTCGGCTCGGCCCGTGTTCCACTGCCCCTCCACCGAGTCGATGAAGTAGTAGCCGCAATTCTGCTGGGAATCGTAGCGGATATCGTCGAAGATGAAGAATTCCGCCTCGGGACCGAAATAGGCCGTGTCGGCGATGCCGGTGGACTTCAGGTAGGCCTCGGCCTTCTGGGCGATGTTGCGGGGATCCCGGGTGTACTTCTCTTTGGTGATGGGATCGACGATGTTGCAGATGAGGCTGAGGGTCGGGGCCTGGGTGAAGGGGTCCATGACGGCGGTTGCGGCATCCGGAATCACCAGCATGTCGCTGGCGTGGATCGCCTGCCAGCCCCGGATGGAGCTGCCGTCGAAGCCGAAGCCTTCTTCGAAAGAGCTCTCCTCGAGCTGGGCGATGGGGACCGTGAAGTGCTGCCACATCCCCGGGTAGTCCATGAACTTCAGATCCACCATCCGCGCGCCATGGTCCTTGGTGAACTTCAGCACCTCTTTCGGCGTCATCATCCCTCGCTCCTCTCCCCTCCGTGGGGCCCGCCCCGGGCCCCGTGAACCGCGCCGCCCCCCTCCCAGGCGTGGGCCCGGGGGCAGGGCCGTCCTAGATTGCCGCCTCGCCCCGCTCGCCGGTTCGGATCCGGATGACCTCCTCGCAGGGGAGGATGAAGATCTTGCCGTCGCCGATCCGGCCCGTCTTCGCCGAGGCCTGGATCGTGTCCACCACCTGATTGCACTTGGACTCCGGCACCACGATCTCGACCTTCACCTTGGGCAGAAAGTCGATCGTATACTCGGCCCCCCGGTATAGCTCCGTGTGGCCCTTCTGCCGGCCGAACCCCTTGACCTCGCTGACCGTGATCCCCTGGATGCCGATTTCCGCCAACGCGTTCTTCACTTCGTCCAGCTTGAACGGCTTGATGATGGCTTCGATTTTCTTCATACCTGTCCTCCCGCCCTGGCCATCCCAAGAATCCGGGTTTGAGGGCAGCAAACCCTATGCCAAGAGGAATCTTCTGGGAACCCGGCCACCGCGGCCGGCCAACCCCTCGCAAGAGCCCCACTTCTTGGGCCTGCCCCACCGCCCTCGGGCCGATCCGATGCCTCGCCCTGCCATCCGCATAGGCAGACCCGAGGCGCCCTGCCGGTTTTTTCACCAGATCACGCCTCCCCCAGCAATTCGCGGATCTTCGTCTTGAGCTCACCAAGATCGGCCGACTTGGTGATATACGCATCGGCCGCCCACGTGCCGAAGTCGCGCCGGGAATCGCCGTACGCCGTGCAGATGATGATGGGAAGATTCCGATCGTTCTCCCGTACGCGGTCGAGCAGCTCCACCCCATCCATCCCGGGCATTCGAAGGTCAATGACCATCAGATCGGGTCGGACCTCTCCCACCATCCGCAGGGCCTCGGCGCCGCCAGCGGCTGCTCGGACCTGGTATCCGACCTCCCGCAGCTCTTCCTGATACAGAAGTCGGATCGCCTCCTCATCGTCTACCGCCAGAATGTCCTTCACTGCTGCATCTCCTCATGTCTCAAGCCGCTGTTGCAGCAATCGCCTCAGGCCGAGGCCGCCCCCTCGGAGGGGATCCCCCCTGCTGGCAGGAAGAGCCGGAAGGTGACCGCCTTGCCGGGGCTGTTGTCCACCTCGATCCGTCCCCCGTGGGCGCGCACGATGCGGCGCACCAGCGTGAGACCCAGCCCCGTCCCCGCCGACTTCGTCGTAAAGAAAGGCTCGAAGATCTCCCCCAGGATCTCCTGGGGAATCCCGCCGCCCGTGTCCCCCATGGACAGCTCCACCCACTCGTCCTGCGCCAGTGCATTGGCCGACTCGTCCAGCGGCCGATCGGTCGAGTTGTCCGCTTCCGCGGAGCCCTCATCGTCTCCCACTGGACGCGTTGACGCTTCGACCAGGCGGCCATGCTCTTCCTTGCGGAAGATGCGCGTCAGCACGGTGAGGGTCCCGCCGTTCGGCATGGCCTCCAGGGCGTTGGTCAGCAGGTTCAGGATGGCCTGCTTCATCCGGACCATATCCAGGAGGAGGATGGGGGGGCGCCCCGTCAAGTCCATGCGCAGGCGGATGCCCAGCGTGGCGATACGCTCGGCGAAGAGGACCAGGCAGTCCTGCACCAGCTCGTGCAGATCCACCTCCGCCAGGCTGAGCCGCACGTCCCGCGAGAGCGCCTGGACATCGTGCACGATCCGCTCCAGCCGATCCACCTCGCGGGCGATGATCTGCGCGTACTGCCCCTCCGGCTCGCGCCCGGCGAGGCGCTGGGCGAGCCGGCGGGCGAACCCGCCGATGGAGACCAGGGGATTCCGGATCTCGTGGACCACGTGGGCCGCCATCTCGCCCAGGGTGGCCAGGCGCTCCTGGTGGAGGAGTTGGTGGTGGCTGCGCTGGATCTCGCGGCTCGCCTCCTCCAGCCGGGTGTAGACTTGGGCGCTCTCCACGGCCAGACCCGCCTGGCTGGCGAAGACGGAGAGAAACTCCAGGTCCTGCGCGGCGATGGCCTTGCCGCTGAACATGTTGTCCACGGCCATCACGCCCACGACCTTCCCTTTGGCCACCAGCGGCACGGTCGCGAACTCGCCCACCCCAAGCCGCCCCTCGTACTCCGGGCGGACGCGGGGGTCGTGGCGCGCATCGGTGATGTGGAAGGGCCGCGCCTCCAGGGCGGTGAGGGCCAGGATGCCCGCGTCGGGGCGCAGGGGAACGGTGAGGCTGCGGGCCAGCCGGTCGAAGTCCGACTCCGCCTCCTCGGCCTGGCGCGCCGCCCGCTCGCTGATCACCTCGCGGAGGGAGCGGGCCTCCGACACGAGGGCGCTCCACACGCGCGCCGCCTCCTCCCCCGACGCCGGCCCGACCCCCATGCGGCCCTCCAGCCTGTTGCGGGCGGGATTCAAGAGCAGGAGGAGGGCCCGGTTGAAGCCCAGCCCCTCCCCGAAGGTGGTCCCCGTCAGGATGATCTGCAGCAGGGCGTCCAGGTGCATGGTCCCCTGAATGGCCATCCCGATCTCATGCAGGATGGAGATGCGGCGGAGACGCAGGACATTCTCCTGCGCCAGCCGCTGGCTCTCCCGGAAGAGGCGGGCGTTCTCGATGGCGATGGCTGCCTGGTTGGCGAAGAGGCCGAGCGTCCGCCGATCCCCCTCGGAGAACATCCGGCCAGGATCGCAGACGTCCACCGTGATGACGCCCAGCAACCGGTCCCGGTAGAGGAGCGGCTCGGCCAGAACCGCCACGATCGCACTGTGGTCCAGGACATCGCGCACGGCGTAGGGCGAGGTCGGGTAGTCGTTGGCGATCACCCCGGCGCGCCGTTCCGCTGCGGCCCCGGCAACGCCCTCCCCCAGCCGAAGGCGCCGGCCGCGCATCCAGTCTCCCAGGCCGTGCCAGGCATGGGCGACCAAGGACTGCTCTGCCTCCTCCCACAACCAGACGGTGCCCGAGGTGGCCCAGACCAGCTCCACGACCCGCCGCGTGATCAGCGAGAGCAGCGTGGGGTGGTCCAGCTCCCGGGTGATCTCCTCCGTGACCCGACGGATCGTCTCCATCTGCCAGCGCCGCTCCTGCTCCGCCGCGAACAGCCTCGCGTTCTCGATGGCGATGGCTGCCTGCGTGGCCAGCAGTTGCAGGAGCCGGAGGTCGCCGGGCCGGAACCGCTTCCCCGGCTGGGTGGAATAGGCATGCAGGACCCCCAGCAGCCGATCCCCGAAGAGGACGGGCGTCGTCGCCGTGGCCACCACGTCCGCAAAATCGGGCAGGGCGTAGGGCGAAGCCCGATAGTCGTCGAGGATCATAGGCTGGCGTGTCCGCGCCACCATGCCGTTGACTCCCTTCCCCAGTTCGTACCGGAGGTTCCGGACCCGCTCGGCCGCCGGTCCCAGGGCGGCGCCATAGCGGAGGCTCTGGCTCGTCTCGTCCCAGAGGAAGATCTGCGTGTGCTCGCTCTCGATGAGCCGCGCCGCGCCCGAGACAACCGCCTCCAGGACGGTGGGCAGATCCAGCCGGCTGATGATGGCCTGGCCGATCTCCCGCAGGAGCGACAGCTCCTTGGCCTGCTGCTCCGCGGCGGCGAAGAGCCGGGCGTTCTCGATGGCCGTGGCCACCAACGCCCCCAGGGTCACCAGGAGTTGGAGATCGTCCTCGCCGAACACGCCGCGGGCCGAGGCCGGCGGCTCTCCGGAGAGCCGCCAGTAGGCACAGAGGGTGCCGATCACGCCACCTTTCCGGAAGAGCGGCACGCCCAGCGCCGAGGTAGCCGCTGGCGGCGCAGCCGAGGCGAACTCGGCCGCCTGCCCGAGGTCCGCAACGAGGCATGGCGCGCCGGCCGTTCGGATCGCCTCTGCCAGCCTGGCATCCACCGGACCGATCTCCGCCCCCTCCACCGGACAGCCGGCACTAGCCCGCAGCTCGCCAGTCTCCTCGTCCACCAGGTGGAGGCTGGCGGCGGAGGCCCGGAGGGTGCTCGCGGCGAGCCGGCAGGCCAGCCGCAGGACGGCAGACAGCTCCAGGGCGGAGCCCAGCGCACGGCTCGCCTCGTAGAGCCCGGCCTCGTCGGGATGACGCGGGGCGCGGCCGGTCGGGATCATCCCCGCTTCCGGCAACTCACCGCCGCCCTCCGGCTCAGTCGAGACGGAGCGTGAACCGTTCATGAATGCCTTTCGGCGCGTCGCACAGACGAGATGCCCAACTGCCGGATCCGGGGCGCTGGACCGCAGCGCCCGGGACCCTTCCCTGCGAGGGATCAAACGATGACGTCGCGCAGATACTTGGCGGCCTCTTCCGGCGGGGTGGGATTGATGTAGAAGCCGCTCCCCCACTCGAAGCCGGCCACCCGTGTGAGCTTCGGCATCAGCTCGATGTGCCAGTGGTAGTAGCGGCCATCCGTCTCGCGCAGCGGAGAGTTGTGGATAATGAGGTTGTACGGCGGATTCGTGAGGACCTTCTCCACGCGGAGGAGCAGGTCCCGCATGATCTTCGCGAGGCTCACGTACTCGTGCTTCTGGGCGTCCTCGAAAAGTGGATCGTGAGCCTTGGGCAGGATCCAGGTCTCGAAGGGGAAGCGGGCGGCATAGGGCGCCACCACCATGAAGTCCTCGTTCTCGTTGATGAGGCGCGCGCCCTGGTTCATCTCTTGGCGCACGATATCGCAGTAGACACAGCGCTCCTTGTAGTTGTAGTAGCTCTTGGCCCCGTCCAGCTCCTCCTGCACCCTTTTCGGGATGATGGGGGTGGCGATGAGCTGAGAGTGGGGATGCTCCAGGGAGGCCCCGGCCGCCTCACCGTAGTTCTTGAAGATCAGGATGTAGCGGAACCGCTGGTCCTTCTTGAGATCCAGGACCCGATCGCGGAAGGCCCAGAAGATGTCCTCCAGGCCCCGCTCCGACATGCTGCCCAGCGTCTCGCCGTGCTCCGGCGTCTCGATGACCACCTCGTGGGCGCCGATGCCGCTCATCTTGTCGTACATCCCGTCCCCCTGCCGGTTCAGGTCCCCCTCGATCTGCAGGGCGGGAAACTTGTTGGGCACCACCCGGATGTGCCAGCCCGGCCCGTTGGGCGTGTTCCCGGAGGAGCGGTAGGCCAGCACTTCGGGGGGGGTCTTGTCTTCGTTGCCGGGGCAGAAGGGGCAGAAGCCCACCCGCTTCTTCTCCGGCTCGGGGCCGAAATCCGAGGGGCGCTTCCCCCGCTCGGTGGCGATGATCACCCAGCGTGAGGTCACCGGGTCTTTGCGAAGCTCAGGCATGCAGACATCCTCCTTGGCCAAACACCATCGCGAACCATAGTTGAGGACTCGGGGAAAGTCAAGGTTCGCCGCCGGAATCCAGGAGGGGCGGAGGTTCGTGACGAGCATCGATTCGCGCGTCGCCGCGCCGCCCGGCAGACTCTCGCGGACTCTCCGGCGGCGACGCCCTTCAGCGGCGGGTCGGGTGCATTCAGGTGATCTGAAACCATGGCGAGACGGGATGCAGGAGGCAGGTCTACCACACCGTGACCCTGGCCTGCACGTGATTGCTGACCTTGCCGTTTTTCGTGACCACGTAAAAGTCCACCAGGCGGACGCCCTCGCTGGACCAGCGGACGGGGACCTGCACCCAGGCGGCGACCTGGCCGGAGTAGAGTCGCAGATCGATGGTGAGCGGCTGCAGGTCCTGGAAGAACCGGAACTGCTGGATGCCGCGATCCACGAGGAACCCTTCCTGGATATCCGCGGACCCCACCTCGAAATAGAACGTCATCTGGGCGGTCTCGCCCACCTTGACGCTGACCGGATCAATGCGGAGGTTGGCGATCCAGGGAACGCCCGGGCCCGGGACCGATGCCGGGCGCCAGATGGACGCGCAACCGGCGAGGAGCAGCGCGAGGATACACGCGATACAAGTGGCAACGCCATCTCGTGCCCGCATGATCCTTCTCATGGCCATGGGCCTCCGGAGAGAATTCCCCGTCACCGCGGTCGGATCGACCCGTGGCACCCCGTCGCCCTCCCTCCTCTTTCCGCACGGGGTATCGCACCGGATCAGGGGTAGAAACCGCGCAGTGCGGTGGCGCGGGCCACGCGCGTGACGGCTTCCATCATGGCCGCCGTCCGGAGGTCAACCCCTTCCCGCTGCGCCAGGGCCAACGTCCGTTGGAACGCACCCGTGAGTATATCACGCAGCCGGGAATTTACCTCCTCTTCCTTCCAGAAGAAAAACTGGAGGTCCTGGACCCACTCGAAGTAGGAGACGATGACCCCACCCGCGTTGGCCAGGATGTCCGGGACGATGAAGACCCCCCGCTCGCGCAGCAGCCGGTCGGCCTCGCCCGTGGTGGGACCGTTGGCGCCCTCCACGATCAACTGGGCCTGGATCGCCCCGGCATTCTCCCCCGTGATCTGCCCTTCCATGGCGGCCGGCACGAGGATGTCGCAGGGCTGCGTCAGGAGCTCTGCGTGGCTGAGCCGCCTCCCCTGCGGGAAGTCCGGCACCGGCTTGCCGGCGCGCACGTGGGCGAGGAGCGTCGGGATGTCCAACCCGTCGGCGTTCTCGGTCCCGCCGTGGACGTCGCTCACCGCCACCACGCGACAGCCCATCCCGCAGAGCGTCTCGGCCGCCACCGACCCCACGTTCCCGAAGCCCTGCACCACCACGCGCGCGCCCGACAGAGGAAGCCGAAGGTGCGCCGCCGCCTCCGCGGCCATGTAGCTCACGCCCCGCCCGGTCGCCTCGACACGCCCCACGGACCCGCCCAGCAGGACCGGCTTGCTGGTGACCACACCCGGCACCGTGGCCCCCCGCTGCATGCTGTAGGTGTCCATGATCCAGGCCATGACCTGCTCGTTTGTCCCCATGTCGGGGGCGGGCACGTCCCGGTCGGCCCCGATGCAGAGGTAGACCTCCGAGGTGTAGCGGCGCGTCATGCGCTCGAGCTCGCGGATCGAGAGGCGCGATGGGTCGCAGCGGACTCCGCCCTTGGCCCCTCCGTAGGGGAGGCCCATCAAGGCACACTTCCAGGTCATGAGCATGGCGAGCGCCGTGACCTCGTCCAGGTCCACCTTGGGATGGTACCGGATGCCACCTTTGCTGGGGCCCAGGACCATGCTGTGCTGCACGCGGTAGCCCGTGAAGACCTCCAGTTCCCCCGAATCCCGTAGGATCGGCACGGACACGATCAGGGAACGCTTGGGGTGTCGGAGGTGCTGGTGGATTTTCGGATCCAATCCCAGCCGCTCTGCCACCTGATCCAGACGCTGCTGCGCCGTCTCGAGAAAGCCCATGCTGCCCCCTTGGCCTGAGTGCGATTCCCTCGGGAAGGGGCCCGAGGTTGATTTGTCGCAATCGCCTCACCCCGGCCGAACCCACATGCCCGCGTGCCAGGGTTGTGGTCGCGTCCTGGCGCCCCTCCAGCCCCTATCCGGCAAACTCCCCTTCTCCTTCCGCCGCCGCAGATGCGTCAGGAGTCGACGGCGTCGTCCGCTGGAGGTAGATCTCGCCAGGGATCTCTCCCGTCGCGGCAGCCGCATCCCACATTCGGCCCCACACCAGTTGCTCCGGGAGCGCGGCGAGGGCTGCTTCAGTCCGCCGCGCAATCTCCTGCGCCTCATCCGCGCTCACGGCCTGGAATCGGACGGCCTCACCCGGGCGGCGCTGGGCGATGAGGCCCAGGTCCGGCCAGATGACCGTGGCGATCTTGGCGTATCCCCCCGTCGTCTGCCGGTCGGCCAGGAGGACGATCGGCTTCGCGTCCCCGGGGACCTGGACCCCGCCCATGGGAACCCAGTCCGAGATGATGTCCGCCGTTGCCCGATGGGCGATCGCCGGGCCCTCCAGCCGGCAACCCATGCGGTCCGTGTGGGGGGTGACCCGGTACGTCGCCTCCAGGAACGTCTGACGCCCTTCCTCGGTGAAGGCGTCGTCCTGCGGGCCGAGCACGACCCGCACGGCCGCTGTGGGTTTCCAGCATGGCCGCCACTCCTCCGGCGCGGCCAGGCCGGCCAGCCGCTCGGGTGGCCGAAGCGGCGTGCCAACGGGGAGGACGTCCCCGGCCTGGACAGCCCGCCCCTCGAACCCGCCGAAGCGGCCGACGAGGCAGGTGGAACGGCTCCGAAGGACGCGCGGGACCGCGATCCCGCCGGCCACCGTGAGGTAGGCGCGCAGGCCACGCCGCACGCCGCGGACATCCAACACCTGGCCGGAGCGCGCCAGGAAGCACTCCCACCAGGGAACGGGTTCCCCGTCGAGGGTCGCCTGCACGGGCGCCCCCGTCAGGGCCAGAACCAGATCGGCGAGGGCGCGAACCTCCGGACCCTCCGCCGTGATCTCGAGGCCGGCGGCATTCTGGGGGTTTCCCACCAGGATGTTTCCCACCCGAAGGGCGATCTCGTCCGCGGCACCGCTCACGGGCACCCCGAACTTTTGGTAACCGTACCGCCCCCGGTCCTGGACCGTGGTGAGGAGCCCCGGCCGCATCACGGCCAACCCGTCCCGGGAGCCTGGGTCCGCCACCGCCCCCCTGCTCCCCTGCTCCCCTGCAGCCCAGCGGCCGTTGCTCGGCTCGTGGCTCGTGGCTCGTGGCTCGTGGCTTTCAGGTGTCGGCTCTCGGCTCCGCGCGAGGTATTCCTCCTCGCCGATGGGCACGAACTGCACCATATCGCCCGCCTGCATGGGCGTCGGAATCTCCTGCGCGGGGTCGAAGAGTTCCACAGAGGTGCGGCCGATGAGGCGCCAGCCCCCGGGGGTCTCGGCGGGGTAGGCGCCCGTCTGGCTTCCCCCGATGGCCACGGAGCCTTTGGGGACCTTGAGGCGCGGCGAGGGAAGCCGCGGCGTGTGCAACCGCTCCGGCAGGCCGCCGAGGTACGCGAAGCCGGCGGCGAAGCCGATCATGTACACGCGGTAGACCGTCCCGCTGTGGAGGCGAATCGCCTCGTCCTCGCTGAGGCCCGCGTGCTGGGCCACAAACGGGAGGTCCGGTCCATAGCGTCCGCCGTAGACCGTGGGAATCTTGAGGAGAGTCGGCGGGGGGAGGGCCTGCGGATCCAGGCTGGCCAGGAGCGCTTCGACCTTGGCGCGGAGGTCCGCACAGGCGAACGTCCCCGGATCGTACTGGATGCCGAGCGACCGGTAGGTGGGCACGACCTCGACCAAGCCGGGGAGCGTTGCCGCCTCGAGGGCCGCGGCCAGGATCCGGACTTGGTCGTTGATCTCCGGGCTGATGGTGCTGCCGAATTCCACCACCAACCCTCGATCCCCTGCGAGGAGATAGCGCACGGCCCCGCCTCAGCTCCGCCCCAGGCATTCCCCCATGGGGGCCAGCCGGACGCCCTCCGCCTCCAGGCGCTCGCGCACGCGCCGCGCGATCGTTCCCGCCCCGGGCGTATCGCCGTGCAGGCAAATGGTCTCCGCCTGGATCGGGATGACCTTCCCCGTGAGGGCGATCACCGTCCCCCGAACCAGGCCGACGACCCGCTCGGCCACGACCTCGGGATCGCTGATGAGGGAGCCCGCCACCTTGCGCGACACGAGGGTCCCGTCCTCAGTGTAGGCGCGATCGCCGAAGGCCTCGCGCGCCACCCGCAGGCCGACGGCCTGGCCGGCCTTGACGATCTCGGAGTCCGGCAGGCCGACGAGGACGAGGTTGCCCCCGGCGTCGGCCACACCCTCGGCGATCCCCAGGCTCAACTCCCGATCCTTCACGGCGGCGTTGTAGAGAGCCCCGTGGGGCTTGACGTGCTGGAGGCGCACCCCCAGCGCCTCGGCGAAGGCGCGTAGTGCCCCGATCTGGTAGAGCACGTAATCCCGCGCCTCCTGCCGGGTGATCTGGAGGACCCGCCGGCCGAAGCCCAGCAGGTCCGGATAGCTCGGATGGGCGCCGACCTGCACCCCCAGCTCCTTGGCCTTCTGCACCGTCCGGCGCATCACGTGTGGATCCCCGCCGTGCCAGCCACAGGCCACGTTGGCGGACGTCACCCAGCGCAGGATCTCGTCATCCGCCCCGATCGAATAGGCACCGAAGGACTCCCCCATGTCGGAGTTCAGATCGATCAGCATGGCATTGCTCCCTGATCGTGAAGCCGCAGGTGACCGCACCCGGGCGATTAGATCCCGAGATACACCATCCGCACGAGGTCCGATTGCAGGAGCTCCTGGGCGGTGCCCGAGATCACCATCCGTCCGCTCTCCAGCAGATACCCACGATGGGAGACGCTCAGGGCGAGCTGGACGTTCTGCTCGATGAAGAGCACCGTCACCCCCGCGGCATTGACCTTGCGGATGATCTCCATGATCGTGGCGACCACGAGAGGCGCCAGGCCCAGCAGCGGCTCGTCGACCATGAGGAACTTCGGCCGGGACATGAGTCCCCGCCCGATGGCCAGCATTTGCTGCTCGCCGCCGCTCAGGCTGTAGGCCATCTGGCGGCGCCGCTCCTGCAGGATGGGGAACAGGCTGAAGACCCAGTGGAGCGTCTCCTCCCGGTGGGGGCGGGCCCGCGCCTGGTAGCTCCCCAGGATCAGGTTCTTCTCGACCGTGAGGTAGGGGAACGCGCGCCGCTGCTCCAAGACGTGGGAGATGCCCCGCGTCACGATCTGGTGGGTGGGGAGGCCGTCAATGCGCTCCCCGCAGAATTCCAGACGGCCCGCCAACGGTTTGACGAGGCCCGATACCGCGCTGACCAACGAACTCTTGCCGGCCCCGTTGGGTCCCAGGAGACACACCACTTCCCCCTCGTGGACCTCGAGGGAGACGCCCCAGAGGGCCTGGAAGTCGCCGTAGCGGACCTCGAGATCCTGGACGCGCAGCACGCTATGCCCTTTCCGGCTGGCCCGGCTGGGGGGCAGCCCCGGTCGGTGCCGTAGGCGCGGCGAACGCCTCGCCCAGGTAGGCCTCGATCACGCGCCGGTCCTTCCCCACCTCGGAGGGGCGCCCATCGGCGATGACCTCACCCAGCCGCAAGGCGACGATCCGGTCGGAGATGGACATGATGACCCGCATGTTGTGCTCGATCACCACCAGGGTCAGCCCCTCGCCCCGCAGCCGCCCGATGAGCTGCACCAGGGTGGGGATCGTGCGATGATCCACACCCCCCGTGATCTCGTCCAGGAGCAGCAGTTGCGGGCGGGTCGCCATGGCCCGCGCCATCTCCAGCCGCTTGCGCTCCCCGGTGCTGAGGGTGTTGGCGAAACTGTCGGCCTTGTCCGCCAGCTCGACGAACGCCAGATACCGCAGGGCCTCCCGTCGCGCCGCGGCGGGATCCGGCTCGTGCTGCATGGCGGCCACCATGACGTTCTCGGCCAGCGTCATGGCGTGGAACGGCCGGAGCTTCTGGAAGGTGCGCCCGATGCCCAGCCGATTGATCTGGTCCGGCCGCCGCCCCACGATCCGGTGGCCGCCGAAGCGGATGTCCCCCGCATCGGGCCGGTAGTAGCCCGTGATCACCTCGAAGAGCGTGCTCTTGCCCGCGCCGTTGGGCCCGATGAGGCCGAGGATCTCCCCCGCTTCGACGCTGAAGCTGATGTTGTGATTCGCCACCACGCCGCCGAACCGCTTGGTCACGCCTTCGAGGGTCAGGAGCGCCATCCGCGTCTCCACCAGCGCCGCACGAGCCCCACCAGCCCCGCCGGCTGGAACACCGCCACGGACGTGAGCAGGCCGCCATAGATGAGCAGATCCACTGCGCCTCCCGTTCCGCCGAAGTGGATCCGCGTGTACTCCGACAGCGGGACCATGAGGGCGGCCCCCACCAGCGGGCCCCACAGGGTCCCCGTCCCCCCCACCACCGCCAGACAGCAGATGAGGATGGACAGGGAGAGGGGGAAGACGCTGTCCGGATCCAGATAGAGGACGTACTGCGCGTAGAAGCTCCCGCCCGCTGCCACGAAGGCCGCGGAGATGGCCATGGCGATGAGCTTGTACCTCCGGATGGAAATCCCGACGCTCTGCGCCGCCTCGGGGTCGTCGCGGATCGCCCGGAAATAGTACCCCAGCCGCGTCCGCTCGATCCGCCAGCTCACCAGCATGCAGAGGGCGAACAGCGTCAGGATGATGTAGTAGTAGGGGTACTTGCTGGTCTGGAACTGGAAGGCCAGGAGGGAGTCCTTCCGGAAGGGGAGGGAGAGGCCCCGGGCCCCGCCGATGAAGTCCCAGTTGATCGCCAGCGTCTGAACGATCTCCCCGATGGCGATGGTGGCGATGGCGAAGTAGTGTCCCCGCAGGCGGAAGCACGGATACCCGATCAGAAGCGACAGGGCCACGGCGACCGTCGCGCCCGCCAGGAGGCCGATCCACGGGTTCCAGCCGACTGTGGTCTGCAGGATGCTGGAGGTGTAGGCGCCGGCGCCGAAGAAGACGGCGTGGCCCAGGGAGATCTGGCCGCAGTAGCCGGCCAGGATGTTCCAGGCCTGAGCCAGCATGGCGTACAGCAGGACCTTGATCGCCACGTCGCGTGGATACGGGAGTTGGTAGACGATCGGAAATGCCAGGGCCGCCAGGAGCAGGACTGCGAACAGGATGGTCCCCACGTTCGCGCGAGTGGCCGACGAGACCCCCCGCGACGCCCCCGCCTTCACGGCCTCGAGTTGCTCGCTCGTCGCCATCAAAACTTCCCGAGGAGGCCTTGCGGTCGCACCAGGACGATCACCAGGTAGATGAGAAACACCGCCACGTACTTGAAGGCGGGGGCAATGAAGAGGCCCCCCAGGACCTCGACCAGCCCGATGATCAGGCCCGCCACCAGCGACCCCAGGATGCTCCCGAACCCGCCCAGGGCCACGATCACGTAGGCGATGAGGGCGAAGAGGCTCCCCACCTGGGGGAAGATGTAGAAGAAGCTCGCCAGGAAGGCCCCCGCGACCCCCACGCAGGCCGACCCGATTCCCCAGCCCAGGGCAAACATCCGCTCCGTGTTGATCCCCATGAGGGCCGCCGCCTGCCGGTCTTCTGCCGTCGCTTCCAGGGCCATGCCGGTTTCCGTCCTAGTGATGAACCAGTACAGGAGGCCGAAGGCCACCAGGGACGCCCCGCTGGCCACCACCTGGGGCAAGCCGACGGAGATCCCCAGGATCTTCACCGGTCCCTGCACCCACGCCCGGCCAACCTGCCGGAAGTCCGGGGTCCACAGGAACTGCGCCGCCGCCCGCAGGAAGATCCCGAAGCCGAAGGTGGCGAAGATCTGGGCCAGCATGGGTCCGCCCAGGACACGCCGGATGATCCCCGCGTAGGTGAGCCAGCCGAGGAGGAAGAGCGCCGCCGCACAGAGCGGCACGCTCAGGAGAGGATCCAGGCCGAAGAGGGTCCACGCCCAGAAGGCCGTGTACATGCTGAGCATGAGGAACTCGCCGTGGGCGAAGTTCACGATCTCCATCAGCCCGAAGATCAGGCTCAGGCCGACCGCGATGAGCGCGTACACGAATCCCATGAGAATCCCGCTCAGGATTCCCTGGGCCAGGACGTCGGGCGGCGGCACGGTGAACATGGGGGTAAAATGGGGGGCGGGGCGCACGAGGGCGACCCGCCCCCCTTCTCCTTTCGGATCCCTTCGGAGCCGCCTCAGGCTCCGGTCTCTTCTTCTCTGTCCGCCGGGTGCATCCCGGCTATTTGCGCTGCGACCAAGTTGGGACCGGATAGACCACGTCCTTCGTGGCCAACTCGAACGGGTAGATGGTGACGTAGGCGCCCTCCTGCATCTGCTGTAGGATGGCCCGCGCCCCGATGTTCTGCCCCTTCTGGTCGAACTTCACCCCGGTCCACGGCATGATGAGCTGGTCGGGCGGGATGTTGGTCGTCTGCAGCGCCTTCTGGATGGCCGCGGGATCCGTGGAGCCGGCCCGGTTGATGGCATCCACCAGCGTGATGAAGCCCGTGAAGGCGCGCGCCGAGACATCGCTCAGGTCCCGGCCGCCCAGCTTCTTGAACATGTCGTTGATCACGGGGATCAGCGGCTTCCTGGCCGCCAGGTCCAGCGAGAAGGGCGCCCGAGTGATGGCCCCCACCGCGTCCTTCCCCATCTCGGCAACGAACTTGGGGTCGGTGTACCCCGCGTCCTGGGCGACGATCAGCTTTGGGTTGTAGTCCAGGTTCCGCATCGTCCGCGTGAGGAGGATGGCGTCCGAGGTGTACAGGCTGGGGAGGAGCACGTCAGCATTCGCCGCCCTCAGGCGCCCCACCTCGGCGTCCAGGCTGGTCGTCCCCGTCCGGAAGGGGACCCGGGCCGTGACCTCGTAGCCGAACTTCTTCGCCAGCTCATCCTGCACCTTGGCGCTGTCGGAGCCGAACTGGGTGTCCTCGTTCAGGATGGCCACGCTCTTGAACTTCACCCCCCGCTTCTTCTCGAAGTCCTGCATGAACTCGAACATCACCAGGCTGAAGTCGCCGTCATGCGGCGTCGTCCGGAAGAACCATTTGAAGCCCCGCTCCGTGAGGGCGGGCGAGGACGAGTCCGCATTGACGAGGGGCATCCCCATCCGCTCAGCCACCTGGCTCGCCGTGTTGGTCACGCTGGAGAAGTAGGCCCCGAAGAGGGCGTTGACCTTCTCCTGGGTGATCAAGCGTTCCGCCTCGGAGAGCCCAAGATCCGGCTTCCCCTGGTGATCCACGACCACGATCCGGACCTTGGCCCCGCCCAGGTTGGGGAGACCTCCCCCCTTGCCCAGCGGCACATTGATGGGAGCATGCTGCGTGTTGACGATTTCCTGCACGACCTTGATGGCGTTGACCGCATCGATCCCGATCTGGGCGGTGGGACCGGTCATGGCGTAGAGGACGCCGATGACCACCTCTTTGGTCTGGGCCGCCGGCCTGCCGGCCAGGGCCAGCACCGCAGTCACTGCCATGAGCGAGACCTGGAACCATCGGAGATACCTTCGCCTGCTCATGATGCCTCCCCCTGTTCTTGTGTTGCGGTCACGTGTTGAGATGGCGAGCTGCCATTCCAGTCCCCACAGCCTGGGTGTGGGCGGGATTCTATCCGCCCCCCCGTGACAAGTCAAGGAAGGGCCGCGGCCCCGAAGCCCGTCCCCTCCTCGCTTTTCCCGCACCCCGGCGGCCTCCACCTTCACAGTCTTGTCAAGCGGAGAACCTTAGGATAGGCTGCTTGGCCAGGCGGGTGGGATCCGACCCCGGAACCCTCCGGGCCCTCCCGTCGGCTGGAGGCAATCCGGAAGCAGGTGGAGCGGAAGTCATGAAGAGCGTCCTGCAACTGCTGATGGAGATAGCTGCCAAGAACCAGATCTCGGTCCTGTTGATCGGTGGGTACGCGCTTCAAGCATATGGCGTGACACGGCAGACACTGGACGTGGATGTTCTGATCTCTGAAGCGCATGCCGGCCTCATGGACGCAGGCCTCCTCCAGGCCGGATACTCGCAAGTGGCGCGATCCGAGATCTTCGCTCGCTATCGCCATACGTCTGTAATCTTGCCGGATGTGGATGTTCTCTTCGTGGACAGCGAGACAGCCAGGAAGATGTCCCAAGAGGCCATGCCATACACCGTGGCAGATGCAAGTTGTCTCGTCCCGGCTCTCTCTCACCTCTTGGGCATGAAATTGCACGCAATTCGGATGAACCCGCGAAGAGAAGCGAGGGATTTTGCCGATTTGGTCGAACTCATTCGCTCGAATCCTGGAAGCATCAGTAATGACGAGCTGCGCCACCTGTGCACGACGTATGGACCAGAAGGCATCTGGGAAAAGTTGGAGGCAGCACTGTGGAAGGCATCTTGAAGTTTCCGATCGGCAAGATCCCTGAGCTGCCCCCGAAGAACCTCCCGCCCGAGGCCGTCGAGGCGTGGCGAGCGGAGTTGCGGCTCGACCTGCAGCGTCGCGGCCTCCTCGAGAAACTCTTGGCCGACCCCAGCCGGATACCCCACGGCCCGCGGTTTCGATTGCTCGATTAGCCGAGCTGGATGAGGTCCCGCTGCGCTCGCATCCGCTCCGGCGCGTTCAGCCGGCGGCCAGCGCCTCGTCGCGGAGATCGGTGATGAACATGTGGCCGGGGGCGTGGGAGATCAAGAGCGGCGGCTTACTCTGCATGGCGACGGCCTGCGGGGTCACGCCGCAGGCCCAGAAGACGGGCACCTCGCCCGCCCGGATCGTGACCGGGTCGCCGAAGTCCGGCTTGGAGAGGTCGCGAATCCCGAGGCCCGTGGGGTCGCCGATGTGCACGGGCGCCCCATGAACGGCGGGGTACCGTCCGCTGATCTGGACGGCCCGCGGCACCAGGGCCGACGGAATCGGCCGCATCGTCACCACCAGGGGCCCCTGGAAGGCGCCGGCCGGGACACAGGCGACCGAGGTGACGAACATGGGGACGTTCTTTCCCTCCTCGAGGTGCCGGACCGGGATCCCGGCCCGCAGCAGCGCCGCCTCGAACGTGAAGCTGCAGCCGAGGAGGAAGGCGACCAGGTCCTCCCGCCAGACGCCCTGGAGGTCGGTCACCTCCTCGGCCAGCTCCCCGTGGCGGTAGATGCGGTAGCGAGGGATGTCGGTCCGGAGGTCGGCGCCCGGCGCCGAGAGCCGGGGCTCGGGCGATCCCGTGTCGGTCACCTCGATGATGGGACAAGGCTTCGGGTTGCGCTGGGCAAAGAGGAGAAAGTCGTAGGCCAAATCGCGGGGGAGGACCACCAGGTTCGCCTGGACGTATCCCGCCGCCAGGCCGGCCGTCGGCTTCCGCCACTTCCCCTCGCGGATCTGCCGGCGCACGTCACGCGGGTCATCCACGAAGCGTGTCTCCCATGGCACTGCGGGCAGCGCGGTTCATCTCACCGTCGGTCTGCTTCGTACACCAGCAGTCACAGCACTGTCAACAGATTTCCTGGCTCGTATTCACGGACGGGGTCCCCCACGCCGTCCTCTCCGGGCAGTCTGCCTTGGAGCAGACATTCATCGTCCCGATGCCGGCCCTCCTGGCGCCCGACAAGGCCCCGCTCCGCGTCCTGGAGTCGCTCTGCGGTCGGCCCCTGGCGGCCTGACGCACGTGCCAGGGCGTCCGGAAACCATCCCCGCCGTGGAAGTCAGTCAGATGGGGTCAGATGGGAGATCATGACGAGCGTGCGCGCGTCCGATATTCTTATATCCTTGCGGTGTGGGGATCCGGCACGGCGGGCGGCGTTGGGACGATCTGGGGTTATCTGCGGGCAGGGGTGATGATCTCAACGGACGGAAAGTAGGTGCGGTAACGCCGGCTGTCCCGCGTGAGCAGTCGCAATCCCGCCACCGCGGCGTGGGCGCCGATGAAGAAGTCGGGCAAGGGTATGATCTTGGCTCCCTTTCTCTTCCGGTATCGCAGGAAGGCTTTCCCCGCCAGGAACGCCGCTTCGGGCGGAATCGGGAGCCGGGGGAACGACTCGGAAGGAAGCACCTCTTCCACCTCCTCGATGGTGGCAAAGCCGATCGAGACCTCCGCATAGATGATCGGATTGATGTAGAGGGTGCCCGCATTCGCGCACTGCACCAAGGCGGTGGACGACCACGCATACCACCGCGCATCCTCGGTGAGAACATCCAGGAGGACATTGCTGTCCACCAGGGTCCCCGCCATCACCGGCCCCGTGTGAGCGCCATGATCTCGTCGGTCGTCATGCGGACCGTGGCGCGCCCGCGCAGGCGCTCCACCAGTCGCATGCCCCGCCCTCGACCGCGCCGCGCAGGGACGCAGCTTCACGGTGTTGCCTTCCACCGTGAACTCCACCTCAGTGCCCGGATGAATGGAGAGCCGCTCGCGGATCTCCTGGGGGATGGTGACCTGCCCTTTCGTCGTGACCCTCATGAATCCCTCCGTTCTTACCGGTATGAGTAATACTCCAAGAGCCGAAACGGGTCAAGGGCATCAGCATAGTAATCGGGGAGAGTCATGTCATAGGAGGTCCATTTCAGCCGGCGCGGAAGGTGACGAAAGTGAGAACGTATCTCAGTGCAGTGGGGGATCAACCGATCGGTCAGCCGGGGAGAGCGTCTAATGAAGGAGCGGGGTATCCTGTTCTTGAGAGACGCAGTTTGAGAGTGAACTCGCTATGTGAGGGACTGGTGACCACAGTCTGCGAGGGATTGGCCCCGATCCGCCCCTTGCGTCCCCGGCGGTCAAGGCTGCCCGGCCTCCCCCTGGTCTTGGGGACGGTCAGGGCCCGGGGTGTATATCCGGACGCTCGCCGAGAGAAGGAGGTAGCGAGAAACCGGATCTCCGGAGGTCGGTCCTGTGTGGCGACTCGCATCTGTTGGAGTCATTGACAACATCAGGCCGACTTGGTAGACTGTCCAAGATGAAGGCTGTTCAGCTTGTTGGCGTCCGCATAACCTACTCTGCGTCGGCGTTCGCCGAGCTGGCCCTCTGGCGAGTTCCCAAGCCGGTTGCGGGGTCGCGTCACGGATTCAAGTACCGGCTGGTGTATGTGGTCGACGGGGTCTGCGTCATCCGCTACGACAACGAGAGCGGGAAGGGCGATCACCGACATGTCGAAGGCAAGGAGAGGCCTTACGAGTTTACGACGCCAGACCAGTTGATTACCGACTTCCAACGTGACATGGCGAGGTGGAACCGTGAAAACCGTAATCCTTGATGTGCGCACGCCTGCCGACTCGATGGCGGATTTCGTGCGCGTCTGGAAGACGGGCAGGGCTGAAAGGGCCGCGCGCATCAGCTTTGCCACTCCCGACTTGCTCTGGCAGGTGCTGACCGCAAAGCGATGGGCGTTGCTCAAGGCGCTCTGCGGGGCAGGTCCGGTGTCGGTCCGCGAGGCAGCGCGGCGCGTCGGGCGCGACGTAAAGGCGGTACACGGGGATGTGACCGCGCTGCTGAAGGCTGGCGTGCTTGATCGTGCCGCGGGGGGCGGCATCGTCTTTCCGTACCAGGCGGTGAAGGTCGAGTTCCTGCTGCGGGCGGCCTGATCCAGGTGGGTGGCGGGACCGCACTGCGGGTTGAGCAGCCGGGCGGGATACAGCGAGGGGCAATATCCATCCGGAGTACCCGCCGCCCCCCACACGTTCAGCGCTGGCTAGCGAGTGCCAGGAGGCAAGCCGTTCCCAATCGGCGCAGCACCGTCCAGGCGGAAGGGGAGCCGGGAAGCTATCGGCGAAAGGCATCTGCCTCGGCACCAGCGGCCCGGCCTCGACGACCGGGAATGCCCTCGACGGTCCTCCCGACGCTTTCTTCGGCATGCGCCTCCGCTCCCCTCTGCCACTCGCGTCCCGTTCACCAACTTCAGGCTGGTCACGGATTCCGAGGGACGGGGCAGGACTTCCCTCGGGTTCCGTGTACGAGCAGACAACCTCTTCCCCTCAACTAACCAGTCTACTCTCAGTTTCATGGCCGTCCCCTTCGGCCTCGGCTCGGGCGTGTCAGCGGGAAAGGCCACGGTGGCTGGCTCCGGCCTGAAGCTGACATCGGGCTGTATCGGGGCGAGATCAGACGATTCTGACGCCCCGGTCAGGGCGTGGGGAGGACCAGTGAAAGGGAGGCCTTGGGCAGAGGTCGGCACGGGTTTTTCGCCCAAGCCCCAGTTTCGAGTCCCGCTTGGCTCCCCAAGCAGGGGCGAATCTGGGCACTGGGAGGAAAGGAATTTCGCTTCCTGGGATTAGGAAGGGTGAGGAGTAGGTCGAAATAAGGGCAGTCTCCGCCGAACGTGGCGGCGAATCGTTCTAAATGTTTTCGGGCGGCCTAGCTGGACGCCGAATCGGGGTGATTACGAACGCTTATTCGTTGAGCTTTTTCCACAGGGGCTCGACTACCCTCTGTTGTACTTCTGCGGCGCTATTAAGTTCCTCAAGAGGGCATGATTGATAGTACATAGTCTTCAATTCCGCCTCCAATTCCTTGGGCGGTTCCGGTTGGGTCCATGTCACGGTAGATAGCGTCTTCAAGAAGGCGGGGCCTTCTTCGTTTAGGAGCCAATTATGGAAAACTGAGCCCTTCTCGGTTTTTTTTGGCTCTTTTAGTATCATGACGCCCCACGAGGCAACGGGTTCGGACAAGTCTGCGGACTCCAAGCATACGATGAAAAACGCCCAGCGCTTGTGGGGGCCGAGTTGTCTTCTTCACCCTTGGAAACTAGTGCATAAAGGCGGAACAATCGGCGAGGCATCCACCCCTGCGGTTTTTGGAAGGAGTATGAGAGTTCCTTAAATACAAGCAGTGCCCCAAGGACTTTCACATCCCTTCTTTCCCTTCATGCTAGAGTCGATTTGACGGAGTAGCGTTGAAAGGTCGTTATGGAAGGCTGAGAGCCAGCGAAGCACGTCAATAGCATTCTTGCCGATATTCCCCATCATTCTCCCCTTTTCCAGAAGTAGGGTTTCCCGAGGTGAGACAAGGGTTCGAGGTTCCACCATGTCCAAAA
>CAVQPC010000048.1:0-116143 GCA_963714585.1 uncultured Methylomirabilota bacterium
ACGACATCCTGTTGGCATTCCTTTCTTGGCTGGTTACATTACACGGTGAACGGCACGGCGCATCCCGCGTCGCTCCGCCTTGGCCGACCGAGGAGGCGAAGCCTCCGAGCATGCACTCCGCCTCCTGGCGGAGGAGGTGGCCCCATGCTGCGAGGGGTAATTGCCGCATTCCTGCTCCTGGCACTTCCCTGCTCCGCCGCGGAGAGCCCGTTTCGCACGGGGGTGCTCGAGCCGCCATCACCCGCCCCGGACTTTACCCTGCGGACCGACGAGGGCAAAACGTTCCAGCTCCGCGACTGGCGGGGCAACGTGATCCTCCTCTACTTCGGATACACCTCCTGCCCGGATGTTTGCCCCACGACGCTCGCCGAGTTCGCCCAGGTCAAGCAAGCGCTCGGGCCGGCGGCCCAGCGCCTCCGGGTGGCCCTGGTGACCGTCGACCCGGAACGCGACACGCCCAAGCGCCTCCGCACGTACGTCCAGGCCTTCGCCCCTTCCTTCGTCGGGCTGACGGGCGACCGAAAGAGCCTAGCCGCGGTCTGGAAAGCCTACGGGGTCTACGTCCAGAGCCACAGGGTGCCCGGCTCATCCGAGGGATACGTGGTGGACCATTCGGCCACGACCTTCGTGATCGACGCAAACGGCATGCTGCGACTGGCCATTCCGTTCGGAACACCCGTTGAAGATATTCGCCACGACCTCCAACTCCTGTTGACGAGGTGACCCATGCGCCCTGCTGTCCTCCTGTCGCTCGGCTGCGTGGCCGGCCTGCTGGCCGTTGCCACCCTGGCCGGTGGTGCCGAGAGAACCCGGCCCGCGTCCATGCAGGTGGTGGACGCCTGGGCCCGGCCGGCCCCGATGCTGATGCCCCAGGCGGGCCAGATGCGCTGCCGACACGGGCAATGGGGCCCTCTATGTGACCCTCCGCAACGGCGGGTCCGGAGCCGGACGCGTTGCTGGGCGCCACCAGCGATGCCGCCGAGCATGTCGAGCTCCACGAAACCATCCGGGACGGGGACGTGATGCGCATGCGGCCGGTGGCCAGGCTGGAGATTCCCGCGGGAACCGCGCTGGCGATGCAGCCCGGAGGACTGCACATCATGTTGATCAACTTGAAGCGCGCCCTGCGATCGGGGGATCGGGTTCCGGTGACGCTCACGTTTGCCCACGCCGCTCCCCTGTCGCTGGAGGTCCCGGTCCGCTGACGGCGCCAGGTGTGAGCCCGTGAGAGTCCGCTGGATTCTTCTCGTCTGCGGGGTGCTGGCCCTGGGCGGGGGTCTCGGGGCGCTTGGCTGGGCAGCGCTGGCACCGATCACGCCACTTCCGCCCTCCGCGCGGGAGCTGCTGTTCGTCATCCCGCAGGGGACCGCGTCGCGAAGCGCCCGCGGAGAGGCCTCGCCCGGCCTGCCTTCCGACGTGCACCTCCGGCTCGGCATCCGGGACATCTTGGTCCTTCGCAATGACGATGAGAGCGCCATGCAACTGGGTCCGGTCCGCCTGGCGCCCGGGCAGACCTACCGCCTCGCGTTCCACCAGCCAGCCGTGCTTCAACTGGCGTGCTCTTTCCACCAGGGGATCGGCTTCGTCATCTTTGTTGACCCGCCACCGAGCGCGGGGTGGGAGCGGTTGCGGTGGCGGCTGGGATTGACAGGTCAATAATGTTGGGGGCGTGCCACGATACTGGGCAGTATCAGACGGTCTGAATCTCGGACGTGAGCCCCGGTGCGTGCTGCGGCGTGGAATCCTCATCAAGGTCAAGGGGGGTGCCTACGTTAAAGAGGTGGACTGACCAGCCCGCACCGAGGCAGAGGGGGCCTGCTGACCAACCGCCGAGATGGCGCGCAGGCGGTCTCTTCCGAAACGCCCGGGTGACTCAGGGGGCCGCGTCCCGAAACCCAACTTTTCCCGCCGCTCCCGCAACTATATTGGTGAACTGTTCTCTCAGGAGACCAGAGCTATGCCAGGGGCAGCGGAGCTGCTCGATCGGGCCCAGGCGGGGAAGGCGGCCGCCTTTGCGGAACTGGTCCGCCGGTACCGCGGCTTGGTGTTCGCCGCCTGCTTCGAGCACACGGGCGACTTTGCGGACAGCGAGGATCTGACGCAGGAGGTCTTTCTGGCGGCCCACCGGGGCCTCTCGGCCCTGGAGCACCCGGAGAAGTTTGCGGGGTGGTTGCGCGGGATTGCCCGGAACCTCTGCCGGATGCACCTGAGGCGCTTCCAGCCGGAGACGTTGTTCACGGAAGCGCACGTCGTCCCTGAGGGCGTCGCCGAGCCCGCCCGGGCCGTGGAGCAACAACACCTCCTTCACGACGCGCTGCTCGGCGTGACCGACCGCAGCCGCGAGGTGCTCTCGCTGCACTACCTGGGCGGGTACTCCTATCGGGAAATCGGCCGGCTGTGCCAACTGCCCCTGCGGACGGTGCGGAGCCGGCTGCACGAGGGGCGGGCCCAGTTGAAGTCCCGGCTTCTTGAAGTGGTCGGCGAGCTCTGCCGCTGTTCTCGGAGCAGCGAGCACACAGCTCGGTGCACGCTGGAACGGTGCGGACAGGAGCCGTGCGCGTGCGTGTCGCGGCTCACCGCGGATTGACAGCCCCCCGGGCGCCGGGGGGAAGGGAGGAACGCCATGGATACCTCGAAGACGACGTGTCAGAAGCCGGAGCAGCTCAAAGGAACGCCGCAGGAGTGCACGCCGGAACAGGTGAAGACGTGCCACGGCGCGGACAAGAATCACCCGTGCGTGCCGGCCAAGCAGAAGCAGTGACCGCACTCGGCGAGCCGCCCGCCATCGAGGTGGAGGGGCTGGCGAAGCGCTTCGGGGACGTCACGGCGGTGGCCGGAATCTCCTTCGCCGTCGGCCAGGGCGAGTTCTTCGGCTTCCTGGGGCCCAATGGCGCCGGGAAGACCACGACCATCAACCTGCTCACGGGCCTGGCGCGGCCGTCCGCCGGGGCCATCAGGTACTTCGGGCGAGACTACACCCGGAGCGTGAAGCGGGCCCAGCACCTGATGGGGATCGTCCCGGACGAGAGCAACCTCTACCCGGAGCTGGAGGGTTTCGAGAATCTGTGCTTCTGCGGGGCGCTCTACGGTATGGGCCGCGAAAAGCGTGAGGCGCGGGCGCAGGAGCTGCGAGACCTTTGGCTTGGCCGCGGTCGGACCCCGGCGCTTCGGACAGTACTCCAAAGGCATGAAGCGAAAACTCACGATCGCCGCCGGCATCATGCACCAGCCGCCCGTCCTCTTCCTCGACGAGCCCACCACCGGCATCGACGTGGCCAGCGCCCGGCAGATTCGCCAGCTTCTGGGCGGCCTCAACCGGACCGGGACAACCATCTTCCTGACCACGCACTACATCGAGGAGGCCGAGCGGCTCTGCGACCGCATCGGCTTCATCGTGGCTGGGCGGATTGTCGCCGTAGATACGGTGGAGGCCCTCCTGCAAGAGGTCAAGGGCCAGCACGTCGTGGATTTGCTCCTCGGTGCGGAGCGTGCCGGGCTCTGCGGGGAGATCCAGGAGGCCTTCGCCGCCGTGCGCTGCCAGGCCGCGGGCCCCCGGCTGCGGGTCACGTCTCCCGAGCCCGTCAGCCTGTTCCCCCTCCTGCGCTTCCTAGACGAGCGGGGCGTGCAGGTCTTCGAGGCCCGGGTCCTCCGGCAGTCCCTGGAGGAGGTCTTTGTCCGGGTGACCGGGATCGGGGCGGACGAGATGCAGAAGGAGCGGGAGAAGCAGGGGGCGGCGGCATGACGAGCTGGATCGCGTTCTGGCACATTCTGTGGAAGGACGCACGCACCTACTATCTCAAGCCGCCGAACGTGAGCTGGGGATTGCTCTTCCCCCTGGCGTGGACCGGGATGTTCTTCATCAAGTCGGGCACCGGCCGGGAGACCATCCCGGCCCTCCTGCCCGGGGTGGTGGCGATCTCCATCCTGTTCGGGACGACCTCCCTGCTGGCCGTCACCGTGACCTTCGAGAAGCGGGGGCGCTCCTTCGAACGGCTGCTGCTTGCGCCCATCCCCCTCGAGCTGCTCATGCTCGCCAAGACGGCGGGGGCGATCCTCTTCGGCGTGGCCAATGCCTTCGTTCCCATCCTGCTGGCCGCCTTCCTGACGGACCTCCGGGGCCTGGCCTGGGCCGCCCTGGTCCCGGGCATCGTTCTGATCGCCGTGGTCTCCACCTTCCTGGTCCTGTTCGTGGCCGTGGCGGTCAAGGAGGTGTTCGAGGCCCAAACCCTATCCAATTTCTTCCGTTTCCCGATGCTCTTCCTGTGCGGCCTGTTCTTCCCCATCGCGCAGCTCCCGGTGTGGCTCCGGCCGCTGTCGTACGCCCTGCCGCTGACCTACGGAGCGGACATCCTCCACGGCGCCGTCCGCGGGGCGAATACGCTCCCCCTCGCGCTCGACTTCCTCCTGGTGGCCGCCTTCTGCGGCGGGCTGTTCTTGGTCACGCTCGTCAATGTGAAGCGGAAGTGGATCCTGTGAGGCTGCGCCCCGGGCCTGTGCAGCCCGGACTGTACTCCTGGGACCACGGATCTTGCTCGATTCCCAGCTCGACGCGCTACCGGGAACTCCCCTCCCCGCGCGGCCCGCGAGTCGTGCCGAATCAGCACTCGTAGTGCGGGATCCGCAGTCCCGGGGATTCGACATCGACCGGCCTCCCGTGCCAGCGACCTCCGCCTTCCACGTAACTCCCTGATATTCCTTCGTTCCTCTGACCAGCAAACCACAGTCAGGGCCCGCCAGGCCGATGGCACGCCTCCTGCTTCTCTCTATTGCCGGGCGCAACCCCAAGATCCGCAACAGCGGAGAGGAGAAACGACAATGAAGAAGACGGTGATGGTGATCGGGTTGGTGGGGGCTCTGGCAGTGACGGCTTCGGCGGCCTTCGCATGGGGGCCCGGGTTCGGGGCGCGGTGGCGGGCCCTTCGGCTACGGGCCCGGGTATGGCCCCGGCCTGGCCGTGAATCAATCTCAGCGCGGACCAGATCGCCAAGATCCAGAAGGTCCAGAGCGATCAGTACGCCGAGATGGCCGAAGCTCCGGAAGGAGATGTTCGCGAAGCGGGCAGAACTCCAGGCTCTCTTCCGGGAGCCGGCTCTCGACCAGGCCAAGATCGCGGCGAAGGAGAAGGAGATCGTGGCGCTCCAGGCCCAGATGTCGGAGAAGGCGCTGGCGGCCCGGACCGCTGTGGCCGAGGTCCTGACGCCGGAGCAACGGGCGCAGCTCCCGGCCTTCGGCCCGGCGCGGGTCCGGGTTCGGGCCTGGATTTGGATCCGTCGCGGCTTCGGTCCTGGGATGGGCATGAGCCGCATGGGGATGGGTCCCCGGATGGGCTTCGGCCCTCGCTGGTGACCACGCCAATCGCTGGAGGGGAGGAAGATCTCCCCTCCAGCACCTCTAGGCCTTCGACCACCGGGAGAACGGAGCGAGTCATGTTTGCGGGGCTGTTGATGATGGGCACCTTGATCGAATGGCTCGTCTGGGGGCTCATCTGCACTGGCCTTCTCCTCGGTCTCGTCCTACGAATTGGAGAGGCCATGCATCATGCAATCTCCTGGCTCTGGCGCCATCCCTCACAGGGGCACTTGACGCATCCGCGGATCGCGGCCTTCTTCCTTGCAGCCGCCCTCGCGGGGGCAACGCTGGCGGTCCCCGTCTCGGCCAACGCCCAGGGCTGGTGGTGGGGAGGGCCGAGCAACCCGGGCTTTGATCAGAACACGGTCATCCAAGTAAAGGGACGGGCGACCCAGGTGGACCTTGTCCCACGAGGGGGTCCTTCGACCCTGCGTCTGGAGACTAGGCAGGAGACGTTCACGGTGATGCTCGGACCTGGCTGGTACCTTGCCCAGGTGCAGTGCGACCTCCGGGTGGGCGATCCGATCAGCGTGGAAGGGTCGAAGATGATGGACCCCGGGGGGAATCTGCACCTAGTGGCGGCGCGGGTCACAAACCAGCGGACGGGCAGCGTCCTGGAGCTCCGAGATGACACGGGGCGGCCGCGATGGATGGGCGGGCGCCCGCAGGGCAAGGGGAGGTAGGAACATGCAGGAGGAGCTGGCCCAGGACGCCTTCGCGGGCATCCCACGCGAGACGATCGGCGCGGCCGTGAAAGAGAGGCCGCGAGCCATGCGGACGCGGCGGAAGGGGCTGTGGATCGGCCTCGTGCTGGCCGTGACGGCCTTCGGGAGCGTGGGGGGATGGTACGGCCTCACGCGATCGCCCGGTCCGACTGGCCCCGCTATGGCCGTGGTCACGCGGCGGGACCTGAGCGCGGTCGTGACGGCCACAGGGACGATCAAGGCCATGGTCGGTGCGGAGGTGCGCGTGGGGGCCCGGATCCCGGGGCGCGTGGAGCAGCTCGCGGTCCAGGTGGGGGATCGGGTAAAGGCCGGCCAGGTGATCGCCCGGCTGGAGCAGGACGATCTGCGGGCCGCCGTGGAAAAAGCGCGGGCCGACCTGGCCGCGGCGGAGGCGAAGCTGTCCACGGTGAAGAACGGCGCCCGCCCCCAGGAGATTCAGACGGCCGAGGCCGCCCTCCGCCAGGCGGAGGCGAACCAGCTTCTGGCCAAGGTCAACCTCGACCGGTATCGGCAGCTCTACCAGGACGGCGGCGTCGCGCTCCAGCAGGTGGACACTGCGTCGCGGGACTACGATGTGGCCGTGGCCCAGGTCCGCACGGCCCGCGAGCAGCTCAGCCTGACCCGGGAGAAGTACACCCCCGAGGACCTCCAGTACGCGGTGGCCGAGGTCGCCCAGACGAAGGCGGCGCTCCGGATCGCCGAGGCGAACCTGGGGTACGCCACGATCACGGCGCCCATGGGCGGCGTCGTGGCCTCGGTCTCGACCCAGCAGGGGGAGACGGTGACCTCGGGCAGCGCCGCGGCCCAGGCCCCCACCTTCGTCACGATCATCGACCTGAGCCGACTCCAGGTGGATGCCTACGTGGACGAGACCGACATCGGCAAGGTCCACGTGGGCCAGGAGGCGGTCTTCAACGTGGACGCCTTCCCGGACAAGGAGTTTCGCGGCACGGTCACGGCCATCTACCCCAAGGCCCTCATCCAGCAGAACGTCGTGGATTACGACGTGGTGATCGCCTTTGACAACCGGGAGGGCCTGCTCCGGCCCGACATGACGACGAACACCACCATCACCGTGGCGAAGCGCGAGAAGGTGCTGGCGATCCCGAACCAGGCCGTCCGGCGCGAGGATGGGGACCGGGTGGTCTTCGTCCAGGAGGGAGACCGACTGATCCGCCGGCCGGTCAAGACGGGCTGGAAGGACAAGAGCTACACCGAGGTCCTGAGCGGTCTGAAGGAAGGCGAGCGGGTGGTCGTGGGCGAGGTCGAGAGCGGGAAGGCCCCGCCAAGCAGGCCCTGCCCCCGGGGGCGAAGTGAGGGACGTAAGCGTTCAGCTCTCAGCGGTCAGCCATCAGCGAACCGAGAGAGCAGACAAAGGACTCCATGCTGTCCGAGCACTGGTATCGGCGAAACCCTTGGCGCTTTCGCCTTTGGCAGATCGCTGATAGCTGACGGCTGAACGCTGCTGAGTGACCAGCGAAGGGAGCGTGCGACGATGATTCGAATGGACGGGATCCAGAAGACCTACCGGGTGGGGGACGTCGAGGTGCCGGCCCTGCGGGGCATCTCCCTCCATATCAAGAAGGGCGAGTTCGTGGCGATCATGGGCCCCTCCGGGTGCGGGAAGTCCACCCTCATGAACCTGATGGGCTGTCTCGACACTCCCAGCGCAGGATCCTATCTCCTCGACGGGCAGGAGGTGGCCGGTCTCGACGATGACGCCCTCTCGGCCATCCGCAACCGGAAGATCGGCTTCGTCTTCCAGAGCTTCAACCTGCTGCCCCGGGCCACCGCCCTGGAGAACGTGGAGCTGCCCGCTGATCTACCGGGACGAGGGCGGGATCCGCGCCAAGGCGGCGGCCGCCCTGGCCAGCGTCGGGCTGGCCGACCGGGAGCACCACAAGCCGACGGAACTCTCGGGGGGGCAGCAGCAGCGGGTGGCCACCGCCCGAGCCCTGGTCACCGATCCGGCCATCCTGATGGCGGACGAGCCTACCGGGAACCTGGACACCAAGGCGAGCGAGGAGATCATGGCCCTCTTCGGCCAGCTCCACCGGCAGGGCCGAACCATCGTCCTGGTCACCCACGAGCCGGACGTCGCCCGGCATGCGGAGCGGACCATTCATCTGAAGGACGGCCAGGTCGTCTGGGAGAGCCGATCGGAGGAGGTGCCAGTCGCGGCGGGCACAGGAGGACGGGCATGAAGATCGTCAGCACGGTGCGGGTCAGCCTCAAGGGGCTGACGGCGAACAAGCTCCGGACCTTCTTCATGATGCTGGGGGTGCTGATCGGGATCACGGCCCTCACCGTCATCGTCTCCGTGGGCCAGGGGGCCAAGGTCCAGGTGATGCAGAAGATGGAGAACCTGAGCGCCTTCGGCGCGGTGATGGTGATCCCGGGGGGCGGCATGACGCGGGGGCTGGGCAGCGTGGATACCGTGCCGGCCACGTTGACGGCTGAGGATGCCCAGGCGATCCAGGCCGAGGTACCAAACGTCCAGGATGTCGCCCTGGTCCAGTCCAAGCAGGGGATGTCCATCAAGGTCGGCGGCCAGTCGTACTCCACGATGGTCTGGGGAGTGACGCCGAACTACCCGGCGATCCGCCCGACGCCCGTCTCCCGCGGCGAATTCTTCGGGCCGGAGGAGCAGTCATCGCAAGCCCGGGTGGCCATCCTCGGGCAGGACACGGCCGCAGCCCTCTTCGGCGATGCCGATCCGCTGGAGCAGACGATCCGCATTGAGAACGTGCCGTTCAAGGTGATCGGCCTCCAAAAGAAGACTGGGGGCCAGCCCCGGAGGCGGGAACCTGGATGACCGCATCCTGATCCCTCAGGCCACTGCGGCCCGCCGCCTCTTCAATCTGACCAACATGACGCAGCTCGTCGTCCAGATCAACGGACGCGAGCATGTGCGGGGGGCGGCCGATCGCGTGAAGCAACTCCTCCACGAGCGCCATCACATCGCGCCGGGGATGCCGGAGGACTTCAGCGTCCGGATCGCGGAGCAGATGCTCGGCATCCTGACCGGGAGTTCCCAGACACTCACGCTCTTCCTCGAGCATCGTGGCCGCCCTCTCGCTCCTCGTCGGCGGCTTCATCGTGATGAACATCATGCTGATCTCGGTGAGCGAGCGGACGAAGGAGATCGGCCTCCGGCGCGCGGTCGGCGCCCGCCGCCGGGACATCCTCCTCCAGTTCGTCCTGGAGGCGGGGGCCGTGACGGCGGCTGGCGGGCTGATCGGCGTCCTGCTGGGCGTGGGCGGGGCCTTCGTCGCTTCGCGCCTGCTGGGCTGGCCGGCGGCACTCTCCTGGCCAGCCATCGTGGGCGCGGTGCTCTTCGCAGGGATCGTCGGCTTGGTCTTCGGCGTGCAACCCGCCCGCAAGGCCGCGGCTCTGCACCCCGTGGAGGCGCTCCGTGGCTAGCGGTATGCGCGGCCGGGACTTCGGGCCGGGTGGTCCAGGAGATCGCGGCGGGAGCCATCGCTCGTGACCAGGACACAATCTCTGGCCGCGACCCCAAGCCGGAGAGGATCCGGTGGCTGGTGCCACTCGCCCTTCTCGTGAACCTCGCGGTCTTCGGGGGCTCCGCGTCTACACCTCACTCGACCTGAGACCTTACGTTTCCACGAGCCATCCGTCCCAGCTCCAGATCTATTACCAGACAACCCTGTACCTGGTCGCGTTCCTTCCGACAATCGCCAGCACGGTCTACCTCTGGCCGATCTTCGTCTGGCTCCACCGGGTCTGGACGAAGCGCCGCGAGGGTGAGGCCGCTGACGCCCTGCCGCTGAGACGTCGAGAGAGCGGCGAACGCGCCGTCGCCCTCGCCGCCTTCTCCCTTGTGAGCTGGGTCTTGGTGGAGATTCCGGTCGCTGTCCGGATTCACAGCTTGTATGACCGGCCGACCGTGGGTTTGTGGGCCCACCTGATCATTCGTCCCCTCCTGGCAGGCTTGATCGCGGCCGTCGCGGTCTTTTTCGCAGCCGAGTACATCTGCCGGAGGCACGCGTGGCCGACCCTCCTCGCGGCCACGCGGATCGAGGGGAACCCCCGCCTCTGGAAGATCCGCGTCTGTCATCGTCTCCTTTTGCTCTGGGGCGCAATCAGCTTCCTCCCGCTCAGCGCGGTGGCCCTGATTACCTTCATCCGCATGGACAGGCCGGACCTGCCAGGGGACCCACTCCTCCTTCGTGTCATGTTGGTCATCATTTTCATCGCCTCGTCGGCCGCCCTGGGCGGGGCGTGGCTGGCCTGGATCGTCTCCGCGCCGTGGGCCGATCCCTGAAGCGCGCTCGAGGTCGCGATGGCCCGTCTGCGCGAAGGAGACTTGTACACGCGGGAGCCGGTGAGCGCGACCGACGAAATCGGTGCGCTGGCCGAAGGTTTCAATCTCATGGCGGATCGCCTGTCGCAGAGCCACGCGGCCCTCGAGGTCGCGAAACCGCGAGCTGGCCGAGGCCCTCGACCGCGTGCTGTTCCTCGAGCACGTGAAGCGCAGCCTCGACCGGTTCGTGCCGGAGACCGTGCGGCACGCCATCGAGGAGAACCCCGAGGCGGCCATCCTCGCCAAGACGACGAAGGACGTGACCGTCCTCTTCCTCGACATCGAGGACTACACCCGCCTCAGCGAGGACTTCCGCGACCGCAGTTGAACGCCGTCGTCGAGCGGTACTTCTCGCTCTTCCTGTCTCCTATCCGGGCGGAAGGCGGTGACATCAACGAGACCGCCGGCGACGGGCTGATGATCCTCTTCCAGGCCGAGAGCCCCGAGCGAGCACGCATTGGCCGCCGTCCGGGCGGCGTTGGCGATCCGCGAGAACAGACGGCCGCTCGCCAACCACGACACGCGAGGGCCGCATCCGCCAATCCGGGTGAACATCGGGATCAGCTCTGGCGAATGCTGACGTCGGCGACCACGCGCTTTGGGGGGCCGGCGGGCGAACGCTGGACCTTTACCGCCAGCGGTCCGGTGACCAACCTGGCTGCGCGGCTTGGCGATCGCGCCATCAAGGGGCAGATCCTGCTGAGCCCGGAGACGGCGCGGCGCGTGCGCGGCCAGTTCCAGCTCCGCAGCCTCGGCCCGCTCTCGCTGAAGAATCTCGCCAAACCGGTCGAAGCATGGGAGGTCGTGAGCGAAGCCCCGAGCCTTGGTGGTGACGCCGCTGCCGTGGGGGCTCGCGAGGCGGGCGGCAATGCGACTGTCAAGCAAACGTAGGGAAGCGGCAATCGATTGGAGCCATCACATGTCTGACCTCTCACTGTCAAGGCTCTTCCTGGCCTTCCTCCGCATCGGGGCCACGGCGTACGGCGGCCCCGCCATGATGGCCTATCTCAAGAGCGATCTCGTCGGTAAGCGCCGCTGGCTCTCGGAGCAGGAGTTCAAGGAAGGCATGGCCCTCTGTCAGGTTATTCCCGGAGCCACGATGGTGCAGATGTGCACGTACACGGGATACCGCCTGCGGGGGATCCAGGGAGCATTGGTGGCCGCGATCGGCTTCGTCCTCCCGGCCTTCGTGGCCATGACCTTGCTCTCGGCCCTCTACTTCCATGCCGGGTCCCTTCCCGTGGTCCAGGCTCTCTTCCGGGGTCTCGGGGCCCTCGTGGTGGCCATCGTCCTGAATGCCTGCCTGACCTTGGGCCGGACGACGCTCCAGGGATGGCAGGGCGTTCTTATCGCCGCACTCGCCCTGCTGGCCATGGTGCTGAAGGTCAATTTTTTGCTCGTCCTCGTCGGAGCAGCCCTCCTGGCGATCCCCCTGTATCGCTTTGCTGGGGCCAGCCCCGCGACGAGCCCGGAGGCGAAGCGATGAAGGCGCCGGGATGGGTGATCGCCGCAGGCATCGGGATGGCCCTGGTCTTCGGCCCCCACTTCTGGGACCCCGTGCTGGGACAGCTCAACCTGCTCCTGATGAAGCTGGGAGTTTTGGCCTTCGGCGGTGGGTTCACACTGATCCCGCTGATCCAGCAGGAGGTGGTGGGGCGACTGGGGTGGCTCACCACCCGCGAATTCATCGACGGCATCGCCCTGGGGCAAATCACGCCCGGACCTATCGTGATCACCGCCACGTTCGTCGGGTATCGCATTGCCGGACTCCTTGGGGCGAGCCTCTCCACTCTCGCCGTCTTCTTCCCCTCGTTCCTAGTACTGGTCGCTGCAGTCCCCCACTTCGATCGGATCAAACGGCTGCGGACCGTCCAGTGGATGATCAAGGGCGTCCTGGCGGGCTTCATCGCCCTGCTCGTGTTCGTGCTCTGGCAGTTCGGCCAGGTTTCCCTGGTGGATTGGAAGACCTGGGGGCTGGCGGCCGCGGCCTTCCTGGCCCTTCGTTGGAAGGTCGATCTCCTCCTGATCGTGGGAGTGGTAGCGCTCCTGTCGATTGTGATCTTTTGAGAGGTTGGGGGAATGCGTCTCCTGAAAGGCTCCCGGATCGCCCTCAAGGCGGTGACCGCCCACAAGCTCCGGGCGCTCCTGGCGATTCTCGGCATCGTCGTGGGGGTGGCCACGGTCATCGTCATGCTCGCCGTGGGTGAGGGGGCCAGGCAGGATGTTCTGGGGAAGATCCAGGGCCTGGGCACGAACATCCTGATCGTGAGCGCGGGCCAACTCAAAAACGTTGCGGGCCGACCGCAACTCGTGGGCAATGTCACGACGCTCGATCTCCGGGACGTCAAGGCGATACTCGAGGAATGCCCGGCAGTCGCCCGCGTCGCCCCCATCCAGAACCGGAAGCTGGCCGTGAAGTACGGCACGGGCACGACCAACACCAGCATCGTCGGCACCTCGGCGGACTTCCCGACGGTCCGCGAGTTCCGGACGGTCGCCGGCCGCTTCTTCGACGCCGAGGACGTGCAGGGCGCGCAGCGGGTGGCCGTCGTCGGGCAGACGGTCCTGACGAATCTGGGCGTGGGGCGCGAGGTGGTGGGCGACACGATCCGCATCAACAACGTGCCCTTCGAGGTGATCGGGATCCTGGAGCCCAAGGGGGTGAACTACGCCGGCATCGACGAGGACGACCAGATCTTCATCCCGGTCACTGCCGCCCTCCGACGGCTCTTCAACCTCACCTACCTGAGCAGCCTGTACATCCAGGCGAAGGACGAGCGGGCAATGAGCACGGCGGCGCGGCAGGTGGCGGACCTCCTCCACGACCGGCACCACATCCGTGCCGGCCAGCCCGACGACTTCACCCTGCAGACCCAGGCGGAGATCCTGGAGACGGCGCAGGAGACCAGCCAGACCTTCAGCCTGCTCCTTGGCGAGCATCGCCGGGATCTCGCTCTTCGTCGGCGGGATCGGCATCCTGGCGATGATGGTCATCTCGGTCCGTGAGCGGACGAAGGAGATCGGGGTCCGCCGCGCGGTCGGGGCCCGGCGCCGGGATATCCTGCTCCAGTTCATTCTGGAGGCCACCAGCCTGAGCCTGGCGGGGGGGCTGATCGGCATCGGCGTCGGCGTGGCCGGCGGCCTCATCCTCTCCCGTCTCACCGGATGGCCGACGGCCATCTCGCCGCTGGCGATCCTCCTGGCGTTCGGCGTGTCGGCGGTCGTGGGCATCTTCTTCGGCGCCTACCCCGCCCGCCGCGCCGCCCGCCTGGACCCGATCGTGGCATTGCGGGCTGAGTAGGAGGCTTCATGCGGGGAGGGGGCGAGCGCCCCACCTTCTCGTGGCCGAGGGTTTCGCACCGCGGATTATTGGGCCGTCGCGTGGCAGCAACCAGTACATGCGCAACAGAAGGAGCGGAGGGGAACCATGGCGCAACCGAAGGCGGTCTGGCAGAGTGTGATCGTCCTCTATTTCCTCATCGGGCTGGAGATACTCATCATGATCAGCCCGGCCGCAGGATTCTTCTATGCGGCATTCAGTCCGGTCCTCCTGTCGCTGGCCCGAAGCCCCGCCACGCGCTGGCTGACGGCCTTCTACCTCCCGCACATGGTCTCCCCTCCCGATGCCGTCCTGGCCGCGGTTCGATTCGCTGGCTCGACACTCTTTCTCATCGGGGCCGCCATTTTCCTCGTCTGCGCCGGCCAAGTGTATTACAACAAGTTCGCGCGAAGGGGCGTCGCGCTTCGGGGGCTCTACTCCTGGATCCGCCACCCCCAGTACCTCGGGCTTGTGCTGGCCGGCCTCGGGCTGTCCATCCTGTGGCCCCGCTTCTTGGTGGTCGCGCTCTGGGCGGTGATGATCACGCTCTACTACCTCCTGGCCCGGGATGAGGAGCGGCGCATGCTCGCGCAGTTCGGGGAGGAGTATCGGAAGTACATGGAGCGCACCGGGATGTTCCTGCCGCAGCCTGTTGAGAATGCTGCATGCCGGCTCGTCCCGGTCCGCAGCACCTCGGTCCGCGCCACGGTCGTGATCGTCCTCCTCGCTGCCGCGAGTGTGGGGGGCGCATTTGCCGCGAGGGCCTACACCGTGCGCGTCCTGCCCCTCTGGTCCGACGGGCCGGTCAGTGCCCTGGCGATCCTGCCGAGCGATCTGGGCATCCTCGATCACCGGATGGCGGCGGTGCTGGAGCTTCCGGCGATCAAGGCGCGACTGGAGGGGCAGCGGGGGCCGGTGCTCGTCTACGTTACGCCGAAGGACTACGTAATGCAGGGGATGATCGCCGACACCGGCGACGAATGGCAGCTCTACAAGCGGCACCACACACTGGCCATGATTTCGGATTTCATCCTGCACCCCTTCGGGCATCTGGAGGGCGGGCATTCCGCCATGCACCAGGCCATGGTCATGGAGGGCGGGGCAGCCGAGGGCGGCCTGGTCCGCCGGCTGATCTTCCTCCGGGTAGAGACGCCGGACGGCAAGGCAGACCCTGCGGACCTCTTCGCGATCGGCGCCCGTCGGACGCCCGTCTTCCTGGCCGATGTGGAGATTCACAGCCTCAGCGTGCAGGGTGTCCGCGATCTTCCGCAGGAGACCGGGTGGGGGCGGGTCCCCACGCCGAGCTTCTGAGCGCCACGCCGCCTGCCCCCAGAACAGCGTGGCCGCCGGATCGCTGCAACCGTGGGAACCACGGAGATTGAAAAGGAGGAGAGCCATGTCGTGCTGCTGTTGCTCTGAACGTCATTCGCATTGCTGCTGTCACTCGGGCCATCACCACTGCGAATGCCAATCGAGTCACCACCATTGCGGATGCCACTCGGAACGGCACCACGGCTCCTGCCATTCCGGGCATCACCGGCATTCCTCGGAGGAAGGGCGGCCGGCCCTCCCCTCGCGCGAGGAGTACTTGCAGATGCTGGAGGAAGAGCGGGACCTGCTGGAACGGAGGCTCCGATTCCTCCGACAAGAATTGGAGGAACTCCGAAAGGGGGGCCACTCCACAGAATAGGCAGAGCGGATCCTGAGGCCGTACGTCGCAGCACACACCCATCCTTCGGATGGGTACCCGGCGCGCGGGGTACCCGTCTGAAGGATGGGTGCCCGCAGATGGGCCTTTTTCAGCAGCCTGCTAGTTCCGGTGGGATGACTGGACTGAGTCCACAGCAGGCAGGCCGTCTTCGGCATGTTCGTGCGCATGTTCGTGCCAGTGGTCGCCATGCGCATGGCGGTGGCGGTGGATGAGGTTGGCGGACAGCAGGAGCGGGCTGTCCGCAAGAATCTCCTCGGGCGTGCCAGAGGCGAGGATCCGTCGGTCCTCCCCGAACACGAGGACGCGCGTGGCGATCTCCGCCACGATGTGGAGGTCGTTGGTCGCCGTGATCACCGTCTTCCCGTCCCTCCCCGCCTCACGGATGATGTCCACGAGCACCTGGCTGCTCCGCGGATCCAAACTGGCCGTCGGCTCGTCCAGCAGGAGGAGCTCGGGGTCCATGACCATCACCGACGCCAGGGCCACCTTCTTCTTCTCGCCTCCCGAGAGGGCAAAGGGGGGGCGGTCGCAGAGGCGGCCAAGGCCAAACGTGTGGACAACCTCTCGCACCCCCCGACCAACTTCCTCCACTGGGCCATTCAACTGGAGCGGGCCGAAGGCGATTTCGTCCTCCACGGTCGGATTGAAGAGCTGCGCATCGGCGTTCTGGAAGACGATGCCGACCGCTTTCCGAAAGAAGATTCCGAAGGGATCATGCGCAAGGAGCCCGTCGGAGATCTCTCGATCAAAGGCCCGATACACCCCGCGTTGCGGGAAGATCAGACCCCCGAGGAGCTTGAGGAGGGTGGTCTTCCCACAGCCATTCGCGCCCAAGACGGCGATGCGCTCCCCCGCGGAGACAGCCAGCGACACCCCCGACAGGGCGGGGATGTCCTTCCCGTAGGCGTAGTGGATGTCGATCAGTTCGAGGAGTGCGGGCATGGTGCTCCTGCGCGCCTTTCGGCGGGCACCTCAAACCAGGTGGGCGCCGGCGCACAGCGCCACGACCGCGGCGAGGAGGGCCCACTCCGATCCTCCGAACCGCGCGCCCGGGGGGAATCGCGCCTCCCCCCGGAAGCCGCGGGCCACCATCGCGTCGCTGACCTCGTCCATCAGGCAGAGACTCCGCTCCCACGCGTTGGCGATGCGGGACCCGATCCACGCCTGTCCGGTGGTGAGGGGGGTGCGGCAGATCGTGCGGCTCTTCTTCCCCAGGTGGAGCTCCTCGGACTGCCGATGGAACATATGGATGAAGCGGACCGTCATCCCCACTACCTGCAGGAAGACCGCCGGTAGGCGGAGGAACCGTAGCGAGCGCAGCAGGTCCACCCACCGCGTGGAGAGGGTCAGCCATAGCACCGCTGCTCCCGACGCCAGGATGCGCAGCAGGAAGGTGGCTGCGCTGAGGGTCCCCTCGTGCGTGATCCCGATAACCCGTGGGAGCACGTACGGGCCAAAGTGCCACTCGTGCGCACGAGAGACCAGGGGGAGGACGACCTGCCCATTCGCGAAGAGGTTCAGCGTGGCGGGGACCGCCATCAAGGAGGAAAAGAGCAGGATGGCCAACAAGCCGGCCCCCAGGAATTCCTTGGACCGGATGCGCGACAAGGCCATGGCGAGCAGAGGGAAGGCCGCGTGGATGAGGAGGACGGGGAGGGACCGCGCCAGGCTCACGCTCACGAGAAACAGGAGGACCGCGAGCAGCCGCGCCCGGGGATCCACGCGTTGGAGCAGGCCAGCCCGGCCAGCGGTCTCCTCCCGGAACAGCGACCGGGAGAAGAATCTGGCGATCCGGCCAAGCGTACGGTCGACATGATTTCGCCCGACCGGTTTCAGGCCGCGCCGGGTGGCCGTGCTCAGGAATTCCTGTTCCTGCGCGGTCCAACTCATGTGCGGTGCCTTCTCTGCCCCCGGGTCAGCCAGCGGGCGATCGCGTAGGTCCCCCCGCCGCATGCGGCGATCCCGACCAACCCCGAGAGAACATAGGAAAGACTCAGCCGGAAGAGGGGGGCATCCTGCTGCCCCGGGAGGGCATAATCGGGGATCGGGGCCTTCCAGAAATCTGCCATGCGCTCCATGCCGGCCGGGACGTACCCGATGAAGTGCCGAATCTCCTCTGTGCCCCATTCGCCCCAGGCGGACCCCGCCTTGAGGATCTTGGGAAGAGCCAGTCCCACCGGGGTCAGGAGTGCCATGACGATGAGGGCGATCCAGAGCCTCCGATACTCGGTCATCGTTCCACCTCCCCGCTGGCCGGCCGCAGGATCCACGCGGATCGGGATCGCTGGAGGTAATGCACCGCCAGCCCAGTGATCAGCCCCTCCACCACGCCGAAGAGCACCATGTGCCCCAACATCATGGCGGGGATCGTCACCGACAGGGAATATGGGGCATACAGGGCCCGGCCGTCGGCCCCGGTGTGGAGCCAGTGTTGGATGCCGAGCATGAGGGCGGTGCTGAATGCGGCGCAATTGAGCCCGACCCATCCGCTGACTCCGGCCGCTACGGCCATTCCCTTTTCTGACGGGAAGGCCCGCGACAGGAGGCGATAGACGCCGTATCCCGTGAAGGGCATGATGAAGGCCATATTGAAGCAGTTGGCGCCGATGGCGGTGATGCCGCCGTCCCCGAATAGCAGGGCCTGGATGACGACGGCGATACTGGTAGAGAGTAGAGCCCCCCATGGTCCGACCGCGATGGCGATCAACACCCCGCCTACGGCGTGGCCCGTGGTCCCCCCGGGTAGCGGGACGTTGAACATCATGACGAGGAAACTGAACGCCGCCGAGATGGCCAGCAACGGGACCCTCCGGGCGGCGACACCCTCTCGGACCTTCCGAGCTGCGATCTGCCACAGGGGGATACAGGCCGCATACGCCGTGAGGTACGTCGGCGGTCCGAGGTATCCGTCGGGAATGTGCACGAGGCCTGCCTCCTTCTCGTCCGGTCAATGGGTCCGCCGCCCCGAAAAAATCCTTCGTGAGCGTCAGGCCAGCGCCAGGCCCTCAGCCGTGGCGGAGAAAGTGCCGTGCTTCACCCCCCGCGTGCCGATGAGCCGGTCGGCAATCGCCTTGAGGTCCTTGGCCTTGCCGCGGAGGACGAGAACCTCAAGGCAATGATGCCGGTCCAGATGGATGTGGAGGGTGGAGACGATCGCCTGGTAGTGGGCGTGTTGCAGGTCGGTCAGTCGATCGGCCAGATCCGGGACCTCGTGATTGTAGACCAAGGTCACCGTGCCTACCGCGTGCTCGGCCCCCAGTTCCCACTGTTCCCGCACCAAGGATTCGCGGATCAGATCCCGGATTGCCTCAGATCGGTTGGTGTATCCTTTTCGCGAGATGACGCGATCGAACTGGGCCAGCAGCTTCTCGTCGAGTGAGATGCCAAATCGCGTCACGCCGGGCATGGGGTTGTCCTCCTTGGGTCGTAATGTAGCACATATGTTAAATTCGTGTCACTAGCATTTCTGTGAATGTCCACTCTGCCCGTCCTTGCTCATCTTCGCTTCCGCCTGGTAGAAACGAAGGGTCGGAATCCAGGGCTTCATGTGATTTCCACATCGAGCCTGGACTGCACCCTCGGCTCGTCTGTGCTGTGTGTCACTATCGCCAAGACCTGCCAAAAGTATCCACCTGCGCCCGAGGCGCCAGATGACACGGGGTTAGTCGAGCCCGGGTTGGGCTACGCGCCACGCCTGACTCAGTGAAGGTTTGGGGACTTTCACTCCCATGGTATTCGCTCGCTGCGCCCCGCCCTTCTGTTTCCGGCCCTTTGTCTCATTTGCCTTCCGGCCGGAGTCCTGTGGCACGCTGTGTGCGTATTGGGGGGGCAAATCCTCAAAAGAAAGGGCCAGTTGAAGAAATCTTGAGCGTCATCGTCGAACTTTTAAGGAATAGGGATCGATGCGTTCGACAGGGAGTAGTTATGACGCGTCAGCTCGGGCGCAGGAGGGGGCCCTCCAGCGGGACGTGCCCGGCCGACAGGCCCTCTAGGCAGGCTGAGGGAGTGCACGATGCCGACCATTGTGGAGTACACGGACCAGAAGCAACCCGAGAACCTTTACCCGATGCGCATCATCTCGCCCCCGCACTCGGGGCGCTGCTGCTTCTCCGACATGGAGGAGATCGGCGAGCTCCAGCGGGAGGGGCGCTGGGAGTACATGTACAAGCGCTGCCGGAAATGCGGCTTTGCCGTGCGGGTGATCGTGCGTGAGCTGCCGGATGAGGCCCTCCTTGCGGATCTCCGGAAGACCCTGGAGGTGTCTTTCCAGCGCAACGTACCAGACCTCTGAGCTGACCTCTTGGTTGTGTCCCGCCGTCGATGGGACGCCGGAGGCACAACCGACAGTGGCACGAGCATGAACCATAAGCAACGAGCAGCGCTAGCCGGTCCGTCCAGCGGGGTGGATGCTGCATTTCGTGGCGGGCGTCCGTCCCTCATCCAGGAAAGGAGGCCGCAGTGATTCAGTTCCTAGTGCACGAGCAGGCCGACAATGTGGGGGTGGCGACAGTAGACCTCAAGGCCGGGGAGGTCGGGAAGGGCCTGTATATGGACACGCAGGCGCCGCTGGAGGTGCGGCTCCGCACGGAGGTGCCGCTCGGCCACAAGGTCGCGCTGCGGGAGCTCAAGGTGGGCGACACGGTCATCAAGTACGGGCACGATATCGGCCGGGTGACGGCCAGTATCCAGGCGGGCGAGCACGTGCACATCCACAATCTCAAGACGAAGAGGTGGTAGCGATGAAGATTCCCACGGTGCTGGGGTATCGCCGCGAGAACGGCCGGGTGGGGGTCAGGAACCATGTGGTGATCCTGCCCCTGGATGATCTCTCCAATGCCGCCTGCGAGGCCGTGGCCCACACCATCAAGGGGACGTTAGCCCTCCCCCACGCCTACGGCCGCCTGCAATTCGGGGAGGATTTGGCGCTCTTCTTCCGGACCATCATCGGCACGGGAGCAAACCCCAACGTGGCGGCGGTCGTGGTGATCGGCATCGAGCCGGAGTGGACGGAGCGCGTGGTGGCGGGCATCGCCCAGACCGGCAAGCCCGTGAAAGGCTTCGCCATCGAGCGCCACGGGGACCTCCAGACCATCGCCGCGGCCGCCCGCCAGGCCAAGGACTACCTGCAGTGGGCCACGGAGCTGCAGCGGACCGCGTGTGCCTTGGATGAGCTGTATATCTCCATCAAGTGTGGCGAGTCGGACACCACCTCGGGGCTCGCCTCCAATCCCACGGTGGGCAACGCCATCGACAAGCTGGTCGCGCTGGGGGCGACCACCAGCTTCGGCGAGACCTCCGAGATCACCGGCGCCGAATTAGTGTGCCAGGAGCGCGGGGCGACGCCCGAGGTAGGCGCGGCCTTCCTGCGGGCGTGGACCGCCTACAACGACCTCATCGTCACCCACAAGACGGACGATCTCTCCGGCAGCCAGCCCACCCAGGGGAATATCCGGGGGGGCTTGACCACCATTGAGGAGAAGGCGTTTGGCAATCTGCAAAAGATCGGCAAGCAGGCCCGGTACGTGGGGGTGCTCGGGCCCGCCGAAGCCCCCCGGGGCACGGGGTTGTGGTTCATGGACACCTCGTCGGCTGCGGCCGAGGCGGTGACCCTGTGGGCAGCCTCCGGGGCGGTGGTGCACCTGTTCCCCACCGGCCAGGGCAACGTCATCGGCAATCCCATCCTGCCGGTGATCAAGCTTTCGGCCAACCCGATAACGTGCCGGACCATGAGCGAGCACATCGACCTGGACGTCTCGGCCATCCTCCGGGGCGAGCTGACACTGGAGCAGGCCGGGGACAAGCTCCTGGACCTGATCGTGCGGACCGCCAACGGCCGCCTCACGGCCGCCGAGGCCCTCGGCCACCGGGAGTTCGTGCTGACCAAGCTCTACGTGAGCGCCTAGAGACGCTGGCCAACAACGGGCCCTGCGGCCGGCTGGATCCCGCCGGTTTCTGCCCGGCGGCAGGGCCCTCGAGGAGGGGGGAGGGGGCGAAGGATGGTTCCCCTGTCTGCGTGCATGCGCTGACCGAGCCCGCCTGCGCCAACTTCCCGTCAGTGAAACACCGTCGCGGAAACTCCGGCGGGTCGACGCTTGGTTGCGGCACCCGCCTGCGGCACCGCCAATCCCGCTCTCAGGGTCCAATCGAGAGGGAGGCTCCAAATGGCCGAGCCGACACACGAGACCGTCAAGACGTCCGTCCTCGCCGGGCTCATCGGAATAGACGTCCTCGGCCGGTGGTACTCCGTGCCGATCGTTTATGCCATTTACTGCGCGGTGGCCATAGTCGGTCTGCTCTTCCTGCAAGAGACGCGGGACCTGCATCTGGAGGAGCTCGACGAGAAAGAAGTCGCCGCCGCGTGATTCCCGGCGGCATACCGGACATCTCGAGACCAGCCGGGGAGAATCCGCTGGCCCTACAGGCAGGCGTGGCGCGCTTCCCGGAGCAGCCGCGCCACAAAAGGGGTCGGGGCATTTCTGGAGAGAGGCCCCGACAGGGGAGGGTTCGCGATGGCGACCAATGCGTCCAAGACAGGCGGTGCCTCAAGCGAAGTGAACGCCTCGGGGGGACAGAGGGTGCAGCGGCTGGCGAAGGTGGTGGGGGTGGCCGCGATCCTCGCCTCTGCCCTGTCCCAAGAGTACGGCAGCGGCATCAACTACGTCCTCACCAGCAGCCTGGGGACCTACCCGGCCATAACCTACCTGGTGCCGCTCGCCATGGTCGCGGCCGGCCTCCTGCTGCTGCCGAAGGTCATCCTGTTCATGCGGTTCTCCCGCGTCATCCCGCGCGCGGGGTCCACATACGTGTGGCTGACCCGGTCCCTGAGCCTGCCGGTCGGGTTTGTCGTGGCCTTTCTCTGGTTCGTCGGGATCGTGGCTGGCATCGGCTTTCTCTCGTTCAGCTTCGCCGCCTTCCTGGCCTCCAGCCTCGAGGCGCTGGGGCTCTCCGGCGCCTGGGCGATTAGCCCCGCGGGCCACGTGCTGCTCGGGCTCTTGCTCATCTGGCTCATCTTCGGCCTGCACTACTCGGGCGTGCGCAACTACGGGGCCTTCGTGCTGGCCATCCTGTCGCTGGTGCTCCTCGCCGCCATGATTACCATCGGCTACGGCTTCGCTACGCCGCAAGCCACGGTGCTGGGGGCCGTGCAGCACCTGCTGGGGCACACCCCGTCGGCCCCGGCCCAGCAGACCCCCTCCTTCGGGGCCTTCCTCGCGGTCATCACGCTGTTCATGTTCGCCTACGGGGGCCTGACCGCCGCCACCTCGCTGGGGGGCGAAGCCCGCGACGCCACGCGCACCATGCCCCGCGGCATCTTCCTGGGCTGGCTGTCGGCGCTGATCCTGTACAGCGCCGTCAGCCTGGCGCTGTTCCACGCCGTGCCCTGGTGGGTCGTCAAGCCGCTGGTGGACTCCAAGCACGCCGAGCTGGCCACGACCCCGGGCCTGATCGGGCTGGCAGCGCCGCACGCCGTGGCCGTGCTGATCAACGTGCTCGTAATGCTGATCGTGGGCAAGACGGTTGCCCCCCAGATGCTCGACTCCTCCCGCTACCTCTTTGCCTGGGCCCAGGATCGCCTGCTGCCGGCGGCCTTCCTGCACACCGCAAAGAGCAAGGCGCCGGATGTGGCCCTGCTCACGACGGCGGTGCTGGGCTCGCTGTTCCTGCTGGAGGCCACCTTCGTTGGCTGGGCCATCGGGGTCACGCTCCGCGCCATGAGCCTCGTGCTGGTCTTCGGGATGCTGGGGGTCGGCGTCTTCAACCTCCGCTTCAATCCGACCTTCCGGCGGCTGGCGTGGGCAGAGACGATCGTCAATCGGGTGAGCACTCTCGTTGTGGGGGCGCTGGCCATCGTGATCGCGATTGTGCTGCTCCAGAGCGTGCTCATCGTGCCGAAGACGCCGCTGGCCTTCCAGCCCAGCTTCCAGGCTGGGGTGGCCATCGTGATCGCGGTGGGGCTCTACCTGACCGCCAGCCAGATGGCCCGGCAGCGCGGGGCAGACCTTCGCGCCGAAGCGCACGCGACCCTCCCGGCGGAATAACGGCGGTCATATTCCTGGCGACGTTCGCCGAGGCCCAGGCACGGGCGGCCTTCAAGCCCACCGCCCGTTCCGCCTACTCGTGAAGGGTCTTGAGAAAGGCGATGATGGCGTTCACGTTCTTTGCGGACAGCGTCCCCCGCCAGTGCGGCATCATCGGGTTCAGCGGTTTGCCCTTCTCATCCTTCCCATCGAGGATGGCGCGACGGAGCAGGGCATCGGTCGGATACGTCTTCTCCAGATCCGGGGCGCGCAAGTCGGCCGAGACGGCCTTTCCGAGCTTCGCACCCCCGGAACCGTCGGCTTTGTGGCAGACCGCGCAATTGGCCTCGAACGAATTGCGTCCCTCCGCCACTGCGGCCTCGCCGGCAGCCGTCGCGGATACGGCAGGAGGGGCGAGCCCCGGCTTGGATTCCGGCGTAGCAGCGGGCCCCGTCGTCGGAGTCCCGGCAAGGATGACCAGAGCCGCTACGAGAATCACCGGGACGCTCCCCACAACATAGAGTCGGTGGATTGGAACTCCTCCCTTCCTCAGTTGTTCCTCGGGCAGAGCAGGGCCGGGTGCAGGGCGCCCCGGTAGATTGCCAGCACCACTTCCGAGAGCGCCGCAAGGTAGCAGGGCACCCAGGTGGCAGCAGCGAACTCCCGGAAAGGCCGGCAGTAGAACTGAACGCCTTCGGGGCTGTCGCGGAGGCCGACAATGCCCAAGGGGTGGCCTTGCTTCCGGAGCAGGGCATTGAGCAAGGTGAGACGGTTCACGTCTGCGGCGAAGACGAAAGTCGTCTTGGTCTCGAATCCCACGGCAATGGCGGCGAGGATCGAGCGCTCCGCCTCGGCGTCGAGTTCGTCGATGAGATCGCAGGTGGACCGCTTCCGGGCGGCACCATCGATGTCCAGCATGGATCCCCCTCCTTACGGGTCTTCTGGCCCGGGATGAACCTGGAGGCTAGCAACCGCACACGAGCGAGTCCGGGGCGCGCGGGCCGCGACCGGCAGGGGCGTGGCCCACCTTCGGGGGGCCACCGGTCGTGTGCTGGCGATCAGGCGTTCACGCCGCACCTCTTCCCACCCACTGCGGTCTGGTCAGCGCGATCCTTCGCACCAGACGCATTTCCTTTCTGTCCAACAAACCTTCACGTTGTCCCCAGTGGGCAAGCTCGGCCCATCCCCTGGCGTCTTCCGCGTTGTCCGTCTTGGTCCAGGTGTGATCCGTGCAGAGGCGATGGTAGACTGCCAGGACCAACGGGTCAGAGCCGCTGGCAATCAGCCGAAGGATGAGTTGCATCTGGCGATGCCGCTCCTCCTCGAGCGCGTCTGCACCCGGCGGCCAATGCGTCGCCAAGGCCGCGTCAACCGCTTGCCGGAGTTGGGCAGCGGGTACGGGCTTGCGCAGGACACGGATCGCGCACTGTCGCTCGCGCTGCCACACGGGCACTCGGGTCGGCCGCCTCCCGGCGAGACAGAGGATGGGGATAGCGCCGGTCTCCGGGTGCCTTGTCAGCCGCGCCACGAGTTCCTCCGCTGGGAAATCGGCGACATCCAGGTCGAGCAGGACCAGATCGGGGCCGGCCTGGATCTCCAGAAACGCCGAGTGGGCATCGGGGACGAGGACCGGGGTGTGCCCTGCCTGGCGCAACGCGGACACCGTGTGCGCTGCCGCCAGTCCATCCTTTTCCACAATCAGGATCGTTGCCACGATTCACCTCCACCCTCAAAGAGGTGGGGCCACCGATGCGGAGCGGTAGCCGCGATCGCTGTTCAGCCGCCCGCCCTGCTTGCTGCAACGTGCGCGGCGGGCGCCACATCACGGACAGAAGGTGAAGCAGGGGACAGCGACGAGAAAACTGTGGAGAGGATCAGGCTGGTGGAGCGCGGGTGGCGCGATCGGTCGCGAGGAGGAGAAGGGGGGGGGCCACGGTTAGGGGAACAGCGGAAAGCCTCGACGGTCGCAGCCCGTCCTGATGGACACTGTGCCCCGGAAGGGCGGGGGACAGGTCCGGCAGCGACGTCTCGAGTGAATTGACCGGCTCATTCGTCAATGCCGGGCTACCGTGATGTCCAAGGGGGAACCCTCTGCCCGACGCCGGCAGACCGACCCGGAGGCTGAGAGCCAGCAGAACCAGCGCGACTGCGGGGAGGTTCTTGCGGAATGATAGGATCATGCGCGCTCCCGCTCCGACCGATTGCGTCCGCGCGTGGATCCTCGGCCAGCCGTCCAGGAAAGCACGAGGCCCTCCGTGGTCGAGGATCATAATTGTATATTAGCGGTCGATAGAAGGATGTCAATAGGCATTTGAAGGCATCGGACGCGCCTACCCCTTCACCGCGCCAGCGGCAGGATGATTCGGATCAGGGCGCCGAAGCGGGTGGAGCCGTCGATCATGCCGGGTGTCGGACGCGGACAATGGCCCTCTGCGAGTGCGGGGTCCGTGTGTCGCTTTGGACTGGCCCCTGTCAGGAATACCCACCACCTCCCACCTCTGCCGTAACGGGAAGTTAGCCAGACGTTCAGCGGTCCGGCGTGCCGCCGCTGGTCCGGTGCTGCGAGCCGGACCGCTACGAGTCCCAGCGCTGTCGAACGACCCCTTCCCTGTGTTTTCTGCAAGTTGGCGTGTTGGTCCGGTCCGGCCGCGCGGCTCGGCACGAGGCATGCCTTTGTCAATCGGCGTGGGCATGGAGGAGGAGCAGAAAATGTCGGATCGCGCGGCGGGCCAGATACAAGCTTCCAGAGGTCGGGTCCTGGTAGTCGATGACGACCCGGGATTGCGCGAGGCGGTCCTGCGGGCCCTGCGGAACAAGGGGTACCAGGCCGTTGGGGCTGCCGACGGGCTGCAGGGGATCCATCGGCTGCAGCATGAAGACTACGACGTCATCGTCACGGATCTCCAGATGCCGCACCTGGACGGCCTCAGCCTCCTGCGAGAGGCCCGGCGGCTGGGGTATGCCCAGCCGCTGGTGGTCCAGACGACCGTCATGGACGCATCACTGGAAGCCGTCCTTCGCCGGGCGGGGGCCTTCCGAGTGCTCCCCAAGGGCGACTCGCTTGACACCCTCCTCCAGACGGTGGAGGAGGCGCAGCGGGCTTCGCTGGCGGCAGTTCCCACGCCCGAGGGCCGAAAGGAGTGAGGGGCCACCGTTAGGCTGAAGCTGAAGGTCCGCGGGTCGCCCCGCACTGTCCGTGGGTGTGCAGCGAGCCGCGACTGGGGCAATCCTGGCCAAGACTCGCACGGCTGACGCACGTGTGCCCTGGACCATACCTGGGCACTGCCCGCCTCCAATTCTGCCCCGTTCGAACCGCCGGTCTCCTAGCGCTCTCTGTCTTCGTCGTGAGGGAGGTGGGGAGACGACACGTCCGGGGCTGCACAGTCGCCGCCTAGTCCGCCTGTATCTTTATGAAACAAGAGTTGTCAGAAGTATTCAACGGCGTGCGGTCCCACAAGAACGAGGCATTAGATTATCCGCCGTCCGCCGGAGCGGTCGGTACCGACACACCCAAGCCCACCTTCGCAGATTCTCATCCGGACGCAAGACTCAATGGAATATCGCTTTTCCGCGCGTTCCTTGCGATTGCCACGGCCCCGCTTTTCTCGGCACGACGTATGCGTGTGGGCTCCATTAGAGGAGAAAGGCCAGGTGCATCCATCAGGACCCCGGAGGGCATGAGCAGGCCCCGAGCGATGCCCTCCGAACTACGAACCATGCAGAGAGCTTGGGGTTCAGAAGGGCTTTGGCCGAACGATGATGGGAGCGGGCGCAAGATTCTCCCCAGGGAGGTGAGGAGCCGAGAGGACCCAAAACGGCCGCGCGTTTGGAGAAGCTACCGACAGTCAGCACCGCCCACCGGAGAGTGTGGAGAGCGGCAACGGGAGGGGGGCAATGGGGAACACGAGCGGAGTCAATGTGGCGGGTCGCCTGGACCGGCTACCGATCAGTTCGGTGCACCGCACGGTCCTCGTCGGTCTGGCGTTTGCCTACTTTTTCGAGCTGGGGGATCTCAACACCTTCGCCTATATCGCTCCAAGCCTGATCAAGACCTGGCACTTGGACGTCCACGCAATCGCGCTGATCACCTCGCTCTCGTTTCTTGGCATGTTTCTCGGGGCCACCACGGGCGGGTGGTTCGGGGACCGGGTGGGACGCAAGCGCGGCCTGCTGTACACGATCCTGCTCTACTCCGGGTTCTCGCTTCTGAACGCCCTGGCGTGGGACACCCTCTCCCTGGGGGTCTTCCGCTTTCTGACTGGCGTGGGTCTCTCCTCCATGGTCGTCATCGCCAACACCTACATCAGCGAGTTCTTCCCCGCCACCTCACGGGGCAAGTACCAGGGCTGGGCGATGACCTTCGGGCTGTTCGGCATCCCTGCGACCTCCTGGGTGGCCCGCCTGGTGATCCCCCTGGCGCCCTGGGCATGGCGCCTGGTGTTTGTGTGGGGCTCCCTCGGAGTGGTTGCCCTCGTTCTTGTGGCCAGGATGGTGGAATCCCCGCGCTGGCTGGAGGTCCATGGGCAGACCGATCAGGCCGAGGCGGTGATGGGCCACCTCGAGGCGGAGGTGAGCGCGACGGAGGGAGTGGTACTGCCGCAGCCCGCACCGGGTACGGGCCACGAGGTGATCACCAGCGTGCCCTACCGGGAACTCTTCCAGGGGAGATACTTGGGGCGCACTGTCGTGCTTCTCGCGGCCTGGATCTTCCAGACCCTCGGCTTCTACGGGTTCGTCGCCTGGGTGCCGACGCTGCTGGTCACGCATGGCTTCTCCGTGGTGTCGAGTCTAACGTACGCCTCCCTCATCGCGCTGGGGGCCCCGTTGGGGGCGTGGATCGCCAGCCAGATTGCCGAACGGATCGACCGCAAATGGAGCCTGACCCTCGTCTCGGTGGCCACCGCGATCTTCGGGTTGCTGTACGGCGCCACCTTCGCGCCGCTCCTCATCGTCACGTTCGGCTTCCTGGTGACGGTCGCCATTCAGTGCTTTGCCCCGCTGCTTTACGCCTACAGCCCGGAGCTGTATCCCACGGAGGCGCGGGCCTCCGGAGCAGGCCTCACCTACGGCGTGGGCCGGCTGGCCAACGTGCTGGGTCCGATGATCGTCAGCTTCCTCTTCGTGAGTTACGGGTACGGCAGCGTCTTCGCTTACATTGCCGGCTGCTGGCTTCTGGTGGCGTTTGCCATCGGGTTCTTTGGCCCGCGCACGAGCTTGCGCAGCCTGGAGCAGATCAGCGTCAGCGTGGCCCGAGCACGGGTGCGATTCGACGAGACATCGGGTTCCTCTCTGGCGGGAGGGGCCGATTGAATGTGCAGCGCGCGCGGCAGGGGCAAGCACGGGCCGAGTGGCGCGCCGCGACTGGCTGGCCAGGGGCCGCGGCGATACTCCTGTCGCTTCTTGGCATCCACGTGATTCCAATCTGGTGTTGCTTCACACAAGGAGGGGTGGCATGAGCAGAGCACGTAAAGAAACTGGCGATGTGTTGGACCGTCATCTGAGCCGGCGAACGGTCCTCAAGGCAGGGGCTGCCGGCCTTGGCATCGCGACCCTCGGCGGCCTGCCACGGCGGGTCTTCGCCGCCCAGGCGCCTGCGGTCATCAAGGGGAGCACGCTCTCCATTCTCCAGGGGACGTACTTCATCGGGGCCGCCCAGGACCTGTACAAGAAGCAGGCCCAGGAGTGGGGCAAGGCCAACGGGGTCACGGTGACCACCGACTTCCTCAACTGGCCGGACCTCCAGCCCAAGATCGCGGCGGCCGTCGAGGCGGGCGGGGTGGACATCGTGGAGTTGTGGCCGTCGTGGAACTGGCTCTATCGCCGCAGCCTGGTGGACCTGACCGACATGGCCGAGGCCATCGGCAAGCGCAACGGGGGGTACGAACCTTACGTTCTGAACTCGGCAAAGGTGGAGGGTAGATACCTGGGGATCCCCGACGGGCAGTCCAATACCGGCGTCAACTACCGGATCGGTTGGTTCAAGGAGGCTGGCGTCGCTAATGCGGAGGATGGCCGGAAGCTGGACATGACTTGGGACCAGTACCACGCGGTGGCGAAAAAGTGCAAGGCGGCCGGCCACCCATTCGGCCAAGCCCTGGGCCACAGCACGGGGGACCCCCCCAACTTCTGCTACGCCTACATGTGGTCCTACGGAGCCATGGAGGTGGACAAGGACGGCAAGACGGTCCGCTTCAACCAGCCGGAGTTCGTGGATGGGATGAAGCGATTCATTCAGGCCTGGAAGGACGGCTACGACGAGACCGGCACCTCCTGGGACGACAGCAGCAACAACCGAGCCTTCCTGGCGGGGCAGATCGCGGCTACCATCAATGGCTCCAGCATTTACACCGTGGCCAAGAAGGATCAGCCGGCGATCGCGCAGGATATGAACCACATGTTGTACCCCAAGGGACCGGCCGGCCGCTTCTACTGGCTGGGCAGCCGGACCTTCGCCATCCTGAAGAACTCCAGGAACATCCCGGCGGCGAAGGAGTTCCTGAATTGGTGGTTTGAGGATCCGCAGTACGGGGCGTGGTTCCACCTCCAGGAAGGCTACCAGTTGCAGGCTACCGTCAAGTACGCGAAGGACCCGATGTGGGAGAAGGATCCCAAGATGACGGTCTTCCGGGACCAGCCGAAGTACGGCCGGGATCTGGGCTACGCGGGCCCACCGAACGAGAAGGCGTCGCTCGCCTACTCCAAGTACATCATCGTGGACACCTTCGCCAAGGCGGTGCAGTCCGGCGATGCCGCGGCGGCCATCAAGTGGGGGACCGAGCAGCTCCAGCGCATCTATGAAGGGTAAGGCGGCCCGGTGGCGGGGTGCCGGGTGCCCCTCTGTCTCTCAGTAAACGATCGCTATGGGTGGAGAGGGCGGCCACGAGGGCGTGGCTGCCCTCTCTGCGGAGGGCGGAACGTGCGGGTCTCCGGAGAGGTCTTTCCCACCGTCGATTCGGGAACCGTGCGGTCGCGCCCCAGCGTCTTGTCCTGGCTGAGAAGGCTCCTGGAGCGGGAGGCAAGCCTGGGCATCATCCTCATGCTGCCCGGCATGCTCCTGCTCATGGTCTTCATGGCCTACCCCTTCTTCCTCGGCATCTGGCTGTCTTTGACCAACAGCATGATCGGCCGGATGGGCCGGTTCATCGGCCTGCGGAACTTCACCGACCTCCTCGGCGACAGCATCTTCCTCCAGACCGTGCGCAACACGTTCGTTTACGCCGTGGTGACGGTGCCATTCAAGGCAGTGCTGGGGCTGGGGCTGGCGCTCACGTTGAACAAGCACCTGCGATTTGGCAACGGCCTCCGGGCGATAGTCATGATGCCGTGGATCGTGCCCACCGCCCTCAGCACCCTCGGATGGTTCATGATCTTCGACCCGGTGTTCAGTCCCATCAGTTGGCTCTTGCGGCATCTGGGATTGATTCAGGAAAACATCAACTTCCTGGGCGACCCGAATCTGGCGATCGGGTCGGTATGCCTTGCCAATATCTGGCGGGGGACCCCGTTTTTTGCCATCACCATCTTGGCCGGCCTTCAGGCCGTGCCCCAAGAGCTGCTCGAAGCGGCCGCCCTCGATGGCGCGGGGGCCTGGCAGCGCTTCCGACAGGTCACGCTGCCGGCCATCCGGGGAGTGGTCCTGATTGCGACCCTGCTCTCCATGATCTGGACCTTCGCTGATTTCCAGTTGGTGTACATCTTGACCAAGGGGGGGCCGGCGAATGAAACCCATATCTTTGGCACGTATGCCTACCAGATTGGACTGGGGGCGACGGAAATCGGCATGGGGGCAGCGATTTCTCTCTACATGTTCCCCATCCTGGCGTTCTTTGCCATGATCCTCTTGTTCTATCTCCGGCGGGAGGAATAAGATGGTGGGAAGTGAGAAACTGAGCAACCGGCTGCTGAACATCTACCTGCCGCTCGTATTCTATCTGGTCTTCCTACTTTTCCCCTTCTACTGGATGACGATCGTCTCCTTCAAGCCGACCAACGACTTGTTCAATATGAAGTATGACCCCTTTTGGGTTCAGAAGTTCACGCTGGAAAACTACACGTACCTTTTCCAGAAGACTGCCTTCCCGCAGTGGGTGATGAACACCCTCATCGTGTCGGTGGTCTCCACCGCCCTGTCGCTCGGGTGCAGCGTCTTCGCCGGCTATGCCCTTGCCCGCCTCCGGTTCCCCGGCAGCAACTTCCTGGGCGTGGGGATCTTCCTGGCCTACCTGGTGCCGCCCACGCTCCTCTTCCTGCCCCTGGCGCAGGTCATCTACAAGCTGGATCTGTATAACACGTACTGGGCGCTCATCCTCACCTACCCCACGCAGCTCATCCCCTTCGCCTCCTGGCTCCTCATGGGCTACTTCCGCACGATCCCCAAGGAGATCGAGGAGAGCGCCATGGCGGACGGCTGCTCGCGGCTCCAGATCCTGTGGCGGATGGTTCTCCCCTTGTCCGTCCCCGGCCTGCTCTCGGCGGGCATCTTCTGCTTCACGCTCTGCTGGAACGAGTTCCTCTACGCCCTGATCTTCATGTCCTCCGGTTCCATGAAGACCATCCCCGTGGGGGTCGTGAGCGACCTGATCAGGGCCGACGTCCTCTTCTGGGGGTCGCTCATGGCGGCGGCGGTCCTGGGCTCGTTCCCCATCGCCGTGCTCTATTCGTTTTTTGTGAAGTACTACGTCTCGGGCCTGACGGCCGGGGCGGTGAAGGGCTAGCAGCGAAGGTCTTAATCGTATGAATGGTGACGGCATGGATAACAGCACGGTGATTACGGTGAAGGAAGAAAGCCGATCTGCAACTGGGGTGGTCCAACCCGCCGACTCGCGTGGCCTTTCGACCGAGGAAGCCCGGCGACGGCTGGCGACGTACGGGACCAATGAAATCCCGGAAACCAAGGCGAATCCGCTCGTTGTGTTCCTCCGTAAGTTCTGGGACCCAGTGCCCTGGATGCTGGAAGCCACGATCGCGCTGGAATTGCTGCTTGGGCACGACGCGGAGGCTGTGATTATCGGCTTTCTGCTGATCTTCAATGCGGCCGTCAGCCTGTTGCAGGAGGGGCGCGCCGGGAAGGCGCTCGCGCTGCTGCGCAGCAAGCTGGTCGTTCAGGCGCGGGCCATGCGCGATGGGCAGTGGCGCCTGCTGCCTGCGCGCGAGCTGGTGCCGGGCGATTTCGTCCACGTCCGCATGGGGGATCTGGTCCCGGCTGACGTGCATGTGCTCGAGGGCACGATCCTGGTGGATCAATCGGCACTGACCGGCGAATCGCTTCCCGTGGACGACGGGCCTGGCGCGACGGCCTACGCGGGCTCGGTGGTCCGGCGGGGCGAGGCCAGCGGCGAAGTCCTGGCGACCGGATCGCGCACGTTCTTCGGCAGGACCGCTGAACTCGTGGGAAAGGCCGCCACGAAGAGCCACCTGCAGACGATCATCTTCCAGATCGTGAAATACCTGGTGCTGGTGGACGCCGTGCTGGTGCTCGGCCTTTTCGCCTATGCCGTCCGGACAGGGATGCCGCTCGGCGACGTCCTCCCATTCGGGCTTGTTCTACTGGTTGCCTCAGTTCCGGTTGCCCTGCCTGCCACGTTCACGCTGGCGACAGCGTTGGGCTCGCAGGAGCTTGCGGAATCGGGCGTGCTGGTGGCGAGGCTCTCCGCCATCGAAGAGGCGGCCGCCATGGATGTGCTGTGCAGCGACAAGACCGGCACGCTCACCCAGAATTGCCTCGCGCTGGCCGGGACACATCTGTACCGGGCGCAGACTGAAGCCGAGCTGCTGGGCTGGGCGGCGGCTGCCAGTGATGCGGCCACACAGGATCCGATCGATCTCGCCATTCTGGATGCCGCTCACTCCCGGGCCGGGTCGATCAGCACGGTTGCGCGGCTGGCCTTCACACCGTTCGATCCCGCCAGCAAGCTCTGCGAGGCCACCGTGCAGGGAGCGGACGGCGCCATCCATGTGGTCAAGGGGGCACCCAACGCCGTCGCCGCTCGGGCGAAGCCCATTCCCACACTGGCTGATGATGTCGAGCGCCTGGCATCTGGCGGGTACCGCGTCCTCGCTGTGGCGGCCGGGCCGAAAGACCGAATCGAAATGATCGGCCTGCTGGCCCTCGAGGATCCGCCGCGGGAAGACTCCCGTGCGCTCATCCAGGACCTGCAGAACCTGGGGGTGCGCGTCCGCATGGTGACCGGCGATGGATTGCCAACGGCACAATCCATCGCCGCGCGGCTTGGAATTGAAGGTCCGGCAGGCCGGGCGGGAGAGATTCGGCAAAGCCAGGCCAAGGAAGTAGACCGCTATGCGGTCTTTGCCGAAGTACTGCCGGAGGACAAATTCCATCTGGTCGAGGGGCTGCAAGGCACCCGCCATATCGTTGGGATGACCGGCGACGGGGTGAATGACGCGCCCGCGCTGAAGCAGGCAGAAGTGGGCATTGCCGTATCGGGAGCGACGGACGTCGCGAAGGCCGCCGCCAGCCTCGTCCTGACTACGCCGGGTCTTGGCGGCATCGTGCGCGCGGTAGAAGCGAGCCGCCGGATCTACCAGCGCATGCTTACCTACACCTTGAACAAGATCATCAAGACGATCGAGATCGCCCTTTTCGTGAGCATCGGGGTGATCGCGACCGGACACCTCGTCATCACCCCCCTCCTGATCGTCCTGCTGCTGTTCACGAACGACTTCGTCACCATGTCGATCGCAACCGACCGCGTCTCGTTCTCGCGCACGCCCGACCGCTGGCCCGTGGGCCGGCTGGTCGAGGCGGGACTGTTGCTGGGCAGCCTGATCCTCGTGTTCTCGCTCAGCGTGTTCGGCGTGGGCAGGTTCCTCCTGCATCTTCCCCTCGTCCGCCTGCAGACGGTTGTCTTCATCACCCTGGTGTTCACCGGTCAAGCCACGGTCTATCTGGTGCGCGAGCGAAGACACTTCTGGCATTCGCTTCCCAGCCGGTGGATGTTGCTGGCTTCGCTGCTGGACCTCTGCGTTGTCACGCTACTCGCCACCTATGGGATCCTCATGGCTGCGATTCCGCTGGCCCTTGTCCTCACAATCCTCGCATGCTGTGCCGTGTTCTTCTTCGGCCTGGACGCCCTCAAAGCCTGGGTTCTGAAACGCGCGATAGGGGTTTCCATTTGACTCAGGCAGCCCCCCATAGTATATCGCCTTCCGGTAGACACTCCCCGGACCCCGGCAGAACTTGAGACCGCGGCCAAACTGCTTCCGCGGCCCCCGCCGGTCGGTCGCGAAGGTCTGACCGGATTGCTCCAGCAGGCGGTGGCTGTCGAACTCACGTCTTCTCCCTTGATGGTCGACCATGCGCGAGCCCAGAGGCCAACGGACCACCAGATCCGGCGGGAGCCTGAGCCGATTGCATCCCCCTCTCCTGGGGATGGCAATCGCCGCCCTGATCCTGGCGGTCGGCGTCCGGAGTGCGCCCGCCGCGAGCCCGAGTAATGCCGATTGCCTCGCCTGCCATTCGGACAAGGACCTGACGGCGGAAGTAGGGGGGCAGTCGGTCTCGCTGTTCGTGGACGCCGCTCAACTAAAGGGCTCCGTCCACGCGGGGCTTCAGTGCACCAACTGCCACGCCGGCATCCAGGCGATCCCGCACCCGGAGAAGCTTCCCCCGGTTGCCTGCCAGACGTGCCACGGGGCAGCCGCCCAAGCCTTTCGCCACAGCCTCCACGGGCGGCCGGGCGGCCCGCAGCTTGATTGCTGGGTCTGCCACGGCACCCACGGCATCCAGCCCGCCACCACCCTCGGGATCGCGCCTTGCCGGCAGTGCCATGCACCGACGGTGGTGGCCTACCTGGACAGCGTCCACGGCCGGGCGATGGCCATGGGCATCAAGGAGGCGGCAGTGTGCACCGATTGCCACGGCAAGCTGCACACGCTCCTCCCTGTTTCCGATCCCAATGCGCCCACCAACCGGAAGAACATGGCGGCCACCTGCGGGCGCTGCCACGGCAACAAGATCCTGATGGAGCGCCTCCAGATCCCCATTCCCCAGGCCTATCAGCTCTACTCCCAGAGCGTGCATAGTCGCGCGGTGGCGGAGGGGCTGCCGGCGGCCACCTGCAACAACTGCCACCGGGCCCACGACATCCTCCCGCCGGAGAACCCCCAGTCCTCGATCAACCGGCAGAACATCCCCGAGACGTGCGGCACGTGCCACGAGCGGCCAGCCCGTCGGTACCTGGAGAGTATCCACGGGACGGCCATGCGGCAGGGGGTGAGCGAGGCCCCCGACTGCAATGACTGCCACGGTGAGCACCGGATTCTCGCGGCGCAGAATCCCGAATCCCCGGTGAGCGCCCGGCAGGTAACCAAGACCTGCGCGAGCTGCCATGGCGTGACGCGGATCATCCAGAAGTTCAATATCCCGAGCAATCGCGTGGAGACGTATTACAACACCTACCACGGGCTGGCAGCCCAGGGCGGGTCAACGGTCGCGGCCAACTGCGCGAGCTGTCACGGGAATCACCTCATCCTGCCCCCCAGCAATCCCCGCTCTTCGGTTAACAAGGCCAACCTCCCCGCAACCTGCGGCAAGTGCCATCCCGGCGCGAGCGCCAATTTTGCCGCGGGGCCGGTCCACCTGTCCCTCTCCGAGCGGCACGAGCCGATCCTGTTTTACGTGCGGCAGTTCTACCTGCTGCTGATCTTCTGCACCATCGGCGGGATGCTGCTGCACAACGGCCTCGACTTCGGGCGGAAGCTCCGACGGGATTACCGCAGGCGCGGCGGCAGCGCGGGGAGTCTCGCGACTGGTGAATACGCGGACCACGAGTGGGGCGCGCAGCGATGGGTCCCCCGCATGACCGCCGCCGAACGCTGGCAGCACGGGCTGCTGTTCGTCGCCTTCAGCGTCCTGGTGTACACGGGGTTTGCGCTGAAGTTCCCGGACACCTGGCTCTTCCGCTGGTTCACGGCCCTGGAGAACGGGTACGCGATCCGGGGCTGGACCCACCGCGGCGCGGGCGTGGTGTTGATCCTGGCCGGCCTGTGGCATCTCGGCTATCTGCCGACCCGGCAGGGACGGGCCTATCTCCTGGACATGCTGCCGCGCTACCAGGACGTGAAGGAGGCGGTCCAGAATGTCCTTTACCTCGCGGGACTGCGTGCGGAGAGTCCCCGCTTCGACCGCTTCAGCTACATCGAGAAGGTCGAGTACTGGGCCTTGATCTGGGGCTCCGCCGTCATGATCACGACGGGCCTCCTGCTCTGGTTCGTGAACCTCACGCTGCGGGTCTTCCCTCTGTGGGTGGTGGATCTGCTCACCCTCATCCACTATTACGAGGCCTGGCTGGCGACCCTGGCCATCCTCGTCTGGCACTTCTACTTCGTGATCTTCAATCCGGACGTCTATCCCATGAACTGGAGCTGGCTCACCGGCTTGGTCTCCGAGGAGACGCTGCGGCACGAGCATCCCCGCGAGTACGAGCGGCTTCTCGCCGGCGGGCCGCGCGAGGCGCTCCCGAGCGAGGCGCCGCGCCCGGACGAGCCGGAAGGCCCCGCCCCGTCATCGGGGACATAGCCGCGGCAGGGTTCTGTTCCCGCCTTCGCTTCCCTTTGCGCCTGCGGTGGCTCAGTCCTCGTTGCCAGCCATGGCGGCTTGCTCAAATGAGGCAAAGACGCGGCCGTAGAGGAAGACGTAGAGACCCTGCAGGGCGGCGGCGACGTAGAAGGGGGTGATGAACCAGCCGGCGCCGATCAGGGCGCCCGCGAAGCTGGGGCCGAGGGACATCGGCACTTGCATGGAGAGCGCGTTCATGCTGACGGCAAAGCCCCTCCGCTCGTCGTGCACCACGGAGACCACGAGGGCCTGGCGCGCGCCGATGGTGCCGCGGTTGAGCGCGGAGCGAAGCAGGTAGGCCAGGGCCGCGAGGGTGTAGAGGGGCATGATGGGCATGAGGACCAGAAGCAGCAGGCCGGCGGTCCGCCCCCACACCACCGAGCGGACAAGCCCCACCTGCTGGGTGAGGCGGGCCGCCACGACGGCCGAAAGCGCGGTGGCGGAGAACGTGGCGGCCAGGATGGGGCCAATGAGGACCGCACCGATGTGAAAGCGCATGGCGAACCAGTAGGAGATCAGTGGACCCGTGAGGCCGATGGCCATGCCGTTGAGCGCATTCAGGCCCACCAGGTGCCACAGGAAGCGGTTTTCCCGGGCGCGGCCGTCAGCGATCCTGGCTGCCTCTGAAGGTGGACCCGGCTTTCGGCCCCCGGATCGGCGCTTCTCGGGGGTCGTCGCCAGCAAGAGGAGGTTCACGGCGTTCCCCAGGAGCACGAGCCCGAACAGGGGCCGGAAGCTGCCCGCGTGGCCGAGGCCCCCCCTCCACAGCGAGGGCAGGGCTGCCGCCATGGCGCCCAGCGCCATCCCCACGAACCCGAAGGCGGTATTGAGGCTATAGACGAAGCCCCGGCGGGATGGCTCCACGGATTCGGCGAGCCAGGCCTGCTCGGCGGGCGAGAAAGGGCCGGCGGCCCCATTGGCGCCGCGTCCGAAGCCGGCCAGGATGATGGCGGGGGCCAGCAGAAAGGGGCTGGACTGGCTCATGGCCACGAGGGCGCAGATGCAGGTGAGTCCCTCGTAGGCCAGGAGGAAGGGCTTGCGCTGGAGTCGGTCGCTGGTGACGCCGACCACCAGGCTGAGGCCCGCCCCCGCGAGTCCAGCACCGCTCAGCACCATCCCGATGGCGGTGCCGGACCAGCCGAGGGCGCGAAGGTAGAGCGCCAGGTCGGCCACCAGCGCGCCCTGGCTGATACTGCGCCAGAACCTGGCGGAGATCAAACGCCGGGTAGGACGGCGCATGCTTATCCATGCATGCCAGCCGCGGCGGTGGAGGCCCTGTGTGGGCTGCGCCGGAGCGGAGCCCGAACCTTCGCTGCCCACGATGCGCCTGCTCCTTCCTGGGTCTCTGTCGGGGAACTCTGCCGGGCCGCTACGTGCTGGCAGGGCATTGGGCCGGCTGCAGCACTCGAGGGACGGGAAGTCGCCGGCTCAGGACGCCGGCCGGCGGCGGTACCAGTCCCGCCAGATCAGCCGGTAGACGCCGAACCAGCGCGGCAGCCGGTTCAGGATCGGGACGAAGGGCGTGAAGAGCGTCGCCAGGTAGACGACCAGGATGATCACGCCCACCTGGAGATCCCCGTTGGGCGACGAGGCCATGGGCGGGACCTGATAGAAGAAGGTGTAAGGCCAGAGCCACCACGCCCCTGGATAGGGGCCGGTCTCGTTACTGATTCCCCACATGCTGCCCAGCATGTCGAGCGGGCGCGCCACGTCGTGATCCACGTCATCCTGGAAGAACAGCAGCGATCGGGTGAAGTCGAGTTGGAACGGCAACTGCGCTCCGGTCTCCAGCACCCCCTCCAGGAGGCCGGCCCGCCCCAGGTCCAGCATGCCTGTCATCAGCGTCGCCACGGGCCCATAGTCCCCAGCGGGGAGCTGGACCTGTCCTCCGGCCACGGCGGCCTTGTCAAGCGCGGCGAGATAGGCCTTCACCCAGGCATGCTGCTGACTGGCCGCGGCAGACTCGTACGTGTGCAGCGCATCCGCGACGTCCCTGTCCAGGACGGCCGCCCGCGCCAGGGGCTTGAGGATGAAGTCCCGGGGCGGGTCAATGGGATCGGTCACGCCGGACCAGTCGGCGGGGGCGATGCCCAGGAAGCGCTGGGCGTTGCCCGTGTCGGGCGAGTACGGGGGGCCGTAGTCCTGCAGGCTGCTGTTGCCCGCCAGGATGTTGGCGCTCGTCTTCAAGAAGGCGATGGGCTGCCGCCGGGCGACGTCCTGCCCGCGGACTGTGGGATAATCCGGCGAGCCGAAGAGGACGGCCAGCACCACGATGACGCCGCCCCACAAGCCGAGCAGGAGCAGGCCTTCCCGCAGCAGGTCGTACGGCTTGGTCGGAATGCCCCTCAGATAGCCCTCGGATTGCCGGCTCATCATTGACTCCCTTTGCTTACAGGGGCTTCACTGGCCCGTCGCGGCGGATGAAGAAGAGGTGGAGACCCACCAGGATCGCCACGAGGAGGGGCAGGACCACCACGTGCAGGGTGATCACCTGGGAGGTGTTCATGGTGTTGAAGAGGCTGCCGACCCCCATGGCGTTCATGCCGTCCTTGGACTGCACGGCGATCCACTGGGCGTCCCAATTCGTCTGGATGAGGAACCCGGTCAGGCCGGTGAACATGGCGACGCCGAAAGTCAGCGCGCCCACGAACCACGTCTTCCAGCGTCCATCGCGCCACGCAGCCATGAGGTACTTGGTGATCATGTGCATGAGGAGGGTCCCGAAGAACACCTGCACGCCCCAGAAGTGCAAGGAGTTGACGAAGTGTCCCACCCGCGAGACGTGGTACCACCCCGGGCCGAAGAGGCTCAGCACAACGCCCGTGAGCACCAGCACCGCCAGGGCGGACAGCGCCGACGCTCCGAAGAGGTAGCTGAGCGAGTTGACGTAGACCGGCATCCGCGTCGGCAGTGCGTCCTCCAGGGGCAGGTTGTCCCTCAGGAAGCGCTGCGCCTTTTCCGTCAAGTTCATGAGGCATCCCCCTCACGAGCAGAGGAGCCGCGCTCGAAAAACCCAGGCAACCGGATCCAGGCGGCGACAAGGACGATCACGAACACCGTGAGCCAGGCGACGATGTCGGGAATAGCGAAGTTGAAGATACCGAAGCTCACATGGGGCACAGCAGGCAGCATCTGCGGGGGCAATGGTTGCACGGCAAGGCCTCCTTCCTCTCACGCGGTCCTGAAACTGCCCAGGGGTTCCTTCGCTGCCCGCACCCCGAGCCTGTCCCGCGTATCGGTCTCCCCCGCGCCGACCGTGAGGTTCGAGTGGCAGCTCCGGCACACGAGACGCCCTGCTGGGTGCACCACCACCCGGATCCGATACCCGCACCGGGGACAGCGGGCCAGGCGTCCGCGGGCCAGGACGCCCAGCAGAATCTCGGCCAAAATCTGGTCCGGCGGCAAGGGACGGAGCGGCGCCCCGCAGCAGAGGACGGGCGGCGTCCCGTCCGCCCGTCCGGCCACCCCCGGGACCTCGGCCGCAGCCAACACCTCGGCCCGGCACCGCTGGCATCGGAACCCCCGCACACTACTCATGGAGCATCCCTCCACGCTGGGTCTCCGGCATCCCATCGACTGTGGGCGGTCACGCAAGACGTCGGCGCAGAGATCCGGCACGTTCCGCTTGACGAACGGGCGGGGAAACACGCACGTGGCGTGCCATATGATTCGGGCCGGATGGCACACGAGACAAAGGGCCGAAAACAAAAGCGCGAGGCACGGCGGGAAACCGCCCCAAGGATGGAGGCTCCGAGGCTGCTGCGGTGTCAGGCGTGGCGCAAATGCGGGCTCGGGCTCCACTAACTTCGCATCAACCGGCACCTCGGGCGGCGGTGGATACTTCTAGCGCGGGTTGGCGGAAGTGACACACATCGCCAGCGGCGGCACCGCGCCCGGGCGGGCCGCAAGATCCTGCGATGCGGTCGCGGGCCTGCCTGAGGGACGGACCCGCTATACCCGCTGTTCTTGCGCGCGAGCCTTTCCTTTGGATGGCGGTCACCGCGTGGTGGGTACGAAACGGGTGGGCCGACCGGTCGTCGAGGCGTGCCGCGAGGTAGCTGACCGCTCACTGCGCAAGGGCGTGGCTTCAAGAGTTTCGCGTTCTGGGTTGGTGTGTCAGGCTGATCGCCACGACGCCAAAAGTATCCATGTGCAAGTTCCCTTCATTCGCAGGCAGTTAGGCCGATCCCGCAGAGTCGTAACGCCAGCGTAGGTCTCCCCTCGGCGATTCCCTCTGAAAGCGCGCGCCCTCCCCTGACCTCAGCCCTTCTCTTTTTACTACGTTACATGCCGGCCCCTTCCATGGGCGGACCGGCACGGAAGTTGCCTCTCTCCGATTCAGCGAGAAGGATTCTGAAAGGATGAGGCGACGCTGGATCCGCCTGATCATCCTCAGGCGGTGGCATAACATGCCGGAGGCAATAGAAGTATGCTAAGCCGTCACGCGATTCCGGTGGGACGTATCCTCGGGATTCCAATTGATCTGGATCCGTCCTGGTTCCTGATCTTCGCGCTTGTCACCTGGACCTTGGCCGTCGGGTACTACCCGGCCGAGTTCAAGGGCTGGCCCGTGGCGGAGTACTGGGTGGTCGGAGGCCTCACGGCCTTGCTCCTCTACGGCAGCGTCCTCCTCCACGAGCTGGGGCATTCCGTGGTGGCCCTCCGGTACCACGTCCCGGTCCGGCGCATCACGCTCTTCATCTTCGGCGGGGTGGCGCAGATCGCCACCGAGCCTCCCAGCGCCGGCGCCGAATTCTGGATCGCCATCGCCGGGCCCGCGGTGAGTCTCCTCCTGGCGGCCACGTTCCACCTGCTGGAGCCGGCCCTGGCCTCCGGCTCCGCGCTCCTGGCCTTGGCCAAGTACCTTGCCTACATCAACGGGGCGCTGGTCCTGTTCAACCTGATCCCGGGCTTCCCGCTGGACGGGGGGCGGATCTTCCGGGCCATCGTCTGGGGAGTCACGCATAATCTCCGCCGGGCGACGGTCATCGCCGGCAACGTGGGGCGGGCTTTCGGCTTCCTGTTCATCCTGGCCGGCGTGTGGCAGATCCTCAACGGCAACCTCATCAACGGCGTGTGGATCGCCTTCATCGGCTGGTTCCTGGAGAGCGCTGCCGCGGCCCAGATCCAGCTCCAATCGGTCCACGGCCTGCTGGCCGGCCACACCGTGGCCGAATCCATGAGCCGCGGCTACCCCGAAATCACCGACGACGCCGTCCTGCAGGAGCTCGTGGACTACCATCTCCTGCGCGAAGGGCGGCGCAGCGTGGTGGTGAAGACGGGGGACGACATCGTCGGCCTGCTGACCCTCCACTCCCTCCAGGCGGTGCCGCCGGAGAAGTGGACCACGACCACCGTGGCCCAGGTGATGATCCCCGTGGCCCGGATGAAGTGGGTCGGGCCCGACGTGGACCTCGAGGCAGCCTTGGGGGAGATGGACCGGAATGGCGTGAACCAGCTCCCCGTGATGGCGAACGGCCGGATGGTGGGGATGCTCACGCGCGAGGATCTGGTCAGCTTCCTCCGACGGCTCAAGCCGCTGAACGGGGGCTCTCGGGTGGTCTCTCGGTAGGGGAGCCGGCCATGGGGGGACATGGTGGGCCAACGGCTGACGAACATCAGGCAGGCGTATCGAAACGCGACCACCGCATGGCGGTGTGTGCGACGGTCTAGGGATTCTCGGTTCCGAAAGAGATAGAGTCAGGGAGGAACGCATGGACAACTCACGGATGTCTGGAACGTGGCCGGTCCCGATGTCGCCGGACGCGGCGGCTGAGCGCGTCACCGGCTTCCTGCGGAAGGTGTACGGGTGGATGTGCGCTGGCCTCGCCATCACGGCGCTGGTGGCGTACGAGGTGGCGGGCTCCCCGACGATCCTCCGGTATCTTGCCTCCAACCAACTGATCTACTTTGGGCTGATACTGGGGGAGCTGGGCCTGGTCTTCTACCTCTCGGCCCGGGCGCAGCGGCTGGCCCCGGACACGGCGATGGCGCTCTTCATGGGGTATGCGGCGCTCAACGGCGTCACCCTGTCGTTCGTGCTCCTCGCCTACACGGGGCAGGCGGTGACGAACGCCTTCGTGGTGACAGCGGGCATGTTCGGGGCCATGGCACTCTACGGCTCCACGACGAAGCGGAGCCTGGCGGGGGTCGGCCATTTCGCCTTCATGGGCCTGATCGGCATCATCCTGGCGTCCCTGGTCGGCCTCTTCTGGCATAACAGCGCCCTCCAGTTCCTCATCTCGGCGGTCGGCGTCATCGTCTTCACCGGCCTTGCGGCCTGGGACGCGCAACGCTTGAAGCAGATGGCGCTGGCCACCCCGGAGGGCCAGGTGGGCTCTCTCGCCATCGTGGGTGCCCTCTCCCTCTACCTGGACTTCATCAACCTGTTCCTCTCCCTGCTGACTCTGTTCGGAAATCGCCGGGAGTAGGCGATTGCTCGTTGAAACGCTTCCGGCGAGATCCTGCAGCATGGCGGGACCTCGCCGGCAAGCTCACGGCGGTCGGCTGGTGGCGTGAGAAGGGGGAGTGGCAAGGCGTGGCGTGCGAGTCTCGCGCGGGAGGGGCTCGTCGGAATTGACCAGGCCTGCGAACCAGGTCTTCTGAAGTTCTGAGGGAGGTTCGATGTTGGACGGGGAGCCCATGGACACCGCGAAGGTCCTGGTCGTCGATGATGATCCCGCGATCGTGGCCCTGCTCACCGAGCTGCTGGAGAAGGCGGGGCACCAGGTGGCGGCCGTGCGCACCGGGGCCGCCGCCATCGCGGCCGGGAAGGCGGAGCCCGTGGATGTGCTCCTGGTGGACGTCCGGCTCCCGGACATGGACGGGCTCGCCGTGCTCCAGGCCGTCCAGGCGGCGCGCCCGGAGACCGCGGTCATCGTGATGACCGCCTTCGGGACGGTGGAGATGGCCATCCAGGCCATCAAGGCGGGGGCCTACGACTACGTGCCGAAGCCCTTCAAGCTGGACGAGGTGCGGCTCGCCGTCCAGCGGGCCCTGGAGCGCAAGCACCTGCGCGCCGAGAACCAGCAGTTCCGGCAGGCGCTGCGCGGCAAGTACCGCCTGGAGAACGTGGTGGGGGCCAGCGGGCCCATGCTGGAGCTCTTCAAGACGGTGGCCCGGGTGGCCCCCACCCGCACCACGGTGCTCCTCGAGGGCGAGAGCGGCACGGGCAAGGAGCTCATCGCCCGCACGCTCCACTACAACAGCACCCGCGCCGAGAAGCCCTTCGTGACCGTGGACTGCGGCGCCCTGCCCGAGACGCTCCTGGAGAGCGAGCTCTTCGGCCACGAGAAGGGCGCCTTCACCGGGGCCACCGCCACCACGCGGGGCCTCTTCGAGGCGGCCCAGGGCGGGACCTGCTTCCTGGACGAGATCGGGGACGTCGCGCCGGCGGTGCAGGCCCGGCTCCTGCGGGTCCTGCAGGAGCACGAGGTCAAGCGGGTGGGGGGCACGGAGCCCCTGCGGGTGGACGTGCGGGTCATCGCCGCCACCAACCAGCCCCTGGAGCCCCTGGTCCAGGCCCACCGCTTCCGGGACGACCTGTTCTTCCGGCTGAGCGTGGTGACGCTCGTGATCCCCCCGCTGCGCGAGCGGGGGGCCGACATCCCGCTGCTCGCCGACTTCTTCCTGCGCAAGGTCGCCCAGGAGACCGGCAAGGCGGTGGAGCGGATCAGCCCCGACGCCCTGGCCCTGCTCACCGCCTACCCCTGGCCGGGCAACGTCCGGGAGCTGGAGCACGCCATCGAGCGGGCGGTGATCCTCACCCAGAACCCCACGCTCCTGCCCCCGGACCTGCCGCCGGAGGTGCAGCGCCGCGGCGCCCCCGGCCCCGGCCCGGACGCCCCGGTCCTCCCCCTCCGGGAGATGGAGCGCCGGCACCTGCTCTTCGCCCTGGAGCGCGCCCGGGGCAATCGCAAGCGGGCGGCCGAGTGGCTGGGGATCACGCGGCGCACGCTCTACCGCATGGCCCACCGCTACGGGATCGACCTCTCCCGCGTGCCGGACTGACCGGCCCGCGCCCGCCCCGGATCGCCGCGGAGTGTGTCGGGCTGATTCGACCCGCTGCCAAAAGTAGCCACAGGACGCACGCCTCACGTTCTCGGGACATTAGGGCGATTCATCAAAACACGCGGACCCGCTTAGTCCGCTGCCTTCCGCTTTCGTTTTCGGACTGTCAGGGCTGGCCCTCCCCCGCGGAGCATTGTTTCCAAAAGATTAGCGCATTCCAAATGCATGTCGCGCCGATCGGCACAGGGCTTGCCTTCTTCACAGCAAGAGCGAGGGCGTTCTCGGAGACGCGAGGCCTGCAAGGCTGGGCGGCGCGGATTCCCGGTCGCCTCGAATTCCCCTCCGACCGGCCGACTCACGTCGACGACGGGCCCTGGGGGAATCTAGCAGGCTGCTGAAAAAGGCCCATCTGCGGCGTTGGCGCACTCGCGCGGCGCTGCGACGTACGCACGAAGTACGCCTCGCACCTCGCATCGCGCGCCGCCTTGCATCTGGACTTTTTTGAGCAGCCTGGGCGAAAACGGGTTTTTCAGCATCCTGCTAGGCCATCCCTGGAGGGGGCTGCAGCGGCTCCCATGAGCCACGCCAATTGTGGGGGGTGGCGGACCGTGGAAGGGGGGGAGGTTACGATGCGCCGCGGGTACTGGTTGATCGAGGCGCTGATCGGGGCTCTCTTGATCATCGCGCCGTTTGTTGAGCGGTTCACGCAGCAACACGCGGCCCTGTTCACGGATCTTCTCCTCGGCATCATCGTGATGTTCTGGGCCGCCGTCGGCTACTTCAACACCTGGTTGCTGTTCGAACCGTAGCGCCGCCAGGTCTGTCCCGCTCGGGCATGCATAGGGTATAACCCGTTCCCCGGACGTGCCGGGGTGCGCGGGTCCGGAGGGCATTCGCGGCCCGTGCATGGCGGAGAGAGTCAGGTGAACAGAGGGGTGACATTGTGGCGGCGTGTCCTGCGAGGCGGCCTGGCGGCAGTGGTGGCGGGCGTCCTGGTCTTCCTCCTCCTGGGGTACGTCTACCAGCTCTTCGTCGTCTCCTCCGGCTCGATGGCGCCGACGCTCCGGCCGGGGGACGTCGTCCTCGTGGACCGGCTGACCTACGACTTCGGCTTGCCGCATCGGGGGGATCTCATCCTGTTCCATTTCCGGCAGGCCGACGGCCAAGGCTTCCTGAAGCGGGTGATCGGCGCCCCGGGGGACACCGTCGGGGAGCGCGACGGGCGCTTCTGGGTCAATGGCGTCCCGCTGGCTTGGCCGACGGTGAATGCCCCGGCCCCCGGCGCGGCGGCCGCGCTGAGCCTGCCGCCGGTTCAGGTGCCGGCCGGGCAGTTCTTCGTCCTCGGAGACAACCCCGGGGCGAGCCTGGACAGCCGCTTCTGGGGGACCGTGACCCTCCACGAGGTGGTGGGCAAGGCGCTCCTCATCTGCTGGTCGGAGGGGGCGCACTGGTGGGACGTCCGCTGGCACCGAATCGGGCGCTGGCTGCGGTAGGCGAGGGCCACCAGACGAGGATGCTGTGAGCACTGAAAACGCAAGAAGCGCAAAAACAACCAAGACAAAACAGATGGAGGAAAAGCGATGACTCGAAGAATTTCCGGGCTGCGATCCTGGCTCATCGTGGTGGGGATATTGCTCGCGGGGGGCGTTGCACTGGCCGCCATGCCGGCCCAGTCCAAGGCCGCCGGCGAGGCGCTCTGGACCCAGGCCGGCGCGAGCCCGTCCCCGAATACGACCCCCTGGCCCGCAGTGGCGAAGCAGGACATCCCGGCCGTGGTGAACATCAGCACGACGCAGGTGGTGAAGACCCCCATGGCCTTCGAGAACGGCGGGAACCCGAATGACCCCTTCCAGCAGTTCTTCCACCAGTTCTTCGGGACCCACCCGCGCACTTCCCAGGTTCACAGCCTCGGCTCGGGCTTCCTCATCCGGTCCGATGGCTACCTCGTCACCAACAACCACGTCGTGGCCAATGCCACCGCCATCACGGTGAAGCTCGCGGACGGCCGGGAGTTCCCGGCGAAGGTCGTCGGCCGCGACCCGAAGACCGATCTCGCCCTGGTGAAGATCGACCGCCACGAACCTCCCCATCATTCCGCTCGGGGACTCCGCGAAGATGGTCGTGGGGGAGCCCGTCATGGCCATCGGCAACCCCTTCGGCCTGAGCGGGACCGATCACCACGGGCATCGTCTCGGCCGAGGGCCGGGTCATCGGGGAGGGCCCCTATGACAACTTCATCCAGACCGATGCCTCCATCAACCCGGGGAACTCCGGGGGGCCCTTGGTGAACAGCCTGGGCGAGGTGGTGGGGATCAACACGGCCATCTTCTCCCAGTCGGGCGGCTCCGTGGGCATCGGCTTCGCCATCCCCATCAACGAGGCCAAGACGATCCTGCCCCAACTGCTGGCCCAGGGCCATGTGATCCGCGGGTACCTGGGGGTGGCGGTCCAGTCCCTGACGCCGGACCTCGCCAAGGCGCTGCACCTCCCGCAGGACACAGGCGCCCTGGTAGCGCAGGTCATGCCCGACACGCCGGCCGCCAAGGCCGGCGTCAAGGCCGGAGATGTGATCACCGCCTACAACGGGCACGCAATCTCGAGCAGCCGGGATCTCCCGCGGTTGGTGGCCGCCACACCCGTCGGCCAGACGGCGACCCTCACGGTGCTCCGCGACGGGAAGCCCCGCACCCTGACCGCCCAGATCGCCGAGCTGCCCCAGCCGCAGCAACTGGCCGAGGCCACCACCCCCGCCCAGGCGCACCTGGGGATCTCGGTCCAGCCCCTGACCCCCACCCTGGCCAAGCAGTTGGGGGTGCCCGACACGACCGGCGTCGTCGTCGCCGGCGTGCAAGGCGGGAGCCCGGCCGCGGCGGCCGGGATTCAGCCGGGTGATGTGATCGTGGCGGCGAACCAGAAGCCGGTCCCGAGCATCGCCGCACTGCGGCAGGTGCTGGCGGCGCAGCCGCCCGGGCAGCCCACGCTGCTCCAGATCCACCGCAAAGATGCCAGCCTGTTCGTGGCCGTGACGGCCCAGGGCTAGGGGTGGGCTCATCCTCAGGCACGTGATGCCTCAGGGAGGACGCTCATGCGGATCCTGCTGGTGACCGGTGATCAGCCCATCGAGCGAGAATTGGCCCGACTCCTTGCACAAAGCGGCCAGGAGCTCATCCGACTCTCCGCTGGTGGAGACGGCCTTCTGTCGACCGCTGAACAGGGCTCGCGTTTCCACGCGGCCGTCCTGAACCAGACCGTGCTCGGCACGAGGTGGCCACGGCAGGTCCGGCAGCTCCGGCGCCGGGCCCCGTATCTCCCGGCCGTCGTGCTGCTGGCATCGGGCGCGGAGCATGCCTGGCGGCATGCCATCCTGGCGGGGGCCTTTGAGGCCCTCCCGCTCCGGAGTCCGCTCGACGCGATCCTGGAGGCGCTCTCTCGCGCGGTGGATTACTCTGTGGGCAAGCCGCTGCCGGAGGCGGCTCGGCCGCAAGTCGCCGTCGGGGCAGTGGCCCCGTCGCTCAGCGGCTCGCGGGGATAGGATCGGCCATCGGATGAGCACCAGAGACCATTTCGACTCCTCACCCGCGGGGGGCAGGCTCCCGCATGGAGGGACGCGATGACCCGGGCTTCTGTATGGAAGCTGGGATGGGCGCCAGCGGTTCTGGCGCTGGCGCTTGCGGCGTGTAGTCACCAGCCGTCTGCCGCCGTGCAGCCCGTGAAGAAGATCTTCACCCTGACGCCGCGGACCCCGGCGGCGCAGGTGGGGTTCCTGACTGCCCAGTTCCGGGATCTCACGATTCGAGAATGGGTGGATCCCAACACGGGCAAAGTGGTGCGGCGGCCGGACCTGCACGGCACTGTGCTGGTCAAGAATGGTTCCACCGACCAGTCGGTCCTCCTCATCAAAGGGAAGCTCGTGTTCCTGGACGCCCAGGGGCGGGTGATCCCCGTCGCCGAGATTCGCGGGGGCACCAGCTTTGACTTCAGCAGATCTGGTGCGCGACGCCTCGACCCCGGGCAGGAGACCTCGCTGGCGATCGACGTCCCCGTCCCGCGGGCGGGACTCCAGGCGAGCGATCTGCAGAGCGTGCGCCTGGAGCTGACGCAAGCCGTGAACGTCCCGGTTGGCCTCAAGGGATGAGAGAGCCCGCGCGGGAAGGGGCGCGCTGACCATTCCCAGCGTGGCTGGAGGTCGCGTGTTGAGCATCGCGTCTTGGAAGTGTTTCGCCCGGTCTGGCTGGGTCGTGGCGGTGCTGGCCGCTTCCGCCCTCCTCGTGGTGGGAACAACCCCCCGCGCCTTCGCGGCGAGCACGGTGCACCAGGCGACCCTGGTGATGAAGGACTTCAAGGCACCCTGGCGCTCATTTTGCGAGAACGCCGGCGTCTGCTCGGTTCGGCCTTGGCGGCCCGGAATGTGAGCCCGGACCCACAGCCCGTCCATCGAAAATAGCGTAGCCACCTGCTGGGAGGCCTCATGCGACCCTACGAGCTGCACTTCTTCCCCTATCCACCGCTGTACCTCCTGGGCTTCGGACTCCTGCTGGGGGTGCTCCTGGTCCTGCTCCGCTTGGGTCTGATCCGCTACGTCTATGAGCGCCTGGGCCTCAGTCGGCGGGCGGCGGTCCTGGTCCTCTTCGCCGCCCTGCTGGGGAGCGGTATCAATGTCCCGCTGGCGCAGCTCCCGGCCCAACGACTCATCGAGCCGAAGATCGTGGATGCCTTCGGCATGCAGTACGTGATCCCCACCCTGGTGATGCGCCAGAGCACCATCATCGCCATCAACGTGGGCGGGGCTGTCATCCCGATTCTGCTGTCCCTCTACCTCATGGCCCAGTGCGGAATCCGCCGACGGATGCTGGTCGTCCTCGGGCTGGTGACCCTCCTCACCCATCTCATGGCCCACCCGGTCCCCGGGGTGGGGATCGCGCTCCCACCGCTGGTCCCCTCTCTTGCCACCGCGGCCCTGGCCCTCTTGTTGGACTGGAACGAGGCCCCTCGCACCGCCTTCATCGCAGGGAGTCTGGGCACGCTCATCGGGGCAGATCTCCTGAACCTTGGGATCGTGCAGAACCTCGGGGCCCCGGTGGTGTCCATCGGCGGGGCCGGGACCTTCGACGGGGTGTTCGTGATCGGAATCGTCGCCGTCGTGTTGGCCGGGCTGCCACGATCCTTCGGGAAAGACCGCAATGGGAGAACAGGCGCGGGGTCGGCCGCGCCCAATTCGGGCGCGTCGGTAAAGCGCACGACGGATTCGGTTCGCTCGACGCTAATTGTGTATCGCCTGATTCGATTCGCTGCCAAAAGTATCCACCGGGAATATCCCTCACATTTCCGAGGAATTGGAACGATGCATTAGAAAACTCGTACGCACTTGGCACGCAGCCGATCGCTTCCGCTTTCCGGCCGCTGCGCCTGGTTCCACCTTACGCGCCATTGTTTTCAAAAGGTTAGCATGGCCCAGATCGATGTCGCGCCGATCGGCACGGAGGTTGCCTCCTTTCAAATCGATCCAATCCATTCCATCACGGCTCAATGCCGAAGGAGGAGGCGAACAATGCGAGGAGCAAGACTGGCACTGACGTTACTGGCGGCGGGGACCTTGGCGCTCGGGACGAGTTCCGCGTTTGCGGCGGGATCGGCAGCCACAGCGATGACGCCCGCGAAGCCCGCGACGACGGAGATGTCGAAGGAAAAGGCGACGGTCCCGAAGCAGGCGGAGGCGAAGGAGTCCGAGGTGCAGCAGCAGAAGGAGGCCCGGGCCGCCAAAAACGGTGAAAAGGAAATCGGCGTGAATCGGATCGTCCGCGGTGAGGTGACCCATGTCGAGACCTCAGCGAACCCTCAGACTTTGACCATGAACGTGAAGCTAGGAAAGCAAGTCGAGACGGTGGGGGTAGACGTGCCGGCCACGGCGAAGATCACGGAGGGCAAGACCACCAAGACCCTGGCCGACGTCAAAGTCGGAGACCGAGTGTGGATGCGGTACGACCGCACGAGCAACGGGCTGGTCGCGGACCAGATCCGGATCCTGGGAACGGGCAAGGTCGCGAAGGCTGAGAAGGCCGAGAAGGCCGAGAGCAACACGAAGGCAACCCCGGCGGCGGCGAAGAGCGAAAAGGCGACTCCCGCTGCTCCGAAGAGTGACACGTCCAAGTAACCAGACGTAACCGCCTTTCCCCGGATCCGTGTCTCGCGTCGAGCGCGGGTCCGGGGATCGGACGCGGCCATCATGAGAACAGTCAACACAACCGGAGGTGAAATCATGATCCGAAGGCTTCCAAAACGACGAGCCTGGCTCTTCCTCCTGGGGACCCTGCTGGTGGCGGGGGCCGCCCTGGCAACCGTGGCAGTCCGCTCGAGAGCGGCCGATGTCCCCCTCTGGACCCAGGCCAGCGCGAGCCCGTCCCCGAATACGACCCCCTGGCCCGCAGTGGCGAAGCAGGACATCCCGGCCGTGGTGAACATCAGCACGACCCAGGTCGTGAAGACCCCCATGGCCTTCGAGAACGGCGGGACCCCGAATGACCCCTTCCAGCAGTTCTTCGGGACCCACCCGCGCACTTCCCAGGTTCACAGCCTCGGCTCGGGCTTCCTCATCCGGTCCGACGGCTACCTCGTCACCAATAACCACGTCGTGGCCCATGCCACCGCCATCACGGTGAAGCTCGCGGACGGGCGGGAGTTCCCGGGCACGGTCGTCGGCCGCGACCCGAAGACCGATCTCGCCCTGGTGAAGATCACCGCCACGCACCTCCCGGTCATTCCGCTGGGGGACTCCGCGACGCTGGCCGTGGGCGAGCCGGTCATGGCCATCGGCAATCCCTTCGGCCTGAGCGGGACGGTCACCACGGGCATCGTCTCGGCCGAGGGACGCAGCATCGGCGACGGCCCGTATGACCAGTTCATCCAGACGGATGCCTCCATCAACCCGGGGAACTCGGGCGGCCCGCTGGTGAACGCGGCCGGCCAGGTGGTGGGGATCAACACCGCCATCTTCTCCCAGTCCGGCGGCTCCGTGGGCATCGGCTTCGCCATCCCCATCAACGAGGCCAAGACGATCCTGCCCCAACTCCTCACCCAGGGCCATGTGACGCGCGGGTACCTGGGGGTGCAGATCCAGTCCCTGACCCCGGACCTCGCCAAGGCGCTGCACCTCCCGCAGGACACGGGCGCCCTGGTAGCGCAGGTCCTGCCCGACACGCCGGCCGCCACGGCGGGCTTCAAGGCCGGGGACGTGATCACCGCCTACAACGGGCACGCAATCTCGAGCAGCCGGGATCTCCCGCGGTTGGTGGCCGCCACGCCCATCGGGCAGACGGCGACCCTCCAGGTGCTCCGCGACGGGAAGCCCCGCACCCTGACCGCCCAGATCGCCGAGCTGCCCCAGCCGCAGCAACTGGCCGAGGCCACCACCCCCGCCCATGAGCGGCTGGGGATCTCCGTCCAGCCCCTGACCCCCAGCCTGGCCAAGCAGTTGGGGGTGCCCGACACGACCGGCGTCGTCGTCGCCGGCGTGCAAGGCGGGAGCCCGGCCGCGGCGGCCGGGATTCAGCCGGGTGATGTGATCGTGGCGGCGAACCAGAAGCCGGTCCCGAGCGTCACCGCGCTGCGGCAGGTGCTGGCGGCGCAGCCGCCCGGGCAGCCCACGCTGCTCCAGATCCACCGCAAAGATGCCAGCCTGTTCGTGGCCGTGACGACACAAGGGTAGTCCCACGCCTTACCCGCGGGGTGCCCAGGCCCCCGCAAGGAGGTATACCATGCGCCGGCCCTCTGTATGGAAGCTGGGATGGGCGCCCGTTGTTCTGGCGCTGGTGCTTGCCGCGTGCAGTCAGCAGCAGGGGCAGTCCGCCGCGGCCCCCGTTCAGCCCGTCGAGAAAACCTTCACCCTGACGCCAGGCAGCTCGGCGGTGAAGGTGGATTTCCTGACCGGCCAACTGCAGAACCTCACCATCACCGAGCGCCTGGATCCAAAGACCGGTAAGCTGGTGGATCGGCCCGAGCTCCGCGGTACGTTGAAGCTCACGAATGGGTCCACCGACCAGTCCGCCCGCCTCATCAAAGGGAAGCTTGTGTTTCTGGATGCCAAGGGCCAGGCCATTCCCCTCGCGAAGGATCGCGGGGACACCAGCTTTGACTTCAGCTCGTTTGATACACAACGCCTCGACCCGGGGAAGGAGACCTCGGTGGCGATCGACGTCCCCTTCCCGCGGGCGGGTCTGCAGGCAAACGATCTGCAAGACGTGCGCGTGGAGCTGACGTATCTCCCCACCCCGTACCGGGAGCAAGCCGTCAACGTCCCGGTCGCCTTGAAGGGCTGAAGGGTGGTGCACACCATGGCACGCGAGGCCTACCGCATACTCTCTCTCATTGGAGGTGACATGATAACCATCGGCTCGCGGAAGTGGTTCACCCGATCCGGCTGGGCAGCGGCGGTACTGGCCGCCTCCGTCCTGCTGGCGATGGGGGTTAGCCACCCCGCCTTCGCGGCGGGCAAGGTGCAGCCAGTGACCCTGGTGATGAAGGAATTCAAGTTCGAGCCGGCCACCATCCACCTGAAGGCCGGAGAAGAGGTCGTCCTGACCATCAAGAACGAAGGCACAGTCGAGCACGAGTGGTCCGCCGGGAAGAACGTGGTGCTCACGCAGGCGCAGACGGGATACCGGACGGACCTGTGGTCCCTCCTGAGGCCCACCATTGCCGGGACGCAGTACAACCTGGAGAAGGCGAGCACCACGCCGGCGAAAGACCTGGCGGAGGGCGAGACGGCCAAGATGCTGAGCACCGAGCTGGACGTGCAGCCCGGTGGGTCTGTGACGCTGCGCTTCACGGTCCCGGCCAGCGCCAAGGGCACGTGGGGGTTCGGTTGTTTCGTCCCGGGCCATTATGAGGCCGGCATGCATGGCACCCTGGTCATCGACTAGGGGCTTTTCCGCGTGCGGCCAGGATCTGGGAGGGGGGACCGGCCGCCTGCGGAATCGAAGGGCCTCCCGGCTTGCCGGGAGGCCCTTCGAGGCGCGCGGCCACTCGTGCCGTGGTAGCGTGATACAGAGGGCGAGCCCCGGGCGAAGACATCATCACCGCGGAGGTCATAGGGGAGGGGGTCATGGCCATACGCGCTCGCAGGCTGCATTCACTCAAGGAACCACTTGTACCGGCCGACGCCCAGGAGCGACGATGTGCCCTGGAGTTCATATTGCGAGAACGCCGGCGCTTGCTGGGATTGGCTTTCACGGTTCGGGATGTGAGTCCGGATCCGCTGGACGTTGCGCGTGAGACCGAGGAAGAGCAGGTCTGGCTGGCGGTGCTGGATCAGAGTTGCGAGTTCCAGGTCCAGATCGACGAGGCGATGCACCTCTTGGCGGAGGGACGCTACGGCCAATGTATTGACTGCGGCAAACCGATTCCCCCGGCGCGCCTCCGGGCGCTCCCCTTCGCCCTCCGATGCCTTCCATGCCAGGAGAGGTATGAGACACGGAAAAACCCCATGAACCCCCAGGTCCCCTTGTGGAGCAGAATCCTCTGGGACGAGGAGTCGGAAGGCCCCGATGAGTCATGAGCTGTCGGTCCGGCTTTTGCGATGAAAGATGTAGCCAGGTATCCGTCGGAGGGAAGCGGGATGGACAATCGCCGGACAGCCTTCATCCAGGAAATGGTTTCTGAGTACCGAAGTTGCTGGCTGGACAAGGGGGTTCGCCTTTCCCTTCTGCAGGGAGTCCTCACCCTCATCAGCAGTCTGATTGTCAACTATGCGGCGGGCACCTATGCCTCTATTCATGCAGGGGCCCCCGTGCGGGACATTATCCTCGATCGCGTCCCGACCTTGCCGGTCGACCTGATCTTCATCGATGGCGCGTTCCTCTTCTGGCTCTTCGTGTTCGGCCTCCTCGTGTCCATGCCCCGGACCATCCCGTTCGTCCTGAAGGTCCTGAGTGTCTTCATCGTCATTCGCTCGTTCTTCGTGATCCTGACCCATATAGGTCCCCCCGCCCATGCGGCGATCTTGGTCCCCAACCTGATCATGAGCGACTTGACCTTTTCGGGGGACCTGTTCTTCTCCGGCCACACGGGCTTCCCCTTTCTGCTCGCCCTGACCTTCTGGGAGAACAAGGTTCTCCGGCGAGTCTTTCTCGTCTCGGCGGTGGTGTTCGCCTCGGCGGTCCTCTTCGGGCACCTGCACTACTCCATTGATGTCTTTGCCGCCTTCTTCATCACCGATAGCATCTTTCGGCTGGCGCAACGGCTGTTCCCGGAGGAATATGAGATGCTGTGGAAGCGGATCGGTCCTCTCCGGCGCCTGACGCGACAGACACCCTACAGTATCTAGGCCAAGGACAGGGCCATGCGCATCGCGATGCTCTCCGACAACTTCTATCCGGAGCTCAGCGGGATTTCCGATTCCGCGCTCACGCTCACGCGGGAGCTTGCCCGACGCGGCCACTCCGTTCACTTCTACGTCCCGCGGTATGCCGGGGCGGACTATCGCCGCCTGAACCTCCCCTGTGCGGAGATCGAGCTGGGCGAATCCGTCGCGGTGACCCGGCTCACCTCCCTGCCGTTCCCGACAGGGACAAAACAGGGGCGCCTGGTCCTGCCCTCAGGCCTCCTGTGGCGTCTCATCCGGCGGTTCCAGCCGGACATCCTCCACGTTCACCTGCCCTTCCCGGTCGGTCTCGAAGGACTGATTGCCGCGCGAAAGCTCAAGACACCTCTCGTCGGAACGAACCATACGCCCGTCACCGAGTTCCTGCACTACAGCCCGATCCGCGGCGCCTGGGGTGGGCGCCTTGCGACCCGATACACGGCCTGGTTCTACGATCGATGCGCCTTTGTCAGTTCACCCTGCCGAGCGATCTTCCAGGAGATGGAAGCGTGGGGCTTCCGCGCGCCGCATCGGGTCATTCCCAACCCGATCCGGCTGAATGTGTTCCACCCGCTTCCCGACAGGCCCCGTCTCAAGCGCACATTCGGGTTCTCGGACTTCACGGTCCTGTACGCCGGCCGGCTGGCCCCGGAGAAACACCTCGACCTCCTGGTGCGGGCGGTCGCTTCGTTGGCCTCTGAGGCTCCCGGGATCACCCTAGCCCTTCTCGGCAGCGGATCGGCGGAAGGCGACCTCCGGTCGCTGTGCCGGTCTCTGGGTGTCGCCGATCGGGTGCAATTCCTGGGGTACATCCCGGACCTTGCGACCGTGGCCGAAGCGTACAACGCCTCGGACGTCTTCGCCATCCCGAGCACGGCGGAAACGCAGAGTCTCGCGGCCATGCAGGCGATGGCGTGCGGGCTCCCGGTCGTGGGGGCCCGGTCGTGGGGGCTGAAGGAGTACATCACCGAGGCGAATGGCCTCCTGGTGGAGCCTGGGGATGGGAAGGCGCTCACAGAGGCCCTCGCACATCTTCTCCATTCCCCTGACGCTCGGCTCCGACTGGGGAACGGGGGGCGGGAATTCGTGCAGCGCTTTTCGGCTTTCGCCATTGCGACCGAGTGGGAAGACGTCTACCAGGGAGTCATCGAGGCCCATCGTCGTGCCATGTTCTCCCGAACGGTTGGCTGCGACACAACGGCTGTTTCGGCAATGGGACGCATTGGCCGGGCGCTGAGGAGGAATCCGGGCCCATGAAAGTCAGCTTTGTCATCCCTGCCTATAATGAGGCCGCCACCATCGGGAGGTGCCTCGATTCCATCTTCCGAGAGGTGGAGGGGGCGCCCTGCGAGTCCGAGGTCATCGTCGTGGACAATGCCAGCACGGATGCCACCACGGCGATCGCCGGGGGATACCCCGGTGTGGTCGTCGTCTCGGAGCCCCGGAAGGGGATCACCTTTGCGCGTCAGGCCGGGCTGGCCGGGAGCAGCGGCGATCTCATCGCGAATGTCGACGCGGACACCCTGCTCCCACCCGGCTGGATCGAGACGGCGTGCCGGGCCTTCGCCGAGGACGATCGGCTCGTCTGCCTGAGCGGGCCGTTCATCTACTACGACGCCCCCCGGTCCGTCCGGTTCTGGACGCGGCTCTTCTACGTCGCCGGCTTCGCCGCCTCTCTCATCACCCGGCTTATTTTTCGGGCCGGTGGCATGGTCCAAGGCGGAAACTTCGTCTGTCGGCGATCCACCCTCGAGCAGGTCGGGGGGTTCAATACGGCCATCGATTTCTACGGCGAGGACACCGACATCGCCCAGCGCCTCCACCGGGTCGGCCGAGTCATGTTCACGTTTCACCTGCCCATCTATGCCTCCGGCCGGCGCCTCGCCGCGGAAGGCCTGATCGCGACCGGGGCGAGATATGCGCTCAACTATTTCTGGGTTCTTCTCTTTAGGCGGCCATTCACACGACACTCCACCGATGTCCGGCCATCCCTGGGCTTGCGCTGAGGCTGTTTCGGGATTGCACGGATCCTGGATTTTGAGTACCTCTATTTCTGGGACCTGCGCTCCGCCCTTTGTCTGTGCGCGGACAACCCGTCCCCCCCGCGGCGGTGTGCCCGTTGCTGATGGGAAAAGCGCCGCCCAGTCCTTACACAGAGCAGAGCCATGACGGTCTTCCCGCTTTTCTCTTTGCCGCTCACGCAGATCCTTCCCCCCTTGATCCACTACAGGTATATCCTCCTGTTCCCCATCATGGTCGTCGAGGGGCCGATCATCACCATCATCGCCGGCTTCCTGGTCTCGCTCGGCTCTCTGGATTTCCCAATCACGTACGCGGTGGCGGTGACGGCCGATCTGGCGGGCGATACCCTCTACTATCTCGTCGGCAGGTTCGGGGCCAATCGCGTGGTGGATCGCTGGGGCAAATACCTGGCGGTCTCCTGGGAGCAGATCGACAAGCTCAAGCGGCACTTTGAGCGGCACGTCGGCAGGACTCTCCTCATGGGGAAACTGACGCATGGGGCAGGAGGCCTGATCCTTCTGGCGGCCGGCGTGGCCGAGGTTCCGTATCTCTTGTTCTTCTGGTTCAACCTGCTCGGGACCCTCCCGAAATCCCTCGTCCTGCTCCTGGTGGGATACTACTTCGGCCACGGCTACCAAAGCATCAACCGATACCTCAATGAGGTGGCGCTGCTGACGATCTGCCTCGTCATGCTCGGCGGCCTCGCCTTCCTCTTTTACGGGGTCAGGCGGTCGAAAAAAGTGTAGGCGGAGCCAGCCATGCCCAGGGTAGCGGAAGAGCGTCAGGGCAGTCTCTGGTGTGGTCCGCGGACAGGAGGTGATCGATGAGCATTGAGCCCGGTGGGGAGCCGCCTCGGCAGGCGCCCCGGCCGCGAACCTCGTTTGCCCAGCTCTGGGCGCTGCTCCGCCCCTACTGGTTCTCCGACGAGCGCTGGGTGGGGCGGGGGCTGCTGGCCCTGGTCGTCGGCCTGAACCTCGCAACCGTCCTGCTCACGGTGCTCCTCGCCGAATGGAACGGGCAGTTCTTCAATGCGCTGCAGGCGAAGGACTACGCCGCCTTCGTCACTCTCCTCGGGCGGTTCGGCCTGCTGGCGGCCCTCTACATCGTGGCCGCGGTCTACGCCCTGTACTTCAACCAGATGCTGCAGATCCGCTGGCGGCGCTGGCTCACCGACCGGTACAGCCGGGACTGGCTCGCGGGGCGGGCCTACTATCTGCTGCAACTCGAGCCGACGCATGTCGAGAACCCGGAGCAGCGCATCCAGGACGACATCGGCTTCGTGACGAGTCTGACCCTGAATCTGCTGACCGGAGTCCTCAACGCCGTCGTGACCCTGGCCTCTTTCCTGGTGATGCTCTGGACCCTCTCCGGCACGCTGCCCCTGCACCTGGCGGGGTTCAGCCTGGCGATCCCGGGCTATATGGTGTGGGTGGCGATCGTGTATGCCGCGCTGGGATCCGCCGGCACCCACCTCGTCGGCCGGGCGCTCATCGGCATCAACTACGATCTGGAGCGCGCCAATGCCGACTTCCGCTTCCGCATGATCCGCATTCGCGAATACGCCGAGAGCGTGGCGCTCTACGGGGGCGAGGCGGACGAGCGGGGGCAACTCAAGAGGTCGTTCGGCCACATCTGGCAGAGCTGGTGGCGGTTGATGACGACGCAGATGCGGCTGACCTTCTTCACGGCCGGCTACAGCCAGGCGGCGATCATCTTCCCCATTCTCGTGGCGGCGCCGCGCTACTTCTCGGGGGCGATCCTCCTCGGCGGCCTGACGCAGACCGCCCTGGCCTTCGGCCAGGTCCAGTCGGCGCTGAGCTGGTTCGTCGATGCCTATCCGCGCATCGCCCAGTGGTCGGCAAGCGTCAACCGCCTGACCGGATTCAGCGAGGAGTTGGCCCGCGCGCACCAATTGCCGACTGCCCCCACGACGCTCCGGGTGCAAACTACCCCGGAACCCGCCCTGGTCGTGGACGGTCTGCACCTGCACCTCCCAGACCGGCGGAGCCTCCTCGACGCGGTCTCCCTGCGGATCGATGCCGGGGAGCGTGTGCTGGTCAGCGGGCCGTCGGGCTCCGGCAAGAGCACGCTGTTCCGGGCACTGGCCGGCATCTGGCCGTACGGCACCGGGACGGTGGCGCTCCCGGCGGCGAGGCGGGTGCTGTTTCTGCCGCAGCGGCCTTACCTGCCTATCGCCTCCCTCCGCGAGGTGCTCAGCTATCCGGATCGGCCTGAAGGGCACACCGAGGCGGCGTTCAAGCAGGCCCTCCTCGACGCCAGGCTGCCCCATCTGATCCCGCGCCTGGACGAGGAAGCGAACTGGTCACTGGAGCTGTCTGGCGGCGAGCAGCAGCGGATCGGCTTCGCGCGGGTCTTCCTCTACCGGCCCGACTGGCTGTTCATCGACGAGGCCACGTCGGCCCTGGACGAGGAGACAGAGCAGACACTGTACGGGCTGATCGAGCAGCGCCTACCAGACCTCACCCTGATCTCGGCGGCCCACCGGGCGACCGTGGCGAAATTCCATCGGCGACGGCTGGTGCTGCATCCCGAGACGCGATCGATCGAGGACAGCCTGATGCTGGCCGCCGCCAGTTGAGGCCGGTGGGATGATCTCCAGACTGGCCGCGCGCTCCGTCCGCCAGTAGCGCGAGAGCACCGGCACCGGGTACGGGTTCCAGGTCAGCTCCCAGTCGATGCGGACCGGCGTGCGCTGGGGAATCCGGCTGATGTCCACGCTCACCCAGCCCGCCTGCCCGGCTCGCAGGATCGACGAGGGAGTGAGCACTACGGGCTCCGCCCATAGCCGGTGGCCGGCGGCGGAAAAGACGGCGGTGAGCTGGAGGACGTCCAGGGTGTGCACGGAAGCGTTCACCACCTCGAACCGCCAGACCTTGGCAGTCGACACCTCGGGGAGCAGTCGCACGCGAAGTGTACCCGCCGAGGCGGGGCTGGCGGCAGCGGGGCTGACGGCAGCCAGGAGGAACAGCGTCCCCAGAATCCAGTGCAGCATGCTCTTCCGCTTCATCGTTTTCCGCCTCCTTCCGGCCTCCCGAAGTCCGACCTGCCCGGGCGGGTAGAAAGAATGGGCGATTGGGACGCACGCCGGGAAGCAGCCCCGGCGTGCGTGAGGCCATCGTAGCCTACCTTACAACCCGATCGCCTGGAAGGCCCGGTGGAAGTCCCGTGCAAGGCGGGCACCGGTCTCCTTCTGGCCGGCATTCATCGGCGCACGCGGCGCGCTGGTGTCTGGCGCCAGACCCCCCACCAAATCGCTCCGGGCCACCTTCGTGCTCGGGATGTACTCCGTGTACCCTTGGGCGGTCTTGTATATGCCGACGTTGTTCGGCCCCTCCTGGATCCAGCCGCCCATCGTCGTCGCTGCCATTGCCACGCTGGGGCCCCAGAGCAGAAGGGCCGCTGCAACTCCGACTACCAGTGTCTTCACGAATCGCATGTTGAACCGCTCCTTTCCGTGCTTCACTCTCCGCCAAGGTGGGGGAAGAGGTGCCCTGCCGAACCGGCCTTCGTCCGCCCGGAATCAGTCGCCTCCTCCGGTTCTGCCCACGCTCACCGACCAGGGGGACTCGTTTCGGTCCACCCTTGCGCATGCTCGGCAGTCTTTCACAGACAATGGCAATCCTCGTGCCGGGAGCCCGACACCGTCCGCATCTGCCGGCAACATTCGGGAAACAGATGGACCGAAGGGGTTCCCGGCTGAGAGCGGCCCGATGTGATTTGCGTCGGGCGCGCCCCCCCGTGGTAGCCTCGATCGGCCTAACTCCGCAGGAAATGCCGGTGTAGAGCGGATGGATACCTCCGGCAGTCAGCGTTTCAGAAGGATACGCGCGGTGCGCATCGTCCTGCGCCGTCCGGCGGTCGTGGGGTGGCTCGAAAACGGGACGACGGGGAAGGAGGGTCGGCCGCCAGACCCATCTCTGCCTGTGTCGCTTCCGCCAAATCCTGCCAGAAGTATCCAGGCGAGCCCAAGGCGCCGGTTGACACGGAGTTAGCCAGACCGGGGCTCCCCTACGCGTCACGCCTGGCGCGGCGAGGGGTCAAGACCCTTCACTCTCTGCACACTGCCCCGCTGCGCCCCACCCTTCTGTTTCCGAGCATTTGTCTCGTGTGCTCTCCGGCTCGAGTCCGTGTGGCACGGCGCGTGCGTATTGGCTGCAGTCGGACTGTTAAGTGACTTCTGGAGTCCCTGGAGAATCGCCTCGCCGCGCTGACTGGGATCGCGCCCCTGCGAAAAGAGGTCGGCAGGGAAGAGGGCATGACGGCGGCCGAGCGGGCCCCCGTGTAGGTGCGCGCGAGGCGCCCCTGGTCAGCGTTCTGCAGGACATGAGGCCGAAGCTGGAGCGTGGAAGACAAGATCTCGAAGGACCGAGACGCAGCCAATCCGATCGAACGACACCGGCTGGCGAACGCCGGGGGAGCGTGAAAATGCGCAAGGAACACAAGTTCAACCTCGCCGCACTCCTCATCGGCTTCGCGGCCCTGATGCTGATCCAGATGTTTCTCCAGGCGGGGAACGTGAAGCAGCTCCCCTACAGCACGTTCAAGCAGGACTTGGCGGCCGGCGAGATCCAGAACGTGACTATCAGCACTTCCCTGATTCAGGGGACGTTGCGGCTAAAGAATGCCCAGGGCAAGGTGGTGGACCAATCCTTCGCCACGGTGCGTGTGGCCGACCCGGGCCTGATCCCGGCGCTCGAGGCCCAGAAGGTGATCTTCACGGGGGCCCTCCAGAACACCTGGCTCAAGGACCTGTTCTTCCTCTGGATCCTCCCCATCGGGATCCTCTGGCTCATCGGCCGCTTCATGTTCAAGAAGATGGGCCCGGGGCAAGGCATGCTCTCCTTCGGCGGGCTGGGCCGGAACAAGGGAAAGATCTACGCCCAGAGCGAGGTGGGGGTCACCTTCGCGGACGTGGCGGGGGTGGAGGAGGCCAAGGAGGAGCTCCAGGAGGTGGTGGAGTTCCTCAAGAACCCGCGGAAGTTCCAGTACCTGGGCGGCCGCATCCCCAAGGGCGTCCTCCTGGTGGGCCCCCCGGGCACGGGCAAGACCCTGCTCTCCAAGGCCGTGGCCGGGGAGGCGGGCGTCCCCTTCTTCTCCGTGAGCGGCTCGGAGTTCGTGGAGATGTTCGTGGGCCTGGGGGCCGCCCGGGTGCGGGACCTCTTCGCCCAGGCCCAGGAGAAGGCCCCCTGCATCATCTTCGTGGACGAGCTGGACGCCCTGGGCAAGGCCCGGGGGGCGAACCCCCTGGGGGGCCACGACGAGCGGGAGCAGACGCTGAACCAACTGCTGGTGGAGATGGACGGCTTCGACTCGCGCAAGGGCGTCATCATCATGGCGGCGACCAACCGCCCCGAGATCCTGGACCCCGCCCTCCTGCGGCCCGGCCGCTTCGACCGCCAGGTCCTGGTGGACCGCCCCGACTTGCCCGGCCGGGAGGCCATCCTGAAGGTGCACGCCAAGGGGGTGAAGCTCGGCCCCGACGTGGACCTCCATGTCCTCGCCGCACGGACGGCAGGCTTCGTGGGGGCCGATCTCGCCAACCTGGTGAATGAGGCCGCCCTCCTCGCCGCCCGGCACAGCAAGGCGGCCGTGGAGATGGCCGATCTGGAGGAGGCCATCGAGCGGGTGGTGGCCGGCCTGGAGAAGAAGGCCCGGGTCATGAGCCCGGCCGAGCGGGAGCGGGTGGCCACGCATGAGGCCGGCCACGCCCTCGTCGCCGCCGCGGTCCCCACGGCCGATCCCGTCCACAAGATCTCCATCATCCCCCGGGGGATCGCCGCCTTGGGCTACACCCTCCAACTGCCCACCGGGGACCGGTACCTGCTCACCCGCTCGGAGCTGCTCGACCGGCTGGCCGTGCTCCTGGGGGGGCGGGTGGCGGAGGAGCTGATCTTCGGCGAGGTCTCCACCGGAGCCCAGAACGACCTCGCCCGGGCGACCGACATGGCCCGCCGCATGGTGACGGAGTACGGCATGAGCGAGCGGCTGGGGGCTGTGGCCTACGAGCCGGCGCGCCCCCCGTCTTCCTCCCGGCCGGGGACGGCTTCGGGAGCCGGCCCTACAGCGAGGCGACCGCCCGGGAGATCGACGAGGAGGTTCGGCGCTTGATCGAGGGGGCCGGCACCCGGGTGCGGACGGTCCTCACCACGCGGGCGGAGGCCCTCCAGGCCCTCGCGAAGCGGCTCCTGGAGAAGGAGGTCCTGGAGGGGGAGGAGCTGGAGCAGCTCCTGGGAGAACGGGAGACAGGGGATGTACTCGCTGGCCCTCTTGCCAGGGCGTCCGCCCGACTCATAGGGAGGAGCAGCTAGCGGAAGCTGGCACAAAGGAGAACGCCGAATGCCGGTGCGTTGGTTGCTGAAACCACAGCTTTGGTATCTGATGGCGATGGCCTTGGGCCTCGCCGCCTGCTCCACGCTAGGAACCTTCCGGGTTCCCGCGTCGGGCCCCGGGAACTACCCGCCCGCCGTATATACCCACCGGGTCGGCGCGGCGAACGTGGAGATCTACTGGAACTGCACCCAGCCCGAGCCGGGCGTCCTGGAGATGGACGGCGTGGTCCAGAACATCGGCGGCCGGACGGTGAATTTCATGAAGCTGAACCTGGTCGGCGTAGGTTCCCAGGGGGGCACGGTGTCCCAGGCGACCACCTCGCTCCCCGACATCGCGCTCCAGATCAACGAGACCTCGCCGTTCCATATGCGGCTTCGCACGGTCGGCAGCGAGGTCCGCTTCGACCTCTACTACCACTACTATCCAGGAACCCAGTTTGGCTTCTCGCATCGCAACTTCGTCCGGGACGCGTGTTCGCCGACCCAGCACCTGGTTCGATAGCCGTCTACGGCGTGCTTGCTCGTCAGGTGAGGCGCAGCTTCGCTCACCTCGATTCTCGCGCCAGGAGGCGGGCGTAACAATCCTGCCCCGCGTTCCCCGTTTCGTCGTTGCCGGACATCGGGCAGGTGTCCGAAGGAGGGTTCCCGTGAGCACGGTTTTCATGAGCAAAGCTCTCAGGGCGTTTCTCGTCGCGAGCGTGATCGCGCTCTGCGCTGCCTGTGCCAACCTGACCCCCGCGGAGCAGCGAGCACTCACCGGTGGGGCGATCGGTGCCGCCGGCGGCGCGGCACTGGGGGCGGTCACGGGTGGGAGCGCGGCCACTGGCGCTGTCATCGGCGGGGCTGCGGGCGTGGCCGGCGGCCTCATTTACAATCAAATGAAGAAGTAATTGTGTGTCAACCCGATTCGACCCGCTGCAAAGGTATCCACAGGACGCGCGAAGGCGTTTGCGAAACGGCCTGGCGCGGAAGCAGGAGTGAAAGGAGGGGAGGTTTCGATGCGGAACGGGTATTGGTGGATCGAGGCGACGATCGGGGTCCTCCTGATCCTGGCGCCGTTTATCGAGCGGTTCACTCAGGTGCGTGCGGCCCTGTACACGGATGTCGTCCTCGGCATCCTGCTGTGGGTCTGGGCTGCGGTGGGTTCCTTCAGGTATTCGGCCGGGCTGAAGGCCCGCGAAAAAGACATGCGGGTCACTCACGCATGACGGCGTACAGGTGAAGGAGGAGCGGAACGATGCGAAGCATGAAGTGGGCAGTGACGTTACTGGCGGCAGGGACCCTGACACTCGGGTCGGGGGTGGCCTTCGCGGCGGAGTCTACCACCTCGACTCCAGCAAAGCCCGCGACACCGGCCGTGGCACCGGCGAAACCGGCGACGCCGGCCGTGGCCAAGGCGAAGGCGATGGGGCCGACGGCGGAGGTCCGCGAGTCCAAGGCCCAGCAGCAGCGTGAAGTCCAGGCGGAGACGAGCGAGGCAAAGGGCCAGCGTGGGAGGGAAGTGGCCGCTGACCGGATGTACGACGGCGTGGTGACCCACGTCGACACCACGGCCCATCCCAACACCCTCGTCATGAATACGATGCTGAACAAGCAGGTCCTGACGGTCGGGGTGGATGTGCTGCCGTCTACCAAGATCATACAGGGCGGGGCCACGAAAACCCTCGCCGACATCAGCAAGGGGGACCGGATCTGGATGCAGTGGGATCGCACAACCAACCACCTAGTCGCAGACCAGATCCGGATCCTGCAGTCCAGCAACAAGCTGGCGGCACAGGCCGGCAAGAGCGTAGCCTCCACGAAGGCCACGCCGGCAGCATAGACGGCAGGCCGCCGGAACGGAGAAAAAGTGGACCCTTTCCCGGTCCCGCATCCCGGCGGGGGCGCGGGGCCGGGAAAGTCTGCTGGTCCCATGCACAGTATCGAGGAACGGGTGGACAGGAGGGTGGCATCCCGGCGGGGTTTCCGGGAATGCATCCTGGCGGCGGCGATGGCGGCCCTCCTGATCTTTCTCCTCCAGGCGTACGGCTTCCAGGTTTTCGTGGTTTCCTCTCGGTCGATGGCGCCGACGCTGCGGCGGGGGGAGGTCGTCCTCGTGGACCGACTGAGCTACGACTTCAGCTCGCCGCACCGGGGGGATCTCATCGTGTTCCATTTCCCAGAGGCCGGCGACCGGAGCTTCCTGAAGCGCGTGATCGGCGTCCCAGGGGACACCGTCGCGGAGCGCGACGGGCGCTTCTGGGTGAACGGGTCGCCGCTGGCGTGGCTGGGAGCACACGCCTCGGCCCCCAGCGCGGCAGGCGCCCTGAACATGCCGCCCGTCCGGGTACCGGCTGGCCGGTACTTCGTCCTCGGGGACAACCCCAGCGCGAGCCTCGACAGCCGTTTCTGGGGAAGCCTGACCCTGCACGAAGTGATGGGGAAGGCCGTCGTCATTTTGTGGTCTCAGGGCCCGCGCTGGTGGGATGTCCGCTGGAACCGGATTGGGCGCGGGCTGGGGTAGGGGGCTTGCCGACGGGACTGCAGCCTCTGGTTGGGCCCGGACATGGGACAGACGTACTAGCGGTGCGCCAGGTAGCACCGAGGAGGATCAGTGAGGACACACGAATGGGTCATATACGAGGGGCGGTGGGCGTACCTTTGCCCCGGAAATGGCAGGTGGTACGTGCGCCCGGTGTACGGGGAGACCCATTTTTCGCGGCCTCATCGGCACAAGACCACCTACTGCGCGCACTGCGGCCTTCGAGTGGACGGAGAGCTGTCCCCAACGATGCCGGGAGAGACCCACCATGATGCTTGAGGTGAACAGTCGGGAGATCGCGGTGGAGCGGACCACGGATCGCACGGTCCGGTTCAGCATCTGTGCCAAGAGGATGGGGAAACCATCGCTCGTACACCTCGGGCCACGCGAAGCGCTCGGCCGTCCCATCACTCGTGAGCCGGCGCCCGTCGCTGCGTGCGCGGGCCGTGTCCGCCATCCTCCGAGTCCAGAAGGCCTCATCGCCATTCCTGAATGCCGCACCGGCCGCCTTGAGAAGGCTGCCGGTGCGGCAGGGAGGGAGCTCGATGTCCATCATTACCATTTCCCGGGGAACGTTTAGCGGCGGGGAGGCGCTGGCGAAGGAGGTAGCCGAGCGCCTGGAGTATCGGTGCATCAGCCGGGAGGTGATCCTCGAGGCGGCTCGGGAATATGGGATTCCCGCTGCGGAGCTCGGTGCGGCCATGGAGCAGCCGCCCTCGTTCTGGGAGCGGGTGATGGGCGCACGCGAGGCCTACCTGCTCTTCATGCAGGCGGCCCTGTGCAAGCACGCCCGCGATGGCCATCTCGTCTATCACGGCCGGGTAGGGCACCTCCTGCTCCCGGGCATCGCCCACGTCATCCGCGTGCGGGTAATCGCGGATCTGGAGTTCCGCGTCCCGGCGGTCATGCAGGCGCAGCAGCTCGGGCACGAAGAGGCCCTGGCCTACATCGCAAAGGTGGACCGGGAGCGGCGGCAGTGGGTCCGGTTCCTCTTCGATGTCAACTGGGAGGATCCCCGCCTGTACGACGTCGTCCTGAACCTGAGCCGTCTGCGCCTCGCCACCGCGTCCGAGACGGTGGTCCGCCTGACCGAACGCGGGGAGTTCCAGCCCACCGTCGAATCAGAGCAAGCCATGCGGGATCTTGCCCTCACCAGTCATATCGCGGCGCTGCTCGCCAGCAATCCCCACACCCAGGAGGCAGACCTGCACGTCGTGGCGAGGGACGGCATCGTGACGATAAGCGGGACAGGCCACTGGCCAGAGGTGGAAGCGACGGTCTTCACGGTGGTGCGCCAGGTGGAAGGCGTGAAGGAGGTCCGATCGGAGATAAAGATCGTTCCAATGGCCTACTACCCGACTCCGTAGCCTGACATTACAAAATGAGCAGGCGAGGAGCGAGTGTCGAAGATGTCCCTTGCGAGGCGCCTGACACGTCGCAAGGTGGCAGAGCGGAGCGTGCAACGAGCCAGGACCATCGAGCGCGGCTCGCTACACGCATATGAAGAGGCATCTGAATGAACTACCCCGCGGCAAGCCGCGGGGTATCGCCTTCTGTTCTAGCCCGTCATTCCGTGCTTGACACGGAATCCAGTCGGGCTTTCTGGATACCGGCTGGAGTTTACCCCGGTAAAAACCGGGGCCGGTATGACGAACTCGCGGCAAGCCGCGGGGAATGAACCCTCATGGATTCAAGGGAATGAGCAGCAAGGAGGAAGGCAATGGCTGGAACCTTTCGTTGGCTGTTTGGCGTGAGCCTGGCGATGCTGGGCGCGCTGCTGTTCGCGGGGAGCGCTTGGCCTCTCGCCGCGGCAGGCCGCGACCTCGGCCACGCCCACGGTGCAGGCGGCGCAGAACACCAGGCTGGGCAACGTCCTGACGGATAGCCAGGGCATGACCCTCTACACCTTCAAGAAAGACAAGCCCGGCGAGAGCGCGTGCGTGGGGGCGTGCGCCAACCTCTGGCCGCCGCTGACCGTGTCCAAAGGCATGCAGCCGATGGCCGCCTCGGGCATCCCGGGCAAGCTGAGCGAGATACAGCGCCAGGACGGCACGTACCAGGTGACGTACAACGGCATGCCCCTGTACCGCTACACAGGGGACCATAAGCCCGGCGAGATGAACGGCCAGGGCTATGCCAACTTGTGGTCCGTGGCTTCTCCCACCACCGCCACGGCCGCCGCGAGTGGCGGGTCGCCCAAGGGCTGGTGAGAGTCCCTCGGTTTGTAGATCGGCCGTGACGCTTCCGTCACGGCCGTCTCCTTTGCCAGGCTGCGCCGCCCCGCGACCCCTCCCGCGGGGCGCGCAGCCGGTACTTCTCGATCCGGTAGCGCAAGGTCTCTTTCGAGATTCCGAGCAGTTGCGCCGCTCGAGCCCTGTTCCATCCTGCCGCACTACAGTCCCCCCAGGATGAGCTGGCGCTCGACCTCGTCTGGCCGACCAAGCCCGACAGGCCCAGGCCGCTCCAGCCGGGCGGTCGCCACTCGCCCGATTACTCCCGGTCGTCTCCCCCGGCCCCCTCAGCCGGCCCTTGCGGTCCTGGTTCGCCCGCCGCGAGCTTCCGAGTCCGATACGCTTCATAATCCGGCACCAGACGATCATACGCGCCGTCCATCAAGGGGGAGGAGATCATGAAATCGGCGGAGGCGCGATTGCAGGCAATGGGAATGTTCCACACCACCGCCATGCGCAAGAGCGCTTTGACGTCCGGATCGTGGGGCTGCGGTTCGAGCGGATCCCAGAAAAAGATGAGAAAGTTGATCTCGCTCTCGGCGATCTTGGCGCCGATTTGCTGATCGCCACCCAAGGGGCCACTCTGGAGTCTGTTGATGGTGAAGCCCAGCTCGTGCTCCAAGATCTCGCCGGTGGTCCCGGTGGCATACAGCCTGTGGTGGGCCAAGAGCACGCGATTGTACTTGGCCCATTCCACCAGATCACCCTTCTTGTTGTCGTGCGCGACGAGGGCGATCTTCTTGTCATGTTCCATGGCGATCTTCTTGTGAGGCATGCACACCCCCCCTCTTCCCTGGAATGGAACGTGCGGCGGCAGCGTTCGAGCGGGCTGCTCGACGACAGGTGCCGGACCCGCGTTCGGTGGGGAATCTGACGGATCGGCACCCCCGGGCAATCACGATCCGCACCGGAAGGCCCGCGCACGAGCCTAGCGAGGGGGGTGCCGACTGTCAACGGCACACGGGATGACAAACGGGGCGGCGCCGACTGGACCCGGGTGCGGCACTTCCCGGCAGAGGTCGATGAGTGTGCGGACCGTCGCAGAGGAGCGCACTCCCGCCGAGGTGGGCGCCGGTGAGGAAAGGCCTGGTGTGCATTGGGGTTGAGGCTGGCGTGAAACACCTGCGCACCACCGATGACGGTAGCTCAAAGATGGAGTGCAGGTCGCCTCCAGCGACTGGCGGGCCATCGAGGTAGCGTCCGAATCCTTGGGCCTATAGGATGAAAGTGTGGGGACGGCCCACGGCAGCAATCACACGAGGGGGCCGGGCTTCCCGAAGCGCTTCGGACCCGAGGGGCCGGCCGGGATCTCAAGGGGAGAATGGCGCACACATGCGAGCTCGATGGGTGATCACGCTCGGGCTGATCGCCGCCGTCGGCGCCGGGCGGTCTGGTGGTTGGAGCGACCGAAGCCGGTGCGGTACATCACGACGCCTGCGACCAAAGGAGATGTCGTCCGTGCCATCGTCGCGACGGGCACGGTCAATCCCGTCGCGACCGTGCAGGTCGGCACGTATGTCTCTGGTCCGATCCAGTCCATCGAGTGCGACTACAACACGAAGGTGAAGGCGGGGCAGCTCTGCGCCAAGATCGATCCGCGGCCCTACCAGGAAGCGGTGGACCAGGCCAAAGCAAACCTCGCCAGCGCCCAGGCCCAACTGCAGAAGGATCAGGCCAGCCTCGCCTATGCGAAGACGAACTACGCGCGCGATCGAGGACTGGTCGGACGGGGGATCGTCTCGCAGGATGCCGTGGACAACGACAAGAGCGTGTACGACCAGGGTATGGCCCAGGTCACACTGGATGAGGCCTCAGTCCTCCAGCATCAGGCGGCGCTGCAGGCGGCCCAGGTGAATCTCGACTATACGGACATCGTGTCGCCGGTCGACGGCACCGTGGTGGCGCGCAATGTCGACGTCGGGCAGACCGTGGCCGCGAGCTTTCAAACCCCGACCCTGTTCCTCATCGCGCAGGACCTGACCAAGATGCAGGTCGACACCAACGTCAGCGAGTCTGACATCGGCAGGGTGCGGGTCGGCCAGCCGGCGTCCTTCACGGTCCTCGCCTTTCCCAACACGACGTTCCAAGGACAGGTCTCGCAGGTCCGCGAGGCGCCCATCACGGTGCAGAACGTCGTGACCTACGACGCGGTGATCAGCGTGAGCAATCCGAAGCTGCTCCTCCTCCCCGGCATGACCGCCAATGTGCGGATCATCACCGAGGAGCGCAAGGAAGTGCTGCTGGTCCCGCTGCAGGCACTCCGGTTCGAGCCGCAGGGCCTCCCGCCGGCGGGCGCAGCCGCGGCGGCGAAGCCGGAGGGCAGCCAGGTGTGGGTCCTGCGGGACGGCCGGCCCGTGTCGGTTCCGGTCACGCTCGGCCTCAATGATGGCACCGCGGTGCAGATCACGGGCGGCGACCTCAAGTCCGGCGACCCCGTGATCGTGGGCGAGGTCACCCCGGGCACCCAGCAGGGTCGTGGCGGGCCGCCTGCGCGACCGCCCTTCCGCTTCTGAAGGGTACCAGAGGAACTGCAGCCGTGTCCGAGGCCGTCATCGAACTCCGGAACGCGACCAAGCTGTATCGGGTGGGGGCTGTCGAGGTCCGCGCGCTCCGCGGGGTGGACCTGCGCGTACAGCCCGGCGAGTTCGTGGCGATCATGGGGGCGTCGGGCTCGGGGAAATCGACGCTCCTGAACATCCTGGGCTGCCTCGACCGGGCGACGAGCGGCCAGTATCTGCTGGAAGGCACCGACATCAGCCGGCTGGATGAGCCCTCCCTGGCAGAGGTGCGCAGCCGGCGCATCGGCTTCGTCTTCCAGAGCTTCAACCTGCTAACCCGCACCAGCGCCGCAGAGAATGTGGCCTTGCCGCTGGTCTACGCAGGCCGCTTCGCGGGCAGCACCCTGCGCGCGAAGGAGGCGCTCCGCGCCTTGGGTCTCGAGGGCTGGGGGGAGCACCATCCCAGCCAGCTCTCGGGCGGCCAGCAGCAACGGGTGGCCATCGCGCGCGCTCGTCAACGACCCGGCCATCCTGCTGGCGGACGAGCCGACCGGGAATCTCGACTCCGAGAGCGCGAACGACATCATGGCGACCATCCGGACCCTGAACCGGGACAGGGGGCTGACGGTGGTGCTGGTGACCCATGAGCCGGACATGGCGGCGTTCGCCGGCCGCATCGTCACGGTCCGCGACGGTCTCATCGTCTCCGACGAGCCCACTGCGGCCCGGCCGCCTCGGATGCTGGCGGCCGGGCCGCAGGTCCCCCCCGACCCGTTGCCCCCGCATGGCCGCCCGGCCGATTCGCCGGCGCTCTTCTCGTTCCTCGGGATGGCGCTGCGGGTGGCGGGCCGGGCCATCGCGCGCAACAAGACCCGCTCGGCCTTGACGATGCTCGGGATCTTCATCGGGGTTGCGGCCCTGATCGCCATGGTGGCCGTCGGTCAGGGCGCCAACGCCGCCGTGCGGGCGCAGATCGAGGGACTGGGCACGAACCTCCTGATCGTCCTGCCCGGCGCGACCACGGCCAACGGCGTGCGCGCGGGATTCGGCAGCGCCTCGACCTTGACCGTGGCGGATGCAGCGGCGATCAGGCAGGATGCGCCGGCCGTCGCCAACGTCAGCTACCTGATCCGGCAGTTGGCCCAGATCCAGTACAGCAACAAGAACTGGAGCACCAGCGTGCAAGGGGTCACCCCCAGCTACTTCAACATCCGGAGCTGGCCCGTGATCGCCGGCCGGACGCTGACCGAGAACGACGAGGTCAACGCCCGCCGCGTCTGTCTCATCGGACAGACCGTATACCGGAACCTCTTCGGCCCCTATGAGGACCCCATTGGGGCCACCATCCTGGTCAAGGGGGTGCCGATGCGGGTCATCGGCCTCCTCGCCGCCAAGGGCCAGACCGGTTTCGGCCAGGACCAGGATGACGTGGTCATCATCCCCTTCACCACGGCGGAATTCCAGGTCCTCGGCGTCGCCGCCCCGACGCAGGCGGCGTCGAACCAGAGCTCGATCTACGGCACGGCCCCCAATCCCTTCGGCGAAAAACCGCGGCTCGCCGGCTACGTCAATATCATCTATGTGCAGGCCCGCAGCCCGGAACTGGTCCAGACGGCCGACGCGCAGGTGACCCACCTGCTGGACACGCGGCACCGCATCCCGCCCGGCCAGCCCCAGGACTTCGATGTGCGCAACATCACCTCCATCACCCAGGCCTTGCAGGGGAGCAGCCGGACCATGGCCCTCCTGCTGGCCACGGTCGCCTCGATTTCGCTCGTCGTGGGCGGGATCGGCATCATGAACATCCTGCTCGTCTCGGTCACGGAGCGGACGCGCGAGATCGGCATCCGGATGGCACTCGGCGCCCGGCGGCTTCACGTGCTGCTGCAGTTCCTGGTCGAGGCTGTGCTGCTGAGCGGGATCGGCGGGGTGGCGGGCGTGGCCGCCGGCGCCGCGGCCTCGAAGATCGTCTCGCTGGTAGCGGGATGGCCGACGCTCCTCTCGCCGGCCGCGATCGTCGGCGGCTTCTTTTTCTCCGGCGTGGTCGGGGTGTTCTTCGGCTACTACCCCGCGCGCCGGGCCTCCCTTCTCAATCCCATCGATGCGCTCCGCTATGAGTAGGGTGGCCAGCATGAGGAACCGCGCCCGCGAGAGGGCACGCCTCTGGCGACATCTGGTGTGGATCGGGGGGCTGGCCGTGGTACTGTCCGGCTGCGCCGTCGGTCCGAACTTCGTGCGGCCGGCCCCGCCGAGCCTTCAGGGCTACACCGCGGCCAAGGCTCCTGCGGAGTTTGCCTCGACGACGGGCGCCGGGAGCCAGCACCTGCACATCGGGCAGCAGATCTCCGCCGAATGGTGGGACCTGTTGCGCTCGCCGGCACTTGACGGGGTGGTGCGCAATGCCCTGGTGGGCAGCCAGACCCTGGCCGCCGCCCGGGCGACCTTGGCCGCGGCTGAGGAGAGCGTGGCGGCGGCCCGGGGGGGCTTCTTCCCTCAGGTCGATGTCGCCGCCAGCCTTGAGCGCAATCGGGCGTCCGCTCTGCGGTCGGGCAGCGGACCCTCGGGCGGTCGGAGCGGGGGCGCGCAGACGACGAATCTCTATTCCCTGGGACCCACGGCCAGCTATTCCCCGGATGTGTTTGGCGGGACCCGGCGCAAGGTGGAGCAGCAGCAGGCGCTGGCCGAGTTTCAGCGCTACGAGCTCGGAGCCGCCTACCTGACGCTCACGGGGAACGCCGTGACCGAGGCCATCACCATCGCCTCGATCCGCGCGCAGATCCGGGCGACCGAGGACGTCATCGCCGAGGACGAGCAGAACCTCTCCCTCGTCCGCCAGGAGTTTGCGAGGCGGGAAAGGTGGCCCGGACGGACGTGCTGAGCGCGGAAACGCAGCTCGCCAACGACCACACGGCGCTGCCCCCGCTTCGCCAGCAGCTCAGCAGCGCGCGGCATGCGCTCTCGATCCTCACCGGCCGCTCGCCAGCCGAATGGTCGCCGCCGGAGTTCGCGCTCGCGGACTTCACGCTTCCCCGGGACCTGCCGTTGACGCTTCCCTCGGCCCTGGTGCGGCAGCGTCCGGACATCCTGGCGGCGGAGGCCCAGCTCCATGCCGACAGCGCGGCCATCGGCGTGGCCACGGCCCAGCTCTATCCGAACATCACCCTGTCGGCTTCCCTGGACCAGGAAGCGCTGGCTGCAGGCTCGCTGTTCAATGCGGTGAACACGTTCTGGAGCCTGGCCGCCGGCCTCACGGCCCCGCTCTTCCACGGCGGAACGCTCGAGGCGCAGCGCCGGGCGGCCATCGACACATACCGCGCGTCGCTTGCCACCTATGAGCAGACAGTCCTGCAGGCGTTCCAGCAGGTCGCCGACAGCCTCCAGGCGCTCGCCCACGACGCGGAGCAGATCGATGCCGAGCGGCAGGTCCTGGATGCCGCGAGCGCCGCCCTGGATTTGCAGCAGCAGAGCTATGCGGCCGGCAAGACGAACATCCTGCAGTTGATCGACGCCGAGCGGTCCTATCAACAGGCACGCCTCGGGTCGGCAAAGGCGGAGGCGCAGCGCCTTCTGGACACCGCCCAGCTCTTCGTGGCGCTAGGCGGCGGCTGGTCGAAGGCGACGTCCTGGCCTGTCCTCGGACCCGGAGCGAACGGGGAGGGTGCAGGTCGGCTGCCAGCGGACCGTCGTGCGGACCGCGGAGTCCGTGATCCCGCTGGACGCGGCTCGGTCCTCCAGCGGCAATTCGTCTGGTGCAGGATGTCCAGGCGCGCTAGCGGGCGTGCGGTGTCCTTTGAGCCGCCACTTGGGTCGGCCGTGACGCCGTGTTCGGAGGAAACTGCGCGTTCCTGAACGGGGTGCCGCCGGGGATGACCTACTTTGGCAGCGTCCGTGCGAACACGGGGGTCTTCCTCAGGCAGCCAGGGGTCGGCGCCCCCGCACCCGGGGCGCCGGCGCAAGCCCACCAAACCGCGTGGCGTGTGGGAGGCTGCTCTATCCCCGAATGGAACGGGGGGACGAGGACTCACTGGCCATGGATAGTGGTGGTCTGGTGAAATGCGGTCAGATCGAGAGCGGTGCTTCCACCCGAGTAGAGTAAAGATTGATTTCGGGGTAGGAGCGTGGTACGAAATACACCGGGGGGAAGGAGGCGACCATGGACACATTTAGCTTCGGGGACAAGACCTATCGGCTCGACGCGCAGGATTTCCTTTTGGATTTCAACGAGTGGGATGAAAACTTCGCGCGAGGGATGGCTCCAAAGGTTGGGATCATCAGCGGATTATCGGAGGATCACTGGAAGATCATCCACTTCATTCGCGACACCTTCAAGAAAAGCGGAAAGTGCCCTTTGGTCTACGAAACCTGCCGAATGAACCGACTCCACCTGCAAGAACTCAAGAGGCTCTTCCCGGGAGGCTACCTTCGGGGCGCCTGCAAACTTGCCGGCGTTACGTACAAGGAAGGCTTTCTTGACCAATCCTGGGCAGAGGAACTTGCGGAGCGGGCCACAACCGAAACCCAAGAGGAGAAAACCTACACGGTTGATATTCGGGGATTCCTTGTGAATCCCTATGAATGGGATGAGAAGTACGCCCGATTCAAAGCTTATGAGATGAAAATGCCAAAGTTGACCGAGAAGCACTGGCAGGTCATCCATTTCCTTCGCCAGGGCTTCGAGAAAAACAACTTGGTTCCCACCATATATGAGACCTGTGAAACGAACGGTATCGACTTAGAGGAACTCGAGAAGCTGTTTCCCGATGGGTATCATCGTGGTGCGGTCAAGATCGCGGGGTTAAGGGTAAGATGACCTCGTAGTACTGCCCAGACGCCTCACTCTGCGGGATGTACACCCAGAAGATCATGGACGCGAAAGCCACCCGGACGGGTGGCTTCCCTACAATGATTGGCGGGGCCGATCGCAGCGGAGCGGAGATCCCGCGCGTGCGGGACAGGACTCGAACCCGCGACCTGTCCGCGCGACCCGCGCGGACAGGTCTAACCAACCCCTACCCGGTGACTCCAGCAGTCGCCATCCAGATGCGACGAACAGATAGGGGGCTACGACTTCCTGCCGCAGCCCTCTGAGTTTCTTGGCGGGGTCGACGGGACTCGAACCCGCGACCTCCGGCGTGACAGGCCGGCGTTCTAGCCAACTGAACTACGACCCCGTGACTCGTCGGTGGGCTCACGCCCAAGTTTACAGGTGGGAGCAAGCGAGATTATTGGTATCATGACCTCCCGGCGTTTGCAAGGCCTTTTCGTGCTCCCGCGGCCCTCAAAACACGGGGACCGCACCTCCACGGACTGATCGTCTACCCCGTCAGGTCTTCGCCGCCGTCCACACCGATAACGTTCCCGGTCATCCAGTGGGACCCTTGGGCGCAGAGGGCGGCGATGGCGAAGGCCACATCGGCTGGGGTGGTCAGACGGCCGTGAGGGTTCTTGGCCAGAGCACCATTTACCAGCCTTTCATTGCCGGGGATCTTTCGCAGAGCAGGGGTATCGGTCACGCCGGCCCGAATAGCGTTGGCCGTGATCTTGAGTGGCGCCATCTCGTAGGCGAGCTGCCGAATGTGGGCCTCCAGCGCCGCCTTGGCGGCAGACACGGCCCCGTAGGTCGGCCAGACATGGTTTCCACCGGAGCTGGTCATGGCGAATATTTTCCCGCCTGGCCCCATCAGCCTCCGCCGGATGATGTCCTGCACCCAGTACACCAGGCTGTGGGCCATGACGTCCAGGGTCATCTCCATCTGCGACTGGGTCAAGGTGTCCTTGGGGTCTTCGGCGATGAAGGGTTTCAAGGCGCCGAAGGCGAGGGAGTGCACAAGAACGGTCACGGCTCCCGGCTCACCCCGGTCCGCCAAGGTCTTCTCGATCTGGTCCAACACCTCCTGGCGTTTCTCCGCATCCGCGGCATTCACGTTGAAGAACACCGCCTCGCGTCCCAGGGCCTTGATCTCGCCAATGATCCGCTCGACGTTGGCCAGCGTAGCCTTGCGATCCAGGTGGACGCCGAAAATGTGCAGGCCGTGCTGGGCCAAGGCCAGGGCCGTGGCCTCGCCAAATCCGCTGGACGCGCCAAGGATCAGGCCCCAGCCATGAAGCGTTGCGTGCCATTCGCTCACTTCGAAACTCCTTGCTGTCCTGGAGAGTGTCCGGAGAGAGTTGCGCGGCGTGCGGAATAGTACCCGCCGGAACCGGGGAAATCAACCAGAATAGGGATTGAACGAGGAGGGATTGGCATCACGGGAGGCGGGATCGCGGTGTCCCTGGCTCTGGCAGTAATGCGTAGCGTTGGAGAGTTTCGCCCGGGTCCATGCCTCCCCCGCGGGTTGGCTTCAGGGGGCGGCGCCGGGAGGTTTTCAGCTTGACAAGGAACTTCGGGCAATGGTACGAGCACGAGACCGAAGAGGACTTCGTGCCTCGACTCGCAATTGCGGTTACGTATTTCTGCGAGGTGACCTCGTGAAAAGTGCTCGCTCGGCACTAAGTCCTGAGGGAATAAATTCGATGCCGAATTTATGAATCGAAGGACTTCGCGTCCAACGTGGGGGGGCGAAGCGTCCTCAGGCCCTTCCGCTCGCGGTGCCCGGAGAGGGAGCGTGTGCCGATGCCAAGTGAGACCAAACCCCTGGCGGTGCTGAACGGCGTCCGCATTCTCAGCTTCACCCAGTTCCTCCTGGGCCCGGCTGGAGTGCAATACCTTGCCGATCTCGGCGCCGACGTGATCAAGATCGAGCCTCCGGGCGGGACGCTCTTCGAGCGGACCTGGGCTGGCTGCAACCTCTTCCTCAATGGAGTGAGCGTGTTCTTCCTGTGCGCCCACCGGAACCAGCGCAGCCTCGCCCTGGACCTCAAGCACCCCGAGGGCCTGGCGGTGGCCAAGCGGCTCGTCGCCGGGGCGGATGTCCTGGTGCAGAATTTCCGGCCGGGGGTGATGGCGCGCCTCGGGCTGGGCTACGAGGATGTGGCGCCCCTGAATCCACGGCTCATCTACGTGTCTGCCTCGGGCTATGGCGAGTCCAGCCCCTATCGGCACCGGCCCGGGCAGGACCTGCTCATCCAGGCGATGAGCGGCCTCGCCAGCATCTCGGGCCGGGCAGGCCAGCCGCCCACTGCAGTCGGCGCGCCCGTTGTGGACCAGCACGGCGCGGCGCTCCTCGCCATGGGCGTCCTGGGCGCGCTCTTCGAACGCGAGCGGACCGGCCGCGGGCAGACGATCGAGGTGAGCATGCTTCGGGCGGCCCTCGACCTGCAGCTCGAGGTGATCACCTACTATCTCAACGGCGCCCGCCTGGAGAAGAGCCCGACCAGCCTGGCCAGCATGATCCACCCCGGCCCCTACGGCATCTACGAGAGCAAGGACGGGTATTTGGCGCTCTCCATGTCCCCGTTGCCGGTCCTGCAGGAGGCCCTCAAGCTTCCGGAGCTGGCGCAGTTAGCGACCGAGCGGTTCAATCACCCCGCCCGCGAGCAGATCGCCCGGATCCTCGAGCCTGTGATCCGGACGCGGACTACGGCCGAATGGGTGGAGTATCTGGTGCCGAGCGGCATCTGGGCCGCGCCCATCCTGGACTATGACGGGACGTTCGCCGACCCGGCAATCACAGAGGCGGACGTGGTGGAAGAAGTAGAGCACCCGGTGGCTGGGCCGGTCCGGCTGCTCCGCTTCCCACTCGAGTTCTCGAGCGGCCGGGCCGAGATGCGGCGCCTGCCGCCCATGCCGGGCGAGCACGGGGCGGAGATCCTGCAGGAGCTGGGGTATGCCGACCAGGAGATTCGCCGGCTGCGGGAGTTAGGCGTGGTCTAGGGCGCGCCAGGGGGAAGCCTCCGGCCGAGAGCCGGCTGTCCCGCCCGATGGTCGGGGATCGTGGAATCGCAACACTGGGCGAGCGCGGGGCAAGACAAGGTAGGTGCAGGCCACGCATCCCTTTGCGCAGCCCTGGTTCGTCCACTATAATACGGTGCCATTCGCCCGGGAGTGGGCTTCCCTCCACAGGCCAGACCGGAGATAGTCGTCAAAGAAGGCGTGATGATCCCCCCGCGCACCAATGCGGCTCTGAAGGAATGGGAGGTCGTCTGTCACGTGCTGGCCGACGGCCGGCAGACACTCCTCATCCGCAAGGGCGGCATCCTGGAGATGAAGCGCGGCTTCCAGGTGGAGCATCGGGATTTCTGGCTCTTCCCCACGCATGTCCACCAGAAGGCGGAGGATCTGATCCCGGAGGTTCAGGCCGAGTTCTCGGAGATTCAGCCCGCCCGCCCACCCGAAGGGCTCATTGCCGTGCAGCTCTACGCGGCCGTGACGGATGTCGTTCAGGTGACGGACCTGGAGCGGCTGCGAGGGCTCAGCGGGCTCCACATCCTCTCGTGGGATTGTGTGGCCTCTCGATTCAACTACCGGAACCGGCCGGGGGTCCACGTGATGGTCGTCCGTGCGTACCGACGCCCTACGCCGGTCCGCGTGCAGAACACCCCGGAGTACGACGGCTGCGTCTCCTGGGTGGATCTGGAGGACTCGCTGGAGACGGCGGGGTGTGTGCCGGTGCTCTCGGACGCTGAGTTTGAAGGCAGGCGAACCGAAATTCGGGCGCGACTGGCGGGGGCCGGCACGATCGTACAGGCATAGCAGGCTGCTGAAAAAGGCCCATCTGCATAGAGGGACCACGGGGTAAGGGGGGGCTTGTGCAGCATCCGGAAAAGAAGCTCGGGCTTCTGCTGGTGGATCACGGGAGCCGGTTCCAGGAAGCGAACGACATGCTGGCGGACGTCGCGACAATGGTGAAGCGTCTCGGCGGGCTGGACTGCGTGCAGTACTGCCACATGGAGCTGGCCGAACCGACGATCGCGCAAGGTTTTGCTGCCTGCGTCCGGGAAGGCGCCACCGCGGTTGTCGTGCACCCGTACTTCCTGTCGCCCGGCCGGCACTCCACCAATGATATTCCTCGAATGGTGGCCAAAGCGGCCGCGGGCTTTCCGGACGTGGAATACTGTGTCACGGAACCTCTCGGTGTTCACCCCAAGATCGGCGAAGTGGTGTTGGAGCGCGCCGGGATTTCCCTTCCCGCGGGCGCCAGCCATGACCACTCGTGGAGGATGTAGATGGGACGTCCCACCCAGAGCAGGCGCGATCGTGTGTTGGAATGGGTGAAGAGCATCAGCCTGGCGCTGCTCTTGGCCCTCGGCATCCGCACGGCCGTGGTTGAGGCCTTTGTCATCCCCTCCGGCTCCATGGAGCCGACGCTCCAGATCGGGGACAGGTTGCTGGGGTCGAAATTCTGGTACTGGTTCGCCAAGCCACACCGCGAGGAAATCGTGATTTTCTCGCCGCCGGCAAGCGCCCATCTTTCCGCCGGGGCCCTGATCAAGCGGGTGATCGCCGTGGAGGGCGACGTGGTGGATGTGCGCGACGGCCAGGTGTACGTGAACGGCACGCCCGTCATCGAGCCCTACATCAAAGAGCGACCGGATTACTTCATGCCTCCCACAAAGGTCCCCAAGGGTATGCTGTTTGTCCTGGGCGACAATCGGAACTCCAGCTACGACTCTCACGCCTGGGGCTTCGTGCCGGAGAGCAACCTGAAGGCCAAGGCGTTCCTCCGGTATTGGCCCTTGGATCGCATCGGCCTGCTGGACTAGCTCCGATCGTCCCCGGCCGGACTTGGTCGGCGGGGAGCCCAGCGGACGGTCGAGTGTCTCGCCAAGCGTCAAGCGTCGAGAGCAGCCCGGGCTACCAGTCATTGCCTTCCCTCCAATCCAGAAGGAGCGGCTCCGGTGGAATGGATCGGCGTGGTCTATAACGACATCAAGGAACCGGCACGCGAGGAATGGGGCTCGGTGGTTTCCGAGGTTGTGCTGGACGAGTCCCTTTCCGAGGGGCTTGACGGCATCGAGGATTTCTCGCACGTCTTGATCCTCTACTGGATGCATCGGGCGGCCGAGGTGGAGCCAGTCCGGATGCGGCGTCACCCCCGGGGGAGGGCAGACATGCCGGAGGTGGGCATCTTCGCGCAGCGTGCACCGCAGCGCCCGAACCCCATCGGCGTGGCCGCAGTGAAGCTGCTCCGTCGGGAGAAAAACCGACTCTTCGTCCAGGGGTTGGATGCCATCAATGGGACCCCGGTGCTGGACGTGAAGCCATACGTCCCGCGCTACGATGCGGTGGAGTCCCCCCGGGTGCCGGAGTGGGTCAGTCGACTGCTGGCGGGAGATTCTTCGCAAGAGCCATGAGCCGCTGGCCGTTCGCTACTGAAGGAAAGAGGGAACTGGGCAGAACGTGAGCAAGACCGCTGGCATTCTCATCATCGGCAACGAGGTTCTGAGCGGGAAGGTGACGGACGAGAATTCCCCGTACCTTGTTCGGGAGCTCCGCATCCTGGGCGTCGAGGTGCAGCGAATCGTCACCATTCCAGACGAGGTGCAGGTGATCGTCGAAGAGGTGAAGAGCCTGGCGGAGCGGTACGATCTGGTGTTCACGACCGGGGGAATCGGACCGACGCCCGATGATATGACAATCGGCGCCATCGCCGGGGCGTTCGGCCGACCCGTCGTCCGCGACCCGTTTCTGGAAGAGATCCTGCGGAGACATTACGGGCCGGGAATCACCGCGGCTCAGCTCCGGATGGCCGAAATTCCGGAGGGTGGCCGCCTGGTGGGACCAGGGACCACGTCCTTTCCGGTGATCGTTTTTCGGAACGTGTACATCTTCCCCGGAATCCCGGAAGCGGTCCGCCGAAAGTTCGAGTGGATCCGCGAAGAGTTCCGGGACGTCCCCTACACGTTGCGGAAGGTTTTCCTCCAGTGTGACGAGGGCGAGATTGCCGACGACCTCCAGGCCGTCCTGGATGGCTACCCAGCGCTTCTCCTCGGCTCCTATCCCATCCTTCACAATCCCGACCATACGGTCATGCTCACGCTGGAGTCCAAGGACGCGGCCTATGTGGACCAGGCCCTCCAGTCTCTCCTGGGTCGCCTCCCGGCGCGTGCAGTGGTGCGCGTCGAATAGCCCGATCCGGCTCTCTCACGTGCCTGTCCCTCTATTCCGTCCCCGGTCTCCTGTCTCGCGTCTTCCACCCTACTCCGGCGCGCTCAGGTCCACGCCCTGGCCCCGGTAGAACTGGGTGATGCGGTCCACCACCTCGGCGGGGCTGTCGGTGACGGTCAGGATATCCAGGTCCGAGGGGTTCAGGAAGTCGCGGGCCACGGTCTGGTCATGCAGCCATCCAATCAGCCCGCGCCAATACTCCGACCCCACCAGAATGACCGGGAACGGCCGGATCTTGTGCGTCTGGATGAGGGTGAGGGTCTCGAACATCTCGTCCAGCGTTCCAAAGCCGCCCGGGAGGAGCACGAAGGCCGTCGCGTACTTGACGAGCATCACCTTCCGAACGAAGAAATAATGGAAGTGCAGTGAAAGGGTGCAATAGGGGTTTGCCGTCTGCTCCAGGGGGAGCTCGATGTTCAGGCCGACGGCCTTTCCGCCCGCCTGGATGGCCCCCTTGCACGCCGCCTCCATGACGCCCGGACCGCCGCCCGTCACGAGGGTGAAGTCCGCGCGCGCCACCTCGCGCCCGATGGCCTCGGCCATGTCGTACGCAAACTCTCCCGGGCGGGCACGGGCACTCCCGAAGACCGTGACCGCCGGCGTGATCCGGGAGAGGGCGTCGAACCCCTCCACGAACTCCCCGATGATCCGGAACATCCGCCAGGACTCTTCCTTTTCCAGTTGATTGATCTCGTAGTGGTCGGACATGGCTGGTGTCTCCTCCTGGGGGTGGGATTGCCTCTGGCCGCCGACGGACGGGCCGCCGCGGGCGCTGGGCCTCGACGGACGGGCCGCCTGCGTGCTATAGATTACGACTGGGATTTCCCTTTCGCCATCAGAAATCTTCAATGGAGGGACTCATGGCGGCCGGAGACAGACGGGAAGAGATCGATGCGAAAGATCAAAGCGTGGGAGCGTGACCTGGAGAAGCTGCGGCTGGCACTGGCCCGCGCCCCCGAAGAGGCGGAGGCCGAGTACGCTGGGGCCTTCGTCGAGTTGTACCGAAAGAAAGAGATCGCGAAATCGCGCTGGGAGCTGGTGAGAGGTGCGTATCTGCCGGAGCCCGAAGCCGTCCGGCAGTTCGAGAAGGCCCTGGGCGAAATGGACGCCGCGTGGAGTGCCGCCCAGCCAATGGTCGCCGAGGTCCTCGGAGCCAAGACGGCGTGAGGCCGCAGGGCAAGTGTGGCCGCTCGTCCCGGTCTTCCTCTGCTCCGACTCTGCTCCGAGCGAGCGAGTTGGGTGAGCGGTGCGTGCATTCCAGTGGACGCGGGCCGGCCGCGACCGAACATCTGAGGAGAACCATTTCCACTTTCGTTGGTGCGTTGGTGGGTAATCAGGAGTACATTATTATTTGGGGACTGTTCCATTCGAGGTGGTTTGATGGTTCGAAGGTTTTTCCGCTGGGTGGTGGGCATCGGCCTGAGCGCTCTGTTGTTGACAGGTGTCCTCTGGCTCTCCGCGAGTCTAGCCTGCGCGGAGGAGATCATCTTTCTCCAGGACGGTCACACGCTTCAGGCCAACAAGGTGGAGGTTATCGGCGACCGGGTTCGGATCGAACGGCCGTCGGGGAACATCGTCGACCTGCCCAAGTCCGACGTGCTCTCGATCCACGACGTGGCGCCGCCCAACGCCGCCCCGACCACGCCGCCCGCTGCCGCGCATCCTGACCTCACCCAACAGATGAACAACGAAGTCCGCCACCAGATCCAGCAGCAGAAGAGCCTGGCTCCACCTCCGCGCTTCTAGCGCATCGCAAATGCCCACGGAAGCGGCGACCGGACAACAAGGGATTGACCGGGGGTCCCATCTATATTATATACCTACCTCACCATCGACCTCGCCGTAACCCACCAGAAGGAGTCTCCGCATGATCAGCCTGGATCGGCAGGCCCTCACCGATCTGTGCATGGGTGCAACTGTCTTGGGGACCGGCGGGGGCGGCTCGCCCGAGCTGGGCATCCAACTGCTCGGGGCGGCCCTGGACGCTGGCAAGTCCATCCAATTGGTCTCCTCGAGCGACGTGCCAGATGACGCGACCGTGGTCATGCCCTCCTTCGTGGGCTCCATCGCCCCCGGCGCCAAGGACGAGCGATACCGACAGGCGATGCGGGAGAAGATCCTGACGCCGGAGAGCCCGCTCCTGGTCGGCCTCCGCATGCTGGAAAAACACGTGGGGTTTACGGCCTTCGCCACCCTGGCGGTGGAGATGGGCGGCCTCAACACGGCCGTCGCGGCCGTCCTGGGGGCCCTGGCCGGCATCCCGTTCGTGGATGGCGATACGATTGGCCGGGCCAAGCCTGAGCTGGAGATGGGGACCTACGCCCTCCTGGACATTCCCCTGGCTCCCATGGCGCTCTGCGACGTGTGGGGGAATCGCACCCTGGTGGTCCAGACCGAATCGTTTCGAGCCGCAGAGCAGATCGCCCGTGCGCTGGCGGTGGTGGGCGGTGGGACCGTGAACGTTCGCTGCCCCGTGAAAGGGAAGGATCTCCGGCGCATGGTCGTAAGCGGCACCGTGTCCAAGGCCATTGCCATCGGCCAGCGGCTCCGCGAGGCGCGGGCGACCGGCCAGGATCCGGTGGGCGCGGTCATCCAGGCGGCCGGCGGGACCTGGCTTTTTCAGGGGAAATTATCACGACTCACCTGGGAGGATCGCGGCGGATTCATGTGGGGGGACTACTGGCTTCAGGGGGCCGGCCGGTCCGAGGGTCACACGCTGCGGATCTGGCTGAAGAACGAGAACGAGATCTCCTGGCTCGACGACCAGCCCTTTGTCACGACGCCAGACCTCCTCTGTGCGGTCGAGGCCACGACGGGGCAACCCTTCACCAACAGTAGCCTCCGCGAAGGGCTGGAGATGGTGGTGTTCGGGGTCCCGGCCGATCCTATCTGGCGGACGCCGGCCGGATTGGCCCTCACCGGGCCCAAGCACTTCGACTTCGATCTCACGTACCGACCGATGGAGGAGGTCTTATAGGCGTCACGATAGCACGGCTGTCCCGGACGGAAGAGATTCGCGGAGGAGCCCGAGGAAGGGAGAAGGTCGATGGCCTTGAAGCAGGTCCTGGAAATCATCGAGCTGCTGGACAGCGCCCACGTGACCGGCGAGGCTGCGGCCTCGCTTCTGAAGCGCCGGGGCATGCAAGACGTGCGCCTCCGGCGGGTGGCGGGTACCAAGGGCTTCACCGACTTCGTGCGCGCGATCGTTCCCGGGAAGCGGGGTCGGACCGCCGGAGGCGCTGCCAGGACGCTGGGGGTCATCGGGAGACTCGGGGCGGTCGGGGCCCGCCCGTCCATGATTGGACTGGTCTCGGATGCGGACGGGGCCGTCGCCGCCCTCTCCACCGCTCTGAAGCTGGCCGACATGCAGGCCGCAGGCGACACGCTGCCCGGAGACGTGATCGTCGCCACGCACGTCTGCCCCCACGCCCCAACCCAGCCGCACAAGCCGGTTCCCTTCATGGGCTCTCCCGTCGAGACGGCCGTGATGAACCGCATGGAGGTCGAGGACGGGATGGACGCCATCCTCTCCATCGACACCACCAAGGGAAATCGGATCATCAACCATCGGGGGATCGCCATCTCGCCCACGGCCAAGGCGGGCTGGATCCTTCGGGTGAGCGACGACCTCCTGGACATCCTGCAGATCGTCACGGGGCGCCTCCCCCGCGTCCTGCCCATCAGCATGCAGGACATCACCCCGTACGGGAACGAGCTGTATCACCTCAACTCCATCATGCAGCCCACGGTGGCCACGGCGGCTCCCGTGGTGGGCGTGGCCATAACGGCCGACGTGCCGGTACCCGGCTGCGCGACCGGGGCCAGCCACGAGGTCGATATCGAGCTGGCGGTGCGATTCTCCGTCGAGGTGGCCAAGGCATTCGGGAATGGGAAGTGTGCCTTCTACGACGAGGCGGAGTACGCGCGGATCCTGGGGCGGTACGGCTCCATGACGCACCTGCAGACAGTGGGGAAGAGGCCGAGGAGCAAGGGCTGAAGAGCGGCAGGGGAGCAGAGGCGCAGAGGCGCTGGGGGGCAAGAGCGAAACAAGCGGGGAACGAAGACCCGAGGCCGATAGGGCAGGGGGAAGTGGTCATGGCGACGCGCGTGGGGATGATCACCATCGGTCAGAGCCCGCGGGTGGATGTCGTGCCCGAGGTGGCGGCGCTGGTGGGGCGGCCGATGGAGGTGGTCGAGGCGGGCGCCTTGGATGGCCTGAGCCTGGAGGAGGTACGACCGGTTGGCGCCCGGACCGGAGGATGACACCCTGGTCACGCGGATGGCGGACGGGACCGAAGTCCACGTGGCCAAGCGGCACGTCATCCCGCGCCTCCAGTCCTGCATCGATCGCTTGGCGCCCCAGGTGGAGGCCATCGTTCTCCTGTGCACCGGGGTTTTCCCGGAATTCCACTCGTCCGTGCCGCTGCTCGAGCCGCAGCGCTGGTGGATCGGATCGTCCAGGCCGTGGTGGGTCCGGCAGGATCGGTCGGTCTCATGCTGCCGGCCGAGGCACAGGCCGAGGCCGGCCGGCGCAAGATGCAGGAGTACGGCCTCGTAGCGCGAGTCGCCGTCGCCTCCCCGTACGGACGGTCCGAGGAGATCCGCCAGGCCGCCGCTGACGTTCCGCGATTCGGGCGTGAAGGCGGTCGTGATGCACTGCATCGGGTACGACGCCAAGATGAAGGCGGAGGTGCGCCAGTTGAGTGGCAGGCCCGTCATCCTGGCCCGATCGTTGGTGGGGAAGATCTTGGAGGAGCTGCTCTGATCGCGTGCACCAGCCATCTGACCGATCGTTGAAGGGCCCGTTCCGAGGGCACCCGGAAACGGGCTGGCGAAGGAGGGCACGTCATGTCGAGGAAAGGGCTTTTCGTGGTAGTGGGCGCGACAGTCATGCTCCTGATCCTGGGTGGGGCATTCCCGGCCCCGGCCCTCCAGGTCCGGGATGGGAAAAAGATCCTGGTGTTCGGCGCGCGCCAGGCGGTCCCGAACCTGGACCCGCACGTCAAGACCGACTGGTCCACCAGGACGCTCCAGCAATCGGTGTACGATGCCCTGCTCAAGTACGAGGGCAATCCCCCGCAGATCCTCCCCTGGCTGGCGGAGTCGTACACCGCGTCTCCGGATGGCAAGACCTTCACCTTCAAACTGAATCCGAAGGCCAAGTTCCACACAGGCGATCCCGTCACCGCGGAGGATGTGAAGTTCTCCTTCGAACGGATCCTCGACCTCAAGCTGGGACCTGCGGTACTCTACATGGACGTGGTGGATCGGAACAGTCCTGAAGGCCGTGGATGCGCACACCTTTCAGGTCTCCCTCAAGAAGCCCTACGCCCCCTTCATCGCCACGATCCCCTGGCTGTACATCGTGAACAAGAAGCAGGTGCTGGCCAATGTCAAAGACAACGACTATGGCCAGAAGTGGCTCATGGAGCACGAGGCCGGGTCGGGCCCGTTCAAGATCCGGCGCTGGGAGCAGGGGAACCTCTACGAGCTGGAGGCGGTGGACGACTACTGGAAGGGCTGGAAGCGGCCGAGCCACATCGGGGGCTACATCTTCAAGCTGATCCAGGAGAGTTCCTCGCAGAAGATCGCCCTCCTGAAAGGGGAGGCGGACCTCGTCGAGGGCCTGCAGCCTGATGATTACGAATCGATCAAGACCACGGCGGGTATCCGGATCGAGGAGCACCCGGGGATCACGAACTTTGCGATCAAGTTCAACAACCAGAAGGGGCTGACGGCCAACGAGGACATCAGAAAGGCCATCTCCTACGCCATGGACTACGACGCCTTCATCAAGATCTACAACGGGCACGCCGTCCTGGAGGAGGGGCCGATCCCGAAGGCCATGAAGGGGCATGCGCCGAACCTGCCTGTGTATCGCACGGATATGGCGAAGGCCAAAGAATATCTGGCCAAGGCCGGGCACCCTAACGGCGGCTTCGCGCTGGAATACGTGTATGTGGCCGGGCTGGAGGAGGAGCGCTTGATCGGCCTCGTCCTCCTGGATCAGCTCAAGAAGCTGAACATCACGGTGAACATCGTACCCCTCCCCTGGCCGCAGATGGTGGGCCGCGGCTCCAAGATCGAGACCTCTCCGGACATGATGGCCGTCTTCGTGACGCCGCAGTTCGACGATCCGGACGCCATCCTGACCCTGCAGTTCCATTCCGGATCGTGGGGGCGCGGCTATTACAGTGTGGCCTGGTACAAGAATCCCAAGGTGGACGCGCTCATCGATGAGGCGCGGAGCAGCATGGATTGGCCGCGGCGCGAAAAGCTCTATTCTGAGATCCAGCGGTTGATCGTGGACGACGCCCCGGAAGTGTGGGGGATGCTCTTCAACCGGCGCTGGGCGATGCGATCGTACGTGAAAGGCTTCCTCTTCTCGCCGGTGCACTACACCGGCGAGGTGGACATGTACCAGCTCGCCGTCGAGGAATGAAGTCGCGGCATCGCCAGACCACGGGGCCGACCTCCGCGCTCGCACTCGAGGCCGGCCCCTCGCGTCTGAGGTGATTGCGCGTGGCAACCGAGCGGCTGGCATTTCCCGTCTTTTCCTTTTGCCCTGAAGAAATCTGCGGAATCTGCGGAATCTGCGGTTAAAATGATTCCGGACCGGCTCTCGTGGGCACGTTTCTGATCCGTCGCATGCTCCTGCTCCTGGTCACCCTGTTCGGGCTGACCCTGGTGGTTTTCGCCGTCTCGCACGTGGCGCCAGGGGATCCGGCTCGCCTGGCGGCGGGGCCGGCGGCCAATCAGGAGCAGATCGCCCTCATCCAGAAGGAGTTCGGCCTCGATCGGCCGCTCCCTGTCCAGTATGTCCTCTACCTCAAGGGGCTGCTGCAGGGCAACTTCGGGCGATCCATTCGGACCCGCCACGATGTCTTCGACGACATCCGAACCTTCCTCCCCGCCACCTTGGAGCTGGTCTTTTTTACGATGCTGCTGGCGGCGGTTCTCGGCATCGTCTTTGGCGTCCTGGCCGCGGTCTACCGGGATACGTGGCTGGATCACGTCCTCCGGCTGATCTCCATTGGCGGCGTGGCGGTCCCCATGTTCTGGCTGGCCCTCATGCTACAGCTCCTCTTCGCCCTGCAGTTCGACCTGGTCCCCTCCGGTGGCCGGATCGCCCTCACCATGTCGCCGCCGACAGCCATCACGGGTTTCTTTCTGGTGGACTCCCTGCTCTCGACGAACGGGCCGGCCTTCTGGAGCGCCCTCCGGCACCTCTTCCTGCCGGCCCTCGTCCTGTCCTCCCCGTCGCTGGCGGCGGTGACCCGCATGATGCGGTCGGACATGCTGGACACCCTCTCCAAAGAGTTCGTGGTCAACGCCCGGGCCTGTGGCCTGCCCGAGAAGCTCATTGTGGCGAAGTATGTTCTCAAGAATGCCATGATTCCTACCTTGACCCTCATCGGGCTCCGTTACGGCTGGATGCTGGGCGGCACCGTGCTGGTGGAGACGGTCTTTGACTGGCCGGGGATTGGCCTTTACGTGGTGCAAAGCTCCGTCTCGTCGGATTTCATGCCGGTGATGGCCGTGACGCTGATCATCGGCCTGAACTTTGCCCTGGCCAACCTCGTGGTGGACCTCCTCTACGGGATACTGGATCCGCGGGTGCGCTATGCGTAGAGACGAGCCACGAGCCTGGGGCCGTGCAGGTGAGAGGCAGGCCCGGCCTGGATGGGGGAGATGGGCGTGACTGAGGCCGTTCAGGCGTGGTGGACGCGATTCAAGGAGGAGCGAGAGAGCCAGTTCCACGAGATGGAGCGGTCTCTCTACGCTGTGTTCCGGAACCCACTCTCCATCGTGGGGCTGGGCATCGTGGCCCTGTTTCTCCTGGTGGCGTTCATCGGGCCGTGGATCGTTCCCTATCCCGAAGACGCAACGGGCGCAACCCATCTGGTGAGCAAGCTCCTCCCTCCAGGGAGCAGTCACTGGTTCGGGACGGACGAGGTGGGGCGGGACATCTACTCCCTGGTGATCCTGGGGACGCGCCTCAGCCTCCGGATCAGCGTGATCGTGGTCGGGGTCGCCATCCTGATCGGGGTGCCCCTTGGGATCCTGGCGGGCTTCGCAGGCGGATGGCTGGGCGAAGTCATCATGCGGATCACCGACATTTTCCTGGCGGTGCCGGGCCTGATTCTGGCCATTGCCATTGTCGCCTCGCTGGGCCCCGGGATCACCAATGCCATGATCGCGCTCTCGCTGGTGTGGTGGCCGGGCTACGTCCGGCTCGTCCAGGGGAAGACCCTCTCCCTCAAGACGGAGTCCTTCATCGAGGCGGCGCGCTGCGTGGGCAGCAGTCGCTGGCGCATCGCCTTCGGCGAGATCCTGCCGAATTGTGCCTCGCCGATCCTCGTGAAGGCCTCCATGGACATGGGTCTGGCCATCCTGGCTGCGGCCGGGCTGGGTTTCATCGGCATCGGCGCGCAGCCGCCGACGCCGGAGTGGGGCGCCATGATCAGCACCGGGCGCAACTACCTTCCCGACCGCTGGTGGTACGCGACGTTTCCGGGCACCGCGATCTTCCTGACCGTGCTGGGGTGGAATCTGCTGGGTGATGGCCTCCGCGACGTCCTGGATCCGCGGAGCCGGCTCTGAGGAGTCGAGCGTCCGGCAGTTCGACTGTTCGACTGGACGGCCGTTCGAGGAGATCCGCCCGCCGAACCATCGAACAGCCGAACCGTCGAACACCCTGCCTGGAGAAGGGCCACAATCCGATGACGCTGCTCGAGGTCACAGATCTGCACGTCCACTTCCACACCTTCGAAGGCACAGCGAAGGTGTTGGAGGGGATCTCCTTCTCGCTTGGGAGGGGGGACACGTTGGGCCTGGTGGGCGAGAGCGGCTGCGGGAAGTCCGTGACGGCTCAAGCCATCATCGGCCTGCTCCCCCGGCCACCCGCCGAGGTGGTGCGAGGCGAGATCTGGTTTGACGGGGAGAACCTGCTGCGGAAGACCGACGCCGAGATGCGCGCGCTCCGGGGTGCGCGCATCTCCATGGTGTTCCAGGACCCCATGAGCTACCTGAACCCCGTGTTCACCATCGGGGAGCAGCTCGTGGATGTGGTCCTGGCTCACCGCGGGAATGGGATTCACGGGGCTGCCGATGCCCTGGCCAAGCGCCTGTGGGGCAGAGCAGGAGGTGAAGGCCGCCCGTGAGGTCGCCGTGGACCTCCTCCGGCAGATGAACATCCCGCAGCCCGAGCTGCGGCTGGATCATTACCCGCATGAGTTCAGCGGCGGGATGCGCCAGCGCGTCCTCCTGGCCATGGCCCTGGCAGGGTCCCCCCGCCTCCTCCTCGCCGATGAGCCCACCACCGCCCTGGACGTCACGATCCAGGCGCAGATCCTTCGCCTCCTGGCGGGCTTGGTGGAGCGGCAAGGGATCTCAGTCCTGCTCATCTCCCACGACCTCGGGGTCGTCAGCCGCCTGTGTCGCCGGGTCGCGGTGATGTACGCGGGCACGATCGCCGAGTCCGCGGACGTGAAGAGCCTCTTCCGGAACCCCCTGCACCCGTATACGCAGGGACTCCTCCACTCGATCCCGCGCAACGTCCGCCGGCAGGAGGCGCTGGAAGGCATCCCGGGAACGATCCCGAACCTGGTCACGCCGCCCTGCGGGTGCCGCTTCCATCCCCGTTGCCCGAAAGCCATGGCCATCTGCCGCGAGACCACACCGGCGCCCGTGCAGGTCGAGCCCGGCCACACGGTGCGCTGCCACCTCTACCCGACCGGCGCCTCGAACACCTGAGGTGTGCCACGGGAGGCACCTGGCGGCATGCGGTGCAGGCTGAACGGATACCGGATATTCTCCCGCCGCTAATTCGGCTATCATACTTGAAAGGAGGAGATTGTGGAGCCCTACCGCCTGCCGTGGAGTGTTGTGCCGAGTCGGTATGCCATTCGCCTGGAGCCCGATCTTCTGGCAGGGACCTACACGGGCGAAGAGACGGTCGAAATCACCGTGCGGGAGCCCGTGCAGGAGATCGTGCTGAACGCCGTCGAGCTTACGATCCTCGAGGTCACGCTCGACGACGGCCGGCGGAAGACGGTGAAGGGAACGGCAACAGTCGAGGAGGCGACGGAACGCGCCCGCCTTCAGTTCGACGAGCCGATCGCCCCCGGGAACTGGTCCCTCGGGATCCGCTTCACCGGCATCCTGAACGACAAGCTCCACGGCTTCTACCGCAGCACGGTACAGACCCCTGCTGCTGAACCTGCGGGCGCGCAAGACGGCAAGGCGGGAGCGTCGGCCGAGGTCGTGCTGGCCGTCACGCAGTTCGAAGCCACCGAGGCCCGCCGTGCCTTCCCCTGCTGGGACGAGCCGGCCTTCAAGGCGGTCTTCCAGGTTACCCTCATCATCGAGAACGGACTGCAGGCCATCTCGAACACGCGGGTCTTGAGGGAGGAGCCGTTGCCGGCCACCGGCAAGAAGGCGGTCGTGTTCACCCGCACGATCCGGATGTCCACGTACCTTCTGGCCTTCGTCGTCGGCAGGCTGGAGGCGACGGCAGGGGAGATCGTGAACGGCGCGCGGATCCAGATCTGGGCCGTTCCCGGCAAGGCCCATCTCACGCCGTTCGCCCATCGCGTCGCCGCGTTCTCGCTCCGCTTCTTCCAGGACTATTACGGGATTCCCTACCCTGGCGACAAGCTGGACCTCATCGCCATCCCGGACTTCGCCTTCGGGGCGATGGAGAACCTCGGCGCCATCACCTTCCGCGAGACGGCCCTCCTCGTGGACGAGGCCACGGCCACTCACGGCGAGCTGGAGCGGGTGGCGGACGTCGTGGCGCATGAGATTGCCCACATGTGGTTCGGCGACCTCGTGACCATGGCCTGGTGGAATGGCCTCTGGCTCAACGAGGCTTTCGCCACGTTTATGGAGATGATGGCCGTGGACGCGTGGAAGCCGGAGTGGGAGCGGTGGACCACCTTCGGCGTGTCCCGGGCCGCGGCGCTCCTCGTGGATGGGCTCTGGTCGAGCCGGGCCATCGAGTTCCCCGTGACGGCGCCCAGGGACGCCGAGGCGATGTTCGACGTGCTCACCTACGAGAAGGGTGGGGCAGTCCTCCGGATGCTGGAGCAGTACCTGGGGCCGCCGGTCTTTCGCGCAGGCGTGCACAGGTACCTCGCCGATCATCAGTTCGACAATGCCGAGACGACCGATCTCTGGAAAGCGCTGGGCGAGGCTTCGGGCCAGCCCATCCCGGCGATGATGGATGGGTGGATCTTCCGGGTCGGCTACCCCTTGGTGACCGTTCGGACGGAGGACGGAGGCGACGTTCTCACGCTCTCGCAGCGCCGGTTCACCTACCTGCCCGCTACCGAGGAGCCGCGGGATCTCTGGCGAATCCCTGTCACCGTCCGGGTGCGGGCGAACGGCGAAACCAGGACCATGCAGCGGTTGCTCGCCTCGAGCGAGGAGCGGGTGACCCTTCCGGGGCCGGTGGAGTGGGTGGTGGCCAACGCGGGCGGTCATGGGTTCTACCGTGTGCGGTACGCCGGCGATCTGCTCCGGCCGCTCCTGGAGAAACCGCGGGAGATCCTCGCGCCCATCGAGCGATTCAACCTGATCGCCGATGCCTGGGCTTCGACCCTGGCCGGCATCGCGCCGGTCCAGGAGTTCCTGGACCTCACCGCCCGGGTCGTAGAGGAGACGGATCGGAATGTCTGGACGGTGCTCCTGGCCTCTTGCGCCTACCTCCAGCGCGTGATCCGGCCCGAGGATCGGTCGGGGCTGGAGGCCCTGGTTCGCGACCGGCTGGGGCCTGCGCTGAAGCGGCTCGGCTGGACGCCGGGCCCCGACGAAGGGGAGCTCGTCCGCCAGCTTCGCGGCGAATTGCTCCGCGCCATGGGCACGCTGGGGAACGACGGGGCGGTGCAGGCCACGGCCCGGAACCTCTACGGGAAGACGCGCGACGATCTTGCCGCGCTGGACCCGAACGTCGCCTCTGCCGTGATCGCGGTCCTGGCCGTTGCCGGCGGCCCCGCGGATTACGACCTCTGCGTGGAGCGGTTCAAGACGGCGCAGACGCCGCAGGAAGAGCAGCGCTACCTGTATGCCCTGGCCGCCTTTCGGCAGCCAGAGCTGCTGCAGCGCACGCTCCGCATGGCGGTGAGCGGCGAGGTCCGGACGCAGGACGCGCCCTTCCTGGTCCGAAGCCTCTTGATGAACGTGGACGGGCGAGAGCTGGCCTGGAGTTTCGTCAAGGAGCATTGGGACAGGATGGAGCGGTTGTATCCCTCCCAGAGTGGCCTCCGGCGGATGTGCGAGGGCGTGATAGGTCTGGCCACCCCCGCCTTGGAGGCCGACGTCCGGGCCTTCTTTACCTCCCGCGGGATCTCACTGGGTGGGAGGACTCTCGAGCAGTACCTGGAGCAACTCCGAATCGCGGTGAGCTTCCGCGAGCGGGCCGGCGCGGAGTTGTCGGCATCACTTGCGCAGTTCTCCCGGACGCCGTGAGGGGCCTGCCGCGCCTTTCCCCTCGATCCGGATGGGGAGTTGAGGAAAGAGGTTGGGATGTCCGAAATCAGTGGGTCGGTTGGCCACTGGGGCTACTTTGCCATCTGCTTTTTTGTGATCCTTGGAAACCTCGGGCTCCCCGTCCCTGAGGAGTCCATCCTTGTCCTGGCGGGGTACCTCATCTGGCGCGAGAAGCTGCGGCTGCTGTGGGTCCTCGTCGTGGGCGTCCTCAGTGCCATGGCAGGGGACAACCTCGGCTTCTGGGTTGGGCGGCGGTTTGGCCAGGATGCCATCGAGCGTTACGGGCACTGGGTCCTGGTGACGCCCGACCTGCTCCACAGGGCGCGGGGCTTCGTGACCAGGTACGGAAGCTACGGCGTGTTTGCCGCCCGGTTCGTCGCGGGCCTCCGCTTCCTGGCCGGGCCCTTGGCCGGGAGTACGGGCCTCCGGCCGCCCGTCTTCTTCGTCGCCAACGCCCTGGGGGCCCTGATCTACGTACCGGCCGTGGTGGGGGCGGGCTACGCGATCGGCTATGGCCTCGGCGATTATGTCCGCCGGATTCAGCACGTATGGGGGGAGTTCGAGGAGATGGTGCTGATCTCGGCGATCATTGCCACGCTGGGATTCGTGGGGCGGCGGGCCCTGCACGCAGCGCGCATGCGGAAAGGCTAATCCCACCACCAAGACACCAGGACACCAAGGAACCCCCGTAGTAAGAAATGAGAGAGAAGCTCCGAAGAAGCCTCCCTTTCGGCCTCCACGATTATGTCCTTCTGCTTGACGCGCTGTCCGGTCTTGAGGCTCGCCGCGCCTGGCTGCGTTGACGGGGTATCTCCATCGTGTTAGTTTACGACCCTCCAATCAACGCATCACTTGCGAGCCGGAATGGCCAAGCCGCTTCTGGAAGTCGAGAATCTGACGCATCACTTTTCCCTCACGGCAGGTTGGCTGACCGGCTCGGGGGGGGTGGTGCGGGCCGTAGATGGGGTGAGCTTCGCCATCCAGGAGCGGGAGTGCCTCGGCCTGGTGGGCGAGTCCGGTTCGGGGAAGTCCACGGTGGGCCGGGCCGTCCTTAGGCTTATCCAGCCAACGGGAGGGGACATCCGATTCGATGGCCGGAGCATCCTCCGGGCGAGCGAGTCGGAGCTGCGCCCCCTGCGGCGACAGATGCAGATGATCTTCCAGGACCCGCAGTCGTCCCTGAACCCACGCAAGACCATTCTGCGCTCGGTGGCGGAGCCGCTGATCGTCCACGGAGGGCTGTCGGGGCGGGCGCTGCGCTCCCGGGTGCAGGAGCTGCTGGAGACCGTCGGCCTCCAGCGGGAGCACATGTACCGGTTTCCCCATGAACTGAGCGGGGGACAGCGCCAGCGCGTGGGCCTGGCCCGCGCGCTGGCGCTCAGGCCAAAGCTCCTCGTCCTGGACGAGCCCACCTCGGCCCTGGATGTCTCCGTGCAGGCGCAGATGCTGACGCTCCTGGAGCGGCTGCAGGAAGAGTTCGGCTTGACCTACCTCTTCATCTCCCACAACCTCGCCGTCATCCGCCACATCTGCGATCGAGTGGTGGTGATGTACCTGGGCCGGATCGTGGAGACGGCGCCGGTCGAGGCGCTGTTCAGCGCCCCCCGTCATCCCTACACTGAGGCCCTGCTCAGTGCCGTGCCCGCCTTGGAGACGGAGGGCGCTCGCCAGGAGATTGTTCTGGAAGGCGACGTGCCGAGCCCGCTCCGCGTGCCGCCCGGCTGCCGCTTCCATCCGCGGTGCCCGAAGCGGATCGGCGAGGTGTGCGCCCGCGAGGAGCCTCGCCGGTTGCGCGTGGGCGCGGATCACGAGGTCGCGTGCCACCTATATGCCGAGACGCCCGTGGGGGCCATCGGCGAGTCGGGATCCCGGAGGTGGATACCATGACCCCACGATGTGAGGCGATCAGCGCGTGGCTCACGCTGCACGAGCAGGAGGCCATCAAGTACCTGGAAACCCTGGTCAATCAGGACAGCGGCACCTACAACCGACCAGGGGTGAACCTGGTCGGCGACCTGCTGGCCAGATCCTTCGAGGATCTGGGCTTTTCCGTGGGGCGGCTCCAGCAGGCGGAGTTCGGGGATCACCTGCTGGCGTCCTACGGGACCGCCGAGGGCTATCGGTCGCTGCTCTGCGTGGGCCACATGGATACCGTGTACCCGGTCGGGACCACGGAGTCGCGGCCATTTCGCCTCGAGGGGGAGCGGGCCACAGGTCCGGGCGTTCTGGACATGAAGGGGGGGCTCACGGTCCTCCTCTTCGCCCTGCACGCCCTGTCGGGCACGGAGTCGCCAGCCTTTCGCGGGACGCGATTCTCCGTCTTCCTCAACTCGGATGAGGAGGTGGGCTCGCCCACATCGCGGGAGAGCATCTGCGAGCTCGCCAAGCAGCATGACGCGGCCCTGGTCCTGGAGCCGGCGCGTCCGGGGGGAGAGTGTGTGATCGGCCGGAAGGGCGTGGGCCATTTCCGGGTAGAGGTCTTCGGGCGACAGGCCCATGCCGGTTCGCAGCCCGAACTGGGGGCCAACGCGATCTGGGAGCTGGCCCACAAGATCTGCGCCCTGCAGGCCCTGAACGACCGCGAGCGGGGAACCACGGTGAACGTGGGCGTTGTCCGCGGTGGCGAGCGACCCAATGTGGTGCCGGACTACGCCTGCGCCGAGGTCGACCTCCGCGTCTGGAGCCTGGAGGAGGCCGAGCGGGTCACCCGTGCCTTCCGCGAGATCGCGGAGCGGGCGGAGATCCCCGGCATCACGGCCAAGCTGACCGGCGATGTGTCCACGCCTCCCTGGCCCACCAACGAGGCCACGAGGCAGATGTTGGCCTTGCTCCAAGAGGCCGGGAAGGAATTAGGCCTCGGGATCAAGGGCGTGACGAGCGGGGGCGGCTCGGACGGCAGCCGGACCGCGCAGTTCATTCCCACGCTGGATGGCCTGGGCCCCGTGGGGAGCCAGATGCACAGCCCGGAGGAGTTCCTGGTGGTCTCCAGCCTCCGCGAGCGGGCCGCGCTGCTGGCGCGTTTCATCGAGACGTGGTACGAGCGGTTCTCGGTCGGGTCCTGAGGGGAGGATGCTGCCGGCATGACGGAGACCCAGGAGTTCACCCCCGAGACGCTGGACGAGGCTGCGGCCCTGCTCGTGGCGTCCGACGCCACGGTGCGCCCGTCGCCCGAGGGGACGACGCTGGTTGGCCAGGCGAGCGAGGGGGACCGAGCGTACACCATCGTCCTGCACCTGGAGCGGCTGTCCGAGTTGAACCGGCTGGAGTACGACGAACGGAGCGGGCTCCGGATCGGCGCCGCCGTGCCCTATGCGACGCTCCTGGAGTTCCCGCCGGTCCGCCGCCTCTACCCCCTCCTGGCCGACGGCTGCGCCGCGATCCTCCGCGCCAAGCTGCCGGGCCACGTGACTCCCGGCGGCAGCCTCGGCAGGCCGCCCCTCCCCCCGGATCTCGCCCTGCCCTTCTGCTGCCTGCGGGCCACCACGGCGGTCCTCGGCCCCCACGGCTGGTCCGAGATGGCGGTGGAGGCCCTCGCGGTCGCAGCGGGCAGGCTGGCCATCCAACCCGGCGAATTCTACGTGGACGTGCGCCTCCCGGCGCCCGTGCCCCGCTCCAGCGGCGCCTACCTTCGCTCGACCTGCGAGGGAGACGACCTGCCCGGAGGGGCGGCGGTCGGGGCGTTCCTGGTCATGGAGGAGGATCTGGTCACCTGTTGCGGCCTGCGCCTGAGCCTGTGCTTCCCTCCGGAGGGGCCCTGCCGTGTCCCGGAGGTGGAACGGCTCCTGGCCGGGAGGCGCCTGGAGGCGGCCGTCCTGGAAGAAGCCGGGCTCTCGGCGGCCCGATGGATGCTCCGGCGCGGCGCGGGGGGCGGAGGAGACCTCTGCCAGCGCGTCGCGCGGCTTGTCCGGCACACGATCCTGGAGGCGCTGACGCGGATCCGCACCGCGGCCCTCCTCTGAGCGGCATCCCGTTACACTGGGTTCGCGGTAGAGAAAGGAGTGAGATCCGATGAAGCGTCTGGTCGGGGTCCTCGTGTGTGTGGCACTGCTGGGCATGCTCCCTGCTCGCGAGGCGTGGGCGGGCTGGGTGATCGAGCAGGTGATCCGGTCCGCGGCGGGCGGAGCAGGGGCCGCTGGAGACGGGGACCGGCAGGTGCTCACGCTCAGCAGCAACCGCATGAAGACCGTGGTGATGGATCGGGCGGGGAGGCCGATGGTCGCCTGGATCATGGACCTGGACGCGCAGACCCTGACCAGCGTGAACTACGAGCAGAAGAGCGTCACCACGGGGACAATCCAGGAATACGCCGAGAGCCTGCGGGGTGCCACGGCGGCCATGGGCGGCCAGATGGCCGAGGCCATGAAGCAGATGCAGGAGGCCATGAAGGACATGCCTCCCGAGCAGCGGCAGCAGGTGGAGCAGATGCTGCGGAAGTCCATGCCGTCCGGCTCCGCTCCCGGCCAGGCTCCCTCCGCGGAGGCCTGCCGGCAGCCACAGGTGGAAGTCCGACCGACCGGGCAGCGGGCGACGATCGCCGGATTCGCGGCCACCCGGTACGATGTGTTCGAGGACGGGAAGCTGGCCCGCGAAGTGTGGGTCAGCCCCGCCATCACGGCCTGGCGCGAGCTGGACCCCCAGAAGATGGAGCGCTTCAGCCAGGCGATGCGGAGGGCGACGGCTTCGCTGCCGGGATGCGGGCGGGGGCGCGGGCGTGCGCCGGGCTCCGACCCCGACGATCCCGCCTGGAAGCTGGCGGGGGAGGGATATCCGGTGCGCACGGTGGAGCACGGAACGAGAGGGGAGACGATCCTCGAGGCGGTGAAGGCCGAGAGCCGCGCCGTCCCGGCGACCGAGTTCCAGCCGCCGGCCGGCTTCAGCCGCCAGACGTTCAAAGAGATGCTGGGCGGGGGGAAGTGACCGACGAGACTGAAACCGCAGATTTCGCAGATTGCGCAGACTTCCATGCCAGAGGCCAGAAGGGATGCCAGGACGTATGCGTTGATCGGTGCGGCGATGGAGGTGCATCGGGTCCTGGGGTCCGGATTTCTGGAGGCGGTCTACCAGGAGGTATTTGCACGAGAGCTCTCCCGACGGGAAGTCCCCTTTCGAGCAGAAGTGGAATTGCCTGGATTCAACCTTGGAATGCTGTTCAACTTTGGAGCGTCCTCGTTGCAGCACAAGCGCTTCGCCTTTTCTCCGAAGTAATCTGCGGAATCTGCGTAATCTGCGGTTAAGTTTGGAGTCTGCGTTGGAGATTGAGGGGAAGGTGGCCTTGGTCACGGGCGCGGCCAAACGGGTAGGGCGAGCCATCGTTCTGGCCCTGGCCGAGCGCGGGGCCGAGGTCGTCGTCCACTACAAGGGCTCCGAGCGCGAGGCCCAGGAGGTCGTGGCCCAGGCCAAGAGGCTGAGCGGCAAGCCTGTCGCGGTGCGGGGCGATCTCGCGGTACCCGCCGACATCGCCAGGGTCGTCGAGGTGGCCATGGAGGCCTTTGGCAGGATCGAGGTCCTGGTGAACAACGCCGCCATCTTCTACCGCACCCCGTTCGCCAGTTTGACCGAGGCGGACTGGGATCGCGCCCTCGACGTGAACCTCAAGGCGCCGTTCCTGCTGTGCCGGAGGGTCGGGGAGATCATGCTCCGGCAGGGGCGGGGAAAGATCGTCAACCTGGCAGATATCGCAGGGGAAAAGGTCTGGGCCGACTTCATCCCCTACTCGGTGTCGAAGGCGGGAGTGATCGCGTTAACCAAGGGGCTGGCCAAGGCCTTGGCCCCAAGCGTTCAGGTGAACGCCATCGCACCGGGGGCGATCCTGCTCCCCGACGGTGCGACAGACGAGGAGCGGGAGCAGGCCATCCGCCGGATCCCCCTGCAGCGACTCGGATCCCCAGAGGAGATCGCGCGCGCAGTCGTGTACCTGGTCGAGAACGACTTCATCACCGGCGCGGTGCTCACCCTGGACGGCGGCCAACGTCTGGTGTAGCCCGATCGGCCGCGGCGGGTTGGACCTCGGGCCTTGCACTTTGACCCTCTCCCCGTGACCCTCTAGCCGGGGGACCGTCCTCCATGATCGATCGTGCAGACGTGATCGCCCTGCTTTCCGATCTGGTCCGGATCCCCAGCGTGAACCCGCGGGTGGGCGGCGGGACGGGGGAGGCGGAAATCGCGCGATACCTGGCGGACCGCCTCCGCGCTCTGGGGCTGAGGCCGACGGTGACCGAGGTGCATCCGGCACGGCCCAATGTCCTCGTGACCGTCCCTGGCCAAGCGGGTGGTCGGCACCTCCTGTTCGAGGCTCACACGGACACGGTCCCGCCATCCACGGGACAACTGGACCCCTTCACCCCGCGCATGGAGGGGGAGAAGCTGTACGGCCGGGGAAGTTGTGATACCAAGGCATCGGTGGTGGCGGCTTTCCTGGCGCTGGCGAGCATCCTGCCAGTGCGGGAGCGGCGGACCACTCTCTCAGTCGCCTTCACCATGGGGGAGGAGCTGGGTCACGAGGGGGCGAAGCACCTGGCTGCCGCGGGGTTCCGGGCCGATGCGGCCGTCATCGGCGAGCCAACGGGACTGGACGTGGTGGCGGCCCACAAGGGGGTTCTCCGCTGGAAGATGGTGACCGTGGGTCGGTCCGCCCATAGCTCGAATCCCGAGAAGGGCTGTAACGCCATCTTGAAGATGGCCAGGGTGATTCGCGCCCTGGAGGACCGACTGATCCCCCGGCTGCGGGAGCGCAGCCATCCCCTCCTGGGATCGCCCACGCTTTCCGTGGGGCGGATCGAGGGAGGACTTCAGGTCAACATCGTGCCGGACCGTTGCACCGTTGAGCTGGACTGGAGGATTCTCCCGGGTGAGTCGTGGGGAGCGGCACGACGGGAACTGGAGGCTGCGCTGGAGCCGGCCTGCGCCGAGGATCCGGAGCTCCGGGTCGTGATCGATGAGCCGGATCAGGCCTTCGCCGGCATGGAGACTCCGCTGGATGCACCCATCGTCCGATTGGCGCAGGAGGCGGTCCGCCGGATCGACGGTGAGCACCCTGTTCGGGGGGTGGCCTATGGCACCGACGGCGCCGAACTCTCCCCCGCCGGCATCCCGTGCGTGGTCCTGGGCCCCGGCCACATCGAGCAGGCCCACACCAGCTCGGAATTCGTGGACATCCAGCAAGTGCTGAAAGCGGCCGCCATCTACCGGGAGATCATGCTGACCGCCTGATCTGAGTTGCCTCTGGGCAGAGCGATGGGGGGAATTGGCATCGAGACAGGGTGTTTCCGTGTATTCGCTTGACAGGTCGGGGTGCAGTGGTAGCATACCCTCATACCCCACACGGACCGCAGCAGAGGCGGAGGGAGATCTATGTTTGGACTGGGAATGCCGGAGTTATTAGTGATCTTGGTGATTGCCGTGCTGGTTTTCGGGGCAGGGCGATTGCCCGAAGTCGGGAGCTCGTTGGGGAGGGCCATCCGGGGGTTCAAAGAAGCCTCGGAAAAGAAAGAGCCGGAGCCGACCGGGCCGAAGGGCCAGGTCGGGACGACTGCGGGGCCTCTCTGTCCTTCCTGCGGAAAGGCGGTCCTGGCCGATGCAGTGTTCTGTTCGAGCTGCGGCAAGAAAATCTCCGAGGGAGGCTGAAGGGCGCCGTGCGGGTCACGAAAAAAGCCCCCGGGGACTTCCCCGGGGGCTTCTTGGTCTCGACGATGCTGCGCTAGGCCGCCGGCTTGGTGACGTTCGCGGCCTGCAGGCCCTTGGGGCCCTTTACCACGTCGAACTCAACGGCCTGCCCCTCGTTCAGGGTCTTGAAGCCGTCCGCCTGGATGGCCGAGTAATGTACGAAGACATCCTCGCCGTCTGGTCGTTCGATGAAACCAAAGCCCTTGGCATCGTTAAACCACTTCACTGTCCCTTTACTTCGCAACTGACTACACCTCCTTCCCTTCTTGAACGCTCCGCCGCCCCGCGATGGGACGCTGTCAATAGCCCCAAACAAAAACCGCAGGAGCGGAGTCTGCTCCTGCGGTTCTTCCCTACGAAAGCAACCAACGGAACGTGGACTGCCGAACCGCGCCGGACATTACTGTAATTCCCCCGACCTGTCAAGGACAATCCTTCCACGTCCCGCAAATCCCTGCCTGTTTCAAATCAACTATGGCCCTTGGTCTCCTTTCCGTCACATATCAGGGGGGCGGCTCGAGAAAGCGATCCGCGGTCCTTGACGGGTCGGGTGCCGTCTGATACCGTCGGGCCTCATAGCGGCCTCACGGCCGGCGATGCCTCAACCCCAGGCCTCCTTCCCGCGCCCGAACCGCAGCGGGCGCCTGAGGGGCAGTCATGAGCGAGCTTCCGGAGCGGGACCGTCTGCAGGAGAAGATCCGCCGGCTGCACGGCCTCATCGAGACCACCGCGATCATCGGCTCCAGCCTGGACCTGGACGAAGTCCTGCGCCTGGTCCTGGAGAGGGCGCAGGCGATCGCCGGCGCCGAGGCCAGTGCCATCCTTCTCTACAATCCGGACACGCACAAACTGGAGTTCGAGGTGGCCCTGGGGGAGAAAGGGCCCATGCTCCAGTCGCTGCGGAAGACGATGACCCTGGAGCTGGGCCAGGGGATTGCCGGCAGCGTGGCTCAGACGCGGCGGGTGGAGTGGGTGCCGAATGCCTCGGCCGATCCTCGGGTGGCCAAAACCGTGGACGCCGTCACGGGGTTTGTCACCCGGACCGTATTGTGCGGCCCCCTCACCATCCGCGACCGGCTGATCGGCGTGGCCGAGGTCATGAACCTGGCGCACCCCGAGCGCTTTGGTCCCGACGACCTGGAGATCTTCACCACCTTCTGCCAGCAGGTGGCCATCGCCATCGAAAACGCGCGCCTGCACAGGGCGTTGCTGGAGCAGGACCGCGAGCGGCAACAGTTGGAGTTCGCGTCGGTCATCCAGCAGAGCTTCCTGCCCACGCGCTTCCCCACTTGTCCCCGGCAGCGCTTCCAGCTCCAAGCCAAGAGCCTCCCTGCCTCGGCGGTGGGAGGTGACTTTTACGATTTCCTCACCCTGGACATCGACCGGCTGGGAGTGGTGATCGGGGACGTGTCAGGCAAGGGGGTCCCGGCCGCCCTGTTCATGGCCAAGCTGATCAGCGATCTCCACTTCATCGGACAGCGATTCTCCAAGCCGGAGGAGATCCTGGGGGCGATGAATCGGGACCTGGCCAACCAGGAGCGGCGCGGGATGTTCGTCACCACCCAATACCTGGTTCTGGATGCCGCGAGCGGGGCGGTGCAGGTCGCCGACGGAGGCCACGTTCCGCCCCTCTGGTACCATCACCGCACGGGCGAGGCCGAGGCCCTCGAACTGCCGGGGGGCCCGCCACTGGGCATCCTGCCAGAGGTCGTCTACCCCGAGACCACGCTCCAGTTGGCGCACGGCGACAGCCTGCTCCTCATCACGGACGGCGTCCTAGAGTGCACCAACGATGCCGGCGAAGCCTTCGGCTTCCCGCGCCTCTTGGAGGCGGTGCGGGCTGCCGGACGGCGCGAGGCGTCCTTCATCCCGCCCGTCCTCCGCGCCGTGCAGGCTTTCACCCCGGGCGGGCAGCACCACGACGATCTGACCCTGGTCCAGCTCAGGTGGTGCTGATCCCGCATCGCAGGGGGTTCGCCATGGCAGAGGTCGAAGGACTCGAGATCCGGCTGACCAGCGATCCGCGGTGGCTGCAGGTCCTGCGGGCCGCGGTGGGGCAGGTGGGCCACCTGGCAGGTCTGGATCCAGCCACCGTGGACCACTTGAAGCTCGCCGTGGATGAAGCCTGCGCCAACATCATCGTCCACGGCTACGAGGGCCGGCGAGATCAGCCCATCGTTGCCACGCTCAACCTGCACCCGGACCGGCTGGAGGTGCGCCTCCGTGACTTCGGGAAGAAGGTGCCTCCGGACTCCGTCCGCCCCCAGGAGCCGGATCCCTCACGCCCCGGGGGGCTCGGCGTGCACCTCATCCATTGCTGTATGGACGAGGTCATCTACCGGTCGGCGGACGGGCCGGGGATGGAACTCACGCTGGTGAAACGCCTGCGCAAAGGGATGGAGGAGACCGGTGGACGTGCGCGTCCGTAACCACGGCGATGCGGCGGTGATCGAGGTCCAGGGGGAGGTGGACTTGTACACGTCCCCTCGGGTTCGCGTGGCGATCGTCCAGGCGGCAACGGCCCGGATGCCGACCGTGGTGGTGGACCTGGCCGGTGTGGCTTACATGGACAGTTCAGGAGTGGCGACCCTGGTGGAGGGCCTGCAGTTCGCGCGCGGGTACGGCGGCGCTTTCCGATTGGCCGGCCTCGGAGACACGGTCCAACAGGTCTTCAGGTTCGCCAAGCTGGATAAGGTCTTCGAGATCTACCCGGACGCGCAGGGTGCTCTGGCGGGGCCCAACGGCTGATGCGGTGCGCAGCGAACGGCGATCGGCGCTCCAGGCGGAGCTCACCGGCATGAGCGGCGAGCAACGCTTGACTTGGCTGGGCCGACGGGCGCTCCGGGCGCGCGACGATCTCGGGGCCGCGGGGCGCCTGCTGATGGCGGTCGCCGCCCGCCTCGCCGCCGCTCCCTTCGCGGCCAAAGGCTTCCGCTGGCCCACGGTCTTCCGGCAGATGGTCCGGATCGGCGTAGAATCTCTGCCCATCGTGTCCCTGATCGCGGGTTCGGTGGGCATGATCGTGGCGCTGCAGGCGGCCATGCAGCTCCGCCGGGTCGGGGCCACCATCTACGTCGCGGATCTGGTGGGGGTCTCCCTCACGAGAGAGCTGGGGCCATTGATGACCGCCATCGTCATCGCGGGACGGAGCGGCTCTGCCATCGCCGCGGAACTGGGGACCATGCAGGTGTCGGAGGAGGTGGACGCCCTCACGGCCATGGGCCTGGACCCCGTGGAGTTCCTGGCGCTCCCCCGCATCCTGGCCATGGCCATCATGCTGCCTTGCCTCACCCTCCTGGCCGACGTTGTCGGCATGGCCGGCGGTGTCGTGGTGGCCTCTGCGAGCCTCGGGATATCGGTTGGGGCCTATGTGGAGCAGACCCTGAATGCGCTCCTGCTGAAAGACCTCTTCAGCGGCCTCGTGAAGAGCTGGGTCTTCGCCGGGATCATTGCCGGGGTCGCGTGCTACCAGGGCTTTCGGGTGGAGGGGGGTGCCGAGGGGGTCGGCCGCCGGACCACCGCCTCGGTGGTGGCCTCGATCTTCCTGATCATCGCCGCGGACCTGGTGTTCACGGCTGTGTTCTACGCTCTTGGGTAGTCCACGGACGTCACGGGCAGAAGGCAAGAGGCGGGACGCGTGCAGGCGAACGACCGGGACTTGACCATGCCTGCGGCCATCATCGAGGTTCGCGACCTGGTGACGGCCTACGGGGACCGGCGCATCCTGGACGGCGTGAACTTCCGCGTGCCGGAGGGCCTCATCACGGTCATCCTGGGTGGGAGCGGATCGGGAAAGAGCACCCTGCTCCGGCACCTCATCGGCCTCCAGCGCCCCAGCCGGGGGCAGATCCTGGTGCGGGGGCGCGACGTGGCGACCATGACGCCGGTTGAGCTCACAGCAATGCGGAAGCGCATGGGGATCCTCTTCCAGAGCGGGGCGCTGCTCAACTCCATGTCGGTCGGGGACAACGTGGCCCTGCCGCTCCGGGAGCACACGCTCCTCCAGGAGTCCACGATCCAGATCATGGCCCGCATCAAGCTGCAGCTCGTGGGGCTGGCCGGATTCGAGGACTTCATGCCGGCCCAGCTCTCCGGGGGGATGAAGAAGCGGGCAGGGCTGGCGCGGGCCATCGCCATGGACCCCGAGATCCTGTTCTTCGACGAGCCCTCGGCAGGGCTAGACCCGGTGACCGCGGCGGGGCTGGACGAGCTGATCCTGAAGCTCAAGAGGACATTCCGCATGACCATCGTGGTGGTGACCCACGAGCTGGCCAGCCTCTTCGCCATCGCCGACCACGTGGTCATGCTGCAGAGCGGGAAGGTCCTGGTGGAGGGTGACCTCGCAGCGCTCCGGGCCTCGCCCGACTCCCGCGTTCAGGACTTCCTGGCGCGGCGGCCGGCGCCGGAGGCCGAGGATGCCGAGGCCTATCTCAAATCCCTGGTGGGGCCATAGGACGCTAAGGGTGCAAGCATGCGGGACGAGGTGAAGGCCAGTGTCGTTATCCTGCTCTCCCTGCTGATCCTGGCGGGTCTCGTCATCGGCGTGAGCGGGGTCAGGCCCTGGGAGCGCTACGATGAGTACAGCGTCCGCCTGCGCTCCTCGGGCGGCCTGGACCAGGGGGCGCCCGTGCGTCTGGAGGGGTTGAAGGTGGGAAAGGTCCTGCGCATGCGGATCCCGCCGGAGGACCGGGCGCGCGTGGAGATCACCCTGGGCGTGCGCCAGGGGACGGTGCTGCCCAGGGGCACGTGGGCCGGCGTGGCAACCCTGGGGCTGCTGGGAGACACCTACCTGCAACTGACCACCGAGACGCACAGTGCCGAAGTCATTCCCCCCGGCAGTCAGATCCCCGCTCAGGAGGCGGCCAGCATCGCGGATCTGCTGCAGCGCCTGCAGGGGGTGGCCACAACGGCAGATGCGGTTCTCGCCCAGGCGGGGACCCTGCTGAGTCGGGATGCGGCGGGCCTCCTGCGGCGGGCCACTACCGTCGCCGAGGCCGCCCAGCAGACCCTGGCCCATGTGGATGCCTTCGTGGCGCCGGCGAACCGGGCGCACGTGGAGAGCGTCCTGGCGGGCGTGGATCAGGTGGTCCAGGATAGTGCCGCCTCGATCCGGACCGCCCTGGAGCACCTGGAGGTCGCCTCGCGCCGGATGGAGGCGACCACGGGAGTGGTCCAGGGTGTGGTGGAGGAGAACCGGGGCGACCTCCGGGAGGCGGTGCGGCTGCTGCGGAGGGACCTGGAGGGCACTGCCGAGGTCCTGGCCAAGGTGGAAGAAACGCTGACGAGCATGCAGCAGACGGTGCGCCATGCGGACGATGCTCTGCTGGAGAATCGAGCGGGTCTGGATGAGACGCTGGAGAACTTGCGGCGCAGCACCCGGAACCTCCGCGAGCTCTCGCAGGGGTTGAAGGAACGACCGTGGACCGCCGTCTTCCCGCCGGCGCCCGAGGAGAAGCCCGGCATGGAGCCACGCCGATGAAGGAGAGCCGGATGCCTGTCGTGGGGAGGCCGCAGGGGAAGCGTCGCCGCGGCGTCAGGCTGGCCGTGACGCTCGCCGCCGTGTGGCTCCTGGGGGCGTGCGCGGCGACCCCCGAGCTGCGCTACTACCGCGTGGAATTCCCGGCCGCGCCCCGCGCCGCCGCGCCACCCCTGCCGGTCACGCTGGGGATCGACCCTCTCAGCGCGCCCGAGCCCTGCCAGCAGGAGCGGATCATCTATCGCGCCTCGCCCTACCGGGTCCAATCCTACGGCTACGACCGCTGGGAGTCTCCGCCCGTGGAGATGGTCGAGGCCCTCCTCTTGGAGCGGTTCGCGGAGAGCGGCAAGTTCCAGCGGGTTGTCCCCTGGCGCCGGGAGGAGGTGGACTATCGGCTCCAGGCGCGGCTCCGTCGCTTCGAGGAGGTGGACGAAGGGGAAGACTGGTACGGGGTGATGGAGCTCGCGTACGAACTCCTGGACGGGAGCGGGCGGAGCCTGCTGCGCGAGACCAGCAGCCAGCGGGTCCGGGCGGAGCGGAAAAGCGTAGAGGCCGTGGTGGAGGCCTTGAGCCGCGGCCTGCAGGCGGGGCTGGACGAGGCCATCGCGCGGACGGCAGCCGCGGTGGCTGCGGCGCGCCGCTGAGCCGCCCACGGGCCTTCATCGGCGAGGGGGACCGGAGCGTGTTATACTGCGGGGGAGGCCACTCGCAGGCACGAGGAGGACGGCACGCATGCGCCAGCTCATCATTTTGGGATCGGGGCCCGCAGGCCTCACGGCGGCCGTGTACGCGGCCCGGGCCCATCTCAAGCCCCTGGTCGTCGAAGGCCATGAGGCCGGCGGCCAGCTCACGCTGACCACCACGGTGGAGAACTACCCGGGGTTCCCGGACGGGATCCTGGGTCCCGACCTGATCACGTCCATGCGGAGCCAGGCGGAGCGCTTCGGGGCCGAGTTCCGCGGGGGCGACGCGACCGCTGCGGACCTCGGCCGGCGCCCCTTTCAGCTCAGCATCGATGGCGCGGTGGAGGAGTGCCGGGCGCTCATCGTCGCCACCGGGGCCTCGGCCAAGCTCTTGGACCTGGAGGCGGAGCGGAAACTGATGGGCCACGGCGTCTCCACCTGCGCCACCTGCGACGGCTTCTTCTTCCAGGATCAGGAGGTCATCGTGGTGGGCGGGGGCGACTCGGCGTTGGAGGAGGCTATCTTCCTGACGAAATTCGCCACCCGGGTGACGGTGGTCCATCGCCGTGACAAGCTCCGGGCCTCCAAGATCATGCAGGAGAAGGCATTCAAGAACCCCAAGGTTGCCTTCATCTGGGACTCGACGCTGGAGGATATCCTGGACGTCGGCCAGCAAAAGGTCAGGCTGGCCCGTCTCCGCAACCTCAAGACCGGGGCGATCACGGAGCGGCGGGTGGACGGGATCTTCATCGCCATCGGCCACACGCCCAACACCCAGATCTTCCGCGGCGCTTTGGATATGGACGCCGTCGGCTACCTCAAGACCCATGACGGGACCAGGACCAGTGCGCCGGGTGTCTTCGCGGCCGGCGACGTGCAGGACCACGTGTACCGGCAGGCGATCACGGCCGCCGGCTCCGGCTGCATGGCCGCCATCGACGCCGAACGGTTCCTCGAGAGCGAAGCGCACTGATAAAACCCGGCAACTGAGCAACCAGGCAGTAGAGAGCTCCGGATGCGGGTCTGATTGCCGAGCTGCCAGATTGCGTGGTCGCCCATTCAACCATGGATGCACCCATCGGACTCGTTCGCGGGCTCGTGCAGGGGACGGTCGCCCTGCAGGTTGAAGTGCCCGAGGACCATCCCTCCGTCGCCGTCCTGGGGAGCGAGCGGATGGGGTCTGGCGTTCTCGTGGACGAGGAGGGGCTCCTCCTCACCGTGAACTACGTGGTGATCGGCGGCCGCCAGATCACCGCCATCCTGCCCGATGGGCGGCGGTTGCGGGTGGAGATCCTCGCGCAGGACTTCGACAATGGCCTGGCGGTCCTGCGCATGTCCGAGCGCGATCTGCCGGTTACCGCCCTGGGCGACTCGCGGGGGCTTGAGACGGGCCAGGAGGTGTTCATCCTGGCCAGCACCGGCACCACCGAGCGGCGGGTGAGCAGCGGGGTGATCACGGCGCTCGAGCCCTTCGATGCCGCTTGGGAGTACATGCTGGAAGTGTCCATCCAGACCTCGGCGGTCAATCCCGGCTTCGGAGGCGGCGCCCTTTTCGACCTGCAGGGACGAGTCGTGGGCATCACCTCCCTCAACCTCGGGCAGGTGGGCCGCCTCAGCCTGGCGATTCCGATCCACCTGTTCACGGAACGCCGCGAGGAGCTCCTTCGGTTCGGCGCGACGTTGCATGGCGCCCGCCGGGCCTGGGTGGGGCTCTACTCAGAGCCGACGCCTGCCGGCGTGGTGGTGACTGGCCTGGTCCCGCGAGGGCCCGGGGTGGAGGCCGGGATCCGGGAGGGCGATGTGGTCCTGGCGGTGAATGGCCGGGAGGTCCCGACGCGGCCGGAATTGTATCGGGAGATGTGGAAGCACCCGGCGGGCGACCGGCTGGCCTTCCACGTTCAGCGCGAGAGCGAGGTCGTCATGATCCAGGTTGCGAGCGCCGACCGATCCGAGTTTTACCGGTAGCCCCGGCCGGGTCACCCGCCAGGCAGAGCGGCGGACCCCCCCGCAGGAAGGAGCCCTGCAGCCCATGCCATCCGAAATCCCGTCGGATCAATTATCCAGTGTGCTCGAGGTCGTGCGCCGGGCCAATGCGGAGACGGACCCCCGGGCCCTGATGACCCTGATCACGGAGCAGGCCTGCACTATCCTCGGGGCAGACCGCGGGTCGCTGTACCAACTGGAGAAAGAGACCGGGGAGCTCTACTCCGCCGTCGCCACCGGCCTTCCGGGGAAGACCATCCGGTTGAAGCTCCACCAGGGCATCGCCGGCCTGGTGGCTGCCACAGGCCAGCCCGTCAGCGTGAATGATGCCTACGCCGACGACCGGTTCTTCCGGGGGGTGGATGAGGCGACCGGGTACCGCACGCGGCAAATCGTCTGCGTCCCAATCAAGAACCGGCGCGGGGACGTCCTGGGAGTGCTGGAGCTGCTCAACAAGCAGGGCGGGCCCTTCACGACCGGCGATCAGGAGGTCCTGGGCGTCCTGGCCTCCCTGGTGGGAAACGCCTGGACCCACGGCCAGCTCTACGACGGGCTGCGGACCAACCTGGACCGTCTCTTCCGCCTCATGAAGGTGGGAGCAGCCATCAGCTCGGAGCTGGATCTGGACGCCCTGCTCCGCATCATCTCTCAGACGACCTCGCACGTGCTCCAGGCCGAGCGGAGCACGGTCTTCCTGGTGGACCGGGGTCGGGCAGAGCTCTGGTCGCGCGTCGCCGAGGGCCTGGATCGCCAGGAGATTCGCATCCCCTTGAGCGCCGGCATCGCGGGCATGGTGGCCAGCACGGGGACGCCGGTCCGGATCAGCGACGCCCACGCCGATCCTCGGTTCAACCCCGAAGTGGACAAGAAGACGGGCTACCACACCCGGAACATCCTCTGCGCGCCCATGCGGAACCCCCGCGGGCAGGTGATCGGGGTCTTCCAGGTGCTCAACAAGCGGGGCGGGGACTTCACGGTGGTGGATGAGCAACTCCTCGGCAGCCTGTCCTCCCAGGCGGCGGTGGCCATTGCCAACGCCCAGCTCTACGAGGAGGTGCAGGAGGCGTACGCCCAGCTCCAAATGCTGGATCGCATGAAGTCGGACTTCCTGAATGCCATCTCGCACGAGCTGCGTACGCCGCTTGCCCCCATTCTCGGCTACACGGAGATCCTGCTCTCGGGCGGGATGGGGGCGCTTCCCCCGGCCTCCGTCCGCGGTGTCCAGGCCATCGACGAGAGCGCCAAGCGCCTCCTCAGGCTGATCGAGAGCCTCCTGGCATTCGTCAGGCTGGATCATGGCGGCGTGGCGCTGAATCGGGAGCCCGTGGACCTCGCCTCGCTTTTGATTCGGGTGGCGGAGACCTTCCAGGCTCGGGTTGTGGAGCGCAAGCAGAGCCTGCACGTGGACTGCGTCAAGGGTCTTTCGCCCGTGCTGGCCGATCCGCAGGAACTGGTCATGGCCCTCACGCACTTGGTGGACAACGCCACCAAGTTCACGCCCACCGGCGGCACGATCACGCTCCGAGCGAAGCCCGCGACCACCGAGGACGGAAAGCCGGCGGTGGACGTGACGGTGGAGGACACCGGCATCGGGATCTCGCCGGACCTTCACGGGAAGATCTTCGAGCGCTTCTTCCAGGTGGATAGCTCTCCCACGCGACAGTTCGGCGGCGTGGGCATTGGCCTCGCGGTGGTGAAGCAGATCATCGAGGCGCACGGCAGCCGCGTCCGGGTGGAGAGTGAGCCCGACAGGGGCTCCACGTTCGGATTCAGCCTACCAGTTTCCGGGTGACCGGGAGCGCGAAAACGAATCTGACCGCCAAGGCGCCAAGGTCGCCAAGCCTGAATTTTTCTCTGCCAACAAAAGGGCCGCGTGCCCATTACCCAAGGCGCGGGGCACGGGGTTTTTGGATCGACGGCCACAAGAAGGCATTTCGTGGTGCCCGTGGCGCCTGGGCGGTTGAGAATTCTGGACGGGAGAGGAGAGAGGCGGGATGAGCGCGGGACAGGTGATCGTCTTGGCGGACGAGGCGCGGCGATTCTGCCAGGAGGTCTTTCAGCGGGCGGGTGTGCCGGAGAGCGATGCCCTCCTCGTGGCGGATGCCCTGATCGATGCCGACCTGCGGGGCGTGTCCACCCACGGCCTGGTGCGATTCCCCGTCTACGTGAACCGGCTGCGCCAGGGTCTCGTGAATCCGACGCCGACCGTGCGGGTGATCGGCACGAAGGGGGCTGTGCGCGTCCTGGACGGGGACAACGGCTTCGGCCAGGTGATCGCGGCGGAGGGCATGCGGCAGGCGGTCGCCCTGGCGTCCCAGCACGGCGTCGGGATGTGCAGCATCCGGAACGGGACCCATCTGGGGGCGCTGGCCTACCTCGCCGCCATGGCCCTGCCCCACCAGATGATCGGGGTCATCATGAGCATCACGAACCCGGTGATCGCCCCCTGGGGCGGGGTGGCGCCCAAGCTCGGCAACAACCCGCTGGCCGTGGCAGTCCCCGCCGGCGCCTCGCCTCCGGTGATCCTGGACATGGCCTGCAGCCAGGTGGCGCGCGGGAACCTCATCGTGGCGGCGAAGCTGGGGAAGCCGATTCCCCACACCTGGGCCCTGGACGAGAAGGGCCGGCCTACCGACGATCCCGAGGCAGGCCTGAAGGGCTCGCTGATGCCGGTGGGGGGACACAAGGGGGCGGCCCTGGCCCTCATCGTCGGCATCCTGGGCGGCTTCCTGGCCGGGGCGCCCTTCGGGGCAGGCTGCGGCGACATCTTCGACATGACCCGCCCGCAGGGCTTCGGCCACCTCGTCATGGCCATCGACATCGCGGCCTTCTGTCCGCTCCCCGCCTTCCTCCAGCAGATGGAGGAGATGGTCCGTGAGATCAAGGCCGCGCCTCGCGCCGAGGGCGTGGCGGAGATCTACCTCCCCGGTGAGCTGGAGTTCCGGCGCCGGGGGGAGCGTCTCCAGCACGGTCTCCCGCTGAGCGCGGTGGTCCTGGAAGACGCGCGGGCCATCGGCCGGGAGCTCGGCGTGGCCTGGCCGGCGTAAATCCTCCATGTCGCCTGATCCGCTCACCCATCGCCGCCCGCGCGTCCGCCCCATGCAGATGCGCGACCTCCGCCGGGTCGCCGCCATCGAGTCCGTGTGCTTTGGCCCCGAGGCGTGGCCTCCCGACGTCTTCCGCGAGGCGCTGGAGACCTTCACCCAGGCTCAGCCCATGCGCGGCGGCCTGTGGGTTGCCGAGGAGCCGGACACGGGGCAAGTGGTGGGCTACGCGGGAGTCGAGGTGAGCGCCCTGTGGGGCGAGATGGACCTCATCAACATCGCGGTGGCCCCCGAGCACCGGCGGCGGCATGTGGGACAGGCCCTGCTCAAGTGGATCATCCGAGTGTGCCGGCGGGAGGGGATCCCCCTCCTCTGGCTGCGGGTGCGGGCCTCCAACGAGGGAGCCAGACGGTTTTACGAGGGCCTGGGATTCGAGCAGCGCGGGGAGTTCGACCGCTACTACGAGGACCCCGACGAGCCTGCCATCATCATGGCGATGGACGTGAGCGCCGCTCCCCGCGAGTCGCGTCCCCGGGAATGACCTCAGTCGTTGCCCTCACACCCCTGCGGTTCTGGCGCACGGCTGGACGGATACGGGGACTTGCTGATATCATCAGGCTTGGACCTGACGCGAGTCTCCACACTTGGGAGGGATCCCCATGGTCACTTTCGAAGATCTGAAGGCGCTGGCCCACCAGACGCAGACCAAGGTCGTCCTCCTCGTGCTGGACGGTCTGGGCGGCTTGCCACGGGGGAGTGACGGCAGGACGGAGCTGGAGGCGGCCCGGACGCCGAACCTGGACGCCCTAGCTGCCCAGGGGAACCTCGGGCTGGCGGATCCGGTCGCCCCTGGCATCACGCCGGGGAGCGGCCCGGGCCACCTGGGCCTCTTCGGGTACGACCCGCTCCAGTACCGCATCGGGCGCGGCGTCCTGGAAGCGGTTGGGATCGATCTCGAGATGACCGGGACGGACCTGGCGGCCCGGGGGAACTTCTGCAGCACGGACGCCCGGGGGCTCATCACCGACCGGCGTGCCGGGCGCATCCCCACCGAAGTGTGCGCGCGGCTCACGCCACTCCTGGAGAAGATCCGCATCCCGGGCGTGGCATTGGTCGTCCGGCCGGTCCGCGAGCATCGCTTCGTGGTCCTCTTCCGGGGCGAGGGGCTGGAGGAGGGGCTGTCGGAGACCGATCCCCAAGAGACGGGCAAGCCGCCGCTCCCCGTCCGGGCCGAGGTGCCAAAGGCCGGGCATGCGGCCGAGGTCGTCAACCGGTTCGTCGCCGAGGCCGGAAAGGTGCTTGCGAACGAGCACCCGGCCAACATGATCCTCCTCCGGGGCTTCTCCCGCTATCCGCACCTGCCCCACCTCACCGAGATCTATGGTGTCCGCGCCGCGGTGATCGCCGTCTATCCCATGTACCGGGGGCTGGCCAGGTTGGCGGGGATGCAGGCGGTGAAGACGGCCGATGCGGTGGCCGACGAGGTCGCCGCCCTGGAAGCGGCCTACGGCCAATTCGACTTTTTCTTCATGCACGTGAAGAAGACCGACAGCTACGGGGAGGATGGGAGCTTTGACAAGAAGGTGGCGGTCATCGAGGAGGTCGACCGGGAGATCCCTCGCCTCCTCGCCCTCAAGCCGGACGTCCTGGTGGTCACGGGCGATCATTCCACGCCCGCCACCTTCAAGGCCCACAGTTGGCACCCCGTGCCGGTGCTCCTCTGGTCCAAGTGGTGCCGGCCGGACGGCGCCAAGAAATTCTCGGAGCAGGAGTGCCGGTTCGGCAGCATCGGCCACATCCGCGCGGCGGAGCTGATGCCGCTCACCATGGCGCACGCCGAGCGCCTGGCGAAGTTCGGCGCGTGAAAGACTCGAAGTGAATCCACAGATTGCGCAGATTTTTACGAACCGGAATCATCCGGAATAATCTGCGGAATCTGCGTAATCTGCGGATAAAGGTTGTCTGTGATCCTGCGGCGGAGGCGGGCATGTCCCGTGAGCTGAAGAACCGGGTGGCCGTCATCACCGGTGGCTCCAGCGGGATCGGGCGGGCCACGGCGGTGGCCTTGGCCCGAGAAGGGGTGCGGGTCGTTCTGGGCGCGCGGCGCGTGGACAGATTGGCGGAGGTGGTGGAGGGCATTCGGAAGGCGGGGGGTGACGCGAGCGCCATCCAAACCGATGTGACCCAAGCCGACCAGGTTGCCCGCCTGGTTTCAGCGGCGACGAGCGGGTTCGGCAGCCTCGATATCCTGATCAACAATGCCGGGATCGGCTACTTCGGTCCGGTGGAGTCCACCCCAGTTGCGGAGGCCCGCCATCTCTTCGAGGTGAACCTGCTGGGCACCCTCTACGGCATCCAGGCCGCTGTGCCCGTCATGCGACGGCAAGGGGGCGGCCACATCATCAACGTCTCCTCCGTCGTGGGCAAACGGGCCACCCCCGGCCTCGGGGTGTATGCGGCCACCAAGTTTTCCCAGGTCGCCCTCTCGGAGTCGCTTCGGCTCGAGGTGGCCCGGGCGGGCATCCGGGTGAGTGTCATCTGCCCGGTCTCGACTGCCACGGAGTTTTTCTCGGTGGCCACCTCCCGCTCGCCCATGAAGTTCTCGCCGTCGGGCCCCACCTATTCCGCGGAGCAGGTGGCGAAAAAGATCGTGCGCTGCATCCAGCACCCGCGTCCGGAGGTCATCGTCTACCCGCCGGCGCGGCTCATGGTCATCCTGAACGCCTGCGCCCCGCGTCTTCTGGATCG
>CAVQPC010000049.1:0-47495 GCA_963714585.1 uncultured Methylomirabilota bacterium
CTCTTTATCTGAAGAACTCGGACGGGTAAACGTTTCTCCCGATGAGGTAAAAATTGATTATGTCAAGACCTATTTGCCTTCCGAAGAAAATGGCTCACAAAAAAACGGTGAAGTGGCTTATTCTTACACGGTTAAATCCCAAACCACCGAAATAAATGACGACATTCATTTACCAACGGCACCTTGTTTGGAACAGAACCGGCCGAACCCTTTCCTCTGACAACCACCATACATTACAGGGTGGACCAGACCTTACCGGTTCGGTTGGGTGTTTTTGACACCTTCGGAAGGGAGGTGGCAGATCTGGTTAGCAAAGTGCAGGAGCCCGGTGTTTACTCGCAAACATTTGACCCTGCGAAATACCTGCCTTCCCAATGGGATTTACTATGCACACCTTACCTCTGGAAATGTCTCGCAAAGTATCCGGATGATATATTTAAACAACAGCAGATGAAAAGTAAATTGATCATTGTAGCACTTGCTTGCAGCCGCTTTTTTGTCCAGGGGTCAAAAACTATTGCCCGATAAACTTCAGGATACCGGTCAGACAGGAAGTTATACTTCCACTACCGGGGACGATTCCGATCTGTTTCTGAATCCACCCTCATTTACCGATAACGGTGATGGTACTATTACCGACAACAACACCGGTTTGATGTGGCAGAAAACCGATGGTGGTGAAATGATCTTTGAACCCCCGCGTACGGATGGCCTGGATGCCATAGGCCAGGTCCTCGGCCAACTTGACCAGTTGAGAGACCTCATCGGCATCGAACGTGTCCGAAAACGCTGAGTAAATCGTCAAGGCGCCAAAGATGCGTTCGCCGTCATTAAGTGGCAGCGAGACAGACGACCCGTAGCCCAACCGGGTCGCCTCGTCGTGCCAGGGGCAACGGGGCGAATTCGCCGCGAGGTTCTGGACGACCTGCACCATCCCGGTGCGGATGGCTAGTGTGACCGGACACGCCTCCCAGACCGGGTCCGCCGGATCCATCGCATGGTTGTCAATGAGCTTGGGGTCGCACCCCACGACGGCGACCGGTCGGACATCGCCGTTTCCCCCTTCCTCTACGAGGCCCACCCAGGCTGCCCGGTGCTCGCCGATGTCCACAATCGTCCGACAGATCTCCCGGAGCAGATCCTCTTCGCTGGAGGCCCGGACCAGAGCCTGGTTGCAGAGACTGATCGTGCGCAGATCGCGGTTGAGCCGCGCCAATCTTTCCGTCGCCCGCTTCCGCTCAGTGACGTCGGCCTTGATGGCGATGAAGTGATTGATCTCCCTGCGGTCGTCGCGCACCGGAGTGACCGTCATCTCCTCGGTGTACAGGCTACCGTCCTTCCGCCGGTTGACGACTTCACCATGCCATACTTGACCGGACAGGATCGATTCCCACATCTTCCTGTAGAACGGCGGATCCTGCCTGCCGGACTTGAGGAACCGCGGGTTCTGTCCCCAGGCTTCCGACAAGCTGTAGCCCGTCAGGCGTGTGAAGGCCGGGTTCACCCAGGCGATCCGGCCATCCCGGTCCGTAATCAGAATGGCGTTTGCCGCAGCGTCGAGCACCGCACTCTGGAGCCTCAAGAGCTCATCGGCTTTCCGCTTTTCCCCTTGAAGCCGCCGCTGTTCGAGGGCTTGGACGACCGCCGGGCCCAGCCGGGCAAGTCGGTCTTTGAGCAGATAGTCGGCGGCGCCCTGCTTCATGCATTCGACCGCCACCTCTTCGCTGATGCTGCCGGTGACGACGATGAACGGGACGTCCAGTTCCCGCTCTTGCAGGCGCCGCAGGGCGCGCACGGCGTCGTACTGCGGGAGGTTGTAGTCGGCCAGGATCACATCCAAAGTGGGATCGAGCCCGGCCAAGTAGTCCGCCTCGGTCTCCACCTGCCGCCAGTCCGGCACGAATCCGGCCCGCCGCAGTTCATGCAGCATCAACTCGGCATCGGCCGATTGATCCTCGAGGATCAGAACGCGCAATGGAGTAGACACGATCAGTACCTCAGGCGATTGCAGACTTCAAATTGCGGATTGCACATTGCACATTGAACCGAACCAGATGGCGTGACAAGTCGGCAATCCTCAACCGGTAATCCGCAATTCAGGGTTTCGGCGGTTGGTTCAACAACATCCAGTACAGGCCGAGCTGCCGCACCGCTTCGATGAACTGCTCAAAGTCCACCGGCTTCACGATGTAGCTGTTGACGCCCAACTGGTAGCTCTCCACTATGTCCCGCTCTTCTCGGGACGAGGTGAGCACAACCACAGGGATGGTCCTGGTCCGCGGGTCGGCCTTTACCTGTCGAAGTACCTCCAGCCCGTCCACCTTGGGCAGTTTCAGGTCGAGCAGGATAACCTTGGGGGCATGCTCCACCTTCCGGGTCGCGTAGGCTCCGTTACAGAAGATGTACTCCAGCGCCTCAGCCCCATCCCTGACGACGTGGATACGGTTGGTGAGGTTGTTCTTCTTGAAGGCGCGCATCGTCAGCTCTACGTCGTTCGGATTATCCTCGACCAGCAGGATCTCTACCGAGTTCTCAATCATCGCTTCCTCCCTATTTCAGATTTCAAATTGTAGCGGAACACGAATCCGCATCATGCCTTTGTGCCTTTAGCGGTGGTCGGACTTGAGACAAAGATGGCGATGAATTCGCGAGCCTCGGCCATGAGCGGGGCTACAAGGTCGACCTTCATGATCTTTGTCTCAGTAAGGATCTCCAGCCAATAGAGTGGTTCGTCCGCTGCTTCCAACACAAGCCCAAGTTTCGAGATGAAATCGGCCTTCGAGCGCGCGCGGCACGCCGCCCGATAATTCGCCCCCACGGATGTGCCTGAGCGAAAGAGCTGGTCACCTATGAGTCGACCCTCCCTGGTATTGGGGAGTTGCCTGCACACGCTGATGACCCGTTTGGCACACTCCTTGGTCCGCCTCTTCATCTCCTCTTGGTTCATGTGATTCTCCCGGAGGTGTTCGACTTGCAATCTGCAATCCGAAATGGGAAGTCCATCCGCCTTCAATCTGCAATCTGCGATTTGAAATATTCAATTCCCGAGGGTGAAGTAGAATGTGGCCCCTTTGTCCAATTCTGCCTCTGCCCAGACCCGTCCGCCGTGGCGGAGGATGATCCGCTGGACGATGGCCAACCCGACACCGGTGCCCTCATACTCTTCGGCGCGGTGGAGCCGCTGGAACACACCGAAGAGCTTGTGGGCATATCGCATATCGAAGCCGACCCCATTGTCGCGAACGTAATACACAATTTCGGATTTCGAATCGCGGACTGCGGAGTGGGCCGAATCGGATGTCATCTCTGTCACCGGCCGGCTGCATTCTGCCTGCTGCCTTCTGCCATCTGCTGTCCCCAGCGCGCCGATCTCGATCACAGCCGGGTCCCGTTTACGGGTAAACTTGAGGGCGTTGGAAAGGAGGTTCAAGAAGACCTGCTTGAGGAGGGCCGGATCTGCCTCGCAAACCGGCAGGTCCCCGAGCATGCTCTCCACGCGGCGCCCCGCCTGTTCGCTGCAGAGTTCTTCGAGCGCTTGCCGAACCAGATTCGTCGGATCGACCGACTGAATGCTCAAGGCCTGGCGACCCAAGCGGGAGAGAGCGAGGAGGTCATCTACCAAGTGTCCCATCTGTCGAGTGCTGTCCCGGACGATACCAAGATAGCGTCTGGCCTCCCGATCGAGCTGCGGCCCGTACTCGTCCAGCAGGATGCGCGAGAACCCATCCATGGCGCGAAGCGGCGCCCGCAGATCGTGGGAGACGGAGTAGGTGAAGGCATCGAGTTCCTTGTTGGCCGCTTCCAGTTGGTCGGCCCGCTGCCGGAGTTGTTCTTCTTTTACTCTCAGCGATTCGGCCATGTGGTTGAACTCATCAGCGAGACGCTCGATTTCATCCCCGGTCCTGACCTCAATCCGCCGGGTCATCTCTCCGGAGCCGAACGCCTGGGCGGCGGCGGTGAGTTGCCCAAGTGGTCCGACAATTCGCCGCACAAGCCCGAATCCGACGAAACCCAGGATGACGACAATTCCTCCCGAGGCCACCAGGATACTGCGGACCAGTCTGCTGAGGGGGGCATACGCTACGCGTGTCGGGATCACGTATGTCAATGACCATGTGGTTCCAGGAAGGGGCATGTAGGCGCCCAGCTTCTCCACGCCATCAGTGGGGCTGATGAACTGCATCTCCCCCGCCTGCCCAGCCAGGGCCGCGCGGACGGGCGGAACCATGGCGAAGTCGGTCTGTTCCACGACGTACCGGGGCTGGGCCTGATGGGCAATGATCAGCCCTCGCCCGTCCGTAATGTACCCGTATCGGCCCCGCACGGTGCGACTCCCAATCTCCTGGCCCACGAGGGAGAGCTGTTCCAACCGGAGCCCGCCCGCCCAGATCCCCGCCACTTGCCCATCCGTGCCCAGCACGGGGGTGGCAATGACCACGGTCGGCCGCTGGGTGGCCGGCGAGATGTGCAGGTCGCTGACAACGGTTTGCCTGGTGCTCATCAGTTTTCTGTACCATGCCGTATATCCCAGATCGCGGCGCGACAGCTTGCCCTCAAGCTCGTACGGCTCCATCAGGTATACTGAACCGTCCGGTCGGAGGAGCATCACATATTCAAACACTTTCGAGAGCCTCAGCCGCCGGGCGGCGATCTCGCGCGCGGTCGCCGCCCTGCCGGCCGGCAGCCAACGGCGCGAACGGTCACGCGCCCGGGCGGAAATAAGCTCGGTAAGACCCGGTGAGCCTGCAGCGGTCTCCAGGAGCGAACGGGCGCTGTCCAGGTACAACCTGACCGCATCCGCATATATCCGCAGGTTGGAGGCGTTCTCATAGACCGCGCTCTCCCGCAGCAGGCCACGCCCGATGACGATCGCCACCACACTGGCCAACCCGGCCGTCACCGCGACCGCGATCATCACAAGTGCCGGTAACTTGACTGACAGAGAAAGGCGTCGCATTTGACTGTTCGACCTACCTTTTCTCCGCAAGAACCTCGTTCAGCAGGGTCTCATCGTACAGTTGGCGCACGGGGGTCGGCGCATGCAGCATGCCGACCCTGACCAGGGCCTGCTGCTTGTCGACCAGGGCGGCCAGATCGTTCCGGGCGTCAGGCGGCCAGCGCAGGAGATTTATTTTCGCGCCAACCTCCTTGCTGAGACCCAGCCGCCTCGCCAGGATCGACCGGGCCGCCTCCGGGTTCCGGGTCATCCATTCGACCGCCTGCAGATGGGCCCGCAGGAATGCTTTCACTCCCTGGGGGTTTGCCCGCAGAAACTCCGCCCTGAAAACGATCAATGTAAATTCCGTCCGCTCGAACGGCGCTCCGCCAACGACCCACCCTAGCAGGTGGCCGTCGCCCCGAAGCAGTGATTGGGTCAGGAAGGGTTCGCTCATGACCGCGGCGGCGACATTGCCTCCGGCCACCGCCAGCCCTTCATTGGCAAAGGGGATTTCCACGAGCGTGTAGTCCTTCACGCCTTCCAGCGCCATACGGCTCTTGATAGCGCTGCCGTGGATGCTGTTGACGGCGGCCACCGCAATCTGTTTTCCACGCAACGCCTGCCAATCCTTGACCGATTCTCCCGCCAGGACGGCAACCCCGGGGTGCTGCGGATCGGCGAAGTTGTTCGCGGCAACCGAGATGGCTTTCGCCGGGATCAGGTTGCGCTCGGCAGCCACCAGGAATGGGACATCACCGACATAGCCCACGTCCGTCAAGCCGGCCGCCATCGCCTCAAGAATCGCCGCCCCGCCAGGATGGGACACCTCCTCAAAACGGAGGCCGTTCTTCTTATCGAATCCCTGCTCCTGCATGATGAAATAGGGAAGGTAGTCCTGCGTGGGAAACACGCCAATCCGAACGGTCACCTGCGGGTTGGATGTCGACACCTCGCAAGCGATCAGTGAGACCAGCCCTGCAAGCGCGCCGACACAGATTGCAATCAAGGATTTCTTCATCCCCTCCATACCGAGCCCCTTCTTGCTCTTGTACCAGAGCCGCGTGCGCTCCACTCTTCCTGCCAAGGCGACACCTCTACATCGCCCGGCGGATGATTGGCAGCGATTCAGTGTTCGCAGTCGCGCTGGAGACGACGTCATCAGCTCCGGCCGAGAGGACCACCCCCCAATCGCAGCGGTTGCGGAGGATGTTCAGCGTGACAGTCCACACCTAGCCTCCCCGCTCTTTTTCACGTTTCAGGGCCTCCCTCGCCTTCCGTGTCCTCCGTTGCCCTCAGTATTGCGCATCGCGCTCCCGGACAGCATCCGCTCAATTACAGGGACCAGTTCCATCTGCATCTTCCGCTTTGGCACGTAGGCACTGGCCCCGGCCAAAGCCGCATCTTTGCGATAGGCGTCGGCTTCGTGGATGCTGAGGATCACGACCTCGGTCCCCGGCACGCTGGCCTTGATACGCCGCGTGGCATCGATGCCGTTCATTCCCGGGAGGCTGATGTCCATGATGACCACTCGGGGTGATGCCGACTGGGCCAGCCTCACGCCCTCTTCACCGGTAGCGGCTTCCAGCACCTGACACCACGGGAAGGTGAGACTCAGCCACTGCCCGAGGAGCTTCCGAACGCTTGCATCATCTTCGATGATCAGAATATCGACTGGCATGCGCCTCCTCTTTCCGGTTCTACCGCCGAGCCCGCAGAGATCGCAGAGAGTTGCCGGACTTCATCGGAACAGAGGAACCGCCCGGACGAAATCCTCCGATCCAGCTTGCCGAGGTTTCCCCGCCGTCAGCATCTTTGAATATGAGGACTTCCTCAGCGCTCTCTGCGTGCTCTGCGGTTGGACCGCGATGTTTGGGGCTATATGAAAGTATAGGGACGACGTAGTTCGGCGTCTGTCGGGAGAGTTTGACAGGCAGAAGGGAAAAGTTTGAAATCCGACGGGAGTGGGCCCCGGCAGGGCTCAGGAGGGCGGCGTCAGGCCATGCTGGATGGCGAACTTAACGAGACTCGGAAGGTCGTTGATGCCGAGCTTCCCCATCAGGCGACTCCGGTAGGTCTCGACCGTCTTGGGGGAGAGGCTGAGACGGGCGGCGATCTCGGCGCTGGTCTTGCCCTCGGCCACGAGCTGGATGATTTCCCGTTCCCGCGGGCTGAGCCGAGCCAGCGGGCTCTCGGCCTCGCCGGGCTCGCGCCTACGCAGGTAGTCCGTGAGTACCGTCTCCGAGATCTTCCGGCTCAGGTACCGGTGGCCGGCGTGGACGGCCCGGACGGCGTCGATCACTTCGACGCCCGCTGCCTCCTTCAGCAGGTATCCCCGGGCCCCCGCCTGCAGCGCCTGGTAGATGTGCTCGGTCGTCGAGTACATGGAGAGGATGATGACCCGGCTGGAGGGGCATTGCTCGTGGAGCTGCCGTGTCGCCTCCAGGCCGCTCAGCTCGGGCATGGCGAGGTCCATGACGACCACGTCGGGCCGCAGCTCCGCCGCCAGACGCACCGTTTCTCGCCCATCAGGCGCATCGCCCACCACCTGAATATCCGGCTGGGTCTCCAGCAGGGCGCGCAGCCCGTCTCGCACCACGGCGTGATCGTCTGCCAAGACGACGCGGATGGTCACCTCGGCACCTCTATGACCACCAAGGTTCCCTCGCCGGGCTGCGAGTCGATGGTGCACTGACCGCCCACGGCCTTTGCTCGCTCGCTCATGGTCATGAGCCCCCATCGCGGCCGGTCCTCCAGGCGGGACGGGTCGAACCCGGCGCCGTCATCGGCGATGACCAGGCGCACCGTCGCATCCGTTGTCTCCACGCCGACACGAACCCGCGTGACCGCCGCATGCTTGGCCACGTTGGTCAGGGCCTCCTGGGCAATGCGAAAGAGAGCGATCTCGACCGGCGCCCTCAGGCGAGGCGCGGGCTCCTCGCCCTGCACCTCCGCGAGGATCTGCGTGCGGGAGGAGAATTGTTCCGCGTACCAGCGGAGCGCCGCCACCAGCCCGTAATCATCCAGGACCGGCGGACGCAGCTCGCCCATGACGTCGCGGATCCGCTCGGTGGTTTGATCGACGAGCCTGAACGAATCGTCCAGACGCGATTGGACTTCGGGCCCCGCGGTCGTCCCCACCTGGCTCCGCAGAATGTTCAGGTTGATGCCGAGCGCGGTCAGATTCTGCCCGACCTGATCGTGGAGTTCTCGCGCCAGCCGCTTCCGCTCGCCCTCCTCGGCCTCGGCCAGCCGGGCAGCCAGGGCGTGGACCTCGGCGCGACGCTCCGAGATTGTGTGGAAGAGCTTGGCATTCTCCAGGGCAACCGCCGCATGGGCGGCAAAGGCCTGGAGCAGATCGACCTCTGGCTCGCGGAAGGTATGGGGGGTCCGGGTCAGGATGACGAGGGAACCATGCAGCCGCTCCTGGTGGACCAGCGGCAGGGCGATACAGGAGACAAGTCCCTCGGCCGCGGCCCAAGCCTGATTCACGAAGCGCTCATCCCGCGTGACATCCGGGCTCGTCACATACCGGCGGGTGGAGCCGGCAAGGCCCGCCAATCCCTCCCCCGCGGGGAATTGCGCGCGAAGTGGACCCTCTGGCATCCGCGTTCCGTCGACGGCCAAGAGGCGAAACATCTCGGCCCCGTTCACGAGTTCCCACAACTGCCCCACGCTTCCCGGGATCAGGATCTGGGCCGCTGCCAGGATCTCCCGGGCCACGGCTTGGGAATTGCGCGTCACGGCCAGGGTTCGCGTCAGCTCGTTCAGGGTCGCGAGTTGCTGGGCACGCAGGCGCGCGCTCTCGAGCAGCCGGGCGTTCTCGATGGCGGTGGCGGCGTGATTAGCAAAGAGGCGAAGGAGGCCGCGATCGTGCTCGGTGAACGAGCGGCCAGGCCTTCGATCACTGAGGGCAATGACCCCCAGGAGCCGATCTCCGTAGAGCAACGGCTCGGCGACGACGGCAGTGGTCTTGCTTTGTTCTAGCACAGCCGGAAGCGCGTAGCGAGACGTGCGGTATGCGTTGACAATCATGCCCTCGCGTCGCTCGGCTACTGCTCCGGCCACGCCCTCGCCGAGCCGCAAGAGCAGATCCGCCGGCCAGTCCTGGCCATACTGGGCCCGCGGGACGAGCGACTGGGACTCGTCTTCCCACAGGAACACCGCCCCCCCGGCGGTTGCCAACAGCTCGGCGGCGCGTTGCGTCACGAGCCGGAGCACGGCATTGAGATCCGGCTCGCGGGTGACCTCCGCCGAGACGGCCTGGACCGCCTCCACCTGCCTCCGCCTTTCCTGCTCCGCGGCGTACAGCCGGGCATTCTCGATGGCGGTGGCGGCTTGGTTGGCGAAGAGAGAAAGGAGCTGGCGGTCCTCCCCGGTGAAGGGCCGCTCCGTTTCTCCATTATCGAGGGTAATCACTCCCACAAGACGATCCCGATACAGCAACGGCTCGGACAGCATGGCAGTACACGCCATCTTTTCCAGATGGAGCGGCGTCGCATAGTGGGAGGTTCGGTAGTCGTTCACGATCAGGCCCTCCCGCCGCAGAGCCGCCGTGCCCGCTACTCCTTCGCCAAGGCAAAGCAACCGTTCCATCACACAGTCCGGCACGCCGTACCACGCGCAGGGAGTGAGGAGTCCACTCACCGCATCCCAGAGGCGGATCGCCCCTCCTGCGGCCTCCACCAACTGTATCGCCCGCCGGAGGATAAGCTGGAGGACAGCCGTGAGACCCAGCTCCCGCGCGATCTCCGACGTGACCTCGCGGATCGCCTCAAGCTGGCGCATGCGGACGAGCAACGCCTCCTTCACCCGCCTGCGCTCGGTGAGGTCCGTGACAAAGACGCAGTAATAGGGCGGGCTGTCGGCGATATCGCGGACGAGATGCACCAGGACTTCCACCGGGATGCGCGAGCCATCCTTGCGGAGATACTCCTTCTCGTAGCGTACCGGTTGCCCGGTGCGCCGCAATTCCGCCAGCCGCTCGGCTTCGGAATCCCGCCATTCGGGCCGGTGTCAGGTCGCGGGACCAGTCCAGCGCCCGCAATTCGGCTTCGGTGTACCCGAGGAGCGTGTACAGCGCGGCGTTACAAACCCCCACGCGCCCATCCGGGTAGCTGACCCCGAACGGCTGCGAGCACTTCTCCAGCACGTCGCCAAGAAAGCGCGCCCTGGCCTCGCTAGTCCGCCAAGCCGCCTCGGTCGCCGCCCGCTCGTGCTGCAAGCTCCGGTGTGCGAGGGCGGTCCGGACGGCCGCGCCGAGGCGGGCCAGGCGGTCCTTGAGGAGGTAGTCCGCCGCCCCGAGTCGCAGGAGTTCGAGGGTCGTCTCCTCGCTGATGGTGCCGGTGACGATGATGGAGGGAATGTCCCAGCCTCGATCGCGCAGGATCTCGAGCGCACGGCGTCCATTGAAGTCCGGCAGGGTGTAGTCGATGAGGGTGAGGTCGAGAGTGGGTTCGAGGTTGGTGAGGAATTCCGCCTCGGTCTCCACTCGCCGCCAGTCGGGAGCGTAGCCAGCCTCCCGGAGGTGGCCGAGCATCACCTCGGCGTCTGTCGGACTGTCTTCGAGGATGAGAACGCGAAGTGGCGTCGGCATGGGGGCCCCTCCCCTTCGGTCATCCCGTTTGGCTCCACTTGGGGTCAGACATTGCTCTTTTTATATTTTGCTCACCCCCCTGCGGCAAGTCCGGTCACAGGAGACGAGGAACTGCTTGAACATATCCGTTCCGTACGCGCCCGTCAACCGCTGTCCGCTGGATTTGGGTTCGGACATTGACAATTTTGTATTCCGCCGTTCGGCGGCTATGCCCCACTCCTCAGCATTCTGAGGATATGCTTCGCCAGAGTTTCCTTGATCTCCCGGTGTCGAGGTACAGGCTGGGACACTTTCGTCGCAGGGTTCTGGTACCAGTCGTGTCTCCCGCCACGACGAATGAAGATACACCCCATGCCCTCGATCGTGCGGATCAAGTCCGTTCGCTTCATCCGACGACCAGTTCGCCGACCCGGTGGACGTGGGGAATACGGCCACTGGTGAGTTCCCCATAGATGTCCTTCAGGTTCTTCATCAGTTCCTCAAGGGTTTCCCCTTGCGTTCGGTAATCAGGGTATTCCTCAAGCCAGCCAATGAACATATCATCCTCTTGGTAATAGACGAATTTTTTGGTTTCCATGCCATCCACCTCGTTCCTGAGACCTGATCTCGTGAATGTTCTGGTGTCTTGAGATTATCGGTTCCGTCCGGCGCCGTCAATGGGTGTCAACCCCTCACGCCTGCATCGCCCCGCACACCGGCGCAGGCCACTCCAGTGTGGCGCTCGCCGCGACGCCCGCCGCGATCTTCGACGCGATGTCCGGCGGGAAGGGCGCGGTCTTGCGGACGGTCAGGTCGGCGAACGCGCTCATGCATTCAAACATGGCTGCCAGTTTGCCCCTCGTCTCGTTGACCATGAACATGAGGTAGTGGAGCCGCTTGGCCGAGTGCCCGACAAGCCGTCCGTACACCGCGACGCGATCGCCGGGGAGCACTTCGCTCAAGAAGTGCAGATGGTGCTCCAGGTCGAACGTGCCGGTCGTGTGCTGGCGATGAAACTCCGGCGTCAATCCGAGTCGGCTGTACAAGTTGTCCGCGGCGTCATCAAAGATCGCGATATACCACCGCATGTTCATGTGCCCGTTCCTGTCCCGGTAGGACTCGGGCACCGCCATGCGAAGACACGCCGGTTCCAGCGCGAGGATTTTTTCCAGGGGAATACTGGGGGGCTTCATCGGTCTGAGCGACCTCATCCGGGTTATGCAGGCTACGTCAAAAGCGAAGTTGGAATCTCTCCTTCGATGACTGCCCTCGAGGAGGGCACCGGACCTCGGTGCGCCCTCCTTTCTAGGTTGAATCCAAGAGGGGTCATTCCCCGCGGCTTGCCGCGAGTTCGTCATACCGGCGGAAGCCGGTATCCAGAAAGCCCGACTGGATTCCGTGTCAAGCACGGAATGACGGACTAGAACAGAAGCCGATACCCCGCGGCTTGCCGCGGGGTAGTTCATTTCCCCCCTGAAGCAGGCCCGCCACCAGAACCGCGGATGGAGTCTTACCCTCCGCCCTGTCAGCGGGGTGCTTCGATGGCCCGCATGAAGCGGTACTTGAAAAAGATGGGGTCCCGCGGGGGGCGGGCGGTTCCCTTCTCGGGAATGATCTTGGCCGCGATGAACCACGGTCCCGCTTCGACCAGTGCCCGATCCACGCCAGCGGCGAATCCCGGCTCGTCGTCGACGGTCACTGCGTTGCGGATCCCCGCCGCCCTGGCAATGCCGGCCAGGTCGGTTCCCGCCGACGTGTGGGTCGGCTGGCGTCCGGTCGTCTCGTACACCTGATCGTCCCAGACGATGTGGACGAGGTTGGGCGGCGCCTTCCGGGCAATGGTTGCCAGGGATCCGAGGTTCATCAGGATCGACCCGTCCCCGTCCAGGACGATCACTCGGAGATCGGGCCGGGCCACGGCCAGGCCCAAACCCATGGAGGAGATCAGCCCCATGGAGCCCCAGGTGTACAGGTTGCGATCCCGATCCCCCGCTCCGTAGAGATCGTACGTCGGACTCCCGATGCCGCCCAGGATCGGATGATCGGTGACCTTGCTGACCAAGAGCTTCGTGGCCTGCGAGCGGTGGAGTTTACTCATTCTTCCCTCCCGTGAGTTGCCGCGGCAGGATGAACCCGATGGGCGTCCGCGTGTCGTACGCCAGCTTGATGCCGTCGCCGGTGAGAGTCTCGACCTCCTCGGGGCGCGTCAGGGTCACGTGGGGGATGCCCAAGGTATCGAAGATTGGCCGGGTGGCGCGCGCCATCCCGACCTGGCATACGTTGAATTCCCCCAGGCCGCCCCGCTCCCCCAGGAACAGCAGGACCGGGATCTGCCACGGCACCGCCAGCGAGGCCAGGGCGTTCACGCAGTTGCCGAGGCCGCTGTTCTGGCAGAACATGGCCCCCCGCTTCCCGCCCAGGTAGGCGCCGGCCAGGATCCCCACGCCTTCTTCTTCCCGCGCGACGGGCATCAGCTCGAAGGACGCATCGCCCTCCATCAGGGAGAGCACCCGGTACACGATGCTGTCCGGCAGGTAGGCGATCAGCCGCACGTCGTGACGCTTGAGGCAAGCCACGATGCTCTCGGACCACAACATCCCCCATCCTCCTCTCTAACCCCAGCGCTAAGACATTAACCACAGAGCACGCAGAGATCGCAGAGGCTCTTCTTGCTCGGAAACCGCACCCGGAACCACGGGGTTCAGCGTGCCGTGCTGGTTCTGGGAGCATAGCAGTTCTCTGCGTTCTCCGCGATCTCTGCGGTGAAAGATCCGCGATGCTGCAAGCTCGCATGACGCATCAGAACAGGGTGACTTCGCGGCGGCCGAATAGCCGCGTGACGAAAAAGAGTGGCACGGCCACCGATACCACCAGGATCGAGGCGAAGGCCGAGGCCATGCCGAGATTGCGGCTCTCCATGGCCTGGAACATGCCGACGGTCATTGTCGCCCAGGGGCCGCTGTACAGGATCACGGTCGAGCTGAGCTCCGAGGCGATGTTCACCCAGGTCAGGATCGCCCCCGAGACGATCCCCGCCAGGAGGAGGCGAACCGTCACCCGAACGAACGTCTGGCCGGGCGGCACGCCCAGGTTGATGGAGGCCTCTTCCAGTGCCGGATCGAGCTGGTGGAGCAGGGCCACCGTGCTCCGGACGTTGAAGGGAAGCATCCGCGTCGTGTAGGCGAGGACCAGGATGACCCCGCCCCCCGTCAGGATCAGCGGGGAGGTGTTGAAGGCCAGGACGAACCCGATTCCCAGGACGGTCCCGGCGATGGCCAACGGTGAGTTGCTGAGCACCTCCAGGAGGCCCCCGGACCGCAGGCGCTCGCGGGTCACCAGGTACCCGATGGGGATGCCAAGGGCCACGGCCGCCAGGGTTCCGAGCGTGGCCAGGAGATAGGAATTCGTGATCATCTGCGACGATTGGGTCAGGACCTCCCGGTAGCTCTGGAGGCTGAAGCGGAAGAACATCACCGGCCCCCGCATCTCGAGAAACGAGGCGACGATGACCACCAGGAACGGGAGCAGTGCCACGACATCGACCCCGAAAATGAGCGCCGTGGCCAGCCGTCGCAGCCGGGGAGAGACCGTGAGGATTCGCGGCCGCCCCCGGCTCTGGGTGGCGAAGTGCGACCGTCGCAGATAGGCGCGCTGGAGCAGGAGCGGCACGGCCGTGCAGAGGACCAGGAACACGCCCATGGCCCCCGCCATGGGCGTGTTCCCGCCCAGCTCGCTGACGAAAAGCTTGTACGCCTCCAGGGAGAGGACCGGCAGGTCCTCGGCCAAGACAAAGGGCACGCCGAAGTTCTCGGCCGACGCCATGAACACCAAGAGGCCCCCCGAGAGAATGGCGGGGATCAGCAGGGGCAGCGTCACCGTGCGGAAGGTCCGCCAGCGCGACGACCCCAGATTCTCTCCCGCCTCCTCCAGGGAGACGTCGATGGCGGAGAAGGCGGACATCGCCAGGAGAAGGACGTAGGGAAACCCCTGGATCGTGTAGACGAAGATCATGCCCCCCCGCCCGTAGATGGACCCGAAGGGAATGCCCACGGCCCGGAGGGCCTGGCTGAGGAACCCGAACCGCCCCAGCAGCAGGACCCAGGCGTGGGCGCTCACGAACGAGGGGAGCAGGAGGGGCAAAGTCCCCAGGCTGATGGCCAAGGGCTTGCCCGCGATGGGCAGGCGGGCCAGGCAGAAGGCGATGGGCACGCCCAGGAGCGTGGCGGCGACCGTGGCCCCGGCGGAGATCTCGAGCGTATTGATCACCGCCGCCCGGTAGAAGGGGGTGGAGAAAATCTTCTGGAAGTTTTCGAGGGTCAGGTGTAGCCCGTCGGCGGTGAGGACGCTGGCGCGAAGCACAATGAAAACCGGAACCGCGAGGAAGAGGAGCAGGAAGGCAAAGGCGACGGCCTGGCTCACGAGGACGAACGCCGGGCGCCTCACACACCATCTCCGCTGCCGGCCGGTTGGCTGTCAGCCGTGAGCACGGTCACCCGGGCCGGATCGTAGAGGGCCCACACCCGATCCCCCGGGTGGAACTGCCGGGCGGGCCACTCGTCGAATGCCGCCACCAGGAGCGAGACGTCTGTGCCCACGGCGACCTCGTAGCGAGTCGAAGAGCCGAGAAACTCGACGCGGCTCACCTCGCCGGCGACGGCTTCCATGCCGGCCGGCGGCGTCGGTCCCGGCGCCAACCGGATCGCCTCTGGCCGGAGACAGAAGAGGACCTCGGCCTCGGCAGGCCGGCCGATCGCCGGGAGGAAGATCTCCTGACCGCCGACCGCCACGGCCGTCCGGTCCTCCGCGTGCCGGACCACGCGGCCTCGCAGCAGGTTCGTGGATCCCATGAAATTGGCCGTGAAGGCATTGGCGGGCTGGTGGTAGACCTCGCTGGGCCGCCCCAACTGCTGGATGGTTCCGCCGCTCATCACGGCCAGCCGATCGGACAGGACCAGCGCTTCTTCCTGGTCGTGGGTGACGTACAGGGCCGTGATCCGGAGCGCCTGCTGCAGCCGCCGGATCTCCGAGCGCATCTGCACCCGGAGCTTGGCGTCCAGGTTGGAGAGGGGCTCGTCCAGGAGGAGCACCTCGGGCTCGATGGCCAGACAGCGGGCGATGGCCACCCGCTGGAGCTGCCCCCCGGACAGTTGGTGCGGCATCCGGGAGGCGTACTCCGGAAGCTGCACCATCTCCAGGCATCGCCGGACCCGCTCCTGGATGGCGTGCCGCGGCATCCTCCGGGCCCGAAGGCCATAGGCCACGTTATCGAAGACGGAGAGGAAGGGGAAGACGGCGTAGTTCTGGAAGACCATGCCGGTGTTCCGGCGGTGCGGCGGGATCTGGTCCACGCGCCGGCCGCCGACCCAGATCTCGCCGCCCTCCAGCGGACAGAACCCGGCCACCATCCGGAGGAGCGTCGTCTTGCCGCAGCCGCTCGGCCCCAGGAGGGTGAAGAATTCCCCCGCCTCGATGCTGAGGCTCACCTCGCGGACGGCCACCACCGAGCCAAAGCTCTTCCGCACCTGCCGGATGTCAATCCCTGCCGCCAACGAGCCTCCCTCCGGTGCGAATAGTGACGTGGGGCTCTATCGAGTCTGCAGGATCATCTCCTGCACGCGCTTCAGGACCGCGTCCCGGTCCTTGGCCCAGGCCTGGGCATCGTAGGAGGCGAGCGTGATATCCTTGAGGGGCGGCAGCTTGATCCCCAAGGCGGCAAAGTCGAGGTCGGTGCGGGCCGGGCGGCGGAAGAACTTCTTGAGGATCGCCTCGCACACGTCCTTCCGGGTAATGAAGTCCTCGAACTTCTGGGCGGCGTCCCGATGTTGCGCCCCCTTCATGATCCCCATCCCCTCGGGCTGGAGGACGGTGCCATCCTCGGGGTACACCAGCTCCACCGGCGCGCCGCCGTGGACGTACTCATAGGCCGCGTACTCCAGGCTCAGCCCGACGGGGTATTCCCCGTTCCCCACGCCGGTATAGACCAGCGAGATTTTGTTGAGGACGCGAACGTTGCGGATGACCTTTTCCAACTCCTGCCAGCCCTTCTCCTTGTCCCCGCCCCCGAAGAGATCGAGCATGCGGGTCACCTGGGTGAAGGCCCCGCCGGAGTTGGCCGGATCCGCCATGACCACCTTCCCTTTCCACTGGGGATTCTGCAGATCCCGCCACGTCCGGGGCGGTGCCGTGCTTCCCAAGAGCTGGCGGTTGACCTGAATCACGATCACGTGAGCATTCGTCGCGGCCCAGAGATTCTGCGGGTCGCGAATCGTTGCCGGCACGGCCTCGACATTCTTCGTGGCGTAGGGTTCGAAGTACGCCTTGTTGGCGTCCAGGATCAGGGTGCTCACGCCCCAGAGCACGTCCCCCAGGGGGCGGTCCTTCTCCGCCGCCATTCGCTTCAGGAGAACGCCGGAGCCGGCCGTCACCGGCTGGACGGTGATGCCGGTCTCCTTCTGGAACATCCCGAAGACGAAGTTGTTGACATCGGTGTCATTCGCCGAATAGACGACCAGGCTGCTGTCCGCTCCCCAGGCGGGTGCCATCTGCCACCCCAACGACACGGCGAACAGAAGCCCAATGCCAATTGCACCCCATCCACCTCGCTTCATGCGGCACCTCCCTTTCGCTGTGCGCCAAATCCGCCGCGAGCTCACGCCGGCGGCGGCCACGTCCGATCGTCCGATTTGAAGCATCGCCCAGCGGAACGTCTCGTGTCAACCCAAAAGCCAAAATCGCCGGCCCGGCCTGCGCGAGCCCAGGGCGGGTCGCCTCGGCGCGTCGATTTTACGGTTGCCTTCCCCTGGGGCTGCCCGATCGCCGGCAGAGCCTCGGGCCGACGATGAGCGCCAGGCCGTAGAGCGCGAAGCCCACGAAGAGTGTGGCGGGCTGTCCGGCGCGGAAGTCCTCGAGCACGAACTTCAGGCCGGTGAGCACGAGCAGCGGATAGACGAGCCACGCGCCCTCGACGAACCCCCATGCGCGGGCCGCCCAGGCAAGCGCCAGGACGTCCGAGACGAGCAGCGCAGTCCGAAGCGTCGCGACCTGACCGCCGTGCGCCGCGGCCTCGGCGCCGGCAATCGCCGGGGTCAGCCAGGCGACGGCGACGCCCATCACGCCCCCCAGCGCCAAGACCAGGCCCACCAGGCGCGGCAGGCGGGCCGCCAGACCAGGCGTCCCCTCCGCTGCGGGCGCCCCCAGCCCCCAGACCGCGGCCAGGCAGAGGGCCAGGACCCCCAGCATCGCCGCCGAGGGCGCGTGCGCCGGCGGGAGAGGCAGTCCGAGGCCGTACCCCACATGCGCGAGCAGGCCCGACACCGCCACGGCGGCCACCAGGTAGACCGCGCCGTGCGCCCGGAAAGTGCGGCGCCTCCACACTCGCCCCGCCCAGCCGGTCGCCAGCCCGAGCGCGGCGTACGTGAGACCGAGGGGCGGTCTCGGCAGCGCGAGCGCACAGCCCGCCAGCGCAAAGACCAGTCCCGCCGAGGTATAGAAGGAGAAGTTCCGGCGGCGTCCCTGGCGGCGCTCGACGAACGCGACGGCAACAGCGTAGCAGCCCGCGGCCAGCGCGAGCGTGGCGATGCCGAGCGGGAGCGCGCCGCCGATTCTCCCCGTCACGTAGGCGGCCCCGCCCAGCCCCACCGCGATCGCCACCGCCCCCTGCGCCATCTCGAAGGGGATGGCGTCCCGGCCGAGGAAGAGCGTCCGGACGGCGACGCTCCCCAGGTACGCGACAAGCAGCAGGATCTGCGCGGCGAGCGCCATGCCGGGACGGTCGGCCACGTCCGGCGCCACGGCGCGCCCGGACAGGATCAGGATCGCCAGGTCGGCCCCCAGCGCGACGGGCCAGCGCAGGACGGTCCAGTCCAGCAGGTGCCCCAGCCACAGCGTCGCCACCCCCAGCAGGACCAGGAACAGCGCCAACGGGCCCAGCTCGCTGGTGGCGAGCATGAGCGCCCCGGTCGTCGCCAGCGCGCCCAGCGTCGTGACCCAGGCGACGCCCGGTAACTGCCGCCGCGCCGCCACCGCCAGGGCGACGGCCGCAGAGCCCCCCAGGCCGGCCGCGGCCGCCGCCGTGGTGAGGAACTGGAAACGGGTTGTCGCCTCGAAGAGCAGCGGGAACGCGATCAGGACGAAGGCCACGCCGTGGAACGCGGCACTCAGGCTGCGCCCGTGGGCGCCGGCTCGGTCGGCCACGACCACCCAACAGAGCGCGAAGGCCAGACCGAGCAGCACGCCCGGGCCGGCGGCCAGCCTGCCCGAGTCGGTCAGGGCGCGGAGCAGATACGCGCCGGCGAGGACGACGAGCGTGCGGCCGAGCAGCGCGACCACGGCGCCGACATCCGATGCCCGAAGGCTGGCCAGCCGCTCCAGTGCATCCAGCTCGCCGGCGGCCGGCACGCCGTGTGCGCGGACTGCCGCAGCGGCGGGCTCGCGTGTCTCGAGGGCGGCGAGACGCCGTTCAAGATCCCCAACATGGATGCTGAGCTGTTCCAACTGGGCTTCGAGACGGGACAACCGGTCGTCCATACGCAGACGTATCACCCACTCCCCTCTCCACGGTAGGCCTTCACATCGCGCGGGTTGGCTGGAGTGCCCTCCTCACAAGGCCATGGTCTCTGACGATCGCCAGCGATGGCGGTGGTTGCAGGGGTGATACCGATCGACGTTGTCCCGAGGCGGGCGAAGGCGGGCGGCCCTGCGGATCGTGAATCTTCCTCAGCGTTCCCTGAGGGGCCCCCTCCCCCGGGTTGTCCGGGACGCTAGCATGTCGCTCTTGAACCTGTCAAGGAGTCGCACGGCGTATGTCGCAGCGGGCAGGCGCGGCTGGCTGACCGGCGCCTCGGGGAATGCTCCGTGTTTTCCATGGATGCACCCGAAGGAGTATAATGCCCGCCATGTCTCCCTCACATGTGCGCCGGCTGCCTGGCGGACCCCGGGCGGAGGGGAACCCCGCGGTCAAGCGGAGCCGGCGCCTCAGCGCCTCGGACCGGCCCAATGCGGCGGTCCCAACCCGATCATGAGCGCCCCGGACACGCACCCGGCCGGGCCGCCCGACCAGCCCTCCGAGTGGCGGCCGCGATTCAACCCCTGGCTGATCGCGTTCTCCGTCATGCTGGGCACCTTCATGGAGGTCCTGGATACCTCCGTGGCGAACGTGTCCCTCCCCCACATCGCCGGGACCCTCTCGGCGACCCCCGAGGAAGCCACCTGGGTCCTGACGAGCTACCTCGTGGCCAACGCGATCATCCTGCCGACGGCGGCATGGCTCGGCGGAGTCTTCGGCCGCAAGCGGCTCCTGCTCACGTGCATCCTGCTCTTCACGACAGCGTCCGCCATCTGCGGTGCGGCGCCCCGCCTGGACATCCTGATTCTGGCGCGGATCGCGCAGGGCCTGGGCGGAGGGGCGCTCCAGCCCATCGCGCAGGCGGTGCTCCTCGAGAGCTTTCCACCCAGGCGCCGGGGCGTCGCCATGGCCACCTACGGGATGGGCGTCGTGGTCGCGCCGATCCTCGGCCCCACGCTGGGCGGGTGGATCACGGAGACCTACACGTGGCGGTGGGTGTTCTACATCAACCTGCCCGTGGGCGCGCTCGCCTTCCTCATGGTGCAGACGTTCGTGGAGGATCCGCCGTACGTCAGGAATCGCCGGCCGGGCCGGATCGATTACATCGGCTTCGCCCTCATGGCCATCGGCCTGGCCACCCTGCAGATCCTGCTGGACAAGGGGCAGGAGGACGACTGGTTCTCGGCAGCGTGGGTGCGCTGGTTCGCGGTCGTCACGACCGCTTCGCTGATCGCCTTCATCGTCCGGCAGTTCCGCACGGCCCACCCCATCGTGGACCTCCGGGTCCTGGGGAACCGGAACTTCGCGGTCGGGACCTTCCTCATCACCGTGCACGGGATGGTCCTCTACAGCACCATCGCGACGCTCCCCCTCTTCCTGCAGACCCTGCTGGGGTATTCCGCCCTCGCGAGCGGCCTCACCATCACGCCCCGGGGCTTCGGCGCGTTCCTGACGAACCTCGTCGTGGGGCGTGCCATCGCCTCCCTGGACGGCCGGATCCTGATCGCGGCGGGGCTCACCGTGCTGGGCCTGTCCGGCCTCATGTTCAGTCGCCTGAACCTCACCATCGCCATGTCGAATGTGGTGTGGCCGAACGTGCTGAACGGGGTCGGCGCGGCACTCGTCTTCGTCTCGCTGGCGACGACGACCATGGGACGGCTCACAAACGAGCAACTGGGAAATGCGGCCGGCATCTTCAACCTGATGCGCAATATCGGCGGGAGCATCGGGATCGCCGGCGTCACCACCTTCCTCGCCCGCTGGGCGCAGGTGCACCAGGCCCACCTGGCCTCCCATTTGACGCCGCACGATCCGGCGACCCGCCGCTGGCTGGCAACCGCCCGCTCCGGGCTCACGCTGCGTGTGGGCGATCTCGCCGCCGGCCCCAAGTCGATCGGGCTGCTCTACAGCGTCCTGGGACGGCAGGCGCGGCTGCTGGCCTACATGGACATCTTCCGTGTGGTCAGCATCCTCGCCCTGCTCGTGGCGCCGCTCCCCTTCCTCTTCGAGAAAACGGCGGTGCGCCCCCGACCACCGGCTGGGCATTGAGGCGCTTCATCCGATGCGGGGAAAGTCAGCCCTGGGCCGAAATGTTCTTCACCACCAGGGCACCAGGACACCAAGGAAGGACGCGGCCGGCAAGGGCAAGGAGCGGGGATCCCTGATGGCCCCATGAGTAGTCTTCGGTTCTCGCCGTTGAAACCGAGAAAGTGCCCTCTGTTTCTTGGTGCCTTGGTGTCTTGGTGGTTCAATTTCTTCGGATTGAATCAGCCCCGACGCCAGGACACCTCGAGCCTTGTCTGGAGGTGACCCATGCTGCCATTCGATGCTTTTGAGGTGTTGACCTTCGATTGTTACGGCACCTTGATCGATTGGGAAACGGGCATCTGGGACGCCTTACGGCCCATTCTCGCCGCGCGTCAGATCGACCTGCTCCCCGACCGGGCGCTCGAACTGTACGGGGAATTGGAGTCCGCCGCCGAACGCGGGGAGTATCGCGCATACAGGAGCGTCCTCCGGCTGGTCCTGGAGGGGCTGGGCGCACGGCTCGGGTTCATCCCTACGGCAAGGGAGTTGGACCGGTTCTCGACATCGGTGAAGGACTGGCCGGCGTTCCCGGACTCGGCCCCTGCGCTCCACGCGCTGCACAGGAAATACCGCCTCGCCATCATCTCCAATGTTGACGATGACCTCTTTGCCTATTCGGCGGAGCGACTTCAGGTCACATTCGATTGGATCATCACCGCGCAGCAAGCGAAATCCTACAAGCCCTCGCTGCACAATTTCCGGCTGGCCTTTGACCGCATCGGGGTGCCCCCGCAGCGGATCCTGCATGTGGCCCAAAGCCTCTTTCACGACATCGCGCCCGCGAACGCGTTGGGGCTGTCCAGCGTGTGGGTCAACCGGCGCCAGAACAAAGAAGGGTCTGGAGCGACGCCGGTGGCCCAGGCGCACCCAGACCTGGAGGTGCCAGACTTACAAACTCTGGCGGACAAGACGGGTTTGATGTAACCTGCAGCCAGAGTCCCGTGGCGCGCTCGGCGGGCGCGCCGGTGAGGAGGTCATCGCCCGGGATCGGCGCCACGTTTGCCAGTGTCGGGCCCAAGGGTGATGAACTACCCCGCGGCAAGCCGCGGGGTATCGGCTTCTGTTCTCGTCCGTCATTCCGTGCTTGACACAGCCTGCCCCGTACTTGATACGGGGGAATCCAGTCGGGCTTTCTGGATACCGGCTGGAGTTCACCCCGGTGAAAACCGGGGCCGGTATGACGAACTCGCGGCAAGCCGCGGGGAATGAACCTTCTTGGATTCAAGCGGACATTCCAGAGAGGTACGGATAGACAACCCCGCCAGACAGGTTGAATGGGAGGCAACGATGAGAATTGCCGCGGTGATCGCACTGGTGCTCGGGCTGGCGGTCGGAGTGGCCGAGGCTCAGCAAAAGACCGAGAGCCCTGGTCCCAGCATCGAACCCGGCGCCACGGTGCAGATCGAATACACGGCGACCGACGAGGGCGGCAAGCTGCTGGACTCCAATAAGGGGAAGGCGCCCCTCACCTTTACGGAGGGGCAGCACCAGATCATCCCAGGTCTGGAGAAGGCGCTCGTGGGAATGCATCCGGGCGAGGAGAAGCAGGTGACGGTGAAGCCCGCCGATGCCTACGGGGAGGTGAATCCTGCCGCCGTCCTCGAAGTGCCGAAGGACCGAATTCCCGCCGACGACCTCACGGTCGGGAAGGAGCTTATCGCCCACAACCAGACCGGCCAGCGACGCCTCGTGACGGTCAAGGAGATCAAAGAGCAGACGGTGATCCTCGACCTGAATCACCCCTTGGCGGGCAAGACCCTCGTCTTCGACGTGAAAGTGGTGGGCGTCACACCCCCCGCCAAGTAACGCCACGCGACCGGGCCACCCACGGCTGCGGCGCTGAAGGTTCCCCCGCCACCCTCTCGGAGCAAGCAGGGGTGACCCTCATCCGCCTGCCGGGGGCGGGCCAGAGGCGGAGCCGGGCCGAGAGCCGCGGTCAGGCCCGGGTCCCCCCCTTGTCTCCCGGCGCCAACTGGGTCACGGTCTCCCCCGTGTCGGCAAAGGTGCGCGTCACGTTCACCGAGGTGTAGTTCCAGAGGATGCGCATCGGCTGCGCGCTCTTGTTGATGAAGCGATGGGGAATACCCGCCGGCACGAAGGTCGTGTCGAAGGGCTTTATCGGAAACTGCTCCCCGTCGATCTCCACCACGCCTTCACCCTCGATCAGCGTCACCGACTCGTCGCAGTTGTGCGAGTGCAGTCGCAGCGCTGCGCCGGGCGGAAACGTGGTGACGCCGTTCGTGAGGTTCGTGGAACCCACTGTCTTGCTGACGAACGGCTTCGTGGAGATCCCCTCACCCCTGTCCACTGGTGAGATCTCATCGAACCGGAAGATGTGCGCCCTGGCCATTCTCGTCCTCCTGGGGTACAGATTTGACGGCGCGAGGTGCGTAGCGCACCTCCTGTTCACTCACAACTGCCGCTGAGCACACTGCACACCCCGTGCCGAGTCCCCCGCTGCCAGGTGGAGGACCGGCCCAGGCGGATCCGCCGAGGGGGTCGAGGGAACCTCCGGCAAGGAAACCCCCGGTGTCCCGCCTCCCCGATCAGGACGCGCTGACCCTTGGCACGCAGTCTACGGCAAAGGGGAGGACCAATACTCTGGAGTCGCCCCCCTTCATTGCCAGCGCCAGATCCACTCCGTCTTGTGCCGTCGCCGCCGGGCGGAAGAACATGGCGTCCAGCTCGGACGCGGCGATGCCCGAGCAGCAGACCACGACCGGATGCTTGGCAAGCGCCCGCGCGCACATGAAGGCCTTGGAGGAGTGCTCTCGCGTGAAACCCTCTCGCCTGAACCGCTGGATCACCTCCTGAGGGCTTTTCGCCCCCTTGAGCCACGCCGCGAATTTCCCAATCCCGTCCGAACACTCCGCGAGGAGGACGATCACTCCTCCATCAGCCGCGACGAGTTCGGCGGTCGACATCGCCTTCTGGGCTTGGTGCAGGTCGATGTCGCGCGGGTATCCTCCCGGCGTGACAATCACCACGTCGTACGTGTGCGGGAAGTCGACGACCCAGCTCTGCTCGCATACCGAGACGCCGCTTTCGTGTGCAGCTTCCAGCTCGCCGGCGACGGCATGCACGACCTCGCCCCGGCAGTTCTTGACGACGTTGAGGATGAAGTCGACCCCCACGGCCCGGGCAATGCTGAGGGCCACCTCGTGGAAGGGGTTTCCCTTCATCCATCCCATCGCGGGATCGTACGGCCGGATCGGGAAGGAATGCTGCTTGGCGATCGTCTCGAGTGCCGACACGCCAGGGGCAAGGCTCTTTCGCCCGCCGCTGTACCCGGCCGCCTGGTGGGGGGCAATCAGGCCCGTGAGGATCCGGACCGAGGCATTCGCGACATGCGAGTTCACCCGGACGGGAATGTTCACCCCTGGAGCGGCGATTGCGGTCAAAGCGCCGTCGTCTTCGCACGCATGGTTGACCACGCGGAGCCGCCGGGCAAACTCCTCCCCGATCATCCCAGCGATCTCACCGGGAGAGTTGGGCCGGTGGTTGCCGGTCGCAATGACCACGGTCACGGCCGACTCGGAGATCCCCGCAGCGTGCAGTTCCTCCAGGATGGCACTGAGCATCTCCCGGCTCGGCGCGGGCCGAGTGATGTCGTTCACGACCACGGCCGCGTTTGCTCTTCCCGCGGCGAGCTCCCGGAGGCACGGCGCGCCGATGGGCGTGGCCATCGCGCGACGGATCTCGGCCGCGACCTCCGCGACCCGGGGCAGCTCCCGGGGATACGCGATTGCCGATCCGTCCGGGACCTTTACCTCAACGGATCCCTTTCCGTACGGAAGGTTGACTCTCATGCGCTCCGCTCCCCTGACGCCCTCTTTCGGACTCCGAGAGGAAATCGTTGGGACACGTAGACCAGGCCCGCGAGGGCGACGCCCAGCAGGTCCGTTCCGATGCCCGGCTGGATCAGCAACACCCCGGCGATGGCCATGAGCAATCGCCGTCCCCACCCAATCCGTCCGCCCCAATACCCGACGGCGAAGGTTCCAAGGAAGAACACGCCGACGAAGGCGGTCAACGCGTTGTACAGGATCTCGAACGGCGATCCGGTCAGCAGCAGGCTCTGGTTGTAGACGAACATGAAGGGCACGATGAATCCCGCCAATCCCAGCCTGGTCGCCAGCCACCCACTCGTCCACCAATTGGACTCCGCCAAGGCGGAGGTCACATACACGGCCGCGCAGACCGGGGGGGTGATGGCCCCTAGGCAGGCAAAATAGAAGGTGAAAAGGTGGGCCGGAAGCGGTCTCAGGCCAAGCCCCAAGAGCGCCGGCACGACAATGGAGCTACCCAGGACGTAGACGGCGGTGGGCGGAATCCCCATCCCCAAGATGATGAGGACGATCATCGCGAGGATGAGGGTGGCGACCATGCTTTCCTGGCCGATGGACACCAAGAGGTCGGAGAATTTGACGGCGAGGCCCGTCAAGCCCAGCATCGAGACGACGATCTGCGCCGAGGCGAGCAGGACTGCAATCTCGGCGATCGCCTTCCCCGCCGCTTCCATACCGTTGAGGGCGATCTTGAGCAGCGCCCAGAGTCGCCGCCCTATGGCGCCGTCGACCATGAACAGCGTGAGCACGAGCGCCAGGATGGAAGCCCAGTACGCGCCCATCTGCACCGTGTAGCCGGTGGAGAAGGCGTAGACCAATGCCCCCACGGGAATCAGCGGGAGGATGACTTTCTTGGGCGTGAGCCGCGCGCGGATGGCGCGCTCCTCCTCCATGGGAATCGTCGGGAAATCGTTCTTGACCGCCTCCAGGTGGATCGAAACCATCAGCCCCGCATAGTAGAGTAGCGCCGGGAGCAGAGCCGCCCAGGCGACCTTGGCGTAGGAGATGCCGAGGAACTCCGCGATCAGGAAGGCCCCCGCCCCCATGACCGGCGGCATGATCTGTCCTCCCGTTCCCGCCACGGCCTCGGTGGCCGCGGCGAACTCCTTGGAGAATCCCGCCCGCTTCATCAGGGGGATGGTGAACGTCCCGATGGTGGCAGCGTTGGCGACCGCGCTCCCCGAGATCATCCCGAACAGACAGCTCGCCACGGCCGCCACCTTCGCCGGGCCGCCGCGGGTCCGCGCCGAGGCGAGGAAGGCGATGTCGAGGAAGGCCTCTCCCCCTCCGGTCTTCAGCAGCACCGCACCGAAGATCAGGAAGATGGCGAGGATGGTGGCGGAGATCTGGAGCATGATCCCCCAGAACCCCTGGGGACTCACGTAAAGGTTGCGCACGATTACCTGCCAGGGGAAGCCCTCATGTCCGAACTGACCGGGCACGAACTGGCCGAAGAGCGCGTAGAGGATCGAGAGGCCAACCAGGATGGGAAACACGAGGCCCAACGAACGACGTGAGGCCTCCAGCACAAGCAGAAGCAGCGGGACGCCTAGGATCAGATCAAGGTTGGACTCGACATACGTGAACTCCATGATCGGCATGGCGTTGAGGATGACATAGACGGCGGCGGCGAGCACGAGGACGATACAGACGAGGTCGTAGACCGGAACGCTGCGCCGGGGCGTGGACTTCCGAAGGGGATGGGCCCAGAGGACGATCGTCACCGCGAAGGCCAGGTGAATGGCGAACTGGATCACGGCGAGCATGGGTCGCCTGCCGGCCGTGTAAAACTGAAAGATGCCAAAGGCGGTGCAGACGAGCGCGAGACCTCGCGCCGACCAGCCGGTCAAGGCCTCGCGTCTCGCCGGTTCGATTTCTTCGCGCAGATCGGGGACTGCGGTCAGGCTCGGCGCCTGCTGCGACACGGGTCCCTCCCTACCGCGCCGGCTTATACTCCGGGGGAATCAGTCGATCCGGGACCTTGATGCCGTGTTCCGTCAAGTACCGCACCGTGCCAGCGTGCAGGGGGATCGATGACTGGAGGGTCAACTCCGGCACATTGATCTTGGCGGCCGACGGGTAGGCCGTCTGCCAGTGGGACTTGCCCCCCTCCCACATCGCCTTGAAGAAGGCGTAGCCCACCTCCTCCGGCAGATCGCTGGTGGCTTGGCCGCCTACCAGCACGCCGACCGTGCGCACCTCCTGCGAGTCACCGTAGGTCTTTGCTGGGATCGTAAAGGGCACCCAGTAGGAGTACTTGTCGAGAACCTTCGCCTGCTGCTCCTTGGTCAGACCCACCGTCTCGATCGGCAAGCTGGCCACGATCTGCTGGAAGAAGCTGTCCGGCACGGGGCCGGCCTTCGACAGCCCGACGATCTGGCGGTTGAGCATCGCTTCACTCGCGCTGGATTGCGTCGCCTCAAAGTACCTGGGCTTCACGCCGAAGAGATCGAACGTTTTCTTGGTCATGGCGACGATGCCCCCGCCGGCTCCGCCCGGGTTGAACTCTTGGTTGGCCAGTCCTTCGATGGTCTTGATTCCTGATGACTTGGTCACCGCCCACTGGGCGATCAGATGGTCGAAGTACCAGAGAATCCGCGCCTTCTTGTCGGGTTGACCCCGGAATTGGTCTTCGCCCATGTAGTTTGCGTAATCCAAGTCCGCCATGCTGTTGCCAACGGCAGCCTGCTTGGCTCGAACTCGCTTCGTGATGTCCAGCGCGCCCGTGGTCTCGGTCACCGTGATGTTGAACTGCGGATAGACGCTTCTGACGGCCTTGGCGATTGCCACCCAATAGGTGTACACCGGGGATGTCGATGGCGCCGCCGCGAAGGTGTAGTTCCCACCCTTTACGACGACCTCCGCCGTTTGTGATGCGCCGCCGGCCGATGAGGCCATAGCCGGTGTGCCGGCGGATGCCACACCGGCTATGGCCAGGATGAGGAGCGCGCCGAGGTGCAGTCGCAGGTGGCTCGAAGTGTCCATTGCCAACCTCCTCTTGACTCCAACACGTGTCATGGGCTGCGGGACATCCTTTGGGGGCCCGAGACGTCTTCGTAGAGGCTCTTCATCTCCCCGGCGAAGGCGGCACCGGTGAGCACACCGCCCATGATCTCCATCCAGATGGCGAGCGCCGACCCCTTCGGGCCGCCGAAGGGCAAGACCGCGCCCCCGCCGAAGACCCGCATCCCGTCGGTGGTCGGGCGTCCCCGATCGTCCACGCCCAGTCCGTCCGCAATCGGCTCTCCATGTGCGGTCACTCCTGCTGGATCACGGTGCAGCGGTCGGTGTCCACGCGAAGCGACACCGACGCCCCGACGTCGAACGCGGTCGCATGGTGGGCCACGACCCGCAAGGAAAGGTCCGCCACCTCGACCTGGTAGTCGATCAGTCCCCCCAGATAGATCTGCTCGCGCACTGTCCCCGGGAAGGTGGTGGAGTCCGCCCCCGCCTCGCGGGCAGCCGGGGGCGACAGGGAAATGTCCTCCGGGCGGATGGCGAGCCACACCCGCCTGCCTGCCGTCGCCCAGGCCGGGAGGGCGATCGGGAGGGCGAGGTCAGGCCGGATCCGGATCGCGCCGCTATGGCCCGCCCCTTCCACCGTCCCCTCGAGGAAATTCACCAGCCCCATGAAATCCGCGACGACCTTGCTCGCCGGTTGCTCGTAGACCTCCCGCGGCGAGGCATACTGGTGCACTCGGCCCTGCTGGAACACGGCGATCCGATCGGACAGGGCCATGGCCTCGGCCTGGTCGTGCGTCACGTACACGAACGTGATCCCCGTCCGCCGCTGGAGCTGCTTCAACTCCACCCGCATCCGCTCGCGGAGCTTCGCGTCCAGGTTGGACAGCGGCTCGTCCAGGAGGAGGATACGCGGCTCCACGACCAGCGACCGCGCCAGGGCCACGCGCTGCTGCTGCCCACCCGAGAGCTGGGCCGCATACCGGTCCTCGAGGCCTTGCAGGCCAACCAGCTTCAGGATCGCGCCGACCCGCTCGCGGATCTCCGCGCCCGGCCGCCTTCGGATCTTGAGCCCGAAGGCGATGTTCTCGAACGCCGTCCGATGCGGCCAGACCGCATAGCTCTGAAAGACCATCCCCATCTGCCGCCGCTCGGGGGGCAGACACCGTTCCGGGGACGAGTACAGCTCTCCGTCCACCAGGATCCGCCCCTCCTCCGGCGTGAGGAACCCCGCCAGGAGGCGGAGCGTCGTCGTCTTGCCGCACCCGCTGGGCCCCAGCAGCGTCACGAACTCGCCCTCGCCGATCTCGAGGTCCACCCGGTCCACCGCGGCGAGCGTGCCAAACCGTTTGGTGATGCCCTGCACGCTGATGCGGCCCATTCATCCACCTCCCGCCTGCTTCGACGACAGCTCCCACGCCGACGGTCCCGCCACTTTCCTCGCGATCGCCAGCACCGTCAGCGAGACCGCCAGGGTCACGACCGCCAGGGCGCAGACCGACTCGAAATACCCCTCCTCGTAGAGCTGGAAGATCGCCACGGAGATGGTCTCGGTCCCCGCCGTAAAGAGCAGGATGGACGCCGACAGCTCCCGGAGTGCTGGGACGAAAATCAGCAGCCACCCGGAAAGCATCCCGCGCTTGATCAGCGGGATGGTCACCGCCAGGAGGGAGGTGAGCCAGGGCGCCCCGGTGATCCGCGCGGCCTCTTCCAGCGCCGGATCGAGCTGGCGGAGGGAGGTGTTGGCCGAGCGCACGGCGAACGGGATGTACCTGGCGATGTAGGCCACCAGCAGGATCCAGATCGTGCCGTAGATCACCAGGGGAGGCCGGATCCACGCCTGGATGAGCCCGACCGACAGGACGATCCCCGGCAGCCCCAGCGGGATCAGTGAGAGGTAGTCCAGCGCCCGGCGCCCCATGAAACTCGTCCGGAGATCGAGGTAGGCAATCAGCGTCCCGACGGCCATGGCGAGGGTCGCCGCGCCGGCGGCCAGGCCGAGGCTGTTCAGGATGGCCTGCCGGGTCAGCGAAAACTCGAACAGGGCGTAGGAGTAGTTCTTCAGCGTCAGGGTCCCGCTCTCCAGCACGGTCGCCCACTGGCGGCTGAACGACACCCCCAGGAGGATCAGGTAGGGCAGACCGACGGAGAACAGAAACACGACCCCGCACAGGCAGAGCGCCGGCACGCGCCAGACGCCCAGCGGGACCCGATCCAGCGGCGCGCCCTTCCCCGTCATCGTGACGAACGACCGCTGCCCCAGGAACCATTGCTGCAGGTACAGCGAGAGGACGGTCACCACCACCAGGGTCATGGCGAGGGCCGAGGCCAGGCCGTAGCGCGGCGGGTAGCTGAAGAGGCTGTAGATCTTGGTCTGGACGGTTTGGATCTGGGCCGGGACGCCCAGGATCGCCTGCGGCCCAAACAGCGCCATGGAGTCCACAAAGGCGAGCAAGGCGCCCGCCAGGATTGCGGGGGTGACCATGGGCAGCGTGACGAAGCTGAGCGTCCGCAACCGCCCCGCCCCGAGAATCTGCGCCGATTGCTCCAGGCCGGGATCCAGCGATTCCAGCGACCCCGCCACCATGAGGAACACGAAGGGAAAGACGTAGAGGCTGATCACGAACACCATGCCGCCCAGGCTGAAGATGTTGAAGGGCGGCACCGCGAGACCGAAAAGGGCCCGGAGCCCCCGGTTGATCAGGCCCGCGTTGGGTCCGAGGAGCATCACGTAGGCGATGGCCGTGAGGAACGGCGGGGTCGTGTAGGTCGCGTTCACCAGCGTCCAGACCGCGCGGCGGCCCGGCATGTCAGTCCGCCCCACCAGCCAGGCCATGGGGACGCCGATCAGCATGCTGAAGACGGCGACCGCGACGCCGATCTCGAGCGTGTTCAGCAGGGCGCGGTAATTCTCGGGAGCGGTGAAGGCGAGGCGATAGAATTCGAGCGTGGGACCGGCCGGGCCCCGGAAGCCTCCAATGACCAGCCAGGCCACCGGGAGCCCGACGGCTATGAGCAGGCTGAGGGCCGCGCTCCCCAGCGTGAGGACTCTCACTCCGCCACCGAGAGTGATCGCATCAGCGGCCGGACCGCATCATCTCGCCTGGCCTATCGCCCCATGATGGTAGAGAACTTCGTCTTGATCTCCTCGGTTTGCTTCTCCACGGCCTGCCAATCCATCGGGACCACCTTGAGATCCTTCAACGCGAGGGACCCCTTGGGCGGCGCCACGTCGGTCCGGGCCGAGTACGTGGCGTCCTCCACCATGATGGCCTGGCCTTCCTCGGAGAGCATGTAGTCCATGAACAGCTTGGCGGCATTGGGCCGCGCCGTTGCCTTCAGGATGGCGATGGGCGTCGGGATCGCGAAGACGCCCTCTTCCGGGATGATGATGCTGACGGGCTGGCCCTTGTCGATGCCCGCGCGCGCGTCGTAGTCGTTCATCTCCCCGCTGAGCGGCCGTTCCCCGGAGGCGACGAGCTGCATGCCGGGCTGGTGCCCCTCGGTCATGAGCGGCTTGTTCTTGGCCAGATCCTCGAAGAACTTCCACCCGTAAAGCTTGAGCACCCCGGCCGCCCAGTTGAGCGACGTGCCACCGTAGGAGGGGCTGCCGATCGTGATCTTCCCCTGCCACTTCGGCCCTGTGAGATCGATCCATCGCTTCGGGGTCTGGTCGGCGGGAATGAGCTTCGTGTTGTAGGCCATGACCATGTTGGTCAGCCGGCTGGCCACCCACTGCCCATCCTTGTCCTTGAAGCTCGCCGGGATGGTGGCGGCATTCTTGCTCAGGTAGGGCAGCAGGACGCCCCGCGCCTGGAGCGCGAAGTAGTACCCCGGATCGGACACGTTCACGATATCGGCCTGGACCCGGCCGGCTTGGAACTCGGCCTCCAGCTTGGCCATGACCTTCTCGCTGCCCGACCGGAAGATCTGCACCTTGATCCCGTACTTCTTCTCGAATCCCTTGGCGTGCTTCTCGGCCGTAGTCGTCCGGTTGGCCGTGTAGTACACAAGGGTGCCCTCGGTCTTGGCCTTGGCCTCGTCGGGGGCCGCGGTCTGCGCTGGAGACTGCCCAGGCAATAGCAGAGCCATCACGATCACTGCGGGAATCCACAAACGCCAGGATGATCCGTGTGTCATGACAGTGCCCTCCTCCTTTGTCCGACCCCCTGATGAGCGATCCCTGGTCCTCGCGGAGCACGCCTTCGACCAACTGTCTGCGGAAGCTGGTCGTTCATGCTAGGGTAAACCGGTTCAGCCTGTCAAATCAAGCAGCGCCTTCAATCGGGCGACCGCGGTCGCCGGGCTCGTCAGGACCGGAACGGTCACCCTGGCCTGGACTGCCGTGCGGGCCAAGGCCATGGAGACCTGCGCCAGACAGATGACGTCCACCGAACCCGCGATGCGCTCCGCCGCCTCGACGACCATCCGATCGTGCGTCGCGGCATCCCCGGCATTCCCGATGGCGAAGGCGCCATGGGCCACCGATTCGACCACCTGGATCTCCGTGCCCCTGGCCTTCGCGCCCGCCAGGAGCTGCGCCGCGGCAGCGGGCGCCGCCGGGGGATTCGTCGCCACGATGCCGATCCGCGTCCCAGCCTCCAGCGCGGCCGCGATCATCGCCTCATCCGGCTTGAGCAGCGGCACGCGAACGAGCTGTTTTGCCATGTCCTCGGCCTGCGGGAAGACGGAGCACGTGAAGAGAATTCCGTCGGCCCCCGTGCGGGCGGCATACAGGGCCAGCTCGCAGATCCGCTCCGTGATGTGGGGAGTCAGTCCTCCCTCGCGGGTGTAGGCGGGCATCAGATCGTCGTCGAGCAGGTTGCTGATCTTGGCGTCAGGCCAGTCCTCTTCGAACGCCCGACGGATGGGTAGGATGGCGGTCGCCACGGCGTGGATGAGCGTGATCCGTTTCGCCACTGCACTCCTCCCGCTTCCCCCTTCGTCCGGATCGCGAATGGAGACGGTCCAGTCCGGGCGGCGGCCGGCGGGCGAATGGCGCCCTAGTTGGTCAGACGCCGCAGGATGCCCTCGGTGAATTCCCTCGTGCCGGCGCTCCCACCCAGGTCGCGGGTCCGCGGGCCTGCGGCCAGGGTCGCCGAGACTGCCTGCTGAATGGCCTGGCCGGCCTCTCCTGCGGCGCGATCCTGCCGCTCCCCGGCTAGCCAGGAGAGCAGCATCGCGGCCGAGAGGATGAGACCCACCGGGTTCCCGATGCCCTTGCCGGCAATGTCCGGGGCCGATCCGTGGGCAGCCTGCGCCATGGCGCGGCCAGCGCCCGCATTGATGGAAGGGGCCATGCCCAGGCTGCCGGACAGCTCCCCGGTGAGGTCCGACAGGATGTCGCCGAACATGTTCGTCGTCAGGATGACGTCGAAATCCGCCCCCCGCCGCACCAGGTGCGCCGCCATGGCGTCGATGTGGTAGTCCTCGACGGCCACCTCCGGGAACTCCTTCGCCACGTCGCGGCAGGCATCCAGGAACAGACCATACGCCCTGCGGATCACGTTCAACTTGTGAACGATCGCAACCTTCCGCCGGCGCTGCCGGGCCAGGCTGAAGGCCGTGCGCGCGATCCGTTCCGAGGCGTGGCGCGTAATCTTGCCCAGCGTCAGCGCCACGTCGGGGGTGGGCATCACCTCACCGACGCCCCAGGCCATGTTGCGGTCCGTGTAGAATCCCTCGGTGTTCTCCCGGACCACGACGAGGTCCATCTTCGGTGAGATCGCCGGCAACCCGGGATAGGCGCGCGCCGGTCGGATGTTCGCGTACAGGTCGAAGCGGTGGCGCAGCGTGCCGCTGGGATTGAGCTTCTCCCGCTCCGCCGCGGGATAGGAGGCCGAATCGTGCGGCCCCATGATCCACCCGTCGCACGTATCGAGCGCCTCCACGCTGGATTCTGGGATGGCGCTTCCGGCCTTCCGGATCGCCTCCCAGCCCATCGGCAGCGGCACCCACTCGAATCGGAGGCGTGCGTCGCGCCCCTGCACCGCGTCCAACACGGACAGCGTGGCCTCCATGATCTCTGGACCGATGCCGTCCCCCGCCAGCACACCCAGTCGGTAGGTCATCGTACGGCCTCCAGGATCGCGTCCGGTTTCAGAGTCTCCCACCAACATGGGACTTCGTCCCATATCTTGAGATTCATATCGTTTCCTTCCGGCGCTGTCAAAGGCCAACTGCCGTCGCGGTGAAGATTGTTCGGCCCGGGTGCCTTCCGGAGCCCGTGCGGTCTGGTGCAACTCAAGGAACCGGCGACAGGACCTACTCTCCGCCGAGGGCAGGGCCGGCTGCGCGCCCCTCGATGGCGTTTCGGATCAGCGCGGCGTAGCGGTAGAAGAGGTGGGCGAACTTGCCGTATGGCAGGGTGATGAACAGCGCGGCCACCATGCCGAGGTGGATCGCCAGCAGGCTCCCCATCGCGGGCGTCTCGCGCAGGGCCAAGAGCAGCAGGCCCGTGAGGCTGGTCAGGAGCAGCAGCACCAGGAACGCGACGTCCAACCCCATCATCCGCCGTTCCGCCGGCTCTCCGTCGCTCCGCCATTTGAGGTACAGCAGGCCGCATGTCCCGCCCAGGAGCATGACGCCGCCGATGCTTCCCAGCACGACAGGCCAGCTCAGGAGCGGATAGGGCGCCACCCAGCCCAGCAGGTGGGTGTAGATCCCGGCCACCGTCGTCGAGGCCAGGTCGAAGAGGAAGCCATAGAAGACGAGATGGTGGAGCCAGCGCCGGCTCTGCGAGAACGCCGCGGCCGGGTAGGTGCAGCCGGCCCCACCGCCCGCCAGGTAGCGCAGGCCGAACGCATCCCCGGTCGCCCGCAGGAAGGCCTGCAGATCGAGCATGTCGCCCAGGCTGCCGTGCGTGTCGCGCCAGAAGCGGAGGGTCCCGCTCAGGAGGACCACCAGCCCGTAGAGCGTAATCGCCAGGGCGGGGAGGAGCATCGCCAGCTCCGGGATCACCCGATAGAACGCCCCCTCCCGGAGGTGGGCGGCGAACAGCACTGCCGGCCCCCGCAGGACAGAGACGAGGAGCAGGACACCGAGGACGGATATCCCACCGATGAGGCCGCCCGTCCACCCGCCGCGCTCGTACAGCCGGGAAAGGACCCGCGGCCAACTGTAGTCGCGGTAGCTCTCCGCCCGCAGGCCGGCGAGGATCTTGGGGATGTTGATCGCGAACTCGTGCGGTGGGGCGTACTGGCAGGCATAGTAGCAGTCCCGGCAGTCGAAGCACAGGTTGGCCAGATAGGTCAGATCGCGGCCGGAAAAGCTGCGCCGCAGCTCCATCGCGGGGAAGACCGCGCAGTAGCCTTCGCAATACCGGCAGGCGTTGCAGATCACCATCTGCCGCCCGGCCTCTTCGAGCAGCTCAGCCGACGGCATGGCGCGCCGCCTCCCCTCCGGCGATCCGGCCGAACACCGTCCCGATCGTCAATCCGAATCCCGCGAGGTACCCGCGGCCCAGGATGTTGCCGGCCATCACCTCTCCGGCGGCGAAGATGTTCGGCGACGGCCGATCGTCCCGCATGATCACCCGCGCTCCCGCGTTCACGGTGACCCCGAGGTAGGTGAAGGTGATGCCCGGTCGGAGCGGGTATGCCCAGAACGGCGGGCGGTCCAGCGGGAGCGCCCAGTGGCTCTTGGGTGGATCGAGGCCTTCAGTCCGACAGTCGTCGAGGCGGGACGGGTCGAAGGCCCCGGTGCGGACGGCGGTGTTGAACGCGTCGACGGTCGCCTGGAAGGCTGCGGGATCGAGGTCCAGCCTGCCGGCCAGCTCGCGGAGCGATCCCGCCTCCAGCGAGGGGAAGACGGACGGCATGAACCTCCCCACCGCCCTGGCATCACCGATCGAGTAGGCGACCTGGCCCGGTTGGCGCGCGATGAGCCCGCCCCAGATCGCGTAGCGCTTGGGCCAGAAGTCCTCCCCCTCGTCGTAGAAGCGCCGGGCCTCTCGGTTGACGACGATGCCGAAGGGGATGCTATCCAGGCGGGTGACGATCCCTCCGTCGAATTTCGGGCCGCGGGCATCCACCGCCACCGCGTGGAACTCCCGTGGGTTGCCGACCGGCTTGGCCCCATGCTCGAGGAGTTCCTCCAGCATGCGCCCCTGGTTGTACTGCGTCCCGCGAATCACGAAGTTGTCGGCGGCATCGCCCCAGTACCGCTTCAGCCAGCGGGATATTCGCCTCGAACCCGCCGGAGGCCACCACCAGGGACTTCGCACGAACCTCGTGGGTCACCCCCCGGTGCTCGACCACGGCCGAGCGGAACGCCCCGCCCTCGAGGTTCAGCTCGCGCACCTCCGCCCCGTACGCGATCTGGACGCCCAGCTTGCCCGCCGTGTCGTAGTAGGCATTGACCATCGCCTTGCCGCCGCCCAGGAAGAAGAGGTTCGTCCTGGCCAGGTGAAGCGTGCCCCTGAGCGGGCGCTGCCACCTGACCCCGTGCAGCGGCATCCAGTCGCCGAGATCCGCCGACGACCGGATCGTGAGGCGGGCAAGTGCTTCGTTGGTCTCGCCGCGGGTCACGCGCAGGAGATCGTCCCAGAACTCCTCCTCAGGATACCGACCCGTCACGAAGGCGTCCGGGCGGTCGTGCATGTAGCGGATGTCGCGGGTGTGGCGGCTGTTGCCGCCCCGGAAGACCTGCGGGGCCGTTTCCAGCAGGCGCACCCTCGCTCCCCCGCGCGTCGCGGTCATCGCCGCACACAGCCCGGCGTTCCCGCCGCCGACGACCAGGACGTCGTAGTTCCGGCTCAGATCGAGCATCGGCCTCCCGATTCCAGCGTGGTTCGGCCTGCGTCGCTCACATCGTCGGAATTGTGACGTGGAACGTGGCGCGCTCGCCGTTCACCACCACCAGGATGGTGTAGGCCCCAGCGGGCATGGCGACGTTGTTCCCGTAGTGCCAGTCCGCCGGCCCTTCCTTGATCCCGTACATGGCCGCAGGGGAAACCTTCACGGGCTTCCCGCCCGAGTCGGACGTGAGCGTGATGCTGCAGCGGGCGTTGGTCACGACCCGGTCGGTGGCACGGGACACCACATGCACCTCCAGGTGCCGCTCGTCCATCGCCATGCCTTGCCCCATCGACATCCCCGCCATGCGGCCCCGGACCATGACCTCGCCGGAGGTCGGGTGCTTCGCGGCCACCTCGGCCTTGGAGAACATTTCCTCCTTCGGGCCGATCTGCAACTGGAGGCGGTAGTCCTTGGTTTCCGCCTCCTGCTTCAGGGCCCCCATCTCGGCTGCCCAGCTCACCGTCGCCAGCGCCACCAACGCCAGCGGAACTATCCAGAGGCTGTGCTGTCTTCTCATGCGCGTCTCCTCCTTGCGATGTTCCGTGACACGCATATCCTACGAGATCAAGCCCCGAGAGGCCAGCCGGGAAAGGGGACGCGGGAAGGGAAAGGGGACGTTGCTCGAAATGTTCGAATTCTCAGTCGCACCACTCTTCGATCTCGTGGCGCCACCTCTGGCTTACCTCTGCCCCCCGCTTGGCTGCCCAACTCACCTGGCCCCGGCTCCAGCCCCAGGCGCGAGCGAGTTCACTCCCGGGCCGGCCGAGATGCTCGACCCAGAGGTAGGCCACAAGCTGCCGGGCCTGCGGCGCTCGGCCCACCCGGCCGCGCCCTCCCACCGCCCCGGGAGAGACGCCGAGGCTCGTCCCGACCCGATGGACAAGGGTATCCAGATCGAGCTGCCGTCGCCGGCCCCGCCCGGGCGTTGCCTCCCGCCGTTCCATTTCCTGCAGCACGGCCTCCACGAAGGCACTGCTCCCCAGGACCCGCTCGTCTGCCATGTACGCCTCCCGACCCCGCCGCAGTGCCTGCACTGCCTGCCACCCCCCGAGGCTCCGAATGAGGCCGCCCCCTTGGAGGTCAGCTCGACGGCCCTGCGCCACTCCCGCGGCAACAAAGGCCCGGTAGGCGGCGGTGGCGCGGCGGGGCGTGCGCGCAAACCGTCGTAACGTCTCGGCCGTCGCCTGCCAGGGGCGGGACACGCGCCCGCTGAGGGCCGAGTGGCCGGTCCATGGGTATCGATCGAGGGCCAGCAGGTCCGGGACGGTGCCGGCCCGCAGCGGGTTGAGGTGGAGGTACCGCACCAACTCCATGAGGTACGCTTCCTCCTCCACCACGACCGACTTGTAGCGATTCTGGAAGAGGTGGCCGGCGCGCTTGTGGCGGCGATTGAAGGCCCCCGCGTACCCTGTGAGGAGGGACCGCATGCTCCGCGCCAGCGGGCGGTGGCCGGAGCGCACGAGGAGGTGCGCGTGGTTGGGCAGGAGGGCCCAGGCGTACACGCTGACGGCTCCGGCCTCGGCCAAGGCGGCGAGCCGGGCCACGAAGTCTTCTCGGTCGGTGTCAGTCCGGAAGATGTCGCGGCGCTCGATCCCCCGCACCATCACATGGTGGAGGACACCGGGCGCGTCCAGGCGCGGTCCGCGCGGCATCGTGACGAGGCTCCTTTCCTCACCCGGCGCGTGCACCCTGTCACTCTCGGAGTGGGGCGATCATATACTATTCGAACATTTCGAGCAACGTCCCCCACTCCGGTCTCCCACTCTGCGCGGAAGCGGGAATGTATTTCGCGACCTCGGGCACGAGAACGCGGATGTCGAGCAATTCAAGGCCATCCTGGCCGCCGAGATCATCAAGGTGCTCGATCGAGAGGGCCTGAGCGTGCGCGGGGCCCAGAGTCGCACCGGGATTGCGGCGGCCGACTTCTCGCGCATCCGCAATGCGGACCTCGGGCGGTTCACTGTCGATCGGCTCATGTCGATCATCAACCGGCTCGGGTCCCGGGTGGAAGTGAAGGTCAAGATACGGCGTGGGGAACCGGTCGAGGAACACGGCGTGCCGGCGTAGATGGAGAGCGTCAGGAACCCGGGGCTACTCATAACCCATTGATTCGAATCCCGAGTGCTAGCCATTGAAGGTTGAAGGAAGCACCGATTTCTGGTAGAGATTCGACCTCAATTCGAGTACTTTGGTGGAGCGGGCTGAGGCCCTGGCGGTTGAGGTGTCGTGCACAGACGACACGCTGAGCGTGGTGCTGTCCGACGGGCGGGCGATTTCCGTATTCGTAGTTGGCAGCGCCAATAGACGTAAAAGGCGTTCGGCTATTCAAAGCTCCAGAAGAATTCTCACGCGTCGTTCAAGCTCTCGCATAAGCAAATTCGGAAGCGCGCCTATCTCCTGCTGGAACGATTCATTTGCAACCGCGATCAATTGACCGATCAGAACATCGCTGTCCCGCTCGATTGCACCCACCCCACGTTTGAGCCGGAGCCGGAGGAATCCGGCATTCTCCACTAACTGAGTTGTCGTGGGAATCACAACCGTCGAGGGGTATCCGGCTTCAGACACCAGATTTGATTGAAGGACGATGGCGGGCCGCAGTTTGCCGGGCTTGGTCTTGATCCTCGGATTGAAATCAACGAGGTAGAGATGCCCCCGTCGGATCTCCACAGGATCCTCCTAATCGTGGCGGGTGACCCCACCGGGAGCCAGAAGCCTGTTTTCCCTTTGGTCGGCTTCAGCGCACCGCTTGACAGATTCTCGGATCTCGGATCGAAGTCTTTCCTGATCGATCCGTTCCTTGAGCGTCCGGAGGGCTGCGCGCACCACTTGGGCCTTTGACTTCACGCCCAGCTCCCGCATCAGCTCACTGATTTGCCCTTCGTCCTCCTTGGAGACTGCAATGGCACCCATAACGTTTCCCCTGTGCAAGAACGTTGTATGAAATCTGATGTAGATCATAACGTCCTGAAGCTTCTGTGTCAACGCTCGGGGTCTCCTGGTCCCGGGTTTGAACTAAAGACAGGGCCTTCGGCCGTTCGACGGTTCATGGCATACAGGACTCGGGCATTTACTTCAGCCTTCGATATTCATGAAAGTTTGAGGCCAAGTGTTCGTACATACCGTTCCATCATATCGCTCAGCCCGCCGCGTAGGGCGCATGGCCAGATTGGCTCCTGTCACTTGGACCACGCTGGTCCGGCGGCTCCGCGAGGTCGGCTTCGAAGGGCCGTACGCGGGCGGGCGCCATCCCCAGATGCGCCGTGGGGACGTGACCGTGATCATTCCCAATCCTCATGGGCAAGGTCCCCACGATTATTCCGATCACCGATCTGCGCCAGGACGCTGCGACGATTCTGCGCCAGGTCCGCGATTCGAAAGAGCCGGTCGTCATCACCCAGCGGGGCCGGGCCGCCGCGGTCATGATGAGCGCCGAGGCATACGAACGCTCCGAACATGACCGGGAGCTTCTGCGTTTGCTCGCGCGGGGCGAGAAGGAGATTGCCGCCAGGAAGGGGCACGGCCTCGACGCCGTGCTCGCCGAAGCGGATGCGCTGCTGGCCGAGGGCGACCGGTGATTGCACTGTTGAATCTCTCAGCCCCTCATCTGGCAAGGCCCTCGCCATCTTCGCCATCGCACCGGGGCGATTCCTCGAGCCAGCGAGTGGCCCTCCCCTGGTGGCCCCAAGTCCCAGCCGTACGGGATTGCGGCTATCCAGAGCTGGAGGATCCCCTCCGGCGGCGGGGTCGTGCGCAACGTGAGCGTCACCCGAGACGGGAACCTCGCGCTCGCCTGTAGCGGGGTGAATCGCATTGCCTTGGTGCAGATAAAGTAACGCGCCACTCCCCCACGCGGCCGCTGCACTGCTTCGTAACCCATCCCCGTGCCCGCGCTCGCGGCTTGCTTCCCGCGGACCTGGCCGCGTGCGTGCCCGCGGTGGCGACCTGGTCGCTCTCGACGGTGCCCCGCGCCCTGCCACCGGGCCAGGTGGAGGTGGTCTGGACCGGACTACGATTCGTAGAGGGTCCAGGAAGCGCAACCGAGAGCGATTAAGCCTTCGTGAGGGGTTTTTCTGGCAATCCTCCGGTGTCAGTTCGGACCTCGGAGGTGACGAGGATGCAACGCACTTCTTTCCTGGGTGACATAGCCCGCCGGGACAAAGAGGTGGCCGCGGAGGTCCTCGCTCGGCCCGGTCGCCTCCACCCGGTCACCCCTAACCTCGATCCGAAAGCGGTATCCAGGAGATGGCGAGGAGATGACGCACGCGGAGGCGGCCCGCGCGATTGCGCTCGCAGGGATTGTGGTCGATGGTCGGCGGGCCGGCGGCTACGGTTTGGTCCTGCGGACCCGCACCCCTCGTGGCTCCACGATCAGCAGGTTCCCCGCGACATCACCTTCGGCGAGCCGGGCAATCCACCGCGCCAGGATTCGCGACTTACGGTGAGCGGGTGTGTGCTGCGGGAAGCGAGCAACGATGAGTCCGGGATGTGTGCCGAGTGGGAAACGGAGCAGACTCGTGAACCCCTTGTCGGCGGTGACGAGAATGTAGCCGTGAGTGACCGCATAGCGAAAAACGGAGTCGTCGGAGGCGTATCCAAGCCCGATATCTCGGACGTCAACCACTTCGCAACCGAGCTGCCGCAAGGCTTCGGCCGCGGAACGGGGGAGGTCGGCGTCCAGCCGGTAGCGGATCACCGATTGGCCACCATGCGATCCTCTGTCGCTACAAGCTGTGCCGCGAGCCGGATCGCGGCTCGGACGTCCTCTCGCGTGACTCCGTATTCCCTTGTGATTTCCACGAGCTCCGAGCCCGCCGCCAGTTCTTCGAGCAGAACGGACACCGGAACACGGGTGCCCTTTATAACGGGCTGCCCGAACCGCACTTTAGGATCCACGACAATTCGACGGGCAATCTCCCGGGGTCGCGGTGTGGACTTTTTCATGAACACCTCCGCCGTTTAGGGACCACTCAAACGCTAGCACAAGCCGGGGGACCCGGCAAGGGCGGAGAGTCGTCCCTAATCCGGCGGCAAGCTTCTTGCTGTGCGGGGTTTCTCCGGCCGCGACGGCCGCGGCCCATCTCCCGAGCCGGTACTGAGGGCACGGACGGGTCTCAGCGAGGGCAGGGAAGGGGTCGCGACCACGGACAGGCCGGGGGCGGCAGGGCACGCGTGAGCGGGGCTGATCGCAGGACAAACAGGGGCCGGGACCGCGGGGGCGATCTTCGACGGCGACGCAGCAGGGGGAGCCGGGAGGACTCAGCCCGCCGGCAGCGCCTGCGCGAGCAGGGCGAGCCGCGCGCGGGCGGCGATGAGGCCGGCGAGCCGTTCGGCCGTGGCCCCGACGCGGACGCGCAGTTGGCGGGCGCGGGAGACGAGCCGCCCGGCGCAGGTGAAGACGGTGAAGCGCAGCCGCTTGGGCCGGGCCGCGCTCAGGACCGGCGGGAGGGCAAGCGACTTCAGCGCGCTGAGCACGTTGTAGGTGAGCAGGCTCAGCCGGTACCAGGCGGCGTTGGCGCCGAAGCGGCCGCAGGGCGGGACGGCGGCGCCCAGCTCGTTCTTGGTGATGGCGTGGACGAGTTCGATCGTCCCCGCCTTCTGCCAGTGCCAGCGGAGGAGGGCTGCGGGGGGGAGGTCCCAGCGGTTGCTCACGAGGGCCAGGTACTTGGTGTCGGTCCCCGCGGCGAAGAGCTGCCCCTGCTTCTTCTGGATCCGCAGGGCCACATAGCGGAGGGGCTGGGCCTGCTTCGGCCAGTCCCCCGGGAAGAACTCCACCTCGGTGCAGTGGACCGTCTCATCGGGCCGGTCCTCGAAGAGCTGCCAGGCGGCCGCGGGGACGGCGGCGCAGACCTTGTGCAGGTCCGTGGTCATGTCGGCGCCGATGGTGAAGCCGATGGGCCCGCGGGGGCCGCCGGGGCGCTGCGGGTCCGCCAGCCACTTCAGCGTCCGCTCGTCGTAGCAGGCGGTGTCGGCGCGGAAGGCGAAGGTGGTCACCGTGGACGGCAGGCTGGCGAAGGCCCGCCGGATGAGGGGGAGGGTCGCCATCCCCGCGCCCACGTTGCCGTCCCGGTACTCGTCGGCCACCACGAGGTCCTGCTCGACCCAGTAGACCGCCGTGGGCTGGTAGCCCCGCCCGCCTTTGTAGTGCGGGAGCGCCTCCCGCTTGTGGCTCTCCTGGATCGTGGCGTCGTGGTCGAGGGTCGCGGTGGTGTTCTTCCCCTGGGCGGCCACCTGCTGCACCAGGGCCGTGTTGACGCGGGCCAAGCCCTGAAGGGCGGCATTCTCGGCCGGGATGTAGGCGATGGTGTCGGGCGGTCGCTGGGCCTGGGCCTCGGCGATCAGGGCGTCGTCGTGGCAGGCGTACAGGAAGTGGCGGAGCGTATCGGCCGAGGGGAGGCGGCGCCCCAGGAGGCGGCCGAGCCCGCCATCGGCCTGGAGGACGGCGATGTCGTCGAGACAGTCCCCGCCCGCGGCGAGCAGCAGGATGAGGGCCTCGATCTTCTCCGCCTCGGTGTACCCACTCTGCCGCTCGCGGATGCGAACCTGCTCGCGGATCACCCGGGGCAGGCCCAAGGCGCGCATGGTCTCCAGCACCAGGGGCAGCCCGGCCCGGCTGGTCAGCCCGTCCCCGTCCGGGACCGTCTCCACCGTGTACGGCAGGAGGCCTTGGCTCATCGCGGGGCCGGCCGCGCGGGGGGCCGCCGCTCACGGGGGGGCGCGCTATGCAGGAGAGCGAGATTCACCGCCGTGAGGTCGTCCACGATCGCCCAGAGCTCCTCGTAGGTCGCGAGGAGCTGCTGCAGGTGGGCGACCTCCTCGTGGCGGACGTAGCGGGTGTGCGTTGCGCCCCGGAGGGTGACGGTCAGCTGTCGGCTCGGGTGCTTCGGCCCGCCCTGCGCGCAGGCACAACTGGCCCGGCCGCACTTGCGCAGCCGCTCGTAGACGGAGCCGCGCATCAGGTTGGGCAGGGCGTGCAGGCGAGCCAGGAGGGCGTTGCGTTGCTGCTCCAGCCGCCGGCATTGCGCATCAGTCATGGGCATTATATATCACGTGTCCATGATACCTGTCAAGCATCACCTCTTGGGTGAGCGCATTTTTTGTATTAGCGAGTAGTTACCGAGTTAGCGCGGGATCAGGGGGGCTGTGACGGGCGTCGGATGAGGGACCTGGCCAGGACGTCCCGGTGTGGCTCCTTGCGCCCGCGGGGGGGTGGCGCGTGCCCACCGAGCCCGCCCGGCCATGGCCTGCCTTGTCCGCAGGCGTATCGTCTCAGAGTATGGCTGGATGGAAATGAGGTGGATAGGGTACGGAGGACTTTTGCTCAATTGGCGGTCCGGGGGAGCGGACCCATAACGCACGGTATCACCCGCGGCCGAGGGCCGTCTGGTGCATGCCGAAGCTAGACCGCTCAACGGCCGTTCTGCCGCTTCACGTGTCCAGGGATTCATTCCATTCCGCGCCCAGGACCCACGCGAGTGCCGACATCCGACCGCTGAGCAGGCCCCATTCCGAAGTCATCCCACCCTAAATTCTTCCTGCCGTACTTGCGCTCAATTCGCTTGGCAGCCTGCATCGCCTTCTTCAGAATGGGCCTTTGCTGTTCGGTTAACGGTTCCTCGCCACTCTTGATCTTCTCGATCCAAACTTGGTGCCTGTTCCACCAAACCTTGTCCCAGAATTCGTTGTACGCCTTCAGGATGGCCTTGTCGTTCCGCCGTAGGAGAAGCGGCCATTCTCTTCCCGGATTGTCGTCGTCTGGAATCCATTCCACCTTATCGCCGGCTTTCGTATAGCCGATTCTGTGCCCGTTCGGTCCCACCTCTCCTGGTGTGACTGGATCGGTCGTCTCGGCTCGCGTCCGGCGCCGCCTAGGACGCGTACCATGTTCTCGTAAGAAATCTCGGTTCAGTTCCTCAATCTCGGGCATCAGGTCGGGATCAAAGCGAGCAATCTCGATCCCGGCCGCGCGAAGCCGGAGCTCGCCGCGACCGCGTATCCGATCATTCGGATCCAGAGTCCCGATAACGACTCTCTTGATTCGCCTCTCTACTATTCGGTCGGCACAGGGAATCTTGGGGTGGTTTCGTGAGGTGCAGGGCTCGAGTGTCGTGAAGAGCGTCGCCCCGGAGAGGGTCTTGTCGGCCAACTTCCTCTCAAGCAGCGTGAACTCCGCGTGCTCCCCTGACGCGAGCTCTCCACGGAACGCCTCGCCGATCACAACTCCATCTCGGGCAACAATCGCGCCGACCTTGGGCGAGATCTTGCCGGGCTCGCTCGCACATTGTCGTGCAAGTTCTATCGCCCTACGCATCAGCTCCCTGCTGCCTGCCTTCGCAGGCGAGCGTTCAGGGCGTCCTACCCTGGCCATCTAGGTACCTTTCGCGAGTGGTCCGTGGCAACGAGATTCCTGCGCGGTCTAACGGTCGCAGTGAGCGGCCGCGGCGAGCGAATGCGAGCCAGCGGTCCGCTCGGCTGCGTTGTTCTGCGGCCCTCTCACCTTCCGCTCCGCTTCGCGATGACGGCGACGATCTCCGCCGGAACATCCGGGAGCCAATGATCGGGGCCCGGCTTCTCCTTGAGCAGGAAGACATGATCTGCCAAGAAGCCGCGCATATTCGCGTTGTCCGACGTAGACGCGCTATTCACCATGGCGAGGAAGTCCCGATGCTCTGGGACGCACTCCCACACCAGATACCGATCTACGTTGACGGGCATGGGGTCCTTGGGGTCACGACGATAGATGGTGATGATGGCCTCGTAGTCCGACTTCCGCTCTGCGACTGCCGCCGCGAGGTCCGCTGCCGTCGCCAGGCTGGCCATCGGGGTGTTCGACACCTCGATCGGCACACGCCGGCCAGCAAGAGCCCTCACGGCCTCCCATTGGCTCCGAAGCATCAGAAACATCGGCCGCCCTTCGATCATTTGGAAGTACGCCCAGAAGCGCGGCGCGCTGTATGGTCCGCGGGATGATTGGAAAAGACACCCGCTGGCGTGGGCGCCGCGGCGGTATGGCTAGCGATGCTGGGTGGAACAAACACGGAAATTTTCTGCTTCTTCCCGTTTTCCTCCACGGTAAAATCTTCCGCTTTCGGGCCCGTGACCGGCTGGCCTTTCTGTCCCTGACGACGACGTCAACCAACACCAGCCGTGTATTCGCTCGAATGGTGAAAGATGGAACTGCAGAGTTGGTGTGGCCCAAAAATCTTGCAGCACAAATGGCTCATGTCTGAAAAACTCGGGCGAGATGTAGGCTTGCGGGTGGCGCGGATCCGATTTCCTCGAAAATATGGAGCAAGCCCGGGAGGAATACCCTACCTATGAACGGAGGGACATCCTCAACGAGATGGGGGCTCAAACCATCAGCAAAGAAATATGGGACACCATCTCTGATTCGCAACCTCCCAAGCAGGTGGTGCAGAGGAAAATCATCCTGCCGTTGACTAAACAGGATCTTTCCAAAAAACATGGAGTCGTTCCTCCAAAAACGATCATTTTCTTTGGACCTCCCGGCACCGGCAAGACTCATTTTGCCAAAGCCATAGCTGGGGCCTTGTCCTGGTGGTTCATCGAGATTGCTCCCAGCATGCTCATGGTTGACGGTACCGAAAAGATAGGAGCTAATCTGCGCCTGATCATGGAAAAGTCACGCAACCTGGAAGAAGCGGTCATTTTTATCGATGAGTTTGAAGAGATTGCCGGCAGTCGAGATGAAGCCAACCGGGTTGACAAGTCCATTACCAACGAATTTCTCAAACAGGTCCCTTTGCTCAAGAGCCAAGGGAACAAGATACTCTTTATTTGCGCTACCAATTATATCAGACAACTCGATGCCGCCCTGCTTCGTCCGGGGAGATTTGATTGTATTATTCCGGTGGGTGGTTTGAACGAAGATGAGAGATCAACTATTCTGCAATACTATCTTTCCAAACTCAATACAGGGGAAGTAGACCTTGATCGTATCATAAAGATGACATCACGATTTACGCCGGCTGATATGGAATATCTCTTCCAGCAGGTTGCTCAGTTCGCCTTTGAACAAGAATTTGTTACTAAGCACGATTATCGGGTAACTACGGACACTATTTTCGATATTATGCCAAAAATTCGTCCGTCTCTGACCGAAGAAGTCATCGTCGAGTTTGAAAAAGACAGCATCGCCTTTTCCCGCTTTTAAAGACCCGTCAAATAAATAACCTTATAAGACCACCCGTTGCCTTGGAGTTTTTTTTAGTTTATGAATCATGCTCTAAGTCTTGCATAACTAGATAACTGCGGCCGGCAGGCAATCCCGGGCCTCAGGCGACAAAATAGCTGTTGCAGGCCCGGTCCAGGTTTTCAGCGGTGAGGCGGGGAGCCAGTTGGTAGAACCGGCAATAATCCAGGACCTGCTCCAGGAGGTCCCGGGGATGGCAGGCAGTCAGCGGGCGTTTGCCGTCGTCATAGTACCGGCTCAGGAGATACTCCGCCGCCGCCGGGTCAAACTCCAGATGGTATTGATCGCAGCAGAGGCGGAAGATCTCCACAAACTGGGGCCAGTTCACATAATCCACCTTGACCTTGGAGCGCAGTCGGCGCAAAAAGGCGTCATCCACCAGGGTATGGGGCTCAAGGTTGGTGGCAAAGCCTGCGGCTCACAAAAGTAGCTCTTGGAACGCAACTCGGTATTAGGCAGCTGTGCGTTGCAGTCTATGAACCCCGAACCCATGCCGCCCGGAAAGGCTGAGCC